>NZ_CP011273.1:4554971-5205681 GCF_001610895.1 Planctomyces sp. SH-PL62 | reverse complement strand
GGCGGTACAACTGCGAGCTGATCACCGACGCCAACGGCTTCCGAAACCCGACCGACGCCGACCGCTCCGACGTCGTGGTCGTCGGCGATTCGTTCATCGAAGGGCTCCATGTCGAGGCCGACGACCTGGTGACGACCCGGCTGGCGGGGCTCCTCGGCCGGGGCGTCGTCAACCTGGGACGCACCGGCTACGGCCCGCAGCAGGAGTGGAACGTCCTCAGACGCTTCGGGGTGGGCTATCGGCCGTCCGCCTGCGTCTGGGCCTTCTACGAGGGGAACGACCTCCAGGATCTTCACGAGTACGACGCGAACCAGAAGAACCTGCGCTACATCCTCGACAGCCGCCGGGCCGAGGGGGCCTACGGCCGGAGCTTCGCCCGCAACGGCCTCGGGTTCCTCATCAGGAACTGGATCCGTCCCGATCCGACCCGGCCCGCCGAGGCGTACACGGGGCTGTTCCACGACCGCGACGGTCGCGAAATCCCGCTCTACTTCGGCACGGGCATTCAGCATGGGTCCGGGGGACCGGATTTCCCGCGCGGGGACTCGCCCGAGTTGAAGCGGGTGCAGGCCATCCTGGCCGACGCGTACGCGCTCTGCCGCGAGAACGGCGTCGATTTGGTCGTCGCGTTCGTGCCCGCCAAGCTGCGGGTCTACCGCGACTTCTGCCGGTTCGCGGCCGACTCCCCCTGCAACGATTGGCCGTCCGACGACCTGCCGGACGACCTTCGGCGGGCGGTCGAGGAGATCGCGCCGGACGTCGGCTTCGTGGACCTCACCGGGCCGTTCCGCGCGTCGGCCGCGTCGGGCGGGCTGGCCTATCTCCCCGACGACACCCACTGGTCGGAGGAAGGGCATCGCATCGCGGCCGAGGCGATCGCCCCCGTGCTGGAGCGTCGCCTCGGCCGTCTCGCGGGCGATCCGGTCGTCGCGCCCGCGAGGCGCTGATTTCGATCGCGATCGCGGATCAGGCGAACGACGTCCCGGCGACGACGAACGTCTTGGTCATCATCTTGCGGAGCAGCATGACCTCGCCGATGTGGCGGGCCTCATCCTGCATGGCGATCAGGATCGTGCGGCGGGCCGAGCGCTCGGGCTTGCCCGGGTCGGCGGCGTCGAGCTGGTCCGGCGTCAGGCCGGCGAAGACCTCGCGGAGCCGTCGGTGCTGCTCCGACAGGGCCGTCGTCACCACCGCCAGCGGCGGCCATTCCTCGGTGCGGATATGCGCCGGGTTGCTCTCCCAGCTGAACATCTTGAGCCAGTTCTCGGGGAGCTGCGCCGGGACTCCCAGGGCCCGCGAGGCCAGGAATTCGGCCACCACGAAGTTGTGGCCGGCGTGCCACAGGCAGGAGTTCTGAAGGTTCGGCGGCGCCCATCTTGCGTGTACGTCGTCCAGGCCCTTGAGCACGTCGAGAGTCTTGGTGCGGACGTCGTCCCACAGGGTCAGTAGCGTCTGGTCGGACATTGGTCTTTCGCAACGCCCGGATCGGTCCGGGCGGCGTCTCCTGGAAGGGTGGATTGGCTCCGATTCCCGGACCCGGACGGGTTGGGGGGGCCAAGCTGACATCCTCTAAGGTCCGCCGGAAGGGCGCCGGTGGCAAGCCCATTCCGCGTGACGGCCTCGATCGGGGGTTCCCTCGGCCGGGATCCTCGCGGATAATCTGAACAAATGTCGCTTGGGTGCGGCGGATTATCCTTGCGTTCGAGCTGGGGCGGTCGGGATGATTCTAGGGAATCGAACGCCGGGGCGGGACGCGCGGATCACTTCGCAGTGAGGGGGCCGGTTCTCACCGGATCTCGGACATGAAATCCAGCAAGTCGGGCGGTCGGAAGTCCTCCGGGAGCGGGAAGGGTCAGGGGGGCGCCGTCGCGGCTCCGCGCCCGGTCATCCTCGATTTCGTGCAAAATCGGATCGCGGCCTATGACGGGATGATGGGAGGCGGCGTGGGGGTCCGGAAGGACCGCCACGGCTACACGCTCTTCCGCGAGGACTGCGGCGAGCCGCTCGCTCGGCTTCGGCCCCAGGCCGACGGCCGGTTCGCGGTCCTCTACTGGAACGTCTTCAACGAGCGCTGGCGGTCGGTCGGCGACTTCGGCGACGTCGTCCTGACCCTCGACGACGCCCTCGAATACATCGCCAAGGACCCCATGGACTGCTTCTGGCGCTGAGCCGCGATCGGGGGTCGATCTCGGCCCCGCCGCTCGTCCGGTCACGATCCCTCGCCGGACGCCGGGAGGTAGGTGGCGGCCAGGGCGAGGAACCGCGAGACCTCGCGATCGCGCCAGGCCTCGTCCTCGCCCAGCTCCTCGGCCATGATCGCGGCGACCCGGGGGGCGGCTTCGATGCAGGCGCGGGCGTCCAGGAACAGGGCGCGGGTGCGCCGGGACAGGACGTCCTCGATCGTCCTCGCGGCCTCGTGGCGGACTCCCCAGACGACCTCGGCTTCGAGGTAGGGGAGCCGTTCGTGCAGCTTCCGACCGGCTTCGGGCGATGCGTCGACGATCGCCCGGATGTCGGCCGCCTCGGAGCCGTAGAGCGCCAGGGTTTCCTCCTTCGCGGCGGGGTGTTCGGTCCAGCCGTGGAGATGGAGGGACTCGGTCTTGCTGGGCTTGCGCGGCAGGCCGCCGACCTCGGCCGCGTGGTCCACGACGTCGCGGCCCATGACCCGGTAGGTGGTCCATTTCCCTCCCGTGATCGTGATCAGGCCCGAGTCCGAGACGACGACGGCGTGCTCGCGCGAGAGCTTCTTGGTCTGGCCGCCGCGCCCCGCCTCGGCGTTGATCAGCGGCCGGAGGCCGGCGAACTGGCTCCGCACGTCCTCGCGACGGGGCGTCTTGCTCAGATACCGCCCGGCGTGCTCCATCAGGAACTCCAGCTCCTCGGCCAGCGGCCGGGGCTCGCGGGGCGTGGCCGACAGCGGGACGTCGGTCGTCCCGATGAGCGTGCGGTCGTGCCAGGGGATCGCGAACAGGACCCGGCCGTCGTCGGTCTTGGGGATCATCACCGCCGCATCGCCCGGCAGGAACGACCGGTCCAGCACGATGTGCGCCCCCTGGCTCGGGGCCAGCAGGGCCGAGGCGTCGGGCTGGTCGAGCCGCCGCACCGCGTCGACGTAGACCCCCGTGGCGTTGACGACCGACCGCGCGCGGATCTCGAAGGTCTCGCCCGTCTCCTCGTCCTTCGCCCGCACGCCGACGATCCGGCCCATCTCCTTGACGAGCCCGACCACCGCGAAATGATTGAGGATCGAGGCCCCCAGGTCGGCCGCCGTCCTGGCCAGCGAGATCGCCAGCCGGGCGTCGTCGAACTGGCCGTCGGTGTAGAGGATGCCGCCGCGAAGGCCGGACTCGCGGATCGTCGGCGTCCGCCGCAGGACCTCCGCGCGTGAGAGCCATCTCGACCGGCCCAGGCTGAGGCGGCCCGCCAGCCGGTCGTACAGCCAGAGCCCGATCCCATAAAACGGCAGTTGCCAGTAGCGGTACGCGGGCACGATGAAGTCGCGGGAATGCACCACGTGCGGGGCGTTGCGCGCGAGGAGGCCGCGTTCACGGAGCGCCTCGCGGACCAGCGGGACGTTCCCCTGGGCGAGATAGCGGACCCCGCCGTGGACCAGCTTCGTGCTCCGGCTCGACGTGCCGTGGGCGAAGTCGACCGCCTCCAGCAAGAGCGTCCGGTAGCCTCGCGAGGCCGCATCGACCGCGGCCCCCAGCCCGGTCGCGCCCCCGCCGATGATGACGACGTCCCAGATCCCCCCGGCGCGGACGCGATCCAGATTTTCTCCGCGCGACAACGTATTCGGCGACATGGCGATTCCAGGCGTTTCCCGAGGCGACGGCGTTCGCAACGACCGCGCGGTCGCACCCCGATCCCTCGATTGTCCGGTCCCGGGCCTCGGTTTGCCAGACGCCTGACATCGGCCGCGCCGGAACCTTTTTCCTAGATTCCTCAAGTTCCGGCCCGGAAAGGCCGGGAGCCGCGGTTGACCGCCCCGAGCGACGGCCGTATGATCCGCCCCGATTTGACCGGGCTCGGTCGAGATGCGCTTCAAGGATCGACAAGACGAAATGGAGGTCGTCGCATGGGCGTCGCACTAGGATGGGTGGCCGCGGCCCTGGCCGCCGCGGGCGCAGGCTCGCCGCCGGATGAAGCCGCCAGGCCGGAAATCACCTACCGGATTCGTTCCGTCGCGGTGCGCGGCCTCGACTGGCGCCAGGCCGGCGCCGGGCTGAAATCGGTCGCCCAGCACAACGCCGTGAGCGTCTGGACCTCCCCGGACGACTTCCTCGACCGCCTCTCCGGCGTCGACCAGGGCGTCGCCGTCGCCCCGGTCGCGGTGAAGGGGAAGGCGCAGAGCCCCGTCCACATCACCACCCGCAAGAACCAGGAGTTCGTGACGCAGGTGGTCTGGAAGGGCAAGGACAAGGCCCCCCGACCCATCACCGAGAAGGTCCGCGAGGGCCTCGCCGCCACCATCGTCGGCCGCAAGCTCGACCAGGGCGTGCTGGCCCAGGTCGTCATCGACGACGTCGACGTCCGAAGCGTCCACAACATTGGGTCGCCCGCCGACAAAAAGGCCGTCGCCCACGTGCACGCCGACTGCGACAAGCCGGCCGCCGTGACGGTGACCGTCTCGGCCTCGATGGACGCCGACCCCAAAATCGACGCCGACGCCGTGAAGGCGAACCATCATCCCAGTAAGGCGATCGCGATCCTGGCCCAGTGCAAGGAGAAGGGCAAGGAAAAGTCGCCCTGCTGCCAGGCCGAAGCCGCCCCCGCCGCCAAGACCGATGAGGCGACCGGCCGGGCGAGCTGGACTCCGGCCGAGCCCCAGGTCCAGATCCCCGAGGTCGGCCGGGCCGCCGCCGCCGGCGAGTGGCTGATCCCCGACGGCGAGGTCCTCGTCGTCGCCTTCGGCCCGCACACCGTGGCCGACGCCGACGGCAGGGCCGTCGTCCGCGAACACCTCGCCGTGATCTCGGCCGAGGTCGCCGACGACGACACGCCGGCTCCTCCCCAGGCCGGCATCGCGCCCGAAGACGCCCATCCGGCGACGACGGATCGCCCCGAGGTCCCGCGCACCGCGGCGGCCCTCCCCGAACTCCCCAGCCGCACGCTCCCGCAGGGCGTCCACGTCGACGGCACCCCCGCGCCGCTCCCCGCCCTCCCCGAAGACGAGGAGCCCGCCGCCGCGGCCGACGACGCCTCCTCCGAGCCCGTCCCCAGCCCCCAGTCCCGCCGCAAGCCCAAGCCCGCCGCCAGGCCGACGATCCCGGCCCCGGACAAGGACCAGGACGCGGCCCCGGCCCCGAGCTCGGCCCCGGCGACGCCCGCGATCGAAACCCCGACTCCTCAGCCGCCGGAACGACCGGCGACGGAGGCCGTGAAGACCGACGCGAAGGCGATCAAGTCGTCGTTCCGCCTGCCGTCGATCAAGGGGCTGGAGGCCTTGCAGCCGCTGAATTCGCTGGTCGGCTCGAACGTCTTCCCGATCCCCTTCCAGGGCGCCCAGTTCCTGATGCCCCTCAAGGCCCTGGCCGTGAAGCTGCCGTTCAACCAGAAGCTGGAATTCGAGCTCATCGGCCGGATCGTCAGCGACCCCGAGGCCAGCGACGCCCACTTCGTCGTCGGCAACTGACCAGGCCCGGCCGAACCCGACCGGAAGCCGTTCGATCCACCGGAAGCCGTCGAGGCTCGCCCCGCAGGGCGGTCCTTCGACGGCTTCTTCGTCGAAATCGCCGCTGCGCCGATTCTTCCATCGCACGGGGCTTCGAAACGAAGGAAGGAAGGTGAGCCCGGATCGGCTCGACCTTCCTTCTCATCGAAGTTCCTGAACGACCGGCGTTTCGCCGCGACCAATCTCAAGAGGAAGGGAGATGGGTCGCGGAAACCGGGTCGGAATGAGTGGGCGATACAGGATTCGAACCTGTGACCTCATGCGTGTCGAGCATGCGCTCTAGCCAACTGAGCTAATCGCCCGGGGTCCCTTGGTTTGGAGCTTGTCGCCCCGGGAGCCTTAATATAGAGACCTCGAGGCCGGCGGTCAATCCCCGGGAGCATCAATCCGCTCCGAACCGCCTCGTGCGGTCCGGTCCCGGTGGTCTCGGCCCCTCCGTCGAGCCGGTTTCCACGCGGCGGAGCGAAGCCCCGAAGTCGCGCGGGACGCCCGCCCGTGAAGAGCCTCTACCCGACCGAGGGCGTTTCGTATAGGATCGAGGAGAGCGAGGTCGTAAGAGGAGAGGGAATGATCAGCAGCAGTTACAACCTGACCCATCTGAGAGTGCTCGAGGCGGAGAGCATCCACATCATCCGCGAGGTCGCCGCCGAGTTCGAGCGGCCGGTGATGCTCTATTCGATCGGCAAGGACTCCGCCGTCATGCTCCGGCTGGCGCAGAAGGCGTTCTACCCAGGCCGGCTCCCGTTCCCGCTGCTGCACGTCGATACGACCTGGAAGTTCCGGGCGATGATCGAGTTCCGCGACCGGTTCTGCCGCGAGCAGGGGCTCGACCTGAAGATCTGGGTCAACCAGGAAGGGGTGGAACAGGGCATCAACCCGTTCGACCACGGATCGAAGACGCATACCGACGTCATGAAGACGGCGGCGCTCAAGCAGGCGTTGAACCACTACCAGTTCGACGCCGCGTTCGGTGGCGCCCGTCGCGACGAGGAGAAGAGCCGGGCCAAGGAACGCGTCTACAGCTTCCGCGACCGGCTCCACCAGTGGGACCCCAAGAACCAGCGGCCGGAGCTCTGGGACCTGTACAATTCCAAGGTGGAAAAGGGCGAGAGCATCCGCGCCTTCCCGCTGAGCAACTGGACCGAGCTGGACGTCTGGCAATACGTCCACCTGGAGAACATCCCGATCGTCCCGCTCTACTTCGCCGAGGTCCGCCCGGTCGTCGAACGCGACGGCACGCTCATCATGGTGGACGACGACCGGATGCGGCTGCGGCCCGGCGAGGAGCCGATGCTCAAGCGGGTGCGGTTCCGCACCCTGGGCTGCTACCCCCTCACGGGGGCGATCGAAAGCGACGCGACGACGCTGCCGGAGATCATCGAGGAGATGCTGCTGGCCAGGAACTCCGAGCGGCAGGGCCGGATGATCGACCACGACGAGACGGGGTCGATGGAGCAGAAGAAGCGCGAGGGGTACTTCTGAAGATGCAAGCTGTTGACCTGAGCCAGGAAGACATCCACTCCTACCTCGCCCGCCATCAGAAGAAAGAACTGCTGCGCTTCCTCACGTGCGGCAGCGTCGACGACGGCAAGAGCACGGTCATCGGCCGGCTCCTGCACGACACCAAGACGATCTATGAGGACCAGCTCGCCGCCGTGAAGCGCGACAGCGAGAAGGTCGGCACCACCGGCGCCGGCGAGGTCGACCTCGCCCTGCTGACCGACGGCCTGAAGGCCGAGCGCGAGCAGGGGATCACCATCGACGTCGCCTATCGCTACTTCTCGACCGACCGCCGCAAGTTCATCATCGCCGACACCCCCGGCCACGAGCAGTACACCCGCAACATGGCCACCGGCGCCTCGACGTGCCAGCTGGCCATCATCCTGATCGACGCCCGACACGGCGTCATGACCCAGACCCGCCGGCACTCGTTCATCGTGTCGCTCCTGGGCATCCGCCACGTCGTCGTCGCCGTCAACAAGATGGACCTCGTCGACTACTCGCGGGACGTCTTCGAGCGGATCAAGGACGACTACACCGGCTTCGTCGCCAAGCTCGAGCTGCGCGACATCACCTTCATCCCCATGTCGGCCCTGAAGGGCGACAACATCGTCGCCAAGAGCGACGCGATGCCGTGGTACGCCGGCCCGCCGCTGCTGGACCACCTGGAGACGGTGCACATCGCCAGCGACCGCAACATGACCGACATGCGGTTCCCGGTGCAGTACGTCATCCGCCCCAACCTCGACTTCCGCGGCTTCGCCGGCACCGTGGCGTCCGGCATCGTCCGCAAGGGCGACGAGGTCGTGGTGCTGCCGTCGGGCACGCGCACCCGGGTGAAGTCGATCGTGACCTACGACGGCGAGCTGGAAGAAGCCTTCGCGCCCCAGGCGGTGACGGTCACTCTGGCCGACGAGGTGGACGTCAGCCGCGGCGACATGCTGGTGCGGCCGGACTCCCAGCCGCACCTGACCAGCGAGATCGAGGCGATGGTGGTCTGGATGACCGAGCAACCGCTCGTCCCCGGCCGATCGTACACGCTCAAGCACACCACGCGGCAGGTGTCGGCGGAGGTCTCGGCCTTCCGCTACGGCGTCGACGTCAACACCCTGGAGCACCGCGAGATCACCCGCCTGGGGCTGAACGAGGTCGGCCACGTCCAGCTCAGCCTGACCCGGGCGCTGGCCTGCGACCCCTACTCCATCAATCACGCGACCGGGGCGTTCATCCTCATCGACCGGCTGACGAACGACACGGTCGGCGCGGGCATGATCCTGGAGGCCGGCGGGAGTCGACCGCCGGGCGACGTCTGGGCGTCCGAGCCGGCGGCCCGCCTCAAGCAGCGCGGAAGCCTGGTCGAGCCGGCCGAGCGCGAGCAGCGCTACCACCAGGTGCCGGTCACGGTCTTACTGGTCGGCCTGACCGGCAGCGGCAAGAGCCGGATCGCCTTCGGGCTGGAACGCCGCCTGTGGGACGAGGGCCGGGCGGTGACGGTGCTCTACGGCCAGAACATGCGCCAGGGGCTGAACCGCGACCTGGGGTTCACCGCCGACGACCGCTCGGAGAACCTGCGGCGGTCGGCCGAGGTGGCGAAACTGCTCAACGACGCGGGGATCATCACGATCGCGGCCTTCGTCGCACCCCATGAGGCGGTACGCGAACGGACGAAGCAGCTCATCGGCCGGGACCGCATCCTGGAGGTCTACTGCACCGCGCCGATGGAAGTGCTCCGAGATCGCGACCAGAGCGGCGCGTATCGGATGGCCGACGAGGGCAAGATCGCGCAGATGCCCGGCGTGACGGCGGCGTTCGAGGAACCAAAATCGCCGGACCTCGTGCTCCAGACCGATCAAATCAATGTGGATGAATGCGTCGACCGCATCATCGAGTTGATGAAGTCGAGGGGCTGTCTGCCCACCTGATCCGGGGCGGGCCGGTGGAGCTTGAAGCGGACGTCGGCGGGTCTCGATCCGACGTCCGTTCCGCCTTCAGGTGCGGCTTCCATTCGTCCCCGTCATCAAGCGGCGACGGACCGAGCGCTCGCCGGACGTTCCTGGCCCGACGCCGCCGTTCGGCTCGGACTGCACGTCCACGGACCTGGCGTACGCCACGACGAGTTCGGACGCGTCGAGCGAGGGGGGACTCGGTCGACGCAAGGGGGACGACCTGGCGTCGTCCCGGGACGAGGCGGAGGGAGTGGGCGATACAGGATTCGAACCTGTGACCTCATGCGTGTCGAGCATGCGCTCTAGCCAACTGAGCTAATCGCCCGGAGATTGAGGCTGGGAGCCGTTCGCCCCCGGGGTTCCCCACTATAGAGATCCTCGGGGGCGTGGGTCAAGAGAGCGGCGGGGAGACGTCGGATTTTCCTCTCCCCGGGGGGCGGATCAGGATTCGAGGATCTCGGCGGACTTCTTCTCGGCGAGGTCGTTGACCTTGCCCTCGAACTTCTTGGTGAGGGCCTGGATCTCTTCCTTGCAGGTGGTGAGGTCGTCCTCGGTGAGGATCTTGTCGGTCTGCTCCTGGTCGCCCTGCTTGTTGGCGTCTCGGCGGATGTTGCGGATCGAGACGCGGGCCTCCTCGGCGAGGTCCTTGACGCGACCGACGAGCTTCTTGCGCTGCTCGACGGAGAGCGGGGGGATGTTCAGGCGGACGGCCTTGCCGTCGGAGTTGGGGGTGAGGCCCAGCTCGCTGACCTGGATGGCCCGGATGATGTCGCCGACGACGGAGGGGTCGAAGGGGCGGATCAGGATCTGCTGGGGCTCGGGCGTGCTCAGGTTCGCAAGCTGCTTGAGCGGGGTGAACGAGCCGTAGTACTCGACCCGGACCGATTCGACGAGCCCCACGTTGGCCCTCCCGGTGCGGATGCCCCGGAGCTGGTCGATCAGCAGGGTGACGCTCTTCTCCATCCGATCTTCGGCTTCGAGGGCGATTTCTTCGATGCTCATCGGAACGGCTCCCAGGCTCGTCGGCGGACGCGTTGAATCGGGTCGGATCGAATCGGAATGAACGGAGAGGCCCGGGCGTCGACGTGGGACGTCGGACGCCCGCGCGATCAATCCGCCAGCTTACCCGGATCGCGGCCTGCGGGCAAAGGCCCCCTGGGGGCTGGCGTGAGGAGCGGGGCGGTTCGGAGGGGTCGGGCCGGGATCAGGCGGAGGCCGCCGCGCCGGCCCGAGGCCGGGGGGAGACGCCGACCCAGGTGCCGATCGGCTCGCCGCAGACGGCCCGCTGGATGTTCCCTTCCTTCTTGAAGTTGAACACGAGGATCGGCAGCCGGTTCTCCATGCACATGCCGATGGCCGTCATGTCCATGACCTTGAGCTCGTCGCGGAGCACCTGGTCGTACGAGAGGGACTCGTAGAGCAGGGCGTGGGGGTTCTTCTCGGGGTCGGCCGAGTAGACGCCGTCGACGCGGGTGGCCTTCATGAGGACGTCGACCCCCAACTCCTTGCCGCGGAGGGCGGCGGCGGTGTCGGTGGTGACGAACGGGCTGCCGGTCCCGGTCGCCAGGACGACGACGCGGCCCTTGGCCAGGTGGGAGAGCGCCCGGCGGCGGATGAACGGCTCGGCGATCTCGTCCATCCGGATCGTGGTCTGGAGCCGGGTCTCGCAGCCCAGGCTCTCGAGCGCGTCCTGGAGGGCCAGGCCGTTGATGACGGTGGCCGTCATCCCCATGTAGTGGGCGGTCGCCTCCTTGATGACGTCCGAGCCCCGGCTGAGCTGGGCGCCGCGGAGGATGTTGCCGCCGCCGACGACGATGGCGATCTCGACGCCGAGCGAGGCGACCCGCGTCACCTGGCGGGCGATCCGGCTGACCTCCTCCACGCTGATCCCCCCCTCGCCGGGGCGGCAGAAGCTCTCGCCGGAGAGCTTCAGGAGGATGCGTCGGAAGGCGGGGCGCTCGGTCGAGGCGGGGGAGTCCATGTCCTTTTCCTTCATTGCGGATCGGGGCGGCGCGAGGGGTCCATCCGGCCTCGGAGCGGGGGGACGAACGCGCCGGACGCCAGGGCCGAAGGCGTCCGGCGCGTCGAAGTTCGGCTCAGCGAGCCTCGCCGACGATGAAGCGGGCGAAGCGGGCGATCGAGATGTTCTCGCCGACGCGGGCGTTGACGGCCATGATGACGTCCTTGACGCTCTTCGTGTCGTCTCGGATGAACGGCTGGTCCATCAGGACCGACTCGGCGTACCACGAGTCGAGCTTGCCGACGGCGATCTTCTCCTGGATGGCCTCGGGCTTGTCGGCCACCTGGCTGATGAAGATCCGCTTCTGCTCGGCGACGGCGTCGGCCGGCACGTCCTCGCGGCGGACGTACTTGGGGTTGACCGCCATGACGTGCAGGGCGAGGTCCTTGGCGAGCTGCTTGAACTCGTCGTTGCGGGCGACGAAGTCGGTCTCGCAGTTCAGCTCGACCAGGACGCCCGACTTCGAGTCGTGGTGGATGTACGCCTCGACGCGGCCGGCGGTGGCGGCGCGCCCGGCGCGAAGTTCGGCCTGCTTGAGCCCACGCTCCTTGGCCAGGGTTTCGGCCTTGGCCAGGTCGCCGTCGGCCTCGGTCAGGAGCTTCTTGCACTCCATCAGGCCCAGTCCGGTCTTCTTGCGGAACTCATTGACAACCTGAGCCGTGATCGCGGCCATTCGGGAACTCTCCTCTTGCTTTCGGTCGACTCGTGGCTTCGAGCGGATCTGTGCGGGGGGTGTCGCGCGTCCGATCGATCCCGGGAAGCGTCGGTCGAAGGACCGTCGAAACGGATCGGCTGGCCGATCGGGGGGATCGGGACGGCGCGAGGGGCCGGCCGCCGTCGCGGAGACGGCGGCCGGTTGATGGTCCGATGGCGGACCCTCGCGGGGCGAGGGTCAGGCGCCTTCGCCGGTCGGCTCGGCGGCCGGGGCCTCGTCCTTCGGCTCGGCGGACGCCGACTCGGCGGGCTGCTCGACAGGGGCCGGGGCCGACTCGACGGCCGGGGCCGCTTCGGCGACGGGAGCCGCCTCGGCGACAGGGGCTGCGTCGGCGGCCGGGGCCGCGTCGACGGCCGGGGCCGCTTCGGCGACCGGGGCGGGGGCGACGGGGGCCGGAGCCGGGACCGGGGCCTGTCCGGGGCCCGACGGGGGACGGGGCCGCTGCCGCCGCCGCCGCCCATGCGGATGCCGTCGCGGGGACCGCCGGGTCCACGGCGACCGCCACGGTCGTCACGGCCGCGACGCGGGCCGCGCTCCTCGCGCTCTTCCACCTGCGGCGGCAGGTCGGGGGCGATGGCCTTGCCCTCGATGATCGCGTCGTTCAGCCGCTTGATCAGCAGCTCGATCGACCGCATGCTGTCGTCGTTGGCCGGGACCGGCAGGTCGACCAGGTCCGGATCGCAGTCCGTGTCCAGGAGCGCGACGACCTTGACGCCCAGCTTGCGGGCCTCGGCGACGGCGATGTGCTCGCGACGCGGGTCGACCACCAGCAGGGCCTCGGGGAGCCGCGTCATGTTGCGGATGCCGCTGAGGTTACGCTCGATCTTCCGACGCTCGCGGGTGAGCGTGGAGATCATCTTCTTGGAGTAGCTCGCGGCCTGCTCGCCGTCGAGGATCGTCTCCAGCTCCTCAAGCCGTTCCAGCCGGCTGCGGATCGTCCGGAAGTTGGTCAGCGTGCCGCCCAGCCAACGCTCGGTGACGTAGGGCATGCCGCTGCGGGTGCATTCCTCGACGAGCGTCTCGGAAGCCTGCCGCTTGGTTCCGACGAACAGGATCAGCCCGTTCTGCGAGGCGACCTTGTGGAAGTACTTGGTGGCGCGAAGCAGCCCGCGCACCGTCTCCTTCAAGTCGATGATGTGGATCAGGTTGCGCTTGCCGTAGATGTACGGCTTCATCTTCGGGTTCCAGCGGCTGGCCCGGTGGCCGAAGTGTACGCCGGCGTCGATCAGATCTTTGACGACCAAAGACACGAATTCCACCTCTCTTGACGACGATTTCGATCCAGCCGCGCTCCCCGGAGCGTCGCGCCCGGGGCGGCCTTGCCAGGGTCGAATGGAAACGAGGTCACATGGGTACTGTGTGCCGATCCAGCCTGACGCGAACACGACGAGCCCGACGCCGCGCAACGCCCGCGAGGAGCGAACGCAAGCCCGAGTCCTGACGGTCTTCGCGCAACGACCGCGCACCCCCCTCTCTTCCAAGGGAGACTCAGTCTATCGCCCCTTGACCGGCTCGTCAAATGCCGCCGCCGGGGCATGGCCCTGCTCTCCACGCCGAATCTCGTTCGCGACCGCCGGACCGGGCGCATTGTCCTGGTGGGGCGTTCCGTCGCGCCTCCTCCTCGACGCCGCCTTGCACGCGGTGCCGAGACGGTCGAATGTCGACCGCCCACCCGACCCCGGCGAACGAGATCGACGAGGAGAAAACGCCGAAGGAAGCCAATCCACGGGGCGGTTGGATCTATCAAAAGGACTTTGAAAATAAGAAGTTGCGTCCGATGGGTTCGTCCGGCCGCGGCGCGAACGAACCCAATTTTGAACCCAATCGCCGTGATGCCGGCAGCAGGGGCTTCAGATGACCTTCCGGTCCCGCCGAACAAGGTCGCCGAGGCGAAAAACGCCGAAGGAAGCCAATCCATGGTGCGGCGGTATCCAGATAAACCTATTTGGTGGCAATGGTTTACGTCCGATGGGTTCGTTCGACCGCGCGCGAACGAACCCAATTTTGAACCCAATCGCCGCGACGTCGGCCGGGGGGTCTCAGAGGATGCCGTGCAGCGGGCCTCCGGGGGCGGCGAGGCGGTCGACGCGGGCTTCGGTCTCGGGGTCGTCGATCAGGGGGGGGGCGTGGTGGGGCTTGATGCGGGCGTCGATCACGAGCGGGCCGGTGCATCCCCAGTGCTTGTCCTGGACGAACTCGCCGATCCCGTGGACGTCGACGGCCGGGTTGGACCGGGTGAAGACGACCCAGAGGAAGTTCGTGAGGTTGCGGGCGGTGAACTCGGCGTCGTCGACCACCACGATCATCGGGAAGGCCCGGATCGGGTCGTCGGGGCCGAAGGAGGCGGAGAACTCCCGGATCCGGGTGGCGTCGGGCTCGAACTTCGGGCCGGAGACGGCCAGGACGCCGGGGATGACCAGTCGGGGGTCGCGGAAGCCGTCGGGGAGCCGCAAGCCGGGGGGAAGCTCGCGGGGAAGTTCCCGGCGCCTGGGGCCGGCGGCGGCCATCACGACCTTCGAGCCCTGGTTCAGCCCGTGGCCGGAGTAGTCCAGGGTGTCCATGGTGGTCCGGGTCTGGAAGTGGAGGTCCCTCGTCCAGTCGATCCGTTCGAGCAGGTGGCGGAGGAAGGCGGCGATGTCGTTGATGTCCAGATCCGGGTCGTCCTCGCGGGCGACGATCAGGAGGTACTTGGCCAGCGAGAGCTGACCCTGGCCGAGCACGGCGTTGGCGACGGTCAGGATCTCCTGGGGCTGGCGGACCTCGGCGTAGGGGACGTAGCGCTCGCTGGCGATCGCCAGGAGCAGGGGGTGGACGCCGGCGGCGTCGACGGCGTGGACGGCGTGGAGGCCGGGAAGGACGGTGGGGATGATCGGCCCGGTCAGGTCGTGGATCAGCTCGCCGAACGTCGTGTCCTCCTGCGGGGGGCGGCCGACCGACGTGAACGGCCAGACGGCCCCCTCGCGATGATAGACCCGGTCCACCCGGAGGAAGGGGAAGTCGTGGGCCAGGCTGTAATAGCCGAGGTGGTCGCCGAACGGACCCTCGGGCTTGCGGGCGTCGGGGTCGACGATCCCGGAGATGACGAAGTCGGCCTCGGCGGGCATCGCCAGCCGCCCCTCGGGGGCCACCATCGCCACGCGACGCCCCCCCAGCGCCCCCGCGAAGGCCAGCTCGGGGAGTCCCTCCGGGAGCGGCATCACGGCGGCGACGCTCATGGCGGGGGGCCCGCCGACCACCACGTTGACCCGCAGCGGCTCGCCCCGGCGGATCGCCGCCGCGTGGTGGACGCCGATCCCGCGATGGATCTGGTAATGGAGTCCGACCTCCCGATCCCTCTCGTAGGCGTTCCCCGAGAGCTGGACTCGGTACATTCCGAGGTTCGACCGCGCCAGCCCGGGGCGGTCCGGGTCCTCGGTGTAGACCAGCGGCAGCGTGACGAACGGGCCGCCGTCGTCCGGCCAGGAGGTCAGCGCGGGGAGCTGCGAGATGGTCGTCTGGTGCGCGAGGATGGGGCCCCGGCGGACCTTTCGGGGGAGGAGCCGCAGCGCGGTCGCGGGCAGGCCGCGATAGCGCCAGGGCCGCTTCATCGCCGCCGAGGGGTCCACCTTCACCTCGACCAGTCGGCGGACCGATTCGAGGGTGTCGCGGAACAGGAACCGGGCGCGGTCGATGGTCCCGAACAGGTTCCCGACCATGGGGAACGGCGTCCCCTTCACCCGAGAGAAGTAGACCGCGGGCCCCCCCGCCTGATACACCCGGCGCTGGATCGCGGCGACTTCGAGATGGGGGTCGACCTCCTCGTCGACGTCGACGAGCTGGCCGGTCCGTCGGAGGTCCTGGACGCATTCGGCGAGCGAGCGATAGCCCATCCGGGCGGTTCCTCGGGGGGGGGAAGTGGGGGAGGGTCGGCGGTCTCCTCCAGGATACGAGGAAGCGGCGCGAACGTCGACCGGCGAAGGTTCCGGGTTGACCGCGCCGGCCGCCGGGCCGGACAATCGCGGTCGTCGAGAACCCGAACGCCCCAGGGGAGATGCAGCCGATGAGCCGACCGCCGATCGACCTCCGGTCCGACACCGTGACCAGGCCGACCCCCGCGATGCGCCGGGCGATGGCGGAGGCCGAGGTCGGCGACGACGTCTACGGCGAGGACCCGACGATCCGGGCGCTGGAGGCCCGGACGGCCGCGCTGCTCGGCAAGGAAGCGGCCGTGTTCACGCCCTCGGGCACGATGGCCAACCAGATCGCCGTGGGCCTCCACACCCGGCCCGGCGACGAACTCCTTTGCGCGGAGTCTTCCCACCTCTACCTGTGGGAGGCCGGCGGGATCGCCCGTCACTGGGGCGTCACGGCCCGGACCTTCCCCGGCGATGCGGGCCTGCTCAGGCTGGCGGATATCGAGGACGAGGTGCGGCCCGACGACCTGCACATGGTGCGCACCCGGCTGGTCGCCCTGGAGAACACCCACAACCGGGGAGGGGGCCGGGTCCACCCGATCGAGGACGTGACGGCCGTCTCGCGGTGGGCGAAGGGGGAGGGCCTGGCGAGGCACCTCGACGGCGCCCGGCTGATGAACGCCGTGGTCGCTTCGGGGGTCCCGGCGGACGAGTGGGGAAGCTGGTTCGACACGGTCTCGATCTGCTTCTCCAAGGGCCTCGGCGCGCCGGTGGGCTCGGCCCTGGCCGGGACGGCCGAGGCGATGGACCGGGCTCGCAAGCTCCGCAAATTCCTGGGAGGCGCGATGCGCCAGGCGGGAATCCTGGCGGCCGGGGCCCTGTACGCGCTCGACCACCACGTCGATCGGCTGGCCGAGGACCACGCCCACGCCCGGCTGCTCGCCGACGTCTTCGAGGAGGTGGAGGGGCTGGCCCTGGAGTTCGACGGCGTGGAGACGAACCTGGTCTGGGTCGCGGTCGATCCCGAGCTGGGGACCGCGGACGACATCGCCGCCCACCTGAAATCGCACGGCGTCCTGGTGGCCGCGCTGGGCCCGCAAACCATCCGGGCCTGCACCCACCTGGACGTCTCCCGCGCCGACGTGCAACGCGCCGCCGAGGCGATCCGCACCATCACCCCGGAGGCCCTCGCGGCCGAGACCGTCGTCTACTGAGCGCCGGCCGAGGGGGCGAGCCGATCAGGCGCTGGGCTTCGAAAACGAAGACGGCCGAGGCGTCGCGGGTTGGTTCCGGGACGCCTCGGCCGTGGATTCAGGCGGCTTCGATCAGGGATCGGGCCGGGGTCACTGCTGCTCGTAGGTGACGACGGCCGCCTGGGCGGGGACCTGGACCTGGATCGGGATCGTCGCGTCGACCGCGACGGTCTCCGGGGCGGCCGGCTGCGTCGGCGTCGCGTCGACGACCGGGGCCACGACGGGCGTCTCCTCGGTCGTCCGCACGAGGTTCACGCGGACCCAGCCCGAGGGGTCGACCGGCGAGACCGACTGGATGGCCAGGCCCGGCAGGCGGACGTTGTCGAGGTTCGCGTCGAGCGGCTGGGTGCGGAGCCGGCCGAGCACGGCGGTGATGACCAGGGCGCCGCTGAAGCGGTTGAGGGGCTTGGCCTCGGCCTCGGCCTCGGCGTCGCGGATCGCCAGCACCTGGGCCGTCGGCGGGACGGTGATGTCCTCGATCTTGCCACCGACGTGGTACGAAGTCGCGGAGCGGGGCTCCACGTTGTAGGAGAGCGCGATCTCCGCCTGGGGCAGCTTCATGCGCAGGACCTTGGCGCCGGCGCCGAGGGCCGAGCCCGCCTGGGTCGACGGGTCGGGGGCGGGGAGGTCGATCTCGATGTCCTTGACCAGGGCGACCAGGAACCCGCGGGCGTCGGCGGCGAACTCGGGCGGCTGGGCCGGGCGGCGGATCCGCAGGGCCTGGACCTTGGGGTTCTTGGCCTTCACGGCCTCCTCGACGGCCTTGAGGTAGGTCGGGAAGTCGACGTTGGTGGTGATCGTCACGGCCTGGGCCGGGGGCGTGCCGGGGGGCACGTCATGGGTGACGATCATGACGTTCTGGACGTTCTGGACCCCCGGCCGGCGGAACAGGGCGTCGACCGCGCTGGTGAGGACCGAGCCGACGTGGATGTCGGCGGTCAGCCCGGCGTCGGGGGCGGCGAGCCGCGCCGGCTGCGGGGCGTCGGCCCCGCGCTGGGCGTCGCCGGTGCGGGACTGGAACAGGCCGCCGACGTAGACGGCGTCGGGCCGAGACCGCATCGACAGCCCGGAGACGAGGAACTCCTGAATGGCCAGCAGGTTGTCGCCGATCAGGTACTGCTGGATCTGGGCGTTGCGCTGGGCGATCTCGCCGGCGATCCGCTCCTGGGCTTCCTCCTGGGCCTCCTGGGGGATTCGCTGCCGGAACTCGGCCAGCGCCTTCTGATAGGCCTCGTTCGTGATCCGGTCCTGGTTGTAGCCGACCAGCCCGGCGATCGCCCGCATGAACCCGCCGCCCGCCTGGGGCGTGGTGCAGATCTGGGCGTTGACGTTGTGCGAGGCGATCGGGGTGAGCGACAGGCCCCCGCTGCTGATCAGGGCGTAGACCGTCTGCTCGGCCCAGTCGAGGGAGGTCGCGGAGAACTGGTACATCCGGGCGGCGCGACGGCCCTGGTCGTCGGCGGCCACCTGGTTCTGGAAGTCGTGGATCGGCGTGGTGCTCTGGAGGAGCTGCTTGTTGTAGAAGAGGATGCCGTCATCGCTGGGGAGCAGGCCGAAGCCCGTCTTGGGGCCGGCCGTCACCTGCGACCAGTAGCCCTTGCGGTAGACCGGGCCGGTGGTGACCAGGTTGGCGTCGAAGATCGGCTGGACGATCGAGAGGTCGGCGGTGATGTCGAGGTTCGGCTGATTGAACAGGCCGTTGATCGCGGCCTGAAGCTCGGCCGAGGGCTGCCACGGCTGCGCGGCGTTCCGCTCGCTCAACTCGCCCAGGGCGCGGTGGATCTCCTTCAGGCCGTCCTGCCGCTGGGTGACCGTGGACGCCGCGTGGTACTTCGACAGCGCCTGGCCGAGGTCCTCGCCGACGAAATCGACCCATCGCTGGCGGTTCGCCTGCAGGGCCGGATCGTCGGTGGGCGGGAGGCCCCGGAGCCGGTCGTTGAGCCGACGCTCGGCCCAGGCGAGCTGGACGCGGGGGCGGAGCCAGGATCGAAGCTCCTCACGGATCGTCTGGGCCGGCTGCCAGGGGACGGGCGCCAGCGCGGCCGACATCTGGTAGAGCTGGTTCAACGGGACGAGGCGGGCTTCCGGAGTCTGGGCCTCCGAATACGTCTTGAGCTGCCCGAGGATGGCCTCGAAGAAGACCCCCCAGCCCGGGGCGTTGGGGTCGCTGGGGACGTCCTTGCGGTCCCAGGCATGGTTGACGTCTCGGATCGCTTTCTCGACGTTTGCATAGGTGGAGGGCGCCGGTGCCGCCGATGCGCTCGGCGTTCCGAAGAGACCCAGGGCCGCGGCGATCGCCGCCAGGACCGAGGTCGATACGAGTCGTTGCATGAATAAACTCCCAGGGTGGTTTTCCGCCCTCCGTGGAGAGGCCGATCAAAGGGTCTATCGCTCGGGCGCGGCATCGAGTTGACGGTTTCCCGGGTGCCCCTCGACGTTGCGGAGACAACCTGAGCATGTCAACGGATACACGGAGGTTTCGGGTTCTCAAGGTTATCTGAAAGATACACCGTCTGGTTGGACTGCGTAAGCCGCGCCAAGGTTTCGCTGGTCGTATGGGGGGGATGCGCGGGCCTTGCCGGAACTTGTCGCCTGCAGTGTTGCGAATCCCGTACCAGCCGGCATCGGTTCATCCGAGGCGGCCCACTTCGGACCGCCCGGGGGACCGGATCGCCAAGGAGCAAGGGGGCGTGGTACGATCGGTAAGGCGGCGGCCGCCTCCTCCCGGACTCCTCGCCTTGCGAGGGGCGAGGTCCCCGGCCCGGTCCGTCGGCCGATCGTCCTACTCCATCCATTCTCCAGCGAAGGTCATCCCCGTCGGAGTCCCGCGGGCGATGCGAGGGCCCGTCATGGGATGCACGATTCGTCGAGGCCAGTCACCACGCGGCGGCCGCGTGGTTTGGATCTTCGGGGTTGCAGCGTGGGCCGCTCTCGCCCTCGCCGTGGCGGGTTGCGGCAAGGAGGGCGACGGCGAGGTTTCCGAACCCGCCGGGACCGCAAGCCCCGGTGCAACACGTCCGGCCGGGAAGACCGCCGCCAGGTCGTCGACCTCGGCGGCGGCGAAGAAGCCGGCCCGCGCGGTCTCTTCCATCGCCGGCGACCGCGTGACCCTGCTCTCGGACTCCGCGACCCTCTCCAAGCAGACCGAGTCGAGCCCGTTCCGCTTCACCGAGGTCGCCCAGGAATGGGGGGTGGATTTCGTCCACTTCTCGGGGATGAACGATGAGAAGCACTTCCCCACCGCCAACGGCTCCGGCGTCGCCGTCTTCGACCATGACGGCGACGGCCTGCTCGACCTCTACTTCGCCACCCAGACCTTGCTGCCGCTGGGGACCGCCGAGAAGGGGCCGAACCGCCTGTACAAGAACCTGGGCGGGGGCCGGTACGAAGACGTGACCGAGCGATCGGGCCTCGGCTACCGGGGCTTCTGCCACGGGATCATCGTCGGCGACGTGGACAACGACGGCGACGCCGACGTCTTCCTCTGCAACTACGGCCCCAACAAGCTCTACCTCAACAAGGGCGACGGGACGTTCCAGGACGTGAGCGCGGCCGCCGGCGTCGATCGACCCTCGTGGTCTTCCGGCGGGGCGATGCTCGACTTCGACAACGACGGCGACCTGGACATCTACGTCGCCAATTACGGCCGCTGGAACTATCCCGAGGACCACCAGCGCGTCGGCGATCCCGAGAAGAAGATCTGGCTCTACGCCTCGCCCCGCACCATCGTCGGCGTGAAGCACATGCTCTACCGCAACAACGGCGACCTGACCTTCACCGACGTCTACGACCAGGCCATCACGGTCGAGTCGGACGTGGTCGTCGGCCAGAAAGAGGAGGTCGACCCCGAGACCGGCGCCAAGAAGATGGTCGACGTGATCGAGAAGAAGCGGACGCCCAACCCCAGGTCCGACGGCCACGGCTTCGGCGTCGTCGCCGCCGACCTCAACGACGACGGCCTCATCGACCTCTACGTCGCCAACGACATGACCCCCAACTTCCTCTTCTTCAACCGGGGCGACGGCACCTTCGAGGACGCCACCGAACTCTCGGGCGCCGCCTTCGACTACAACGGCTCCGCCCAGTCGGGAATGGGCGTGGACGCCGAGGACGTCGACGGCGACGGCCTCCCCGAACTGCTCGTCACCAACTTCGCGCAGGAATACGCCACGCTCTACCAGAACTTCGGGAACCGCGGCTTCTTCGACAACACCGCCTTCTTCGGCCTGGCGTCCGACACCATGCCCTTCGTCAAGTGGGGGACCGCCCTGGCCGACTTCGACAAGGACGGCTGGCCCGACCTCTTCATCAGCAACGGCCACGTCGACAACAACCGCCGCGAGCTGAATCAGCCGATCGACTACGAGGAGCCCCCGCTCCTCTTCCGCAACATGGCCGGGAAGCGCTTCCGCCTCTCCACCCGCGACGTCGGCCCGTACTTCGAAAAGAAGCACGTCGGCCGGGGCGCGGCGTTCGGCGACCTGGACGACGACGGCGACGTCGACATCGTCGTCAACGAGAAGGACGGCCCCGCCGCGATCCTCCGCAACGACACCCCGACGACGAACCACTGGGTCCGCCTCGCCCTGCAAGGGACCAAAAGCAACCGCGACGCCATCGGCTCGCTGGCCATCGTCGAGACCCCCCGGCGCACCATCTACCGCCAGCTCAAGGGGGGCGTGAGCATGGAGTCCGCCAACGACCCCCGCCTGCTCATCGGCGTCGGCGCAGAGCCCATCGACAAGCTCACGATCGTCTGGCCCTCGGGGATCGTCAGCGTGCTGGAGAAGCCCGAACTCGACCGGGAGCACAAGCTCGTCGAGCCCGCCGACCAGCCGCCGACCATGCCCTACGGCCAGGCCCGCGTGAAGCGCAAGGCCGCGAAGGAACCGGCCGCCGCCCCCCCCGCCGAGGCCGAGTCCGGGCCGAAGCCCGTCGTGAAATGAGCCGTGGAGCGATCCCGGGCGCCTCAAGCGCCCGGGATCGCCGCCCCTCGTCCCGCCTTCGTCTCCACGCGGCCGAATGGGGACGGCCGGCTCAGGTCGTGTAGTCGGCGTTGAGGTGGACGTACTCGGCGGTCAGGTCGCAGGTCCAGAAGCGGATGGAAGCCGGGCCTCGCGCGAAAAGCAGGCGGAGGTGGACGGCGCGGTTGGCGCGCAGGTCCGCCGAAAGGGCGGCCGCGTCGAAGGCCGTCGGCGTGCCTCGCTCGTAGACGGAAACGCCGTTGATCCAGAGCGAGAGTTCGGTCTCCTCGAACGGGACCCCGGCGTAGCCCGCCGCCGAGACGATCCGGCCCCAGTTCGGGTCGGCGCCGTGGATGGCCGTCTTCACGAGCGGGCTGTCGGCCACCGCGCGGGCCAGGGTCCGAGCCTCCTCGCGGTCGGAGCAGCCCTCGACGTCGATCGTGATGAAGTGGGTCGAGCCCTCGCCGTCGGCCGCCATCTCCTGCGCCAGCGTCTGGCAGGCGTCGTGAAGCTCGCCCGCGAACGACTTGAGGGCCTCCCCGCGCAGGGGGTCGGAGGAGGCCAGCCCGGAGGCCAGCAGCAGCACCGTGTCGTTCGTGCTGGTGTGGCCCTCGACCGAGAGGCAGTTGAAGCTCTCCTCGACGGCTTCGGACAGCACCGCCTGGAGGTCGGCCGGCGCGATCCGGGCGTCGGTCGTCAGGAAGGCGAGCATCGTCGCCATCCGGGGGCCGATCATCGCCGCTCCCTTCGCCATGCCGAACAGGGACGCCCCGCCGACCGATCGCGAGACGATCTTGGTGCGCGTGTCCGTGGTGAGGATCGCCTGCGCGGCCGTCCGGAAGCTCTCCGGATCGGTCGACAGCCCGGGGGCCGCCGCGCGAAGGCCGGCCTCGATCTTCTCCATCGGCAGCTGGTGGCCGATGACCCCCGTGGACGCGATCAGGACCTGACGGGCGTCGCAGCCGACGAGCCCGGCGGCGACCTCCGCCGTGCGCCTGACGTTCGCCTCGCCCTGCGCCCCGGTGGCCGCGTTGGCGTTCCCGGCGTTCACCACCACCGCCCGGATCGTCTCCGACGGCACGAGTTCCCGACACCAGCGCACCGGCGCCGCGCAGACGCGATTGGTCGTGAACGTCCCGGCGGCCGTACAGGGGACGTCGGCCGCCAGCAAGGCCAGGTCCAGCCCCCCGGACGGTTTGACGCCCGCCTTGACGGCCGACGCGCGGAAGCCTTGGGGGACGACGATCGGCGACGCTTCGCTCATGGGCCTGGACCTCGAAACCGGCGGTGAACCTCGGGACGACCCCGCCCCGCGTCCCTCGAAAATACCGACGACCGGCCGGGATGACCAGGCGTCGGCGAGGGCTCCGTTCGGACGCCGTCCCCTCGCGGCGGGTTCGCAGGAGCGGGGAATCGGAGGTCGCGGGTCCCGGGGGATGGGCTGATTCTCGCGGAAGTGCGGCCGGCTGGGTTGGTGAGGTAACGAATGTAAGGGAAGTGCATCCTGGGCAGAGAGGGCTATTGGGAGATTTAGATAAAGTTGCTGAAGGGGGGGGCCAGGGGGAGACGAACAATAAGGTTGGTTGGCGGCCCAGGGTCTCTGAGGCGGAGCCTCGGATCCGACGGTCGTATGAGCGCCGAAGTCAGTCGGGAGTGTACCGTGGAGCGTCCGATGTTGAGAAAACTACCGTGGCTCGCCCTGACGGTCCTAGGATTGGGACTCGGGGCCGCCACTCACCCGGCCCAGGCCAGTTATGCGGGCGGTGCCTCGTTGCGGCACTGCCCCGTGCCCCAGGAATGCGGCGGGCACGTCGAATATCAGATGCAGCGTCAGACGGTCCTGCGCAACGTGCAGGAGACCGTCTATGAGACGCAGCAGATCCCTTGCGTCCGGACGGTGACCGAGACGGTGATGCAGCCGCGGACGGTCCAGACGGTCCGCAACGTCGTCGAGAACCACGTCCGGAATGAGCAGTACACGGTCAACCGGCCGGTCTACCGCACGGTGAACCAGACGGTGAATTACACCGTCCAGAAGCCGGTCACCCGGACAGTCTGGAAGGACGTCGCGTACACGGTCAGCCGGCCGGTCCGCGAGACCCACTACGAGACCCGGGCCTACACGGTCCAGCGTCCCGTCCGGGAGACGACCCTCAAGACCACCTACTACAACGTCAGCCGCCAGGTGCGCGAGACGTCCTTCAAGGACGTGACGTACACCGTCTGCCGGCCGGTCCAGGAGACGATCTTCAAGACCGTCAACGAGGTGATCTGCACCCCGGTCCAGGAGACCGCCTACAAGACCGTCTGCTACACGGTCCAGCGGCCGGTCCAGAAGACCTGCTACCGCACCGTCCCCTACACCGTCCAGGTGCCGGTGCAGTCGACGGTCATGCAGTCCCAGCAGTACACCGAGATGGTGCCCGTCAAGCAGACCGCCTACAAGCAGGTGGCCTACACGGTCTCCCGCCCGGTCCGCGAGACGGTCATGAAGGAGTGCCGGTACACGGTCCAGGTCCCCGTCAAGCGGACGGCCTACAAGACCTGCACCTACACCGTCAGCCGTCCCGTCCGCGAGACGGTCATGAAGGAGTGCCGCTACACGGTCTGCCGCCCGGTCCAGACCACCAGCATGAAGACGGTCTGCAAGACGGTCAACCAGACCGTCACCGAGACTGTCATGAAGGACGTCTGCGAGACGGTCTCCGTCCCCAGGACGGTGGTCAAGCAGGTCTCCAAGACGGTCTGCGTGCCGGTCGTCCAGTCGTACTACGTCCCCGGCAAGACGGTCTGCATCAACGGCTGCCTCGTCGAGACGCCCGGCGCCTGGTGCCAGCGGACGGTGATGTGCCCCCAGACGGTCGTCGAGAACGTCGAGTGCACGGTCTATGAGACCCAGACGGTCCGCAAGCAGGTGCCGGTGACGGTCTGCAAGACGGTCCCCACCGTGGTGACCGAGCAGGTCCCGGTCACCACCTGCCAGATGGTCTCGGAAGAGGTCGTCAAGCAGGTCCCCGTGACCGTCTGCCGCACCGTCCAGGAAGTCCAGACCAAGCAGGTCCCGTACACGGTCTGCGAGTACGTCTCCCAGGAGGTCGTCAAGCAGGTGCCGGTGACGGTCTGCAAGACGGTCCAGGAGACCTGCACGAAGACCGTCCCCTACACGGTCTGCTCGATGGTCCCCCAGACCCGGACCCGTTGCGTGCCGGTCAGCGTGACCAAGATGTGCGCCAAGACGGAGTACCGTCAGGACCCCTATCAGGTCACGACGTACGTCGCCGAGCGGCAGACCAAGCAGGTGCCGTACACCTTCACCCGCATGGTCCGCGAGACCCGCGCCAAGCAGGTGCCGTGCACGATCACCCGGATGGTCCCGCAGACCTGCGTGAAGCGCGTCCCGATCACCACCTGCCGCGTCGTCACCGAGACCCGCAGCAAGCAGGTCCCCGTGACCACCTGCCGGATGGTCGCCGAGACCCGCACCTGCCAGGTCCCCGTGACCACCTGCCGGACCGTGGTCGAGCAGCGCGTCAAGCAGGTCCCGCAGACCATCTGCGAGACCGTCGTCGAACAGCGGACCAAGCAGGTGCCCGTGACCGTCTGCGAGATGCAGCAGGTCGTCTGCACCCGCCAGGTCCCCTACACGACCTGCAAGCAGGTCGTCGACACCAAGGTCGTCAACTGCCCGGTGACCGTCCAGCGCCAGGTGGCCGAGACCAAGACCATCTGCGTCCCCCGGACCGTCTGCAAGCAGGTCCCGGTCGAGGTCTGCGTCCGCGTCCCCGTGCAGGTCGCCTGCGAGCCGGCGGTCCTCCCCTCGGCCCAGATCGTCCCCTCGGCCCAGAGCGTGCTCGCCTCGCCCCAGGCCACCAGCCTGCCGATGACCACGCTCCCGGCCTGCGACGCCTGCGACGTCAAGCACCCGTTCTTCGCCAAGAAGGGACTCCACCTCTTCCGTTGAGCCGGACGGGCGAATCGCCCGCCAGAAGCCAGCCCTCCGATTCAGGTCAGCCTTTCGGCGCTCCCTGATCGGCGAACGCCCCCCGACGGGAGACCGTCGGGGGGCGTTTTCGTATTCCGGGGACCGATCATGCCAGATCGCCTCGATCACCGACCTTTGGGCGCCACGGGTCCGTCCCCGAACCCGTGCCCATCCGAGGCCGCTCGGATAAGGCGAGTCGTCGAAGCCATTACGTATCAGTTCCCGGCGGCGACTTCCCTTGTAAGCTTCTCCAGGCCGACGCGGAGGTGGGCGAAGGCCCGCGAGCGATGGCTCAGCTGGTGCTTCACCAGGGGGGACAGCTCGCCGAAAGACCTGTGATACTCCGGGATCAGGAACATCGGGTCGTACCCGAACCCGCCCGGCCCGCGAAGCTCGCGGAGGATCCGACCCCGGACCGACCCTTCGGATTCGAGCCGGATGCGGCCCTCGGGGTCGGAGATGGCCAGGGCGCATCGGAACGCCGCCCCGCGACGGTCGTCGGGGACGTCGGCCAGCGCCTCCAGGAGCTTGCGGCAGTTGGCGTCGTCGTCGCAGGGCTCGCCCGCGTACCGGGCCGAGAAGACGCCCGGCGCGCCGTCGAGCGCGTCGACCGCCAGGCCCGAGTCGTCGGCGAGGACCCAGAGGCCGAGAGCCAGGGCCGTCTCCGACGCCTTCTTGCGCGCGTTGCCGGCGAACGTGTCGGCGTCCTCGACCACCTCGGGGGCGTCGGGATGCGCCGCGATCGACTCGACGCGGATCAGTTCCATCCACGGCCGACGCTCCCACGGCGGAGCGATCAGCTCGGCCATCTCCCGGCATTTCTTGACGTTCCGGGAGCCGAGGACGAGGTGGATCGGGAGGCGGGAGGCCGTCGAGTCGCTCATGATCACTCTTCGTTCCGGGGGCGGCGGCCCGGGCCGGGGGCCGCGAAGGGGTCGGAAAACGCGAAGTCGCCGCCCCCCCGTCGGATGCGGAAGGGCGGCGACTTATTGTCTCGGACGGCGAGATGGCCGAGAAGGGGCGACGACGCCCCCCCAGGCTCATTTCCGGAAGTTCTGCTTGATCGGCTCCAGGTCGGTCAGCATCGAGGCCGGGGCGATCATCGTGTCCAGGGTCTTCGCCCGCTTGCCCGGCTGCATGAGCGGCACCGCGAGCTTGACCAGGGCGTCCCGCATGGCCCCGGCGCGGGGGTCGTCGGGGGCTTCGAACGAGCCGACGAAGACCTTGCTGGAGGTCCGGTCGTGGTAGACGTAGACGGGCTGGCCGAGCTGCGCCACGTCCTTGTCCTTGCGGAGCGTGTTGGCCATCTTCTCGGCGTCGCTGGCGGCGGTGCGGAGGGGGCTCTTGAGGAGGTTCCAGTTGCCCTGGAAGGTGGGATCCTTCTCGTTGAGCGTGGACCGGCCGGCGAACTCGGCGACCTGGAGGGTGTAGCGGCCCGGGCAGTAGGCGATGCTCTCCTCGCCGGAGTTCATCTGGACGATCAGGCGATCCTTCTTGGCCGGGTACAGGTCCTGGGCCGCGACGTAGGGGTTGGTGGTGCGGATGGCGTTGCTCAGGCCCTTCCGCCAGTGGAAGATCGTCGAGACGTTCTGCAGGCACCGGGGGTCGATCTTCTTGACCTTGTGGAGCAGCGCGGATGCCGCTTTCTCGGTCTTCTCGTCGCCGACCAGGACGGCCGCCTGGTCGTAGGTCCGGACCTTCTCCGGGACGTTCGTGTTGGCCTGGACGACGTGCGGATCGGCCTGGGGCGGGACGCCTCGGATATTGCTCCCCCCCGGCCTATCCTTGTTGCGGAGGATGTAGGCCGGCAGGTTGTATTCGTTGCGCAGCTCCTTGACGAGCGCCAGGGCCAGCTTCTGGGAGTCGGGCCCCTGGAAGGTCTTGGCGAGGACCATGAACGGCCCGTTGTTCTTCGTCAGGAGGTAGGGCTCGACGGGGTCGTCGGGCAGGTCCATCGTCGGGGCCTTGAGCTGGTCGACGGGCGTCGGCTCGAAGCCGGCGGCCGGCGACGCGTCCTCGGCCGAGTCGGCGGGGCCGCCGCTCGGGAGGGCCTGCCCCCAGGCGGGCCCGCCCGCCAGGGCTCCCAGGAGTGCCATCATGGCAAGAGGCTTTTTCATGGACGATCCCCTTCCTTGTCGGATCATCGACGGCCGGGACGCGTCGAGGCCCGAGAAGGGCCGGCGTCCGGCGTTCCGAACAGAATTCCGAAGGTCGCCGCGCGGGGCGGGGAGGATCGGTTCGATCGAACCCCACCGGCGGAACACGCGCGGGACTTTAGCAAAACGTCCGGGAACCGCCCAGATCGAATGGGAAGGAAAATCGAAAGGCCGGCGGTCAGCCCCCCTGGAGGGCCTCTCGCTGCACCTGCCCGAGACGGTCGATGCCGGCTTCGGCCAGGTCGAGGAGCTGGTCCAGCTGACGCCGCGAGTAGACGCCCCCCTCGCCGGTCCCCTGGACCTCGACGAGGCCGCCGGAGCCGAGCCGGACGACGTTGGCGTCGACCTCGGCCTTGGAGTCCTCGGAGTAGTCCAGGTCGAGCATGGGCCTGCCGCCCACGATCCCGACGCTGACGGCCGCGATCGATTCCTTGAGCACCTCCGCGGCGCGTTCCGGGCCGAATCGGTTCCGCAGCCCGAGCGCCACGGCGACGTACGCGCCGGTGATGGCGGCGGTCCGGGTGCCGCCGTCGGCGTTGACCACGTCGCAATCGACGTGGATCGTCCAGGGGCCGAGGGCCTGGCGGTCGACGATCGCGCGGAGGCTCCGGCCGATCAGCCGCTGGATCTCGGTCGCCCGGCCGTCGGTCCGCCGGGAGATCCGGCTCGGCGTGCTGCCGGGGAGCATGGCGTACTCGGCCGTGAGCCAGCCCACCCCCTTGCCTTCGAGGAACGGGGGGACCGATTCGGAGTGCTGGGCGGTGACCAGGACGGTCGTCCCCCCGCACGAGTAGAGCACGCTCCCGGCGCTGTTGGTCGCGAAGCCGGGGACGATCCGCACCGGCCGGATCTCGTCGTCGTTGCGTCCATCCCTGCGACTCATGGCGTCTCGCTCCTTCAAACCCGAAGCCGGTCGGCGGCCGATCGGTCGCGCACCAGCCATTCGAGCAGGGCCATCTGGAAATACATGCGGTTGGCGGCCTGCTGGAAGACCCGGCTTCGGGGGCCGTCGAGGACGTTCGAGGCCACCTCCTCGCCGCGGTGGGCGGGGAGGCAGTGGAGGAAGACGGCGTCGGGCTTGGCGGCCGCCATCAGCTCCTCGTCGACCTGGAACGGCGAGAAGATCTCGCGGCGCTGGTCGGCCTCGTGCTCCTGGCCCATGCTGGCCCAGACGTCGGTGTAGAGCGCGTCGGCCCCGTCGGCGGCGTCGCGGGGGTCGTTCGAGACCCGCAGCGGCGCGTCCGGGAATCGCGCGGCGTACGCGGCCGTGAACGCCTCGGGGTACTCGTAGCCTTCGGGGCAGGCCAGCACGAAGTCCACGCCCAGCAGGGCGGCGGCCTCGGCCAGCGACATCGCGACGTTGTTGCCGTCGCCCACGAAGCCGAGCTTGATCCCCGGCAGGGACCCTTTCAACTCCAGGAGCGTGAGCATGTCGGCCATGGCCTGGCAGGGGTGGGCGTCGTCCGACAGGGCGTTGACCACGGGGACCGTGGCGTATTCCGCCAGTTCCTCGAGCGTGGCGTGGGCGAAGGTCCGCACCGCCAGGGCGTCGACGTACTGGCTGATCACGCGGGCGAAGTCGGCCACGCTCTCGCGGACCCCCATCCCCACGTCCTTGCCCCGGAGGAAGATCGAGCTCCCCCCGAGCCGGGCGAAGGCCGTCTCGAAGCTGACGCGGGTGCGCAGCGACGGCTTCTCGAACACCAGGCCGAGGCTCCTCCCCAGCAGCGGCGGCGTCCAGCCGGGTTCGAGCCGCCCTTCCTTGAGCGCGACGGCGCGGTCGAGCAGGGCGCGGGCGCGGTCGCCGTCGATCCCTTTCAGGTCGAGGAAGTGGCGAGGCCCGGCGTGGTCCTCGCCGGCCGCTCGGGGAGACGGCGCGGCGGCCACGCCGTCGGGGACGGCCGCGAGCTTCGGGCCGCGGTTCTTGGAGTTTTTCAGATGACTGCCTCCCGCAAGACGTCGGCCAGGATGGCGCAGCCCTGGTCGATCTGTTCGTCGCTGATGGTCAGGGCCGGCAGGAGCCGGACGACGTGGCCGTGGGTCGCGTTGATCAGGAGCCGGCGTTCGAGGCAGCGGGCCACGACGTCCGAGGCGTCGAAGGAGAGGTCCAGGCCGATCATCACCCCCCGGATGCGGATCTCCCGGATCTTCTCGGGGATCTCGAGCTGGAGGGCTTCGAACTGGCCGCGGAACCGCTCGCCGATGGCGAGGCCCCGCTCCAGGAGGTTTTCTTCTTCGATCGTCTCGACGGTCGCGATCCCGGCGCGGCAGGCGATCGGGTTGCCGCCGAAGGTCGAGGCGTGCATCCCGGGCTTGAACACCGCCGCCACCTCGGGCCTGGCGATCATGACCCCCGCGGCGATCCCGCCGGCCAGGGCCTTGGCGCAGGTGAGGACGTCGGGGACGACCCCCAGATTCTGGTAGGCGAACCACGACCCGGTCCGGCCCATGCCGGTCTGGACCTCGTCGAGGATCAGCAAGGCCCCGCGCTGGTCGCACAGCTTGCGGAGGCCCGGCAGGTAGCCGGCGGACGGGATCCGGACGCCCCCCTCGCCCTGGATCGGCTCCAGCATCACGGCGGCGGTCTCGTCGTCGATCGCGGCGGCGGCGGCTTCCAGGTCGTCGTACTTGGTGTAGACGAAGCCGGGGACCATGGGCTCGAAGCCTTCATGGTATTTGGGCTGGGCGGTGGCGGTCAGGGCGGCGAACGTCCGGCCGTGGAAGCCCCCCTCCATCGTGACGATCTTGAACTTCCCGCGGGCGTGGCCGTAGGCCCGCGCCAGCTTGATGGCGGCCTCGTTGGCCTCCGCCCCGCTGTTGCAGAAGAAGCACTGGCCGCCGAAGCTGCGCTCGGAGAGGGCTCTGGCGAATTCACCCTGGGCTTCCATGTACCACGTGTTCGGGACGTGGATGAGCCGGCCGACCTGGTCGCGCACGGCCTCGACCACGCGCGGCGGGCAATGGCCGATCAGGTTGCAGCCCCAGCCGGGGAAGAAGTCCAGGTAGCGTCTCCCCTCGGCGTCCCAGATCCAGGAATTCTCGCCGCGGACCAGGGAGACGGGATAGCGCCGGTAGTTCGGCACGACGTAGCGGTCGAACTCGGCGATGGTCTCCTGCGAGGTCGGATGCGTGTGCTCTGCGTGTGCCAAGGGAAGGACTCCGGGAGGGGGGCGACGGATCGACGATCGTCGCATCCCGCCAGCCTTTGCGGCGCCAGGACGAGGGGGGTCGGGGAAGGGGGGATCGGGGCCGCGATCGGCCTCGAATCGATCAGCGGACGAGGACGGGTCGTCGGCCCTGGGGCGAGGCTCGGTCGGTGTGTTCGTCCTGGGCGATCTCGGTGCCGACGCCGCTCTCGGTGAAGATTTCCAGCAGGAGCGAGTGGCGGAGCCGGCCGTCGATGATGTGCGTCTTGCGGACGCCCGCTTCGAGGCTGGTCAGGCAGGCCTCGACCTTGGGGATCATCCCCTTGTCGATCACGCCGTCGCGGATCAGCTCGCGGCACTCGTCCGGGTTCAGCCCGGTGATCAGGCTGGAGGGGTCGTTTCGGTCGCGCAGGATGCCGGGGGTGTCGGTCAGGAAGACGAGCTTGTCGGCGCGGAGCGCCTGGGCGACGGCGGCGGCGGCCGTGTCGGCGTTGACGTTCAGGAGCTTCTCCTCCTCGTCGTCGTCCTCGGCGAGCGAGGGGAGGACGGGGACGACGCCGGCCAGGCAGAGGTTCTCGATCGGCGTCACGTCGACCTCGACGACCTCGCCCACCCGGCCCAGGTCGACCGGCTCGCCGTCGTCGCCGGGCATGGACAGGCGACGCCCGTAGAGGCACTGGTGGGTCTTGTGGTGCAGGCCCGAGGCCCGGCCGCCGAACTTGTTGATGTGCCGCTCGATGTCGGAGTTGATCTCCTCGGCGAGCACGCGGGCGACGATCTCGAGCGTGGCGTCGTCGGTGTAGCGCCGCCCCTTGACCCACCGCGGGGTCAGCCCGGCCTTCTCCATCGCCACCGTGATCGCCTTGCCGCCGCCGTGGACCACCACCGGCCGCATGCCCACCGTCTGCATGAACACGACGTCGACCAAAAGCGCGCGCAGAGATTCGGGATCTTCCATCACCGAACCGCCCACCTTGATCACGGTGAATCGGCCGTGGAACTTCCGCATGTAGCCCAGGGCTGCGATCAAGACGTCGGCTTTTTGGATCGCCTCTTCATACACGGCTCGGCACCTCGACCCCGTTGAATTCCGCGTGCGCCGCGAGCAAACCGCCATTTTGCCCGACCGCCCCGCAAATGTAAAGGGCGATCGACGTCCGCATTGAGAGGCTTTAAGATCCGTCCCGCTCGCCCTTTGCGATCCCTTCGAAGCCTTCGGACCGGGAAGTTCTTCCACCGGCGGCGGATCATTCCCAAGTCGAAAACCGCGTGTAGAATGAAATATCTTGTGAGCGGGTTCGAACCAGATCTTCTTGTCGGCGGGAAGCCCTGCAGGCTTGACTGCGTGGAGTGTGAGGCGATGGCGCGGACTGCGACCTTGACGTTCAATGACCGGTCGATCCAGTTGCCGGTCGTGGAAGGTTCCGAGGGCGAGCTGGGGCTCGATATCTCGAAGCTCCGGTCCGAGACCGGCCTGATCACCCTCGATCCGGGGTACGGCAACACCGGCGCCTGCACCAGCGCGATCACCTTCATCGACGGAGAGAAGGGGGTGCTCCGCTATCGCGGCATCCCGATCGAGGAGCTCGCCAGGGAGTCGACGTTCGTCGAGGTCGCCTGGCTGCTGATCTTCGGCCGCCTGCCCCAGCAGGCCGAGCTCGACGACTTCCGCGAGCGGCTGGTCCGCAACGCCGCCCTCCACGAGGCCTTCAGGCACCACTTCGAGGGCTTCCTCGTCGACGCCCCGCCGATGGCGATCCTGTCGGCGATGGTCAACACCATCGCCTGCTTCCCCCGCCGGGGCACCGAGGACGAGTCCCCCGAGGAGCGGTTCCTCGAGGACGCCTCGCAGCTCATCAGCAAGGTCCGCACCATCGCGGCCTGCTCTTACCGCCGAGCGATGGGCCTCCCCTTCGTCTACCCCGACTCCAAGCTGCCGTACGTCGCGAACTTCCTGCACATGATGTTCTCGGCCCCGTACGCGGAGCACGTCGCCTCGCCCGAGGTGGTCGACGCCCTGAACCTCATCCTGCTGCTGCACGCCGACCACGAGCAGAACTGCAGCACCTCGACCGTCCGGATCGTCGGCTCCAGCCAGGCGAACATCTACGCCTCGTGCGCCGCGGCCGTCGGCGCGCTCTGGGGGCCGCTCCACGGCGGCGCCAACATGGCCGTCCTCGAGATGCTCGAGAAGATCCACAAGGGGGGCATCAGCGCCGCCGACGCCATCAAGATGGCCAAGGACTCCTCCAGCGGCTTCCGCCTGATGGGCTTCGGCCACCGGGTCTACAAGAACTTCGACCCCCGCGCCAAGATCCTCAAGCAGGCCGCCGACAAGGTCCTCGGCCAACTCGGCGTCAAGGACCCGCTGCTCGACGTCGCACGCCAGCTCGAAGAGATGGCGCTCAAGGACTCGTACTTCGTCGACCGCCGCCTGTACCCCAACGTCGACTTCTACAGCGGCATCATCATGCGGGCGATCGGCATCCCGACCAACATGTTCACGGTCATCTTCGCCATCGGCCGGATGCCCGGCTGGATCGCCCAGTGGAAGGAACAGGCCGACGATCCCAAGGCCCGCATCGCCCGGCCCCGCCAGATCTACACCGGCCCCACCGAGAAGCGCTACGTCCCCATCGACCAGCGCTGATGACGCCCGACGCGGGCACGCCGACCAGGGCGGGGCGTCGACAGGCTCGTCGACGCCGCCCTGGTAGTCCTCCAGGTCGGAACGCCGGGTTCAATCCGCGAGTTCGACCCGGAGCGTGACGATCGAGCGAGCGAGCGGGCCGGGACCGGGATCGGGACGCCGCGACGAGCCGGATGGATCCGCCCTGGGCCTCTGGCGCTATTCGCAGGCGTCGCCCGGAGCGGCTTCGGCACGACATATGCGGCTTCTGTGGGGCGGATCCGTGATTCCGACCATCGGAGGGATCTCCCATGAACGTCGCGCGAATTGATCCCAGGAAGCACGCCCTGTCCCTGGCCGAGGAGTTCAAGGCGTTCGCCTTCAAGGGGAACGTCATCGACCTGGCGGTCGGCGTGATCATCGGGGCCGCGTTCGGCAAGATCGTGGACTCGCTGGTCAAGAGCATCGTCATGCCCCTGCTGAGCGTCGTGCTCCCCTCGAATCAAGGCTACCAGAATTGGGCTTGGACGATCCGGGGCCAGCAGGTCCCTTACGGCCAGTTCCTGGCCGAGGTCGTCAACTTCCTGATCGTGGCCGCGGCCCTCTTCTTCTTCATCGTGAAGTTCCTGGGCTGGGTGATGCGGACCCGGAAGGAGGAGGCGGCCGCCGCGGCCCCGCCGCTGACGAAGGACCAGGCGCTGCTGGAGGAAATCCGCGACCTCCTCAAGGCGCAGGCCGCGGCTGCGCCCGGGGCACGTCCTTGAACCGGGCCGACTCGTAACGTCGGATTCCCTCGGGGGTCTCGCGGGTGAAGACGGCCGCCGCGCCGGGGATGGAATCGATGAATTCCAGGCCCTTTTCCGGCCCGAGCATGTAGGCCGTGGTCTCCAGGACGTCGGCGGTGGTGCCGTCCGGCGCGACCACGGTCACGCTCGCCCGATCCTCGATCGGCCGGCCGGTCCTGGGGTTGATGATATGTGAGTATCGGCGTCCGTCGATGATCACGAACCGCTCGGCGTCGCCGGAGGTGGAGACGGCCGCGTCCTTGATCGACAGATAGATCTCGGGCGCCGTCTTCGAGGGCTCCAGGGTGGCGACCCCGATCGTCCAGCCCTCGGCGTCCGGGGGCGGCCCCGAGACGACGATATCCCCCGCGCCCGCCACCAGGGCCCGGTCGACCCCCTGCTCCCGCAGGACGTCGATCGCGGCCTGCGCGGCGTATCCCTTGGCGACGCCGCCGACGTCCAGCTTCATGCCGGGCCTCGTCAGCCGGACGGTCCGGGCCTTCGGGTCGAGGACCAGCTTCTCCATGCCGACCAGCGCGAGGGCGGCGTCGAGCTTCGCGTCGTCCGGGAGCTTGCGCTCGCGGCGGGCGCGGCGCCAGAGCCGACCGACCGGGGCGATGGTCGGGTCGAGCCAGCCCCCGGTCTCGTCGTACCAGTACCGGGATTTCTCCAGGACGTCGAAGAGGTCCGGGCCGACCGCGACGGGGGGACCCCCCGCGGAGGTCGCCAGCCGGGAAAGCTCGCTGTCCGGGTCGTAGTCGCTGAGGACCGCGTCGAGCGCGGCGATTCGATCGAAGGCGGCCCGGGAGGCGCGTCTGGCGGCGGTTTCCTGGGTGGAGTATAAGAGAATCTTGAACGAGCTTCCCATGTGCGTCTCGAGGTATTCGAAACGCGCGAGCTCGCCCGCCGACCCCGAACCGACGAGTGTCAAGACCAGGACGACAACGCTCAGGCGAACGCTCATGGGTGATGGCGCCACGGTACCTCCCCTGACGATCCTCATTCGCCGTCCGAGCGCGTCTCGGTCGGAACTCCATCAGCTGGAGCATATCAAAAGTGAGCCGCTCGACGCATGCCCGTTCGATCGCCTTCCCCCTGACCCTGGCCCTCGCCCTGGGATGGGTGGCCGGCCCGGCCGCGGCCCAGGCGCCCGCCCCCAAGACCGAAGCGGAGATGAAGCCTTACACGCAGCTCATCCCCGGGACCGAGGTCAAGTTCGACCTGGTCCCGATCAAGGGCGGCGAGTTCCTGATGGGGAGCCCCGAGGACGAGGAGAATCGGGGGGACGACGAGAGCCCGCAGCACCCCGTCGCCATCGCCCCGTTCTGGATGGGGACCCACGAGGTCACCTGGGACGAGTACGACCTTTTCTGCTTCTCGCTCGACCTCAAGAAGAAGACGCGTGACGGCGTCGACCTCAAGAATCAGGTCGAGACCGAGATGAAGGCCGACGCCGTGACCCGGCCCACCCCCCCGTACGCCGACATGACCTTCGGCTACGGCCACCGCAACCAGCCGGCCATCTGCATCACCCACCACTCCGCGATGGAATACTGCCGCTGGCTCTCCGAGAAGACCGGCGTGCTCTATCGCCTGCCGACCGAGGCCGAGTGGGAGTACGCCTGCCGCGCCGGCTCCAAGACCCCCTACTTCTTCGGCGACGACCCGGAGCAGCTCGAGGAGTACGCCTGGTACGTGGAGAACGCCGAGAAGCCCATGCAGGTCGGCAAGAAGAAGGCCAGCCCCTGGGGCCTCTTCGACATCCACGGCAACGTCGCCGAGTGGTGCCTGGACCACTACGAGCCCGACTTCTACAAGCAGTTCGCCGGCGACAAGGCGACGCTCGAGCCGTTCAACGCCCCGACGGCCGAGGAATACTCCTACGTCGTCCGCGGCGGCTCGTGGGACGACGACGCCGAACGGCTCCGCAGCGCGGCCCGTCGCGGATCCGACAAGGAGTGGAGCGTCCAGGACCCCCAGCGGCCCCAGAGCATCTGGTGGCACACCGACGCCACATTCATCGGCTTCCGGATCGTCCGCCCGCTCGCCGAGCAGGAGTCCCTCAAGGGGATGAAGTCCCTGGTCGTCAAGGGCAAGGGCACCCGCTGAGACCCGCTTCAAGGATCCGATCGGAGCATCGCTTCAGCCAGACCGCCTCGCACCGAGAACGTCCCCTGTCCGGGGCGACGACGTCCCGCCCGGCCGCGTGAGGCCGGCGGCGTCCCGCCCCTTCCTTTCCCCGGGAGTCGCCGAGTCATGACCGATCCCAGTCGTCGCACGTTCCTGAAGGCTTCGTCCGCGGCCGCCGCCGGCCTCGGGTTCTTGAGCAACGCCTACGCCCGCGGCAACGACGTCATCAAGGTCGGCGTCGTCGGCTGCGGCGGTCGCGGCACCGGCGCGGCCGACAACATCTGCGAGGCGGCCGGCACCACCTTCAACATCAAGATCCACGCCCTCGGCGACGTCTTCGAGGACCACCTCAAGAACTGTCGCGAGAGCGTCAAGAACAGCCCGGCCTCCAAGGAGAAGTACGACGTCGCCGACGATCGCTGCTTCGTCGGGCTCGACGCCTATCAGAAGGTCATCGACTGCTGCGACCTGGTCATCCTCGCCACCCCGCCGGGGTTCCGCCCCCAGCACATCGAGGCCGTGGTCAAGGCCGGCAAGCACCTGTTCGCCGAGAAGCCGGTCGCCGTCGACGGCACCGGCATCCGCAAGGTCATGGCCGCCGCCGAGGAGGCCAAGAAGAAGAAGCTGGCCGTCGTCGTCGGCACCCAGCGCCGCCACCAGCCCGGCTACCTGGAGAGCCTCAAGCGGATCCACGACGGTGCCATCGGCGAGATCATCGGCGGCCAGGTCTACTGGAACCAGGGCGCCATCTGGGCCCGCAAGCGCCAGCCCGAGTGGACCGACGTCGAGTACCAGCTCCGCAACTGGTACCACTACCTGTGGCTCTGCGGCGACCACATCGTCGAGCAGCACGTCCACAACCTGGACGTCGCCAACTGGGCCATCGGCTCCCACCCCGTCCGCGCCGTGGGCATGGGCGGCCGTCAGATGCTCGCCGGTCCCGAACTGGGCCAGAGCTACGACCACTTCGCGATCGACTACGAGTACCCCAACGAGGTGCACGTCATGTCGATGTGCCGCCAGATCCCCGACTGCGAGAACAACGTCTCCGAGACGATCGTCGGCACCAAGGGCCGGTTCCAGAGCAACGGCTACCGGTTCACCGGCGAGAAGAAGGACCGCGTCCGCGTCACCGACGGCAACCCCTACGTCCACGAGCACGTCCACCTGCTGGAGAGCATCGTCGCCGGCCAGCCGCTGAACGAGCTGCACCAGGTCGCCGAGAGCACCCTGACGGCGATCATGGGCCGGATGTCGGCCTACACCGGCAAGGCCGTCACCTGGGAGCAGGCGCTCGAGTCCAAGCTCGACACCTTCCCCCAGGGGCTCGACCTGAAGGGGAGCCTGGCGGAGCCCGAGTTCCCCAGGCCCGGCGTCACCGAGCTGATCTGACCCGCGTCGGGCGGCTTCGGCCGCCCCGGCCCGCCTGACGACCCGACCGCCGATGGGGCGGGACGTCGCGAGGACATCCTCCCGGCGCCCCGCCCCTTCTCGATCGCCCCCCTCGCCCTCGCCCTCTCCCCGGACGCCCACCCCTCGACAGACCCCCAGCAGAGGACGCCCCATGACGCGGTATCGATTCGTCGGCCTCGCGGCCCTCTTCCTCGCGGCGACGTTCGCCGCCACCGTCTCCGCCTCGGCCGCGGACCCGACCAAGATCGTCCTGATCGCCGGCCGGCCCAGCCACGGCCCCGGCGATCACGAGTTCAACGCCGGCTGCAAGCTGCTCGCCAAATGCCTCGCCCAGGTCCCGGGCGTCGAGCCCGTGGTCGTCGCCGGCGGCTGGCCCGCCGACGAGTCCGTCTTCGACGGCGCCAAGGCCCTGATCTTCTTCATGGACGGCGGCGCGGGCCATCCCGCCATCCAGGGGGACCACCTCGCCAAGCTCCAGAAGCTCGCGGACAAGGGGGTCGGCCTGGGCTTCATGCACTACGCCGTCGAGGTCCCCAAGGGAGAGCCCGGCGACAAGTTCCGCGACTGGATCGGCGGCTACTACGAGACGTACTTCTCGACCAACCCCCACTGGAAGGCCGAGATCGAGAGCCTGCCCGAGCACCCGGTCACCCGCGGCGTCGAGCCGTTCGCGGTCGTCGACGAGTGGTACTACAACATCCGGTTCCGGCCCGAGATGAAGGGGATCACCCCGATCCTCGTCGCCAAGCCGGACGACCAGACCCGCGACACCTCGCACACCTCGCCCGCCGGCCCGCTCAAGCACGTCCAGGAGGCCAAGGGCCGCCCCGAGGTGCTCGCCTGGGTCGTCGAGCGTCCCGACGGCGGTCGTGGTTACGGCTTCACCGGGGGCCACGCCCACAAGAACTGGGGCGACCCGAATTTCCGGAAGCTCAACCTCAACGCCATCCTCTGGACCGCCGGGCTCGACGTCCCCGCCGCCGGCGTAGCCTCCGAGGTCTCTCCCGAAGACCTGAAGCAGAACCTCGACCCCAAGAAGTGAGCCCCCGCGAGCGGGCGAGGAGATGAGGCGGCGGCACCTCCTGGCGAGCCGCCTTGATTTCCCCCCCGCGATCCCCGAATCTGGAAGCTCCGGCGTCGCGCCCGCGACCGGCCCCGCCGGGCGCGGGCGTTCGACTTTTCGAAACTCCATCAGGGAAGGACCCTTCGCGTGATCCATCCGTCAGGACTCCGTTGCGCCCTCATCCTGGCCGCCGCGGCCGCCGCCGCGCCCCCCACGGCGCGAGCCGACGACCCGGCCCCGGCCTCGGCCCGATCGGGCGTCGACCCGTCGGGCTTCGACAAGGAGGTCCGGCCCCAGGACGACTTCTTCCGCCACGTCAACGGCGGCTGGATCCAGAAGACCGAGATCCCCCCCGACAAGTCGCGCTGGGGGACCTTCGATCAGCTCATCGACGAGAGCGACGCCGCCATCCGCGCCATCATCGAGGAGGCGGCGAAGGCCGACGCGCCGGCCGGCTCCGAGGCCCGCAAGATCGGCGACCTTTACACGAGCTTCATGGACGAGGCCCGCGCCGACGAACTGGGCGTGAAGCCCCTCGCCGACGACCTCGCCCGGGTCGACGCCCTGGCCGACAAGAAAGCCCTCGTCGCCCTCCTGGGCTCGCTCCAGCGGCAGGGGGTCGGCGGCCTCTTCGGCGCGGGGGTCGGCGTCGACGCCAAGAAGTCCGACCAGTACGTCACCTACATGGGGCAGGGGGGGATCAGCCTCCCCGACGAGTCGTACTACCGCGAGGCGAAGTACCAGGAGATCCGCGACCAGTTCGTCGCCCACGTCGAGAAGATGCTGACCCTCGCCGGAATCCCCGACCCCAAGGCGAAGGCGGCCCGCGTCCTGGAGCTGGAGACCGCGATCGCCAAGCACCATTGGGACCGCGTCAAGCGGCGGGACCGGACGCTCAGCTACAACAAGAAGACGCTCGCCGAGGTCGAGGCGCTCGCCCCGGCGATCGACTGGAAGACCTGGCTCGAAAACCTCGGCGCGCCCAGGCTCGACGAGGTGGTCGTCGCCCAGCCCGACTTCTTCGCCGCGATCTCCAAACTGGTCGAGGAGACCCCGCTCGACGACTGGAAGACCTGGGTCCGCTGGCGTCTGATCCACGACGCCTCGGCGTACCTGAGCCGGCCGTTCGTGGACGAGGACTTCGCGTTCTTCGGCCGGACCCTCTCCGGGACGCCGGAGCTTCGCCCCCGCTGGAAGCGCGGCGTCGGCCTGGTCTCCGGCGCGATGGGCGAGGCCGTGGGCAAGCTGTACGTCGAGAAGCACTTCCCGCCGGCCGCCAAGTCCCGCATGAAGGAGCTGGTGGACAACCTGACCGCCGCCTATCGAGCGAACATCTCCGAGCTGGACTGGATGAGCCCCGAGACCCGGGCCAAGGCCCTGGACAAGCTCGCCAAGTTCACCCCCAAGATCGGCTACCCGGACAAGTGGCGAGACTACTCCAAGCTGGAGATCAAGGCCGACGACCTGCTGGGTAACGTCCGCCGCGCCGACGCCTTCGAGAACGACCGCGAGTTCGCCAAGCTGGGCGGGCCGATCGACCGGGACGAGTGGGGGATGACCCCGCACACGGTCAACGCCTATTACAACTCCACGCTCAACGAGATCGTCTTCCCGGCCGCCATCCTCCAGCCCCCGTTCTTCGACCTGGAGGCCGACGACGCCGTGAACTACGGGGCCATCGGCGCGGTCATCGGCCATGAGATCGGCCACGGCTTCGACGACCAGGGGTCCAAGTCCGACGGCGACGGCAACCTCGTGAACTGGTGGACCGACGCCGACCGCAAGGAGTTCGACGCCCGCGCCAAGAAGCTGATCGAGCAATACGACGGCTTCGAGCCCCGCCAACTCCCCGGCCAGAAGGTGAACGGCGCGCTCACCATCGGCGAGAACATCGGCGACCTGGGGGGCCTCACGATCGCCTACAAGGCCTACAAGCGATCGCTCGGCGGTCAGGACGCCCCGGTGATCGACGGCCTCACCGGCGATCAGCGGTTCTTCCTGGGCTGGGCCCAAGCGTGGCGCGGCAAGATCCGCGACGCCGAGCTCTCGCGACGGCTCGCCGTCGACCCTCACTCGCCGTCCGAGTTCCGCTGCAACGGCGTGCTCCGCAATCTCCCCGAGTTCTACGAGGCGTTCGGCGTGAAGGAAGGGGACGGGCTCTGGCTCCCCCCCGAAAAACGCGTCCGGATCTGGTGACCCGCAAGGGGCGGGCGGGCGGCGCGCAGGCCGTCCCGTCCGCCCGCCGTCGCGACGCGATCCTCCGCACACCGGGAGCCTCCCCATGACGTCGATGCTCGTCCGACGGATCGCCCAGGGATTCTGCCTCGGCCTGATGGTCGCGACCGCCTCGGCGCAGGCCCAGGAGCCGTCGAAGGACGGGGCCGCCGAGCCGCCCCTGAGCATCGAGAAGCCGGTCGTCTGTCGGTCGATCAAGGGCTTCGAGGATTACGAGGAACTCCCCGGCGCCGAGCAGACGAGCGACGAGAAGCTCCTGGTCTACCTGCGGCCGAAGGGCTACAAGATCGTCCCCAAGGGAGACCGTTTCGCCGCTCGCTTCACCCAGGACGGGCAGGTCCGCGCCCGTGGGAAGAAGAAGGTCCTCCTGCGAAAGGCGAAGCTGCTGGACTACGAGGCCGTCGCGGCGAGGCCCCCGCGCGAGGTCTACTTCAGCAACACGTTCTCCCTGAAGGGGCTCCCTCCCGGCGACTACGAGTACGACATGATCCTGCGGGACGAGAACGCCGGGGGAGCGGCGGCGACGACCACGGCGAGCGTCCCCTTCCGGATCGTCCCGGCGCGGCTCCCCGCGCCGGAACCGTGAGGGCGAACGGTCCTCAACGGCCTTCCCCGAGGTCGAGGAAGACGTCCATCTGCTGGCCGACGTAGACCCGGGCCGGAGGGACGTCGGGGAGCGCGTAGAGCACCTGGAGGACCCGGGTGTCCACTCGTTCGGCGTTGTCCCCGGTGAGGCTGCGCTTGGGGATGACGTAGGGCTCGATGCGGAAGAACGTCAGGGGGAATTCGGGCGTCGTCCGGCCCTTGAGGGTGGCGACGCCGGGGACCCCCTCGCGAAACCGCGGGAGGTCGTTCTCGTCGATGTCGACCCGGACGTGGAGCCGGTCGGTCTCGCCGATCACCAGCATGGGCTCCTTCCACGCCTGGGTCGCGATCTGCCCCGGCCGGACGTTGACCTGGAGGACGACGCCGTCGACCGGCGCGCGGACGACCAGCCGGTCGAGCAGGATCCGCGCGCCGTCGACCTGGCTTCGGGCCTGGAGGACCGCCGCGCGCTGGACCGCGACGTCCTCTTTCCAGGCCCCCGCCTGGAGCTTCTCCAGGTCGGCCCTGGCGCGGTCGACGGCGCCCTTGGCGGCGAGCCTGGCGTAGCGGTCGTGGTCGTAGTCGCTGGCGGCGATCATGCTCCGCTGCTGGAGCTGGGAGCTTCGCGCAAAGGCCGCCTCGGCGTCGAGCAATCGGGCCTCGGCCTCCTCGACGGCGGCCATGGCCGGGGGGAGGTCCTCGGCGCGCGGCATCCGTTCCAGCCGGTGGAGCTGGGCCTCGGCGGCGGCCAGCGCGGCCTCGCGAGTCGTCAGCTCGGCCTCCAGCTCGCGGCCGTCGATGCGGAACAGGGGCTCGCCCTTCTCGACCCGGTCGCCGACCCGCTTATGGGGCGGATCGTACCCCGGGCGGCCGTCGACGAAGACTTCCAGGACGACGCCCGGGACCGGCGTCCCGATCGGGATGTTCTCGCGCTGGGCTTCCACCAGGCCCATCCCGTGCAGGCTCTCCCGGAACCGCGACGGCCGTTCCGGCGGCGGAGCGACCGGCTCCGAGGCCGGGGGGCCTTGCGTCTCAGCACCGGCCGGCCCGCCTCCATGCCGAGGTCGTACGGCACGACGCCGCGGACGGCGAGGATGATTCCCAGCAGGGCGACGATCGGCAGCAGGATGCGCAGGAACATGATTGGGGTCCACAAGGAGATGGGCCGTCAGGCGGCGGACCTGTCCGGGGCGCGGTCCTCGACTCGGACGACGCGGCCGTCGTCCATGTGGGCGATCCGGTCGCCGAAGTGGAAGACGCGGTTGTCGTGCGTGACGACGACCACGGCGCGGTCGCTGCGGACGGCCGACGCGCGCAGCAGCTCCATGACGGTGAGCCCGGTCTCGTGGTCGAGCGCGGCGGTCGGCTCGTCGCAGACCAGAAGCTGGGGGTCGTGGACCAGGGCCCTGGCGATCGCGACCCGCTGCATCTGGCCTCCGGAGAGCTGAGAGGGGAGACTCCCCACTTTTTTGCCCATGCCGATCGAGTCGAGGACCTCGGCCGCCCTGGCGACGGCCGGGCGCTTTCGCCAGCCGGCGATGACCAGGGGGATCGACGCGTTCTCGGCGGCCGTCAGGGCGGGGAGGAGGTTGTATTGCTGGAAGATGAAGCCGATCCGACGGGCGCGGAACCGGGTCTTGGCCCGGTCGCCCATCCGGGCGACGTCTTCACCGAAGACGGTCACCTCGCCCGCGTCGGCGTCGAGGATGCCGGCGATCACGGAGAGGAGCGTGGTCTTGCCGCAGCCCGACGGCCCGACGATCAGCGACATCTGCCCGGCGAGGACGTCCAGGTCCACCCCGTCGAGCGCCGCGACCCGCTGGTCGCCTCGGCCGAAGTGCTTGGACAGGCCGCGTACCCGCACGGCCAGGCTCGGGCTTCCGGGCGTCGCGTCGACGTCGATCGTTCGGGAAGTCTCGGCGGTCATGGGATCAGCTCCGGAAGACGACGGCCGGCTCCAGGCAGACGACCCGCTGGACGCTCAGCAGGCTCGCGAGCATGCAGATGAAGAGGATCGCCGCCGCCGTGATCGGCAAGAGCTGCCAGGGGGTGAAGTACGCCAGTTCGGTGGGGTTGCCCCAGCGATCCAGCGTCTTGAACCCGAAGAGCGTGGAGAGCCCCACGCCGATCCCATAACCGATCGCCCCGACGATGGCCGCCTGGAGCAGGATCATGGCGACGATCCGGCCGTTCGACGCCCCCATCGCCTTGAGCGAGCCGAACTGCTTGATGTTCTCGATCGTGAAGTTGTAGAAGGTCTGGCCGGCGATCGCCGTCCCCACGAGGAAGCCCAGGAAGACCGTGATCCCGAAGTTGATCGGGATGCCCGTGTAGATCAAGTAATACTTGATCGTGCGGTACATGAAGCTCTCGCTGGTCCAGGCCCCCAGCCCGGTCGCGCGGCGGATCCGGTCGGCGACGATCGCGGGGGCGAGCTTGGCCCCGGACGGGTCGTCGGCCGTCCTGGCCAGGATGAACGTGAGCATCTTCCGCTCCATCGGCATGAACCGCTTGGCCCGGCTGTAGAGCGTGTAGACCACCGGGCTGGACTGGAACGTCCGGGTCGCCTCGCAGACCCCCACGACCACCGCTCGCCGGTCGTTCATTTCGAGTTCCGGGGCCGACCGGACGAAGGCCCGCAGCCTGGCGACGTATTCCGCATCGGACTCGGGAGGGTCGGCCAGCGGTTCCTCCAGGTGGCAGCCGGGGAAGAGCTTGCGGAGCCCCACACGGTCGATCACGATCGACTCCGGTCGCCGCAGGTCTTCCAAATCGCCGACCCACATGCGTCCCCTGGGGCCGGGGCCGACCATCGCGCCCCCCGGCGGGGCGCCCACCATCGACGCGTCGTCGACCCCGATCAGGACCACCGATTCCACCACGTTGACCTGGCCGGGGTCGTACCATCGCGGCGGGGGCGTCGAGAAGTCGCCGGAGCCCGGCGCGAACAGGTCCAGGGCCCTGGTGAAGACGTTCGCCGGCGGCGTCGGCGGGGCCCGTCGCTCGCGCCGGCGGGCGTCGGGAGGTTCCGTCTTCGCCCGCAGCGTCGCCGGGTCGAAGGTCAGCCTCGCCCGGGCGTTCCCCTTGTAGAGCGGCACCGCCCATTTCACGCCGTCCACCCCGCGCACCCGGTCGAGGTGGCTCTCCAGCATCGGCTTGACGTCGTCGGCGAACCGGACGCCCGGGTCCATCACCCACAGGTCCGCGCCGGTGACGTCCGAGATCTGGGAGCAGGTGCGGAGCATGAGCCCGCAGAAGATCGAGCCCTGCTGCGTGATGAGGGCCGCGGCGAACGTCAGGCCGATGACGATCCCCAGGAACTTGGCCCGGTCGCCCATCAGCATCTTGATCGCGATCCAGGACATGGCCCGCTCCTCAGACGTCAGGAGTTTCGCCCGCGTCCCGCCCGAACGGGGGGCCCAGGCCCAGGGCCGCGAGCGTGAACGTGGCGACGTGATCGGCGAGATAGTCGTCGTCCAGGAGGCCGTCGCCCTCCGGGCCGATCAGCCGGCCCGTCACCGTGCGGGCCAGCCGGTACATGAGGCACTGGCCGACGACGCTGAAGCACAGGGCGTTCAAACGGCGGTCGTCGGCCTCGGGGCGGATCTCCCGCATGATCGACTTGAGCATCTCGAACCGGGGACGGACCCAATCTCGGATCACCTCGTCCAGGGCCGACGTCGGATCGGAAACCTCGCGGGCCATCATCCGCGTCTGCCAGGAATCCTCCTCCTTGAGCGCGACGACCTGGTTGAAGAAAAAGCGGATGAACGCGCGAAGCTTCTCCGCGGCCGTCGCGTCCCCGAGTGACGGCAGCACGACCGAGCTACGACGCCGGTACGCTTCCAGCAACACCTCGCGGTAGAGCCGCTCCTTGTCGCCGAAGTGGTAGTTCACCGCCGCCAGATTCGCCCCGGCGCGCTCGCAGATCGTGCGAATCCGGGCCTGGTCGAATCCCTTCTCCGCAAATTCCCGACCCGCCGCCTCGATCAATCGGTCCTTCGTCGTCTCCTGATTCTCCATGAGACTCGCCAAGCCTCAAACAAAAGATTCAATCGAATGATTCAAACGGGTGTTTCAATTCATTCTACGGCGGACCATACGGCGGTCAAGGGGAGGAGCGATCCGGCTCGTCAGTGGGTGAGGAATGTGTCACGATGCACGTGGGACGAACGATCGGAATGCGGGCGGGAGGGCGGCGATGCGCGGCCTGGACTGGTTGAAGGATGGGTCGGGGAAGGGGGCCTCGCCCCTGTACGTGGTCTTCGGCGACGATCCGTACCTCCGTCGCGAGGCCATCAAGCGGGCGATCGGCGTCGAGCTTTCGGACGACGACGACGAGATGGGGGTCGCCCGGTTCGAGGGGGCGTCCGCCAAGCTGGCGGACGTGGTCGACGAGTTGCGTACGCTGCCGTTCTTCTCGAAGCGTCGGGTCGTTCTGGTCGAGGAGGCCGACCCGTTCGTCTCCGCCTATCGCAAGGAGCTGGAGGCGTACGTCGAGGCCCCCAGCTCGTCCGGGAGCCTGATCCTGGCGGTCCGTTCCTGGCCGGGCAATACGAGGCTGGCCAAGTCGGCGGCCAAGGCGGGGATGGCGATCGACTGCTCCAGCCCGCCCGAGGCCGACCTGCTCCGATGGCTACCCGGATGCGCATCGAAGGCCCAGTCCAAACTCGGGCCCGACGCGGCCAAGCTGCTGCTGGAACTCGTCGGCCCGGAGCTGGGGATCCTGACCGCCGAGGTCGACAAGCTGGCGATCGCGACGGCCCACGTCGGCGAGATCCGCCGCGAAGACGTGGCGAAGTTCGTGGAGGCCGGACGGATCGAGGAGGTCTGGGACGTCGTCAACGCCGCCACCGAGGGGAGGGGCGACGTCGCGGCCCGGCTCCTGGACGACCTGATCGCCAAGGGGGAACACCCGGTCAAGCTCCTGGCCCAGATGACCTCCTCGCTGATGCGGCTCCACCACGCCGGGAGGCTGCGCGCGGCCCGGCTGAGCGTCGCCGAGGCCTGCGAGATCGCCGGCATCCGCCCCTTCGCCGTCCAGCAGACCACCCGGCAGCACTCCCACCTCGGCCCCGGCCGCGTCGATCAACTCCCCGCCTGGCTCCTCCAGGCCGACCTCGACGTCAAGGGGGGGAGCCAGCTCAATCCCCGGGTCGTCCTGGAGCGGCTCCTCGTCCGCCTCTCGCAGCCGCGACGAGATTGATGTGCTTCCTCCCCTGCAATGCCAGATCTCGCACGAATTGATTCCCGTTCTCACCGCCCCGGGAATTGAGGAGAGGGTTCGCAATTCGTGGCCTAAGCTTATTGCGAAAATGACCGCCCGGAGGAATCCTCCCGGTTTTCCCTTGTTTTCCCCACGCCCGGCGTGTCAAGCTGGACGAACATCTCCACACTAACGCCCGTCACTTGCGCAATCCATTGATGTCCGCAAGGGTGCTTACTTAGGAGGAGTCAAGTTCCATGGATTCCCGCATCGCCGTGGAAGTGGCGTCTCTCGCGGATCAGGTGGCCGATCAAATTCGTCGATCGACCTACGGCCGCATCCGGAATCTCCGAGTCGAGGAGGACGAGGGCCGTGTGGTGGTCACCGGCGAGGTCCGAACCTGGCACGCCAAGCAGCAGGCCCTGCAAGGGGCGCTCGAATTACTCTCCGGGGATCGCTTCCGGGAGCGGATCACCGTGGTGGGTCCGGTCCTCTCGGGACGCTGAGGCTCGCTCCCCCAGCGTTCGCAGGTCGGAGCCTTAGGCCAGGCGTCCTACTCCTTTGGGGGTCGGACGCCTTGTTGCATTCTAGAGGTAGGCGAAAGGCCGATTGGCGTGGAAGGCGTGCGGGGTCGCGTAGGCCTGGTAGATTCGGGCGTCTCGGCAAGGAGAAGGAGCCATAGCAACGGCAAGGTACGGACACGGCTGGGAAGTGGGAAAGAAAAGGAGCCTGATCGGAGGAGGGGCCGATGACAAAAGCGGCGACCGTTGGATCGGCCGCCGCTTCGCGCAGGGATGCGTTCTATGCCTTCGTATGAAACTCGTCACACTTCAGGCGTCGACCTTCCGACGGGACCGCGTCCGCCAGGCGAGGCCACCGACGACCAGCGTCCAGGCCAGGACGGTGGCGGGCTCGGGGATGCCCTGTTCGCCGAGCGGGGCGATGTGCCGCCAGCCCATATAGGTCTCGCCCGCGACGCCGTCGAGGCCGGAGCCGGCGTACGCCATCACCCAGAAGCCCTTCGAGGGGTCGATGAGCCCCTTGAAGTTGGCGATGGTGAACTCGAGCTGGGGGTGCGACGGCGAGGGGTCGAAGGCCAGGTTGCCGAGGTGCTTGTTGTTGTCCAGCGGGGTGCCGAACATGTAGGCGAGCCCGCCGGACGAGCGGCTCAGGTCTACGTTGGCGACCGTGAAGCCGTTGGTCCCCTGGCCGTTGAGCGACTTGTCGGCCGGGACGCCGGCGATGGCGACGACCTCGCCCGGGGTGCCCGGATTGTTGGGGTCTTCCCTGGCGATCAGCAGGGCGAACGACTTGTCGCTGGTGGGGGTGCCGGCGCCGAGGTGGGCCGGGTCGTAGGCCGTGGCCGTCCCCGAGGGATCGCCGTTGGCCTGGCCGAACGGGGCGTACTGGCCGGAGCCGTTGGCCCAGGTGTTGAAGCCCACGGCCAGCGAGTCGCCCGCGGTGCTGTAGCTGAACCGGATGTCCTTGACGTTCCAGCCCGAGACCCAGCCGTTCTGGGAGATCCAGTTCGACTGGCCGATCGTCGTGGGGGACGAGGTCACCTGTTCGACGTGGACCTTGCCGGTTTTGGCGTTGCCGTTGCTCTCGGCGAAGTCCTTCTCCACGTAACCGGTGAGATTGAGCGGGGCAGCCTGAGTGGCGGAAGAGCCGGACCCTATCAGCACGCCGAGTGCGAGGCTCCACAGGCCAAAGCGACGGTAAACCATGACGAGACTCCTTCTACGTATGGTCGTTTCGTCCCGCGGAAGCCGGGGGAGGCGTGACGCGTTCCTGCGTCAGCCGGGACGATCTAGGCCAGGCGTTGTTGAGACCACGGCCTGGCGAGCAAACCACGACTCTGCCAGATGGTCGGATTGACGGATCGATTCGCTGTTACCAGCCGACGGGAATGATCAGGGCTCGTGCCCGGCTCGCTCGCGATCGGCTCACCACCGTCTCCCTCGTCGGGAGATTCGGATCTCGCTAGAAAGGACGATGGCGCGATGTCGCTATTCGCAAGACTGCTGCAAGCTGTTCGCTCGTGGCGCCGCCGTCGTGGCGGTCTGAGGACGGTCCGCACCGCCGGCATCGCCATGGAACAGCTTGATCATCGGCAAATGCTCAGCGTCACCTTCACGGGAAACGTTGCAGCCGATTTTCCCGCTACACAAACTCCAGGCGTTGTAATCCTACCCGACAACGCCAACGTCCAGCATCCGGTCATCGGAGACGCCCAGCTCGCCGAGCTCGTCGGCGTATCGGGCTTCGACATCTCCAGCCTGCGCGTCAGCTACTCGCCCGAGAACAACGGGACGCTGTCCATCGGCATCGAGCAGCCGGCCAGCCCGAACGATCCGCTCGGGCGGCCCGTGATCGCAAGCGATGCAGACAATAACGGAAATTCGGGAACCGTCAACCCCGCTATTACCGCTCTAATCCCCCCGCTCGGAGTTCAGGATCCGCCGGACTTCGGCGGCACCGAATTCATGGGCATCTATCTCGACTTCCTGGGCACGGGGACCGGCCAGATCGTCGCCGGATTCTCGCAGGCCGTCCCCTCGGGCCAGGACGCCAAGGTCTTCCAGGTGGCGACCGCCAACCAGGCCGGTCCCAACGTCGCGCCCACGTTCGGGGCCCCGCTGCCGCAGTATCGCGGCAACATCTACACCCAGAACGACCCCAACCATCCCAACATGGAGCTGTCGGTCGTCAACTTCGACCAGCTCTACCAGTCGATCACGGGCTCGGCCCTCCTGCCGACGGCCGTCTTCAACGTGGGGGCGTTCGCCGGCTCCGCCCAGGACGGCCCGATCAGCGAGGCCTTCTTCCCGGCCCAGCCGGTCCTCCTGAGCGCCGCGACCGAGCCCGAGCCCGAGCCCCCGGTCTGCCCGCCGATCTCGCCGCCGATCTTCATCAACCCGCATGAACACCGGATCATCGACAACGCCCACGGCGACCTCGTGCGGGTGTACGTCCAGGGGACCTCGGGCTTCGATCCCGCAACGATCGACCCCGACACGGTCGAGCTGAACGGTGCCCGGCCGGTGGCCACCAAGGTCTACCAGTTCCCGAGGAACCCCTATCCGGCCCAGATGTTCGCCTTCCGCGCGAGCGACATCCAGGCGGAGCCCGGCATCCAGACGCTGACCCTGACCGGCAAGACGAAGGACGGCCAAGACGTCATCTCGTCGAACGTGGTCGTGAACATCCCGAACTCGGCGCAGGCCTCGGGCCGGCTGAAGTTCCTGATGAACCGGACCGGGCAGTCGCAGTACACGTCGCTGCGCCGGCTGGCCGCGAGCAACCCCGACGCCATCCTCGACCCGAGCGTCCTGGGCGGGTCGTCCGTCGGCCTCTCGTCCGGAGGCCTCGCGGCGAGCTACGCCCCGACTCGCGTGAACCTCGGCGCGGCCTCGGCGAGCGTCGCCTCCGCGGTCAACGTGGACTACTCCTCCCCGGCTCGCGGCCTCGCCGCGCCGGTCGACATGCCCCGCCAGGTGGTCTCCGTCCCGACCGCCCAGAACGCGTCCAAGCTCCCGGGCCGCCTCCAGCGCAGCATGACGGACTATCTCGATCAGGTCGACGTCCCGGCCGATCAGGACTCGGAACTCGTGATGAGCGGGGCCCACTGACCCATCGAGCCTTCCCGTCAAGCCGGGCCGAGGGGGATGGGCTTCACCCCCTCGGCCAGGCTGGCTCCCCGAGCCCCCGGTACGATAGGATGATCGCGCGGACTCTCCGGGACCCTCTCCTCACGAGACTCGACGCCCATGGCCGACTTTTCGCCCCATCAAAAGAAGATCATCAACCGCTACTACAAGAATTTCGACGCCATCACCTATCAGCGCCTCTCCGAGCTGGCCACGGACCTCTACCTCTCCGAAGGCAAGCAGAAGGAAAGGCTCTGGAAACGCGTCGAGGACGCCCTCCGGAAGGTCGAATTCCCGGAAACGCGGATCGCCCACCTGATGGACAAACGCGACCCGCAATTGCTCGTCGCCATCCTGAAGGAACTGGATGCCGGAAGCTGACGCCGCAGGCCCGGAGCGCATCGCCGCGGAAATTCGAAGTCATTAGGATTTCGGCGGTTCTCCTCGACCTACCCGAAGTCATACAATAACGGTGAGGATCTGGACGATCGCACCTTTTTCATCCCTGGGTCGTAATGTCTCCAGGCTTTATGGTGCGACGACGAATCCCGGCCGATCCCCGCTTGCGAGGCGGAGATCCCGCATGGATTCGTTTGAATGAGCCAGATCCTCGATCCTTGGCGCACTTGCACCGATTGAGAGAGCCGACGATGATCCAGCCTTGGGAGATCGAGGCGCTGTTCGGATCGCCCTGATTTGGCGATTCGTCGGCTCTTGATTGACAGTCAATGCTAGGTTTCGTAAAAGTTCGTCTCGGGTTGGGCGTGAAGGTTGAGAGGCTTGCGAGGATCCGGCGTCGCCACGATGGGGTGGTCCGCACTTTCGATCCGCTTCCCATCCGATTTGAGCGGCTCGATCCTGGAATTCAAGCGGTGAGGACTCCCATGATGACACTGGCTCAACGCGTCCGGGATTTTCGATACGCCAAAGGCTGGGGACCCGACGAACTGGCCAATCGGGCGGAGATATCGCGCACCGCGCTTTATCAGATCGAAAGCGGCAAGACGGGGCTGCCGCGTGCCGGGACGCTCCGCAGGATCGCCGTGGCCCTCGAAGTCTCGATGGACGCCCTGCTGGGAGAGGACGAGGAGACCACCTCGCCCACGCCTCGCGGGGCGGGCGATCGTTCCCAGCCCCTTTCGAGGCCGCAGGCCGTCGGCCGCTGGTATCCCGCCGAGGGGGGGCCGCTCGCCTTACCCGCCGGTTCGAGTCCCGGAGTCCGGGGGATTTCCGAGGACTATCGCGAGGCCGCGCGGGCGAATCCCGAGCCCGGCCCGAGGATGGCCCTCTCGACGCATGAAAGCGTCCTGCTCCGCGAAGGGGAGCTGATGTCCAAGCTCCACGACCTCTTGCACTCCGGGATCGGGGCCAGCGTGGCGCGGATCCTCGACGAGTTGCACGGGCTCGTCCCCAAGCCTCGCAATCCTCACGCGAAGAACCCTTGAGGTCTGCGGAACCGGCAGAAATCCGATCTCGGGGCGATTCGTAGGGTAGATTTCCTCAAGTCGCCCCTTCGAGCCGTCGAGGGGGCCGCCTCCCCGAACGCCGTCGCGGCGAATCCACCCCGAGGTTTCCCCATGAGTCTGCCCACTCGCCCCGCTGGTCCGTACTTCGGAATCCTCCGCATCGCGGCGGCGATCGCCGCCCTGGTCGCCCCGACGATCGTCGGGGCGACGGCCCGAGCCCAGGGGCCGGGGATGGTCTGCGAGCCTCCCGGTTCGCTCGGGACTTTCGAGCCCACTCCGTACATCATGGTGGGCGGGGCCGCCCCGATCGCCGGGGGCTACTCCCCGCTCGGCAATTTCGGCGACACGTCGATGTCGCTGTACGGCCCGTTCTCGGCGATGCGGTCGGTCTCGGCCCCCGTCGTGACGTACAACCGCGGCTACGACGGCGTCGTCCGCGCCGCGCCCGCGACCTCGACTTCGACGCCGAATCAGCCGATCCTCTCTCCTTTTGTGTACCCCACCCGGCGGAGCAACTACTACGCACCCCGGACCAGCCGGACGCCCCCGTGGTGGACGAGCGGCATCAACTGGATCGACCAGAACTGAGCCGAACCCGACAAGGGTGGAAGCCTCGACCCTGCCCGCGACTCGATGGTAGACTCAGGGACCGGATCGCGGTCGCGCCCGGGGGTCGTCGAGGTCGTTCGGGTGGGGAGTCGGTCGATGTCCGAGGGTCGTCTTTCGCCGCCCAAACCACGATCCTCGGCCCTGGCGGAGCATGCTCGGGAGGCCGCCGCGACCGCCTGGGGCCTCCGACTCTTCGACGCCGTGCTGATCGGATTCTTCCTGGCGCTGGGGTTCCTGCTCGGCGTCTTCCGGCTCAAGGACACGGACTTCTACTGGCACCTGCGGACGGGCGACCTGATCCGCAAGTGGGGCGAGATCCCCCGGGTCGACTTCTACACGTTCACCCGCGCCGGTTCGCCCTGGATCGACCTGCACTGGATCTTCCAGGTCTGCATCAGCTGGGTCCATGAGCAGGGTGGCGTCCCCGCGCTGACGCTGGCGAAGTGCCTGGTCACCTGCGCGGCGCTGCTGCTGCTCATCACCGCGAGGCGGCGGACCTGGCCTGTCTGGGCGATGGTCCTGGCCTGGCTCCCGGCGCTCCTGGTCCTCTCGGGTCGCATGTACATCCGGCCCGAGACCCTGACGCTCCTCTACCTCTCCATCTTCCTCGCGGTCCTGTGCCGATGGGACCGCCGCCCGTGGCTGGCCTGGGTCCTGCCTTTCGCGCAGGTCGCCTGGGTAAACTCTCACGGGTTGTTCATCCTGGGGCCGATCATCCTTGGGTTCGCCCTGATCGACGCCGCCCTCCGGCGCGGGTCGCTCGCGGTGGAGCGTCGGCGGTGGTGGTCGACGGTCGTGCCGGCGTCGGCCGCGACGGGGCTGGCGTGCCTGCTGAATCCATACGGTCTTCATGGGGCCCTTTACCCCCTGGAACTGGCCGGGACGATGCGGGGCGCGGATTTCTCCCGGACCATCGCCGAGCTGAAGCCGATCCCCCAGTTCATCCAGGAGTCCGGATTCGGCAACGTCCCCTTGCAGATCCACATGGCGACGATCGTGCTCGGGGCTCTGAGCTTCCTCCTGCCGATCCTCGACGCCGGTGCCTCGCGGCTCCAGGGCCTTCGCGCGGGGAGCGGTCCCGCGGCCGAGCCCGCGCCGGACGGTCGCAAGCGGAAGCGGGCCAAGGGGGCGGACGCGGCCTCCAGAAAAGGGGGGGAGACGCGGCGCAAGAAGGCTTCGGAGGCCGCGATCGAAGCGGCCGAACCGGGGTGGCGGATCAGCCTCCTCCGCCTGCTCCTCTTCGCCTCCTTCTCGATCCTGAGCTTCCAGGCCACCCGGAACAGCCACCAGTTCGCGGCCGTGGTGGGGACCGTGACCGCCTGGAACTTCGCCGAGTGGGCCGCCGCACGGCACGCCCGTCGCGAGGCCGCCGGGGTCGACGACGGCCGCTCGGACGGCATCCGCCCGAGACTCGTCGCCCTGGTGGCTCTGATCTTCCTGACCTTCGCGGTGGGGAGCGGGTTGTTCTACACCTGGGCCGGGGAAGGCCGGGTGATCGGCTGGGGAGAGGAGCCGCTCTGGTTCCCTCACGAGTCCGCCAAGTTCGCGGGCGAGCCCGACATGCCCGATCGGTTCCTCAGCTTCCACAACGGCCACGCCTCGCTGTTCATTTACTACCACAGCCCGGAGAAACCGGGAGGTCCGGGGAAGACCGTCTTCACGGACCCTCGCCTGGAGGTCACCGGGCCGCAGCTCTACCGTCGCTATCTCGACCTGAAGGAATGGATCGCGAAGGACAACCCGCGCTGGCAGCGCGAGCTTGACGCCGAAGGCAGGCCCTCGATCCTGGTCGACCACGAATACAACACCGAGACCGGGGCCGCACTCCTGAAAAGCGGCCGTTGGCGGTGCGTCCGGTTCGATACGGTCTCGGCGGTCTTCGTGCATGAATCCTACGAGGAGGCCGTGGCGGCCCACGAGGTCGACTTCGCGGCCCGGCACTTCCACCCCTCGACCGACGTCGAGCCCCAGGGGGAAGCGGCGCTGATCGCCGCATCCAAGGGGATGCGGAACTACGCGAACTTCCTCGGTGCCGGGGGGCGCGGCGACCTCGCCCGGCCCATGCTCTGGCTCGCCCTCGACTACGCCTGGCGCGTCGTGAAGGCCGAGCCCGACTCGCTGGAAGGCTGGAAGTCGATCGGCTACGTCGAGATGATTCGCGACCCCACGGCCGCCGCGCCCCGATGTCGCATGCCGTTCGACCCGATCTTCGACCTCTCCACGTCCCGCGCGACCTACGCGTTACGGAGGGCCTCCGCCATCGCCCCCCGCGACTTCCTGACGCTGGCCGTGCTCCAGAGGTCGTACGAGAACCGGGGAATGCTGGAGCCCTTGCTGGCGACGCTCGACCGGATCCGGGAGCTTCGGCCGATCAACCCGCAGCAGACGGAAGTGCAGGCCGCCGCCGAGCTCGCGCGGGGGCCGATCGCCCAGCGCCTGTCCGAGCCCGTCCCGACGCGCTGGGGGAACCTGGACGAGCTGGACCGGCTGGTGAACCATGAACTGGAGCTGGGGCGGGTGGAGACGGCGGCCCGGCTGCTGGAGAACGCCTATCCGGTGGGGAAGGGGGGCTGGGACGCCGTTGAACGGCTCTCCACGCTGCTCCTGCATCTGGGGGAGCCGGGACGAGCCCGCGAATACCTCCAGAGCGCCGGGGACGTTCCAAGGCCCGCCGTGCGTGATGCACGCCTCGCCGTGTGCGATGTCGTGGAAGGTCGCTTCGACCGGGCTCGCGAACATTACCTGCGGGCGATCGCGGCCGACCCCAAGCTGTTCGAGGCCCGCTACGGCCTGGCCGTTCTCGAACAGGACGACGCCCGAGCCGACGAGGCGTATGAGCAGGCGATGGCCGCCGTGGGATGCGCGCCGAACGATACGGCCCGGAGCGTGGCTCAGGCCGTGGCCTCGTCGGTTCGTCGCTATGCAGTTCGCGACCGGGCCGAGTGACCGTCGCGAGCCGAGAAGGAAGGGGGGAGGCGTCCAGGGCGAGGCGGGATGTCCCGCTCGCCCTGGAAGATCCGAAGAGTCCCCGAAGGGACTCGGGTCAGACGGCCGCGGTCTTCTTGACGGGCTTCTGACGGGTGGCCCGCCAGTCCTCGTACAGCGACTTGAGTTCCTCGACGGTCACGCCGCCGTGATCCTCGCCGCTGTTCCAGCGGGCGAAGAGGGCGGTGTGGCGGTCGCGCAGCGGGCCGCGGGGCAGGAACCGGCCGTGGAACTTCTTGACGTACTTGAGGCGGGGGTCGGCGGGAGGCCGGGGAGCCTCGGGCTTCTTCTCCTCGATCACCGGGGCTTCGGCTGGGGCGGCTTCCTTCTTGGGCTTCTTGGGCTTAACCGAGTCCTGAGGAGGCCCCTGCTTGGGCTTCTTGACCTTCACATTTTCCTTGCCGGCGTCTTTCTTGGCCATCGATCGAATCCTGCAACGTCTTCGCGCGGAAAGAGATAAGGAAACAGACCGCCGGCGGCGGTCGCAACACATCCCGCGCGGGTCGGCCGGACGAAACGGCCGGACTCCGGGCGCAGGCCTCGACCCGAGTAGTCTAATCCAAACCAGCCCCTCCTGGCAAGCGCACCGGGAACGGGTCGGGGGCGGGTCGGGGTGATCCTCCGCATTCGGCGGTCGCCGGTCGGGCGGATCCGGGGCGGCTCAGCTCGTGGTCCGAGAAAGCCGCTCCAGCCGGCTGCGGCTCCAGGCGTGGGGCCCGCGGAGAGCAGAGCCGGCCTCGGCGGCGTGGGCCGGCGGCGGGGGGGCCTGCGCGTCCCCTTCCCAGCGATGGGCGTCGATGGCGCGGACGATCTGGTCCGCCAGCCTCACGGCGGCCAGCGCGTCCTCGCCGGTCACGCGGGGGCGGGTCCCGTTCCGCACCGAGTCGACGAAGTCCTGGAGTTCCAGGGTGAGCTGATCGCAGCCCGGCGGCTCGATCCGGTCGACCCGGAGCACCTTCCCGAAGAGGTGTTCCTTGATGGCGGCCGGTTGTGCGAGGTCGACCCCTTCCAGGTCGACTCCGCCGGCGAGGAACTCGTCCGACGGCCGGACGACGGTCGCCTGCTTGGCGGCGAAGTCGAGCGAGGCGTAGCCCTCGGCCCCCCAGATCCGCATCTTGCGCGAGGTCGCGTAGCTGGCGCGGCTGGCGGAGAGGTTGGCGACGGTCCCGTTGGCGAACTCGATCCGGGCGTCGGCCACGTCCTCGTGATCGCCGAACAGGCCGACCCCCACGGCCGAGACCGACCGCACGGGCGAATCGACCAGGCTCAGCACCAGGTCGATGTCATGGATCATCAGATCGAAGACGACCCCCACGTCGGTCGATCGGAAGGTGTACATCGCCAGCCGCTCGGCGCTGAGGAACCGGGGCCGGATCGGCGAGCCCTGGAGGGTCGAGAACGCCGGGTTGAAGCGTTCGATGTGTCCGACCTGGAGCGCCGCGCCGGTCGATCGGGCGATCGCCACCAGCTCCTCGGCCTCGGCGATCGTGCCGGCGAGGGGCTTCTCCACCATCGCCGGAACGCCGTTCTCCAGGAACGCGCCGGCGACCTCGCGGTGGAGGACCGTCGGCACGGCCACGGACACGGCGTCGACCCGGCCGATCAGCTCGCGGTAGTCGAGCACGGCGCGGGTGCCGAGGCTTTCGGCGACGGCCTGGGCCTGTTCAGGCCGCGAGTCCGCGACGGCGACCAGTTCGACCCCGGGGAGAGAGCCCAGGATCCGGGCGTGATGTCGGCCCAGGTGGCCGACGCCGACGACGGCGACTCGCAGCGGTTTCATCGGACGGACACTCCGTGTCTCAAGGCGTGGCATTCCATTGCCCGGGCGTTCAGGCCGAGGCGGAGAGCCGGGCGCGATCGCGGCCCCGGCCGTGTCGGCCCTGCTGCTGGGCCTCGATGAAGTCGAGGAGGCCGCGGACCTCGGCGCAGACCTGGCCGTGGGCTTCGAGGACCTCATGGGCCTGCTTGGCGATCATCCGGGCGCGGTAGATCAGGCGATGGGCCTCGTGCAGGGCCGTGACGGCCTCGGGGGAGATCCCGTGCCGCTTCAGGCCGACGATGTTGATGCAGCGGACCTTCGACGGGTTCCCCTCGACGAGCATGTAGGGGGGCACGTCGTGGTAGGCCCGGGTCAGGGCGCCGATGTAGCTGTACTGGCCGACCGTGACGAACTGGTGCAGCCCGCAGCCGGCGGAGACCGTGGCGTGCGACTGCATGTGGATGTGGCCGGCGAGCATCGTGTTGTTGGCGATCAGGATCCGGTCGCCGAGGATGCAGTCGTGGCCGACGTGGACGTTGGCCATGAAGTAGTTGTGCGAGCCGATCCGGGTGACGCCCTCTTCCTTGCAGCTCCCGCGGTGGATGGTGACCCCTTCGCGGAAGGTGTTGTGGTCGCCGATCTCCAGCCGGGTGGGCTCGCCCTTGTAGGTGAAGTCCTGGGGGTCGCCGCCGAGCACGGTGTTGGGGTGGACGACGTTGTGGTCGCCGACCGTCGTGTGCCCCAGGATGCAGACGTGCGCGATCAGCCGGGTGCCTTCACCGATCCGGGCGTCGGGGCCGATCACGCAGTACGGGCCGATCTCCACCCCGTCCGCGATCTCGGCGCGGGGGTCGATGCACGCGGTGTCAGCGATCATGGTGGCCATGAGTGTGGGTTCCTACAGCCGGTCAGCGGGATTGGAAGATACTTGGCTGTTCCGAAAGGAGGCCGCCCCGCCGGCTCAGGCGGTCGGGGGGGCGTCGATCAACACGAAACGGATCCTCGCCTCGGCGGCCACGGCGTCGCCGACCCGGGCGACGCTTCGGACGCTGGCGTAGGCCGACTTGATCTTCACCGCTTCCACCTCCAGACGGAGCTGATCGCCGGGGATCACCTGGCGTCGCAGCTTCACGCCGTCGACCGAGGCGATCACCGCGGCCCTCCCCAGTCGGCACACGGTCGAGGCGATCAAGACGCCGGCGGCCTGGGCCATCGCTTCGAGGATGAGCACACCCGGCATGATCGGCCGGCCGGGCCAGTGACCTTGAAAGAAGGGCTCGTTGGCGCAGACATTCTTGATCCCCACCACCCGGCGGCCGGGCTCCAGCTCGACGACGCGGTCCAGCAGGAGCATCGGGTAACGGTGCGGGAGGATCTCCAGGATGCCCTGGATGTCGATCGTGCCGTCGTCGCGGATGGGGAGGGGACTGGTCCGGGGCCGGGCGTCCTTCTCGCGATCCTTCTCGATCGACTGGATCAGCTTGCGGACGAGCAGGGCGTTGGTGTGGTGCCCGGAGCGGTGGGCGACGACGAAGGCGTGCAGGTCCATACCCAGGAGGGCGAGGTCGCCCACCATGTCGAGGACCTTGTGCCGCGCGCACTCGTCGGGGAACCGCAGGGCGTTCCCGACGACCCCGTCGGGGCCGAACAGCAGGACGTCGGCCTCACTGGCTCGGAGCCCGATTCCGGCCGCTCGAAGCGCCTTGGCCTCCTGCTCCAGGAGGAAGGTGCGGCAGGGGGAGATTTCCCGGCGGAAGATGTCGGGGGCCACCGCCAGCAGGACGCTCTGGTTGCCGATCGGGGACGCCTGGCCGTAGTCGAGGTGATACGAGAGCGTCAAGCCCTCGGCCGAGTTGGGATGCGCCGCGAGGACGGCGTCCCCCTCGCGGACGACGACCGACCGCTCCAGCGACAGGGCCTGCCGGGGGCGGGCCTGCTCGACGACGCCGGCCTCGTCGATCATCTCGACGTAGCCTCGGCTCGATCCGTCGAGGCCCGGGAGTTCGGGGGCGTCGATCTCGATCGTGCAGTTGTCGACCTGCATGCCCGCGAAGGCGGCCATGACGTGCTCGATCATCTCGACCTTGGCGGCGCCGTCCTGGACGGCGGTGCGCCGCTGGGTCGGGACGACCTGGTCGATCCGGGCGGCCACCCCCGGGCGGCCGGGGAGATCGGTGCGGACGAACCGGATCCCGGAGTCGGGTTCGGCCGGCAGGAACCGCAGGTTCACGTCGGCCCCGTGAAAGAAGCCGACGCCGCTCAGGACGGCCTCGCGGGCGAGGGTCCGTTGGGGACGCTTGGCGATGAGCATACCTTCCCTGGTCCTTTCGCCCGGCGCGGCGACGATCTTGCGGCCGGGGGGGCGTCCAATGCGCGGCTCGACGTGTCGACGGCCGGGCTGCTTCGCGCCGTCCCGATCGGTCCATGATCGGGACGGCCCCCGGCGTCGGGAGCCGGGGGAGGTCGGCGGCGGAGGCGGGGCGGGCCGCCGATCGAGCGGGCTCGCCCCGGGGCTCCAATCAGCGAGCGATCGCCTTGGGGGCGGCGGCGGCGGCCGGGGGCGTCGTCGCGGCGGCGCCCGGGGCGTCGGCGGCGGGCGGGGCGGCCTTGGCGGTCGGGCCGCCGGCGGCCTTGTACACCGCGTTCAGGTTGTAGACCACGTCCTGGGTGATGTCGTTGGCCGAGTCGAAGTAGATCATCGGGTTGGACATGGCGGCCATCACCGAGTTCGGGTTCGCCCCGCTCGGCTGCTGGTTCGTCACCTTCATGACGTAGGTCATCTTGCGGGCCTTGGCGATCTTCTTGGCGACCTCGGTCACCTCGTTGTAGAGGCTGGCCATCGCCTCGGCTTCCTTCGACTGGAACTCGCGCTCGGCCTGCTCACGGCCGGCCTCGATCTTCGCCTTCAGCTCGGTGAGCTTGTTCTCTTGCTTCTTGAACTCTTCCTGGCCGGGGGCGTACCGGTTCAGGACCTCGGCCTCCTGCGCCATCTCCTGCTGGAGCTTCATCAGCTCGTTCCGCTTGGCGAGCAAGGACGCCTGGAACTCCTCGTTGGCGTACTTGACCTTCTCGTAATTCTTGAAGACGCCGTCCAGGTCGATCGTGCCGATGACCGGCGGGGTCCCTTCCTTGAACTGCGACGCGCCGCCGTTGGTCTTGCGGACCGCGCCGTCCTGCTGGCCCTGGATCGGCGCGACCAGGAGGCCCGCGCCCACGACGCCCAGGCCCGCCGCCACGATCAAACGAGAAGAGAGACCCATCGGCAAAACTCCTTTTTTGCACCGCTGGTGGCGCGGAACGACGACTTGTTCGCGCCCGATCGGGGCCGCCTCGGGCGGCGGATCGAGCCTCGCCGATCCCGGCGAGATTCGAAGGCTCCGCCCCCGCAGGCGCTGGACGATCCGGAGACGCCTCCGGGACGTCGATCGCGGGTCCGCCGGGCCGATGCGGGCATTTTGCCGAGAAGCCGAATCAGGGTCAAGGCGAACCGTCGCGGCGCCGACGCGAATCGACGACGGGCCGGCGCCGGGGATCGGTCGCGTCCCCCGCCGCCCCCGACGCGCCCCCGAGCCGGGGGCGTGGGGGGAGCCGGCGTCAGGCGCCGGTGTAGTTCAGGACGAAGTCGTGGAAGCGGTACTTCTTGTTCTTCGGCGTCTCGCCGGCGGCCGCGAACAGGCTCAGCAGCAGGTCGCCGAAATGCTCGGTCCGCACGCTGTAGAAGTTGTGCTTCCCCTCGCGACGCGACTCGATCAGGCTCGACACCCGGAGCAGCGCCAGGTGATGGCTCACCGCCGGCTGGCTCTGGCCCAGGCGGTTGCAAAGCTCGGTCACGTGCAGCTCGCCGTCCTCGGACAGCGCCAGGTAGAAGAGGATCCGCAGCCGGGTCTCGTCGCTCAGGAGCTTGAAGACCTGGGCGAGTTCGCGGATCGACTGATCGGAGACCTCCGGCGCCAGGTCCTCCGCCTTCGCGGCGGAGGCGCCGTTGGCATTGCCTGTGTTGCCGTTGCCGTTGCCGTTCGAGGACGCTTTGCGAGCCATGGCGGGATCCCTTTGTCAAAGTCTGTGCGAGGGAGTCCGATTCCCAGGGGAGGCGTCGAAAATCGGAAGATCGACGAAAGAATTCGGAGTGAGGAACGTAATCGTAACGGCCGCGATCCGCCCACGCCGTTCATGGGGCGGGCCGTCGAGGCGGGGGCGTCGGGTTGTAGTGGTTTTTAGTCGAAGCGGGCCATCGAGAAGATTTCGAGGCCCGTGGGAGCGAGGGATGAGTCGGGACGACAGAACGCCGGACCGAATTCGAACGAGGCCAGGTCGGATCAGGAGGAACTGAAGTTAATATATTCCATTTCGAGGACGAGTGCAGGGCGATCGCGGGCGAAAACGAAGATCGGCGGCGGTCTCAGGCTTCGAGCAGGCCGTATCGGGCGAGGGCGCGCGTGAGCTTGGCGGTCTCGGACTCGTCGAGCGGACAGAGCGGCAGCCGGATCTCGCCGTTGCCGCGCCCCAGGAGGGCCAGCGCGGCCTTCAGGGGGACGGGGTTGGGGGCGAGGCCCAGCAGGTCGCGGCAGAGCGGGAAGAGCCGGGCGTGGCGTTCCCGGGCGGCCGGGGCGTCCCCGGCGTTGAAATCGTCGATAAGCCCGCGGACGTCGCGGGGGACGATGTTCGCGGCCACGGAGACCACCCCTTCGGCCCCGACGGCCAGCATCGGCAGCGTCAGGCTGTCGTCGCCCGAGAGGACCGTCAGGTTCGTGCGAGCGATGATGTCGCTCACCTGGTCCAGGGAGCCCGCGGCTTCCTTGATCGCGACGATCGTCTCGATCGCGGCCAGGCGTTCGACGGTCTCCGGCTCGACGTTCCGCCCGGTCCGGGCCGGGATGTTGTAAAGCATGATCGGGAGGTCCACGGCCTCGGCGACGGACGCGAAGTGCCGGTACAACCCCTCCTGGCTCGGCCGGTTGTAATAGGGGGCGACCATCAGCGCCCCGTCGGCCCCGGCGCGGGCGGCGAACTTGGTCAGGCGGATCGCCTCGGTCGTCGAGTTCGAACCGGTGCCGGGCACGACTTTCGCCCGGCCCGCGGCCGTCTCCACCACCACGGCGATCACCCGTTCGTGCTCGCCGTGAGACAGCGTCGGGGCCTCGCCCGTGGTGCCGACCGGGCTGAGGATCGGCGTCCCCTGCTCGATCTGCCACTCCACCCAGGATCGCAGGGCCGGTTCGTCGACCTCGCCGTCCCGAAACGGGGTCGCCAGGGCCACCGTACAGCCGGCGAAGATTCGTCCCTTGGTCGCCATAAGAAGATGCATCCAACCTCGGACGCCGTCGATCGACATGCGAACACATGAAGAGGGTCGACGACTTCTTGCGAAATCATAACACAACGATTAAGTATGCAACGCCGCATACCAGCGTCAGATATCTTAGGGTCCCACCCGGCTTTAGGGAAGGGGGGGATTCCGTTCGGTCGACGAATTGGGGCGCGCGACCCTGCGATCCGGGGGGCCGTCGCCCGCTCAGAAAGCGGCCTCGATGCGGCCTCTCATCTCCCGCACGGCCTGTTCCAGCCCCACGAAGACGGCCCGACAGACGATCGCGTGGCCGATGTTCAGCTCGGCCATCTCGGGGATCGCCGCCACCTCGCGGACGTTCCGATAATTCAGCCCGTGGCCCGCGTGGAGCCCGATCCCCGCCGAGACGATCCGGGCCGAGGCGGACCGGAGCGCCTCCAGCTCGCGGTCGCGGTCCCTCCCTTCGGGGGCCTCGGCGAAGCGGCCGGTATGCAGCTCGACGGCGTCGACCCCGATCGCGACGGAGGCGTCGATCTCCGACGCCTCCGGGTCCAGGAAGGTCGCGACCCGGATCCCGGCGTCCCGGAGACGGGCGACCGCCTCGGCCACGCGGTCCCGGCGGGAGGCCACGGCCAGCCCCCCTCGGTGGTGATCTCTTCGCGGCGCTCGGGGACGAGCGTCACCTGGTCGGGGCGGATCTCCAGGGCGATCGCCAGCATCGCCGGCTCGACGGCGAGTTCCAGGTTGAGGCCGACCTGCACCGTCTCGCGAAGGATGCGGACGTCGCGGTCCTGGATGTGCCGCCGATCCTCGCGCAGGTGGACGGTAATCCCGTCGGCGCCCCCCAGCTCGGCGGCGGCGGCGGCCCAGACCGGGTCGGGCTCGACCCCCCGGCGCGCCTGGCGCAGGGTGGCGACGTGGTCGATGTTCACCCCCAATCGGGGGGGGCGGCGGTCGAATCGGGAGGCGGCGGCGGTCATGGCGTGCGGTTCCGGTTCTGCGTGAAGCGGGTCATCGGGGCCCGGCCCCGGTCTTGCCGACGACCTTCAACGGCGACTTGGCCAGCACGAACGTTCTCTCCCCCCCCAGCGTGAAGGCGATCCGCCCCTTGCGGTTGGGGCCCGCCCCGTCGATAGCCACGACCCGTCCCAGCCCGTACTGGGGGTGCAGGACCGACGCCCCGGGGCGGAAGGCGTCGAGGTCGCCGGGCGGGGTGATCGGCGCGGCCCCGCCGCCGAGCTGGGCGGCGGTGGTGAGTCGGAACGCGGGCGGGGTCGAGCCCGAACCCGAACTCGGGGCTGGGGTGGGGGTCCGGGGGGCGTCTGGGGGCGGCGCGGGGCGTAGCTGGAACGGGAGTCGTAGGACGACCGGCTCCATCGCGAGTCGCCGGTCGAGACCCCGGAGCGGTCGTCGTAGGTCAGGTAGTCTTCCGGCAGCTCCGTCAGGAATTGGGACTGCGCGGTGGCCTGCTGCTGGCCCCGGAAGGTCCGGATGCGGCATCGGCTGATGTACAGCTCCTTCCGCGCCCGGGTGATCCCGACGAAGAACAGCCGGCGCTCCTCTTCCAGCTCGTGGGGGTTGTCGAAGGCCCGGCTGTGAGGCAGGATGCCTTCCTCCAGGCCGATGATGAAGACGACCGGGAATTCCAGGCCCTTGGCCGCATGCAGGGTCATCAGGGTCACCGCGCCGGTCTGCTGGTCCCAGCGGTCGACCGGCGAGGCCAGGGTGATCTCGGCCAGGAAGTCCTGGATCGTGGCCCCCGCGTGCTCCAGGTCGAACTCCCGGGCGGCGGAGATCAGTTCCTCCAGGTTCGCCAGCCGGTCTTCCCCCTCGCCCCGGGATTCGTCCTTGAGATGCTGGCGATAGCCGGTCTTCTCCATCGTCTGGAGGATCACCACCTCGGCCGGGTGGTCGCGGAGGCCGGCCAGCTCGTCGAAGAGGGTGACGAAGTCGGTGAACGACCGGATCGCCTTCTCCTTCAGGCCGGGGACCTCCCGGGCGCGTCGGGCGGCGTCCAGCAGGGTGAGGCCGTGCTGGCGGGCGAAGCCGATCAGGTGCTCGAACGACGTCTTGCCGAGGCCTCGGGGCGGCACGTTGACGACGCGGCTGAGGGCGATGTCGTCCTTGGGATTGTTGATCAGGTTGAGGTACGAGACGACGTCCTTGACTTCCTGCCGCTCGTAGAACGAGACCCCGCCGACGATCTGGTAGGGGATCCGGGCGGATCGGAAGGCCTGCTCGAACGTCCGGGTCAGGGCGGTGATCCGGCAGAAGACGGCGACGTCGGAGAAGTTGTAGGCCCCTTCGCGGACGAGGCCGGCGATCCGGCCCGCGACCCCTTCGGCCTCCTCGGTCTCGCGGGCGTAGACGGTGAGCTGGACGGGCTCGCCGCTCGGGTTCTCGGTGATCAGGGCCTTCGGCTTGCGGTTGACGTTGTACTGGATCAGGTGGTCGGCGACCGCGAGGATGGTCTTGGTGCTGCGGTAGTTGTGTTCGAGCTTGACCACCTGGACGGAGTCGTAGTCCTTCTCGAATTCGAGGATGTTCGAGAGGTTGGCCCCGCGCCAGCCGTAGATCGACTGGTCGGGGTCGCCGGTGACGCAGAGGTTGGGGTGGTCGACCGAGAGGGCCCGGACGATGGCGTACTGGGCCATGTTGGTGTCCTGGTACTCGTCGACCAGGACGTAGCGGTAGCGGGCGTCGAGCTCGGCGCGGACGTCCTTGTGCTCCTTGAGGATCTTGACGACGTGGACGAGGAGGTCGTCGAAGTCGACGGCCGAGGCCGCCCGGAGCTTCTCCTCGTAGCCGGCGTAGACCTTGGCGACGAGGCGGTCGCGGTCGTCTCGCGCCCGGTAGGCGAGCGACTTGGGGGTGGCCAGGTCGTTCTTGGCCCGGCTGATGGCCGACTCGATCTTCTCGGGGGTGATCGGCGGCTCCTCGACGCCCATCGCGTCGAGGACGTCGCGGACGGCCCGGAGGCGGTCGGCCTGGTCGTAGATGGTGAACGACGAGTCCAGGCCCACGAGCGAGCCGTAGCTGCGGAGGAGCCGGGCGCAGAAGCCGTGGAAGGTGCCGACCCAGACCTTCGCGTCGGGGACGATGGCCTCGATCCGCTCCCGCATCTCGCCGGCGGCCTTGTTGGTGAAGGTCAGGGCCAGGATGTTCCGCGCCGGGATCCCCTCGCGGAGCAGGTGGGCGACGCGTCGGGTGATGACTCGGGTCTTCCCGGAGCCCGCGCCCGCCAGGACGAGGAGGGGGCCGTTGACGTGGGTCACGGCTTCGCGCTGGGGCGGCGTGAGGTCGGCGAGCAGATCCATCGCGGTCCTTGCTTCGGCGTGTACGTCCGGGTCCAGGGGACGATCTCCCTGGAAGGCAGTATAGCGACGGCGGCCCCTCCCGGCGATTCGATTTCGACCCTCGGCGGGGCCCGCGGCCGTCGCAACCGGCGGCATCCTACCGGCCCGAGGGCGGCTCCGGTAAGCTGGAGGGGTCGATTCGGAGGGGTGGGGAAGAGAGGTGCGGATGGAGATCATCGGGATCGGGACGGACATCGTCGAATGCCCCCGGATCGGCGGCATGATCGAGCGGCACGGCGAGCTTTTCCTGCGGCGGATCTACACCGACCGGGAGATCCGCGCCTGCCAGGCGCGACGGCGGCCGATCGAGCATTTCGCGGCCCGGTGGGCGGCCAAGGAGGCCGTCTTCAAGGCCCTGGGGACGGGGCCGTCGGAGGGGGTCGCCTGGACGGACGTGGAGATCCGCGGCGAGGCCCGGGGCTCCTGCCGGGTCCTGGTCGCCGGCGCGGCGAAGGACGTCGCTCGGCGGCGGGGGGTGGGGGACGTCCTGGTCTCGATGGCCCACTGCCGGACTTACGCCACCGCCTACGCGACGGCGGTCGCCCGGCCGGACCCCACGCCCCCGGCGGAAGGCCCGGGGGCGTAGGTCTTTCGATCCCGGCGTCAGGCGGTCATTCGGCGACCTCGGCCGCTTCGGCTGACGCGGCGGCCTCGGCCGAGGCGAGCGCGGTGTTGATCTTCTCCAGGGTCTCGGCGCTGGGCTCCTTGGTCCCCTTGCACTTGGGATACTTGGCGCAGCCGAGGAAGTAGCCCCGGCGGCCCTTGCGGGGGATCATCGGCCCGCCGCAGTCGTCGCAGGTCTCCTCGATCGGGATCGACTTGAGGTCGGGCCCGGTGGCGGCCGGCGGGGGCGGGGCCATCTTGGCGACCTCGTCCTTGAGCTCGTCCGGGACGGGGACGGCGTTGCGGCACTTGGGGTAGCCGGTGCAGCCCAGGAACGCCCCGCGCTTGCCCTGGCGGACGGCCAGGGGCTTTCCGCACTTCTCGCACTTGAGGTCGATCTTGAGGGTCGGCAGGGGGTTCCCCTCGGCGTCGACGGCCACGATGTTGCGGCACTTGGGGTAGCCGGTGCAGCCCAGGAACGGGCCGCGGCGGCCGTTCCGCAGGGCCATCGGCTTGCCGCACTTCTCGCACTTGTGCTCGGTCTCCACGAGCTTGGGGACGGGGTTCCCGTCGGCCCCGATGTCGAACGACTCCTTGCACTCGGGGTAGGCCGAGCAGGAGAGGAACTTCTCCCCCTTCTTGTTCTCGCGGATCAAGAGCGGCTTGCCGCACTTGGGGCAGTCGTGGCCGCTCTCGACGGCCTCGGCGCGGGGCTGGCCGCCGATCGGCCGGGTCGCCTTGCAGTCGGGGTATTTCGAGCAGCCCAGGAACTCGCCGGTCCGGCCGAACTTCATGACCATCGGCGCGCCGCAGACGTGGCAGACCTCGTCGGTGGCGATCTGCACCCGTTCCATCTGGGTCTCGGCCGCCTTGAGGGCCTCCTGGAACGGGTGGTAGAACTCGTCGAGGACCTTGATCATGTCCTCCTTGGCGGTGGCGACCTCGTCGAGCTCGTCCTCCATCCGGGCCGTGAACTTCAGGTCCAGGATCTTGGGGAAGTGCTTGACCAGGACGTCCGTGACGACCATGCCCAGCTCGGTCGCGAAGAACCGCCGGTCCTTGTGCTCGACGTACTTGCGGTCCTGGATGGTCTGGATGATCGGCGCGTAGGTGGACGGCCGGCCGATGTTCTCCTTTTCGAGCGCCTTGATCAGCGTGGCTTCGCTGTACCTCGGCGGCGGCTGGGTGAAGTGCTGGGTGGCTTCCAGGGCCTGGAGGTCCAGGCTCTGGCCGACGTTGATCGGCGGCAGGAGGGCGTCTTCCTGCTTGCCGGACGAGGCCCAGAGCCTGCGATGGCCGTCGAACCGGAGGATCTTCCCCTGGGCCTTGAACAGCCCCGGCCCGGCCTCGATGACGACGTCGGTCACGGTGAAGACGGCCGGCGTCATCTGGCTGGCGACGAACCGGTTGTAGATCATCTGGTAGAGCCGGTGCTGGTCGTGGCCCAGGCGGTCGCGGACCCGCTCCGGGGTGAGCGCCAGGTCGGTCGGGCGGACGGCCTCGTGGGCCTCCTGGGCGTTCTTGCCGGCGGCGTAGCGGTTGGCCTTGGCGGGGAGGTAGCGGTCCCCGTAGCGGTCCTTGATCAGGTCGCGGACGCTGGCGACGGCCTCCTCCGACACCCGCAGGCTGTCGGTACGCATGTAGGTGATGAGCCCCGTCGGCCCCGACCCGTCGACGTCGATGCCCTCGTACAGCTCCTGGGCCAGCTTCATCGTCTTCTTGCCCGAGAAGCGGAGCCGGATCGCGGCCTGCTGCTGGAGCGTGCTCGTCTTGAACGGGGCGTCGGGCCGGTCGAGCTTCTCGGCCTCGTCGACCTTGGAGACGACGTAGGGCGCCGACGCCAGGACGTCGCGGACCCGCTGGGCGTCGGCCTCGGTCTTGGCCTCGAACTTCTTCCCCTCGTACTCGGCGAGCTGGGCGTCGAACCGCTCGTCTTCCTTGGTCGAGCCGGCGGGGGAGACGTTGGCGGTGATCCGCCAGAACTCCTCCTGGACGAACGCCCGGATCTCCCGCTCGCGGTCGACGATCAGCCGGGTGGCGACCGACTGGACCCGCCCGGCGCTCAGGTTGCGGGCCACCTTCTTCCAGAGCAGCGGGCTGAGCTGGTAGCCCACGAACCGGTCGAGGAACCGCCGGGCCTGCTGGGCGTTGACCATGTCCATGTTGATCGGGCCGACCTTGGTGAAGGCGTCCCGCACGGCCCGCTCGGTGATCTCATGGAAGGTGACGCGGCGGACCCGATCGTCGGGCAGCTCCAGCGCGTGCTGGAGGTGCCAGGCGATGGCCTCCCCCTCGCGGTCGGGGTCGGTCGCCAGATAGATGATCTCGGCCCGCGCGGCGTCCCGCCGCAGCTCGCCGATCGTGTCTTTCTTGGTCGGGACCACCTCGTAGGACGGGGCGTAGCCGTTGGCCACGTCCAGCCCCAGCTTGCGCTTGGGGAGGTCGCGGACGTGGCCCATGCTCGCCTTCACGATGTAGCGGGAGCCCAGGAACTTGTTTATCGACTTGGCCTTCTTCGGGCTCTCGACGATCACCAGCGACGGGCCGCTGCCGGGGACGCCCAGGCTCGCGGTCGACGACTTCGCCCGCGTCCCCTTGGCGGCGGCCGCCTTGGGGGCCTTCGGCGTCTTGGCCGCCTTGGGAGCCTTCGGCGCTTTGGGTGTCGCGGGCTTGGCGTCCTTGGCCGACGACGCCTTGGGGGCCTTCGGCGTCTTGGCCGCCTTGGGCTTGGGGGAGTCGCCGTCTTCGGGCGTCGAGTTGGGGGAGGACTTTGGCGGCACGTTGTTGTCCTATGGTCTTTGCTTGGAACGAGATCCGTCTATCCGACCGAAGCCGCCGGATTCCCGCCCGGGAGGCCTTTGAGGTTGCTCCGGGCGGCGGACTTGCTACGATGTGAGATTCCTGGGCCGTCGATCACGACTCCGCATCCTTCACACTTAGCGGCATAGCTAGGGTAACGGGGTCTGTCAAGGGGGGGGATGCCGAGGAGGCCCCTCCGAAGCCTCTCAGCAAGCACCGAGGATCCCCATGCCTTTCGAGGTCTTTCGCCGCCACCAGCGCAAAATGCTGGCCGTCCTCGCCATCCTGGCCATGTTCTCCTTCGTCCTCGCGGACAGCCTCCCCCGCCTGTTCGGCGTCGACTACTCCGGCCCCGACGTCGAGGTCGCCAAGTTGTTCGGCCGGACCGTCCGTCGCAGCGACCTGAACGAGATGGCCCGCCAGCGCAACCGCGCCAACCTCTTCATGGCCGCCCTCAACCCCTACAGCCGCGACGGCTTCTTCGGCGGCCTCAAGGAACGGGACCTGATCGACGCGCTGATCCTCGAGAAAGAGGCCGTCCGCCTGGGCATGCCGGCCGACCCGATCACCGGCCGCGACTGGCTCAAGGCCCGCACCGGCGGCCAGCTGAATCGCGAGATGTTCGAGATGCTCTACAGCCGCTTCAGCAGCGAGATCAGCCAGGAAGACCTCCTGGCCGACCTGGCCAACCAGGTCCGCATCGCCAAGGTCCGCTCGCTGCTGGGCCGCCCCCCGATCACCCCCTACGACGTCTACCAGTCCTATCGCGGCCAGACCGAGCGGGTGGCCGACAAGCTCGTCGAGATCCCGGTCGAGAATTTCGTCGGCCAGGTCGGCGAGCCCTCCCAGGCCGACCTCCAGGAACTGTACGAGAAGTACAAGGACGTCCTCCCCGACCCGGCCTCGGAGACCCCCGGCTTCAAGGTCCCCCGCCAGGTCCAGGTCGAGTTCGTCTCCCTCGACGGCGGCGCCCGGGCCCGGGAACTCCGCGACAAGATGACCGACTCCGAGCTGCAAGCCTACTACGAAAATCATAAGAGCGAGTTCAAGGTCCCCTCGGAACTCCCCGACGACCTCTTCGCCGACGCCCCGGACCTGACCCCCGCCGTGATCCAGCCGCTCGGCGAGATCCGCAGCCTGCTCGCCAGCCGGCTCGCCGACGAGAAGGCCCAGGAGGGGATCAACGAGGTCTTCGGCCAGATCCGCGACGAGGTGCTGATCCCGTACGCCGACCAGTACCTGACGATGCTCGACGAGAAGGCCGCCGCCCCCAACGCCCCGGTCGAGGCCCCCAAGGAGGTCGATCTCAAGGCCCTGGCCCAGGAGAAGGGACTCGCCTACGAGATCACGCCGCTCCTCACCCGGGAGCAGGCCGGCCGCTACGGCCTGATCGCCAACGCCCAGGTCGGCTCCACCCGCCTCAGCGGCGGCCGACGGTTCGCCGACGAGTTCCTCGACTCCAAGGTCGGCCTCTACGAGCCGGTCGAGCTGACCGACATCCAGGGGACCCGCTACCTCGCCCGCAAGGTCAAGGACGAAGCCCCCCGAATCCCGACGCTCGAGGAGGTCAAGGCCGACGTCGCCCGCGCCTGGAAGCTCGCCAAGGCCCGCCCCCTGGCCGAGAAGGCCGCCCAGGACCTCGCCGCCAAGATCAAGACCGAGAAGAACGCCAAGCTCGACGAGGACCAGATCGAAGGCTACAACGTCGTCTCGATCCCGGCCATCACCCGGATGCAGATCGGCGGCCTCGGCGCAGGCCCGTTCGATTACGTCCCCCAGACCGAGACCCCCATCCCCGACGTCGACTACGCCGGCGACGACTTCCGCGACGCCTACTTCGGCGTCAAGGAGGGGGAGACGGCCGTCGCCTCCAACCTGCCCAAGACGACCTACTACGTCGTCGTCCCGGATCGTCGCGAGCCGGTCGCCTTCGCCCAGCTCTACGCCCCCAACGGCGAGGAGATGCGATTCAACATGCTCGCCGGCGATGAAGCCGCGATCCGCCAGGACGAGACCTGGATGAACCGCCTCCGCCGCCAGGCCGGACTCCCCGCCGACTGGGCCCCCCCCGACGAGAAGGCCAAGGACGACGACTTCCGGAGCTGACCCGGACCGCCCCTCGAAAAACCCCGGCCCGGAGTTCGACCCCACGGTTCGACCTCCGGGCCGGCTCCGTTTCGGTCGAGCCCGGAAATTGGCTTCGATCGCCCCGACCCGAAAGCGAACCCATCGGCCGCAACGCTCGCCCAGAATTGAACTTGCCAACAAGAATCGGCCCCCGAAATTGGCTTCGTTCGGCGGTTTTCATGTCGGCCGTCGTTTCTCACCCTCAACTCCGCCACCTTCCCGGAAATTGGCTTCGATCGATCCGACCCGGAATCGAAGCCATCGGACGCAAAGTGTTGTTGGATTTTGTATTGTGATTGTGGGTGGGTGCCGAAAATTGGCTTCGTTCGGCGCATTTGGCGTCGTACCGAAGGTCTTCCCCCCTCGCGGGGGAAGTCAGACCCCGAAGGCCTCAGATGAGGGGGTGACGAGCCGGGAAGCCGTCGGAATCCGCAGTCCGGCCACTCGTGCCACCATCGGTTTCCGTGCTCGTCTTCCCCCTCATCCGGCCCTGCGGGCCACCTTCCCCCGCGAGGGGGGAAGGGATGTCCGGTGCTGGCGCGGGTGATCGGACTTGAGGGCCGCGCACGACTTCAATCGCATTGAGAAAGAGCCGAGGCGCAAGGCGCCCCATCCTGACCGTGCATCCGAAATCCGGGATGGGGAGAGATTCGAAACGCTGTCGCGATCGTCACGATTCGGATAGTCGGCCTCAACGTCGCGGTTTGCCCGATGAGGGGATCCTCGCCAGCTTCGCGGTCGTGTTATAGTTCGCAGGTGAGCGAGCCGGCCCGATTCGCGAGGTCGCGGGGACGGGCGTAGGCGTCTCGGTTCGAGGGGGGATGGTCGCCGATGAGGATCGCCCTGCTGGGGTGGGATCTGGAGCGCGAGGCGATCGACGCCGTCGCCCGCCTCGGCGTCGACGTCGTCGCGTTCACGCGGTGGTTCCCCGGTGAGCCGGAACGCGAGGCTCACCCGGGGTGGCTGGAAACCCGTTGCCCCCACGATATCGGCGGCGGCCCGCGCGACGAGGCTTCGGCGTTCGGGGTCGCGGCGGTCCGCGCGGCGAGCAACTCGGGCCTGGGCTTCGGGTTCGACGTCGTCCACGCGATGGACTGGAAGACCCGACCGGCGGCCGGCGAACTGGCGGCGAGGGGGGAGGGCCAGGGGGTCGTCCTGGCCTCGGAGCGGGCCTCGGAAGAGGACGTCGAGGAGTCTCCGGGCTTCGGTCCGCTCGCGGTGCCCGACGGCTGGATCTGCGACCATCCGTGGGGGGCCGAACGGCTCCGCGCGAGGCTCGCGGTCGACGACGAATCGCCCGTGTTCACGATCACGACGCCGGCCGGCCTGTCGTTCTGGAGCGATCGCGACGGCCCGCGCGAGGGCTCGACCGAAGGCCCTTGCGCGGTGCTGACCTTCCACGCCGGCGACCGATTCTCGGTCCAGGCGATCGTCGAGGGGGTCGCGCTGGCTCGGGAGAAGGCGCCGGGGCTGGTCGCGGCGGTCTTCGGGACCGATCCCCGCTGCGAACGGCTGCGACGGCGATTGAAGACGCGGCGGCTGCTCTCGACCCGATGGGGCGACACCTGCACGCCGAGGAGCGGGCGCTGGAACGGGGCGGTGGCCCAGGCCGCGATCGTGGGGACGGCGGCCGACGACCTGGTGGACGACCCCTTCGCCCGCGCGGCCTGGCTGGTCGGTGCGCCGGTGGTCCCCGTGCGAGGGAAGGATCCCGAGGCGATGGCCCGCACCTTGCTGGACGCCGTGTTCGATCGCGAGCGCCGCGAGGCCGACGTGCGGATCGGCTCGGCGCTGGAGTCTCGCCGCCTGGAGTTCGACGGCGTCGCCGCGCGGTGGCTGGAGGTCTACCGGCGGCTCGTCGATCGCAAGCGGAACGCGGCGGCCTTCGATCCGCCCGAGGTCGGGCGCGCTTCGCCGGACGGCCCGACGGCTCCGTTCCCGGAGCTTCGGTCTCGGCTGTCGCTGATCCCGGTCTCCTGTCGAGAGGCCCTGGCGTCCTGGACGCTCCGTCCCGACGACTGGCGAGGGGCTCTGGAATGGCTGGGGCCGGAGTCCGTGCGGGCGGTGCTGACGATCCGCCTGTTCGACGTGACCGACGTGGCGTTCGACGGCCTGAACGCCCACAGCACCTCCGACGTGGACCTCGGCCCCGGCGAGACCCATCGGACGCTCGCGCTGCCGTTCGACGGCCGCTCCCTGGCCGCCTGCCTGGGCGTGCGGTCGCGCTGGGGGTACTTCCACCCGATCGCCCATTCCCGGATATGCCACCTTCCGCGCGATGCGTCCCCCCCGACGACGACGCCGAGGCGGCTCCGCGTGCTCCCGCGTCGACCGGGCGCCTGACCATCGGAAACCGCCTCGCCAACCGAACCGCATCGCACCGAGGAACGGAACGTCGCCATGCCGTGTCTGGCCCTGGTCCTGGAACTCCACCATCCGCTCCCCGGCCCCGACGAGGTCGCGGGGCCGGACTGGGCGACCGCGGGCGTCGCCGTCGATTGGCCGTTGCTTCGCGCCCTGGACGGGTTCGTCGAGCGGGCCGGCGACGCCTCGATCACCCTGGCGGTCAGCCCGAGCTGGACGGCCCTGGCCGCCGACCCACAGGGCCGGGCGGTCCAGCGCCGTGAGCTGGAACGTCGGGTGCACGCCGGGGAGGCCGATCGGGGCCTGCTGCGATTCTTCGCCACGGCGGGGGACGGCGACGCCCTCCGGCTGCTCCGCCGCTGGAACGCCTCGGGCGCGATCGACCTCGTGCCGACGACCGCCACCCACACCTGGCTCCCCAGCGTCGCGTGCGACCCGATCGTCGCCAGGGCGCAGGTGGGGCTCGCCGCGGTCGACCACGCGCGACGGTTCGAGTCGCCGCCGAGCGGCGTCTGGCTGCCGTTCCTGGGCTACCCGCCGGGCCTGGAGACGACGATGGCCGGGCGGGGCCTGCGGTTTTTCGGGGTGGCCGCCGACGTCTTCCTGCGCGGGACGGTCCTCCCCCCCGGACGGGCGATGGGCCCGATGGTCACGCCGCCTGGGGTCGCCGCGTTCGCGGTCTCGCCCTCCCCGGTCGCCGAGGCGCTCGACCCTCGCGTCGGCTACGGCCAGGATTCGCGATACGCCGACCCGAAGCAGGCCGCGCGGGCGGCGGCCGATCATGCGAAGCATTTTCTCGGCCGCTGGTCCCAGCAGGCGGCGGACGTCCCGCCCGGGGCCGAGGCTCCGGCCGAACGCCTGGGGGTCGCGGCCCTCTCGGCGCACGACCTGGCCCGCGCCTGGCCGTTCGGCGGCGCCGACGCCTGGCTCGCCCGGCTCCTGGAAGGGCTGGCGGGGGGCGAGTTCGGCCGGGCCTCGTCGCTCGACCGCTACCTGTCGCGCAACCCGATCGGTCCCCTCGGCCGCCCCGGCGTGAGCGTCGGCGGCGCCCTCGCGGCGCGTCCCGCCGGCTCGGACCTGTTCGACCGCTGTCGCGCCGCGTCCGACCTGCTGACGTTCGCCGTCGAACGACGGCGCGACCTGACCGCGATCGAGCGCGAGGCCGTCGCCGAGATGGCCCGCCGCCTCGTCCGCGCCCAGCAGGTCGACTGGTCCTACCCGATCGCGGGCGGGCTCGATCCCGAAGCCGGCCTGCGACGGTCCTCGGAGCACCTCGCCCGATTCTACGAGCTGGCCGGCGCCCTCATGGCCGGACGCCTGGACCGCGCCCGGCTCGCCAGGCTGCGCCGCGGCCCCGGCTTCCTGCCCGACCTGGACCTGGACGTCCTCGCCGCCGGTTGACCCCCGTTCAGCCCAGCACGACGAACGCCAGGCCGCACTGGATCGGCCAGGCGATCGCCAGGACGAGCCCGATCCGATTCGGCCAGGCCCCAGCGCCGACCCGGCTCGCCTCCTCGGGGGACGCCGCGACCCAGGTCTGCCAGGTCGTCAGGAAGGCGATCAGCGAGGCCGCCGCCACGCTCCCCGCCATCACCAACGGGTAAACGCCCTCCGCGCCGCCCTGCGTCCCCGCCGATCGGAACACGGCGCCGAGGAGCCAGGGGGTCCCCAGCAGCGCCCAGAGCCGCTCGCCGATCCCCGAAGGCCCGGTCGTCGGTCGGACGAACCGGCGGACCAGATAGACGAACGGCCCGGTCGCGGTCGCGGCCAGCCAGGCGAAGACCAGGCTCGCCCCGATCAGCCCGGCCGTGGACGAGCCCTCCCGCGCCAGCGGCCGGAGCTGGACCGAGGCGACCGCCGAGCCCATCACCAGGGCGGCGCCGTCGAGCAGCGTGAATCGAGTCTCGCTTGGGGGCGTGGTCTCGGCGGCCATCTCCGAGCTTTCGCATTCGTGCGAGGAGGACGGCGTCCGCCGCTGCGACGATCGCGGGGATTTGCGGTGGAGACGCCTCGCATCGTATAATAGCAAGTTGCACAGATAGGTTCGTGTCGCGGCAGAATCGGGTGAATCAGACGGCGCGCGCATCCGGGGTCGACTTCAACAATCAGTCTCCGGTCCTTCTTCGTCAGCCTCCCCGCAACCACGCACGTCGGGCCGCATTCGCTTCGTCTTCGCGGGGAGATCGTCCTATGGCTTTGCCCAAAGTCGTCATCGTGGGCCGGCCCAACGTCGGCAAATCATCGCTCTTCAACTGGCTGGCCGGTCGCCGCATCGCGATCGTCGACGACATCGCGGGGGTGACCCGCGACCGGGTCGGCACGCTCGTCCAGCTCGGGGAGGACGACGACCCCCGCTTCTTCGAGCTGGTCGACACCGGCGGCGTCGGCATCGTCGACCGCGACGACCTGAGCCAGGACGTCGAGCGGCAGATCGACACGGCCATGAACGAGGCCGACCTGATCCTGTTCGTGGTCGACATCCGCGAGGAGCTGATGCCGCTGGACGAGGAGGTCGGCCAGCGTCTGCGCTACCTCAAGACGCCGGTCATCCTGGTGATGAACAAGGCCGACGACCCGATCTTCGACGACCGCGGGGGCGAGTTCTACAAGCTCGGCCGGGGCAAGCCGATCGCCGTATCGACGCACCAGAACCGCAACAAGAAGCAGCTCCTGCGGCTGATCGAGAAACTCCTGCCCTGGGAGGAGACCCAGAGGCCGGCCGACGCCGCGATGAAGATCGCCGTGGTGGGCCGCCCCAACACCGGCAAGTCGACGTTCATCAACACGCTGGCGCAGGCCGAGCGGATGATCGTCTCGGAGCGGCCCGGTACCACGCGGGACTCGGTCGACGTCCACTTCGAGCTGGACGGCCTGCCGTTCATGGCGATCGACACGGCGGGCGTGAAGCGCAAGGCCAAGATCCGCGACGACCTGGACTTCTACTCGGTCCACCGCGCCGAACGCTCGATCCGCCGGGCCGACGTGGTCTACCTGTTCCTCGACCCCACGCAGGGGATCAGCCGGCTGGACAAGCAGCTGGCCGACTACATCGCCAAGGAATACAAGCCCTGCATCTTCGTGATCAACAAGTGGGACTTGATGCTCGCCGACGAGGAGGCCCAGGCCGAGGGCCGCGCGGGCATGACCCGGTTCGCGCACGTCGTCCAGCACGCCTTCCGCAACATGAGCTACATGCCGATGGCGTTCATCACGGCCAAGACCGGGAAGAACGTCAAGTCGCTGCTGAACCTCTCGCAGTCGCTGTTCAAGCAGGCGAACCGCCGCATCAGCACCGGGACGCTCAACCGGGTGCTCCGCGAGGCCGTCGCCGCGCACCCGCCGTCGATGCGCGAGAACCGCGCCCCGCGGATCTACTACGCGACCCAGGTGGGCGAGGCCCCGCCGACCGTCGTCCTGTTCGTGAACAGCCCCCGGCTGTTCGACGCCACCTACCTCCGCTATCTGCTGAACATCTTCCGCGAGAAGCTGCCGTTCCGCGACGTGCCGATCAAGCTCTACATGCGCGCCCGTAAGCAGACCGAGGCCGGCGAGCGCAGGCCCCGCCGCGAGGCGGAGGCGGGCGTGGGCGAGGACTGGGTGGACGTGGACTACCACGCGCTTCCCGGCGAGAAGGCCGGCAACGCGGTCGAGCACGAGGAGGTCCGGTTCATCAACCGCGAGGTGAACGAACTGCTCTCCGACCTCGACGACTGACGCGGGCGTCTGGGGGTTCCGGGAATTCCGGTGGGGCGTGGCGAGGCGCCCCCCGTCCCGTTACATTCGGTGACATGAGGCCGGCGGGCGCGGGGATTCCGCTCCCGCCCCGTCCCACCCCCTCGGTCGCCCCGCCTGGAGGCCCCTCGCCATGAACGATCATCGTCGCGGATTCCTGCGCCGGTCCCTGCTCGCCGCGGCCGTCGCGCCGGCCGTGCTGCGGCCCGCCGCCGCCCTGGCCATCCCCCCGCTCACCCGCAAGCGCCCCAGCCATCTGAAGCTGAGCATCGCCGCGTACTCGTACCGCCAGCTGCTGACGGCCAAGCCGCCGCAGATGGACATGTTCGGATTCGTCGACCTGGCCGCGGACCTCGGCTTCGACGCCGTCGAGGCCACCTCGTACTACTTCCCGGCCACGGCCGACGACGCCTATTTCGCCCGGTTCAAGCGGCACGCGTTCCTCGAAGGCCTGGACGTCTCCGGGACGGCCATCGGCAACAACTTCTGCGTCCCGGCGGGCGAGAAGCGGGCCGAGCAGGTCGCGAATACGAAGCAGTGGATCGACCGCGCCGCGCTGTTCGGCGCCCCGGTGATCCGCGTCTTCGCCGGCAACGTCCCCAAGGACTCGACCGAGGACGCCGCCTTCGGCTGGGTCGTCGAGTGCATGAACGAGGTCCTGCCCTACGCCGAGTCCAAGGGGATCGTGCTGGCGCTCGAGAACCACGGCGGCATCACCGCGAGGCCCGAGCAGCTCCTGAAGTTCGTCCAGGCGATCGACCACCCGAACTTCGGCGTGAACCTGGACACCGCCAACTTCCGGGGCGAGGACCCGTACGCCGACATCGCGCAGCTCGCCCCGTACGCGGTCAACGTCCAGGTCAAGACGGAGATCCATCGCGCGGGGGGGAAGACCGAGGAGGCCGACTTCGGCAAGATCGTCGACATCCTCATCGGGGCCCTCTATTCCGGCTACGTCGTGATCGAGTACGAGGCCAAGGAAGATCCGATGACCGCCATCCCGCGCTACGCCGCGAAGATGCGCAACCTGATCTGATCATCCTTCGATACGTCGGCGGGCCTCGTCCCGGAAGGTGGAACATGACACGCGTCGCCCTCGTCCTCGGCCTCTCGCTTGCGATCATGCTCGTCCCGCCGGGCGCCCCGAAGGCGTTCGGCGGCGACGAGGGGGCCGACGCCGTTTCGGGGCCGATCCACAAGCGGGTCGGCGAGGCCGGCGCGCCGGTCGCCTACTGGCTGGAGTCCTCGCTCAAGCGGGTCTATCCCGCGTCGAAGCCGGGGGCCGCGTCTCATCGCCTGGCGATCCCTCGCAACGGCAAGGCGTCGTTCCAGGTCTGCGTCCGCAATGAGAGTTCGGCGTACATCGGGTTCGACTGCTCGGTGGTCGACGCCGACGATCTCGCGCCCCAGGTCCGGCTTGTCGGCCTCGTCCCCATGCCGCACTTCACGCCCGCGACCGACTCGGCGGAGCTGGAGGGGGTGGAGCACGGCCCCGGCCTCGTCCCCGATCCGCTGCTTCCCGAGACGAGGGTCGCGCTCGGCCCGTTCGAGACGCGCTCGTTCTGGGTCTCGCTGAGGGCGCCCGCCGACGCCCGCCCGGGGCGTCGCACGCTCACCGCGCGGATCGTCCCCTGGGGCGGCAAGGATGCGGACGTCGCCGCGATGCCCGTCGAACTGGACGTGTCGGAGCTGGTCGTCGCCCCCCGGCGCGACTTCCCCGTCATCCACTGGTGGCGCGGCGAGGCGACCTGGGACTACTACAAGACCGGCCGGTTCGACGAACGCTGGTGGGAGCTGACCCGCGACCAGCTCCGCAACATGTTCGACCACGGCTCGGACGTGGTCTCCGTGCCGCTGCTGGTGGCCCGCCGCGAGCCGTTCGAGCGGCCCTGCCAACTCCTGGAGGTTGACGAGCCCGAGCCCGGCAAGTATCGGTTCGACTGGGAGCGGACCCGGCGGTTCGTCGCCATGTGCCGCGAGATCGGCTTCAAGAAATTCGAATGGTCTCACCTGTGGATCTACTGGGGCGCCGAGAACCCCGTCCGGGTCTACACGCGGAAGGACGACCGATTCGTCATGCTCTGGCCGCCCGAGATCAGCGGCTACTCGGACGTCTTCCTCAACTTCCTCGACCAGTTCCTGCCCGAGTTCCACGCCTTCCTCACGGCCGAGGACCTGCTCGACGGCTCGTACTTCCACCTCTCCGACGAGCCGGGCGAGGGGCAGCACATCGCCAACTACAAGCGAGCCCGCCAGATCCTCCGCGAGAAGGCGCCGTGGATGAAGGGGAAGGTCATGGACGCTCTGAGCTCGATCGAGTACGGACGCGAAGGATTGACCGACATCCCGATCCCGCTCGTCAGCGCGGCCCAGGCGTACATCGACGCCGGCATCCCCCACTGGGTCTACTACTGCTGCGCCCCGACGGGGCCGTGGCTGAACCGCTTCCTCGACACGCCGCTCTCCAAGATCCGCATGTCCGGCCCGCTGTTCTACCGGCTGGGCGCGAAGGGGTTCCTGCACTGGGGCTTCAATTACTGGCACCTGATGGAGCGCGAGGCGATCGGCGACCCCTTCCACGACGCCTCCAACGGCGCGTGGCCGAACATCCCCTACGGCGACCCCTTCATGATCTATCCGGGGAAGGACGGCCCGCTCGACTCGATCCGATGGGAGGTCTTCGCCGAGTCGCTCCAGGACTACGCCGTCCTCCAGACCGCCGGCGTCCGCCCGGACGACCCGCGTCTGGCGGACCTGAAGTCCTACGCCGACTTCCCCAAGGACGACTCCTGGATCCATCGGACGATCGACGCCCTCCTCAAGGCCGCGCCCGATTCGGCGCGGCCCTGAGGCGGCGGGGCCGCCCGGGGCCTCCGTCAGGGGTTGGACTTCGCCATCGCGTCCAGCTCGTCGAGCTTGAGGCGGACGGAGACGATGTAGGGCTTCTCGCCTTCGGTCCAGTGGCCGTAGGTAGTGGCGACGAACGTGCCGTCCGGCAGCACTTCCACGCCGGGGTAGGCGCAGTCCCACTGGTGATGGTTGTCCATCAGGCGGACCTTGTACTGGCCGTCGCGACCGGAGACGACGTCGTCGTAAGTGCCGACCCAGGCGACCCAGTCGCCCTGCGTGGGGCTCCCCTTGGCGGTGTCTCGGAACGAGAGGAGGAGGCGGCCGTCGGGGGCGTACTTGCCGGCGTGGCGGTCGCCGGTGAGTGAGAGGGGAAGCTCGCGGGGCTTCGACCAGGTCTCGCCCTCGTCGTCCGAGGTGATCAGGTGGGAGTTCTTCTTGCGGGAGTTCTCGCGGAGCAAGACGGCGAGCTGCTTGCCGTCGGGCGATCGGATCAGGCCGGGCTCGCAAAGGTCGAGCGCGTCGTCCTCGGCGATCACGACCGGCTCTCCCCAGGTCAGTCCGCCGTCCTTCGAGAGCGTCTTGAAGACGCGGAATTTCCCGGCCTTTCCGCCGTCGTGCAGGAATCGGCCGTCGTCGTGGAAGAGGGCCATGTAGGAGCCGTCCTTGAGACGCTCGGCGCTCGCCATGGCGACGATGCCGCCGAAGTCGCCGATCTTCGCGAGCGGGGTCCAGGTCGCGCCGTCGTCCTCGCTGACCGCGAGCCGGATCGGGTAGAGGCCCGAGAAGAGGATGAGCCGCTTCTTGCCCTGGGCGTCGACCGTGCGGTGGATCGTGGGGGTCTCCAGCGAGGTCGTCCAGTTCTCGGGGGTGGGAAGCCGGTCGGACCAGGTCAGGCCGCCGTCGCCGCTCCGCTTCAGGATGATCGGGCCCTTGCCGTGGCCCTTGGGGTAGACGATCACGATCGTCTTTCCGTCTTCGAGCAGGACCGTCGTCGGATGTCCGAGGTACTGGCCCGGCTCGCGGTCCACGATCACCTGACGCCGAGACTGGCCGGCCAGGTCGAGGAATCGGACTCCGTCCGTCGACGTCGGCTGCGCCGGGGCGGCCGTGGCGGCGAGGCAGGCCAGCAAGCCGAGGAGGGGGGCGAGCGGTTTCCTGGATGGCATGGAGGCGACTCCCTGGGGCCTTGAGTTGACGAGGTTCCTAGAATCGGGGATAGGCCTCGCGGGCCGGGCGGGCGGGGTCGATCCCGGCGTCGCCGGCCCGCATCTCCCTGGCGGCGGGTTTGATCCCGGAAACATGATCGCACGTCGGACCGTCTGGATCATGGCGATCGGCAGCGGGTTGTCGGTCGCCAACCTCTACTATAGCCAACCGCTGCTGGAACGCATCGCCGACGACTTCTCGGTCTCGGCGTCGCGGATGGGGATCGTCTCGACCGTGACGCAGGTCGGCTACGGCCTGGGGATGCTGGCGCTCGCCCCGTTGGGGGACCTGCTGGAGCGCCGGAAGCTGATCGTGGCGTTGCTCGGGGCGACCGCCCTGACGCTCGCCGCGGTGGCCGCGTCGCCGAGCTTCGCCTGGCTGGCGGCGGCGAGTTTCGCGATGGGGGCGGCCACGGTCACCCCCCAGATCATCATCCCGTTCGCGGCGGCGATCGCCGAGCCGCACGAGCGCGGGAAGGTCGTCGGCACGGTGATGAGCGGGCTCCTGATCGGGATCCTGCTGGCGAGGACGGCCAGCGGCTTCCTCGGCTCGCACCTGGGCTGGCGGGCGGTCTTCTGGTTGGCGGCGGCACTCATGGTGGGCCTGATGGGCGTGATGGCGAAGGCGATGCCGAGATCGACGCCCACGCTCGCGGGGGGGTCGTACGGGTCGCTGATGCGGTCGCTCGGGGGGCTGGTGCGCGACCTGCCGGCGCTTCGGAGTTCGGCGCTGTTCGGCGGGCTGGCGTTCGCGTCGTTCAGCGTCTTCTGGACGGTCCTGGCGTTCCACCTGGCGGGGCCGCCGTTCGGGTACGGCAGCGACGTGGTGGGGCTGTTCGGGCTGGTCGGCGCCGCCGGGGCGCTGGCCGCGCCGCTGGTCGGCTCGTTCGCCGACCGTCGCGGCTCGAGGTGGTCGATCGGTTCGGGGCTGTTGTTGATGCTCTCGGCTTACGTCATCCTGGGCGTGTTCGGGGGGAGCCTGACGGGGCTGGTGGTCGGCGTCTTGCTGCTGGACGTCGGCACGCAGTGCAACCACATCTCCAACCAGACGCGGATCTACGGCCTCATGCCGGAGGCGCGGAGCCGGCTGAACACGGTCTACATGGTCGCGTTCTTCTTCGGCGGGGCGCTCGGCTCGGCGGCGGGGGCCGCGGCCTGGCCCCGCTACGGCTGGCCCGGCGCGTGCGCCGTGGGGGCGGTGTTCGTCGTCGCGGCGCTCGGCGTCTTCCTCGCGACCAGGTGGGATCGGCCGACGTTCGTCGGCGGCGTCGGCGACGGGTCGGGGGTCGTCACACCGGGAGCCGCGGCTTCCGGCTGAAGCGGCCCGCCGTCCGCCGGATCGTGTCTCCCCAGCTCCGGCGGTGGACGTCGGCCACGACGGCCAGCACGATCACCGCGCCGGAGATCAGCCGCTTGGAGGGCTCGGTCGCGCCGACGTGGTCCAGGCCCGTCTGCAGGACGGCGATGATCAGGACGCCGAGGAAGCTCCGCAGCACCGACCCCCGCCCGCCCATCAGGCTCGTCCCGCCGATGACCACCGCGGCGATCGCCCCCAGCTCCATCCCCACGCCGCCGTTGGGGTCGGCCGAGGAGACCCGCGAGACCTGGAACACGGCCGCGATCGCCGCGCACAGGCCCGAAAGGACGAACGTCAGGAGCTTCGTCGGCCTCGGGTCGACGCCCGAGAGCCGCACGGCCTCCTCGTTGGTGCCGATCGCGACCATGTAGCGCCCCAGCACCGTCCGCGTCAGCAGGACGTGCCCCGCGGCCACCAGCCCGAGCGCGATCAGGAAGCTCGTCGAGGCCCCCAGCCCCGGCAGCGGCCTTGCCAGCCACTCGATCCGGGGGCCGACGTACTTCGTCTCCGACTTCGTCAGCAGGTAGGTCGCCCCTCGGGCCGATTCGAGCATGCCGAGCGTGACGATGAACGACGGGATCGACCAGTGCACGGAAATGAATCCGTTGACCAGTCCGCAGGCCGCCCCCATGGCCAGGCAGGCCGCCAGCGCCACCGGGAACGGGACGTTCCAGTCGACGATCGCGATGCCGAGCACGGCCCCGCAGAGGGCCATCACCGAGCCCACCGAGAGGTCGATCCCGCCGATCACCAGCACCAGGGTCATGCCGACGGCCATCACGGTCAGGTCGGCGAACTGGTTGACGATCGTCTTGACCGTCTGGGCCGACCAGAAGTGGTTGCTGAGCGTCCCGAACAGGCCCGCCAGCGCCGCCAGGACGACGATCATGCCGACGACGTCGCCCACGCCCCGCCAGCTCGCCAGTCGCGGGCTCTCGGCCCATTTCTCGGTTCCGGTCGTCGCGTCGCTCATGTCAGCCGTCCGCCCCCGCTCGATTCGTGTAGCCCTGGAACGCCGCGGCGAGCAGCTTCTCCTCCGACCATTCGCCGCGCGCGAAGGTCGCGACCAATCGCCCGGCCGAGATCACCGCGATCCGGTCGCAGATCAAAAGCAGCTCCTCGACCTCGCTCGACACGACGACCACCCCCGCGCCCCGCGCCGCGGCCTCGTCGATCAGGTGGTAGACCGCGAACTTGGCGGCGACGTCGATCCCCCGCGTCGGCTCGTCGAACAGCATCACGCGGGGCTCGCGCAGGAGCCAGCGGCCGACGACCACCTTCTGCTGATTGCCACCGCTGAGCTGCTCCACCGGCTGCTCCAGCGAATGGCAGGCGAGCTGCACGCGCCTCCCCGTCGCGACCGCGTCGGCGCGTTCGCGACGGGCCCGCAGGAATCCCAGAGGGCCGCGATAAGGCTTCGTCCGGCCGAGCGTCAGGTTCATCCGGATCGAGCGGGGGAGCAGGAGCCCTTCGGCCTTGCGGTCCTCGGGGACCAGGCCCAGGCCCGCCGCGACGGCCTGCCGGGGCTCGCGGAAGCGGGCCGGCGCCGCGCCCGCGACGGAGACGTCGCCCGAGTCGGCCGGATCGGCGCCGAAGATCGCGCGAAGCAGCTCGGTCCGGCCCGAGCCGACGAGCCCGGAGACGCCCAGCACCTCGCCGGCGTGCAGGTCGAAGCTCACGTCGCGGACCCGGTCGCCGCGCGAGAGGTTGCGGACCCGGAGGACGACCTCGCCGGGCGTCCGGGCGTGGCGGAACTCGTCGCGCGAGGGGTTCGAGCCGACCATCAGGCGGACGGCCTCGTCCAGGTCCAGCTCGGACGCGGGCCGGGTCGCCACGAGGTCGCCGTCGCGCAGGACGCTGATGCGGTCGGCGATCCGTCGGACCTCGTCGAGGCGATGGCTGATATAAACGATCGCGGCTCCCTGCCGCTTGAGCCGGGCGATGTTCTCGAACAGGCGGTCGACCTGCGGGGCGGTGAGCGCGGCCGTCGGCTCGTCGAGGATCAGGACCCGACAGGGGCGTTCGAGGCTGCGTGCGATCTCGACGAGCTGCTGCTCGCCCACGCCCAGCCGCGAGGTCGGCGTCTCGGGGTCGACGGAATCCAGGCCGACCCGCGCCAGCGCCCTGGCGGCGTCGCGGCGGAGGGCGCGGAAGCGGACGAGGCCGAACCGGGTCGGCAGGCGGTCGAGGAACAGGTTCTCGGCCACGGTCAGGGTGGGGAGGAGCGTCAGCTCTTGCTGGACGATCTGCACGCCCAGGGCCTCGGCGCGATGCTTGGCGCCCGGCCGGTAGGGGACGCCGTCCAGCTCCATCGCGCCGGAGTCGGGCTCGCCGAGGCCCGCGACGATCCGCGCGAGGGTGCTCTTGCCGGCCCCGTTCGCCCCCATCAGGGCGTGGACCTCGCCCGGATGCAGGTCGAGGTCCACGGCCCGGAGCACCGGCGCGGCGTAGCTCTTGCTCAGCCCTCGGATCGACAGCAAGGGGGGGCCGCTCATCTCAGCTCGGCTCACTTCTTGACCACGAGGTCGACGGGCGTCGTGCGGTCGGCGGGCGTCTCCTTCTTGTCGATCACGTCGAGCGCGCACTCGAGGCCGAATACGGCGAGCTGATCGGCGTGCTGGTCGATCGTGGCGAGGATCGCCCCTTCGTCGATCGCCGTCCGCACGGCGGCGATGCCGTCGTAGCCGATGATCTGGACCTGGCCGGATCGCCCGGCGGCCTTGACCGCCGCGAGCGCGCCCAGGGCCATGCTGTCGTTGCAGCACATCAGGGCCTTGATCTCGGGGTGCTCGCTGAGCATGGCCGAGGCCACGCGATTCGCCTGGGCGATCTCCCACTGGGCGCTCTGGGAGTCGACGATCTTGAGGTCGGCGGCCTTCGCGGCGTCCTGGAAGCCGAGGAGCCGCTGCTGGCCGTTGAACGCCGTCTTGAGCCCCTCGACGATCGCCACGGGGTCGCCCGGCTTGAGCTTTGAAGCCAGGAGGTCGCCCGCCAGCCTGGCCCCCGCGCGGTTGTCGGGGCCGACGAACGGGATCTTGACGCCTTGCTCGACGAGCACCGCCTCGTCCAGCTTGTTGTCGATGTTGACGACGACGATCCCGGCCTCCTGGGCCCGCCGGCAGGCCGAGACGAGGGCCTTGGAGTCGGCCGGGGCGATGACGATCGCGGCGACCTTCTGGCCGATCATCTCGTCGACGAGCGAGACCTGGCGGGCGATGTCGCGCTCGTCCTTGATGCCGTTGACGATCAGGTCGAAGCGGTCGGCGTGCTCCTTCTGGTACGTCTTGGCGCCCTCGGCCATGACGGCGAAGAACTCGTTCGCCAGCGACTTCATGATGAGCGCGATCCGAGGCTTGCCGGGCGTCGCCGGGGCGGGCGAGGCCGAGCCCGAGCCCGAAGGCGTGGTCGGGGCCTCGGCGGGTTCGCCGCCGCAGCCGACGAGGGCGGCCAGGGCGAGGGATGCGGCGAGGGTCGAGAGCGTTCGGAGGGTCCTCACTGCCGGGCTCCTTCGCGATGGTCCGGGGGCTGGCTGGAGAGCTGGACGAGCGCCTCCAGGACGCGGGCCTTCTGGGCCTCGTCGCGGAGGATCAGGTAGCGGCTGCGGCCGTTCGCGTCGTCGACGTGCTTCGAGAAGCCGTCCTTCTCGATCGTCACGGTGACCGGCCTGGAGACGTCGAAGTAGCCCCGGTCGGGATGGACCGCGTAGAGGACGCTGGTCAGGTCCCAGGTCGGCCGGTTGTGCGGCGGCGGATTGTAGAGGATGTAGGACTCGGCCAGCGGATGGTGCTTCACGTAGCCGTAATCGCGCTCGATGCTGGTCGCGGGGTAGGGGAGGGCGATGCCGATCTCGAAGCCGCTGAAGACCATCTCGGTCGGCCACTTCTCCACGAGGCTGGCGCAGCTCGGGACGTCCTTGATCACGTTGTATTCGATGTAGTGGGCGTTGCCGTCGATGGGCTGGAACGAGCCGGCCATGAGCGACAGGAACTTGACCTTGGCCCGCACCAGCTCGGCGCCGGTGAGGGGCGAATATTCGTCGCCGGGGGTCTCCAGGAGCCGGGCCAGGTTGGTCGAAAAGCCGACCTGGGCGACGACGACCGACTTGTCGGGCCGGGCCGCCAGGGCCTTGCGGAGGACGGCCGTCGCCGGCGGGGCCGTGGTCAGGTCGTGGGGGTATCGAGGCTTGCCGTCGTCGAGCTGGTCGACCATCGGCAGGTACTTGCCGTCTTCCTTCGCCCCGCCTTCGCCGACGACGCCGACCGGGACCTGGCCGCGACCGTAGAAGGTGTTGACCAGGTCGACGAACGGGGCGGCCTTCGGGTTGTCGACGCTGACCGTGACCGCGAGCAGCTTGCACTCGCCCCGCGATTCGAGGGCGTGGATCATCCCCAGCGCCAGGACGTCGTCGACGTCGCCGCAGATGTCCGTGTCGAAGATCAAGCCGACGGGCTCGTCGGCCCTCGACGTGGGGATCGCGGCGGCGAGCAGCGAGGCTCCCGCGATCAAGGTGGTCCAGACGCGTCGCATCGCAATCGTCCTCATGAAGAAGGCCCGACCCAGGCCGTTCGGGAAGGTGGAGGGACGGGGATACTCTATGTCAGCCCCGGCGGACGGGCAAGGCCCCGGGGGGTCGCCGCGACTCGCGACGGTTGCGCCGCTTCGGGGGGATCGATCCGTCGTTTGCGCCGGGGTCGCGTCTCGCAAACCGGCGGAGACTGCCGTATCCTGGCGGAGATCGACCGCCGGCGCCGTATTCGCCGGCGCGAGCCGACGTTCCGGAAGGAACCCCGCCGCCATGAACACCCCGCAAAGCCCCCGCGACGCTCGATCGGACGGGGCCAGTCGCCGCGACCTCCTGAAGGTCGCCGGCGCGGTCGCCGTCGGACTCGGGGGCGCGACCCGAACCGCGAAGGCCAGGACCATGCCTCTCATCAAGAACGGCCGGATCAAGCAGTCGCTCGTCCACTGGTGTTACGAGCCCTACTGGAAGGACGCCGACGCCTTCATCAAGGTCGCCCAGGACCTCGGCTGCACGAGCGTCGAGCTGGCGCCGCCGGAGATGTACCCGAAGCTCAAGGCGGCCGGGCTCGACAACGCCATCGCCCAGATCGACATGAGCCCGGACCCGCCGTTCCTCCGGGGGTTCAACGACCCCAAGAACTGGGACAAGGTCATCGCCGCGACCCGGACCGCCATCGACGCCTGCGCCGAGTACGGCTTCAAGCGGGTCATCTGCTTCACCGGCTACTCCGAGGGCCTCTCGCTCGAGGAAGGGGCGGCCAACTGCGTCGAGGGCTTCAAGAAGATCGTCGGCTACGCCGAGCAGAAGGGCGTGACGCTCTGCCTGGAGATGCTCAACACCCGGGCCGCCGACCACCCGATGAAGGGGCACCCGGGATACCAGGGCGACCACGTCGACTACTGCGTGGACATCATCAAGCGGGTGGGCTCGCCCAACCTCAAGCTCCTGTTCGACTTCTATCACGTCCAGATCATGGACGGCGACCTGATCCGCCGGCTCCACGAACTGAAGGATCTGGTCGGCCATATCCACACCGCCGGCAACCCCGGCCGGGGCGAGCTGGACGAGAAGCAGGAGATCTACTTCCCGCCTCTCATGCACGCCCTTCTGGAAATCGGGTACGATGGTTACGTGGGACATGAATTCATCCCGACCCGCGACCCGCTCGAAGGCCTCAAGCAGGCCGTGACGCTCTGCGACGTCTGACGCCGTCCCTTTTCGTGAACAAGCCCGGCGCCCGCACCCGCGGCCGCCGGGCTTCCGCTCCTTCGCGATGGACGCTGGGATGAGAATTCGTTATTTTCTTGGTTTGGTTCGAAGGCGTGGGGCGGGCGAGCGAAGGGAAGGTTCCGCGGATGGCAGAGAAGGGTACGAAGCAGGCGGCCGAGCCGGGTTTTTCATCGTTGGGGCTGGATCCCCGGCTGGTCGAGGCCCTGACGGGGCTCGGCTATGAGGAGCCGTCTCCGATCCAGCGCGAGGCGATCCCGGTCCTGCTGACGGGGAAGGACCTGGTCGGTCAGGCGGCGACCGGGACGGGCAAGACGGCCGCCTTCGCCCTGCCGATGCTCCACCGGCTCACGGAGCTCGACAAGAAGAGCCCCCGACCGTTCGCCCTGGTCCTGGTCCCGACCCGCGAGCTGGCCATGCAGGTGGCCGAGGCCGTGCACCGTTACGGTCGACCGATGGGGGCCTCGGTCCTCCCGGTCTACGGCGGGCAGGCTTACGGGCCCCAGATCCGCGCCCTGGAGCGCGGGACCGACGTCGTCATCGCCACGCCGGGCCGCGCGCTCGACCTGATCAAGCGCAAGACGCTCCGGCTGGACGGGATCCGCATCGTCGTGCTCGACGAGGCGGACGAGATGCTCGACATGGGGTTCGCCGAGGATATCGAGTCGATCCTCTCGGACACGCCCAAGGAGCGCCAGACGGTCCTCTTCTCGGCGACCCTGCCGCCCCGGATCGCGGCCATCTCCCGGAAGCATCTGACCGACCCGCAGAAAATCCAGATCCATCGCGAGCCCTCCGCCCCCGGGACGGTCCCGCTGGTCAAGCAGACGGCGTACATCGTCCCCCGGGGCCACAAGCTGGCGACTCTGGGCCGGGTGCTCGACATCGAGAACCCGACCTCGGCGATCGTCTTCTGCCGCCGCCGCAACGAGGTCGACGAGCTGGTCGAGACGCTGAGCGCCCGCGGCTGCCGCGTCGAGGGGCTGCACGGCGGCATGACGCAGGAGCAGCGCAACCGCGTCATGAAGAAGTTCCGGAGCGAGACGGCGGAACTCCTGATCGCCACCGACGTCGCCGCCCGCGGGCTCGACATCCAGCAGCTCTCGCACGTCATCAACTTCGACGTCCCGGTCGAGGCCGAGTCGTACGTCCACCGGATCGGCCGCGTCGGTCGCGCCGGCCGTGAAGGGATCGCGATCACCCTGGCCGAACCCCGCGAGCATCGCCAGCTCCGGATCATCGAGCAGGCCACCGGCCAGAAGATCGCCATCGAGAAGATTCCCACGGTGGCCGACCTCCGGGCCCGCCGGCTGGAGCTGACCCGCGCGTCGATCCGCGAGGCGGTCGTCGGGGCGGAGCTGGAACGCTACCGGGTGATCGTCGAGTCGCTGGCGAGCGAGTTCGACCTCATGGACGTGGCGATGGCCGCGGCCAAGCTGCTCCACCAGTCGATCGGGGCCGACTCCCAGCAAGAGGAGGAGGACATCCCCGACGTCGAGATGCAGCGCGACCGGCCGTTCCGCGACGCCCGGGGCGCGGGGCCGCGCGCCCCGTCGCGCAACCCCCGCGACCGCAAGCGGCCGGGCGACAGCCGGGGCGTGAACATGACCCGCCTGTTCGTCGGCGCCGGTCGCGCCGCGGGCGTCCGCCCGCAAGACCTCGTCGGCGCCATCACGGGCGAGGCCGGGCTGACCGGCCGGCAGGTGGGCGACATCGACATCGCCGACCGATTCTCGCTCGTCGAAGTCCCTTCCGAACTGGCGGACTCCGTCATCGACGCCCTTCGAGGCAGCCGCATCAAGGGCCGCAGCGTCACCGTCCGACGCGAACGCAGCGACAACGAGTGACGATTCCCGCCTGGCGACGGCCGCCTCAGGCGGTCGTCGCGGGCGAGGACTCGGCATTCGTCGCGGCCTCATTCGCGGCTTCGGGGAACCTCACCAGGAACCTCGCGCCGCGTCCCGGCTCGCTCGCGACGGCGACCGTCGCGCCGAAGACCTCGGCGAGCCGCTTCACGATCGAGAGGCCGAGCCCGACGCCCCCCGCCCCTCGGCTTCGAGCCCCCTCCGTCTGGTAGAACGGCTCGAACAGGTGAGGAAGGTCGGCCGCGGAGACGCCCGGACCCCGGTCCTCCACCGTCAATTCGATCCGGCCTCCCCGGCGCGCCAGGCCGACCGCGACCGGCGTCCCGGACCGGCCGTGCCGGGTCGCGTTGTCGACGAGGTTGTCGACCATCTCGGCCAGGAGCGCGACGTGGGCCGCGACCGCCATCGGCGGCTCGCCGGACGTCTCCAGGCGGATCTCCGCGGCTCGCGGCGGCTCGCGCCAGGCGTGTAGGTGCTCGGGGAGCCACTCCGCAAGATCCACGACCTGGAGCGCGGGCTCGGACGATTCGCGGTCCGCCCGCGCCAGGAAGAGCAGGGCCTCGACGATCCGCCGCAGGTGCTGCGTCTTGCGCCGGACCAGTTCCAGCGTCCGGCGGTACTCCTCCGGTTCGCGATCGCGACGGAGGGCGAGGTCGACCTGCCCCTGGATGGCGGTCAGCGGGGTGCGAAGCTGGTGGGAGGCGTCGCCGGTGAACCGCCGCTGGCGTTCGAAGGACTCCTGGAGCCGTCCCAGGAGCGCGTTGAACGAGCCGCCGAGCTCTTCCAACTCGTCCCCGGTCGCGGGGGTCGGGAGCCGCATCGCGAGGTCGTCGCCTCGGATCTCATGGGCCGCCAGGGCCATCTCCGTCAGCGGGAGCAAGGCGCGGCGGACCAACCGGCGGCCGGCGAGAAACGCCGGAACCCAGACCCCGATCGACGCCCCGGCCAGGAACAGGCTGAGGTTTCGCAGCGCGACTTCCACGTCCGCGGTCGCGACGGCGGCCCGGAGGATCAGGGCGGGGTGGATGTCTGGCGCGAGTCCCGGCGCGGCGGGGAAGCCGGCCGTCTCGGGGGCCAGCACCCGGACGCCGACGGCCCAGCCGAGCCCACGCTCGTCCTTCATCCGGAACGCGCGGCGGCCGTCGAGGGAACGGTCCGGGTCGTCGCGAGCCAGGATCGTCCGGGGCGTCGAGCCGTCGATCGCCGCGCCTCGCTCGTCGGACACGGTCCACTGGAATCCCCCCTCGGGAGCCCTGCGGCCGAACGAGAGGCTCCGCTCCTCGGGTTCCCATTCGACCCCCCCGGGCGTGATCTCGGCCGCGGCGGCGAGCGTGTTGAGGATCGACTCGACCCGGTCCTCGGTCCGGCGATGGAGATAGCGAGCGGAGACGGCGTAGAGGAGGGTCGAGAACCCGAACAGGACGATCGCGAGCGTCGCCAGGAAGAACCGGGAGATCCGGGCGTGGAGGGTCATCGCGCCTCCCCCTCGGCGTCCCGCGCGCCGAAGACGTAGCCACGTCCCCGGGCGGTGTGGATGAGCCGGGGGCCGTGCGCTTCCAGCCGGCGTCGGAGCTCCATGACGTGGAACTCCAGGGTGTTCGAGGAGCCGTCGTAGCGCTCGTCCCAGACGTGCTCGTAAATCCGGGTGCGCGTGAGGACCTCGTCGGGGCGGTTGAGGAAGAAGACGAGCAGGGCCTGCTGCTTGGCGGTGAGTTCCACGACGCGGCCCGCCCGCTCGACCCGCTGGGTGCGGAGGTCGACGCGGACGTCGGCGTAGGAGAGGACCGCCGAGGCGGAGGCGGCCCGCCGCCGCGCCAGGACGCGGACGCGAGCCAGGAATTCCTCGTAGTCGAACGGCTTGCAGAGATAGTCGTCCGCGCCGCCGTCGAGGCCGCTGACCTTGTCGGAGAGGGCGTCGCGCGCGGTGAGGAGGAGGACGGGGGCGTCGTGCCCGGCCTGTCGGAAGCGTTTCAAGAGCGTGAGCCCGTCGACCCCGGGGAGCCACCAGTCGAGTACGACGAGGTCGCAGGCGCCCCGCGAGAGGGCGAGCCAGCCGTCGGGGCCGGTCGCGGCCGAATCGACCGTGAAGCCCTCCTCACGGAGCCCCCGCACCAGGAAATCGGCGATCTCCTCGTCATCCTCGATCACCAGCACCTTCAGGCCGAGCATGTCGCGTCCTCCTCCTCCGAGTCGGAGGTTCAATCCTCGTCTTTCTCCTCGTGCTCGTCGTCGCCATCGGCGTCGACGAGCTTGCCGGCCGGGGTGGCCTCGATCTCGATCTTCTTGCCATCGGCTTCCACCACGACCTCGTAGGTCACGACCTCGGCGCCCTTCTCGAACTTGACGACCTTCTCGGCCTTCTTGACCGGCTTGCCGGGGTGCTTCGCGGCGACGAGGTCGGCGACCGGCCTGGGGAGGTCGGCCGGCTTGACCTCGGTCTCGATCTGGAGGATCCGGCCGTCCTCACGCACCTCGACCTCGACTCGATCGGCGCCGTTCTGAAGCCTCAACTCATAGACGACCTCCCCGTCCTCCTCCTCCTTGTCGACGTGCTTGATTTCGGCCTTGGGGAACTTCGCCTTGACGGCGTCCACCACCGCCTTGGGAGCGTCGTCCGCCGAGGCGACCGAGATCGAGCTGGCCGCGGCAGCCAGGATCATCACACCGAGAGACTTCAGAAGCAGCATCCTCATGGTTTCCACCTTTCCGGTACAGGTCGAGCCGGCGGCCTGGGGAACTCCCCCCGGCCTTTGTGAATTCTACGGGGTGATCCTGAGGAGACCGTGATGCGACGATAAGATCGGCCTTATCGACGGGAAAAAACAGAAAGGGCATAAGCTCAGCTTATCGATCGTAGCTTCGCGGGTCATCTATAAGGCCGATCTTATTCAGGGCTCGTCGCCGTCTCAGGAGGCGGGTCTAGGATCCCTCCGACGTCCGGGAGTTCGACACTCGACCCGGATCACGGCGTAACCCGAGACGGAGGGATCCCTGGGATGATCGAGCGATTGAGCCACTGGATTCATCGGCATTTGCTGTTCTGCATCGCGGCGGCCTACGTCGCGGCCCGGACGAGCCCGACGGCCGGGCTCTGGCTTCGGAACGTCCGCGCATTCGAGTTCGAGGCTGGTGGTGGGCGGATCGAGGCGTCGGGGCCGGCTCTGCTGCTGGCGCTTCTGCTGTTCAACGCGGGGTTGCGGGCTCGTCCCGACCGGATGCGGGAGATCGCTCGGCGGCCCTCGGTGGTGCTGGCGGGCCTGCTCGCCAACATGATGATCCCGCTGCTGTACCTGGCGGCGCTGGCACCGGCGCTCGTCGCCTGGCACGACCCGGTCGAGGCGTCGAGCCTGGTCGTCGGCCTGGCCCTGGTGGCGGCGATGCCGATCGCGGGATCCTCGACCGGGTGGGCGCAGAGCGTCGGCGCGGACATGTCCCTCAGCCTGGGGCTCGTGGTCGGCTCGACGCTGCTCAGCCCGATCGCCACGCCGGCCCTGCTCCGGTTCGCGGGCCTGGCGTTTCCGGGGGAGGCCGCGAACGACCTGCTCGCCCTGGCCGGGCGTGGGACGGGAGCCTTCCTGGCCGCCTGGGTGCTGGTCCCGTCGCTGCTCGGGATGGCGGCCCGCCGGCTCGCGTCGACGACGCTGGTCGAACGGCTGGAACGCGCGCTCAAGTCGGCGGCGACGCTTGCGCTCCTGGCTCTCTGCTATTCGAACGCGGCGGCCTGTCTGCCGCAGGCGCTCGCCGACCCGGACTGGGACTTCCTGGGCGCGGCCCTGGCTTTATCAACGGGGCTTTGCATACTCACCTTTTTTGGCGGTTATGCGATTGGTCGTCTTTTGCGGGCCGGACGGCCACAGCGCACGGCGCTGATGTTCGGGATGGGGATGAACAACAACGGCACGGGACTGGTTCTGGCGTCGACGATCCTGGCGTCGGAGCCCCTGGTGCTCCTGCCGATCATCGTCTACAACCTCGTGCAGCACGTCGTCGCCGGCTGCGTCGGCCGCCTGTGCGCGGCCGACGCGGCGTGACCGTCCCGGTTCAGGGCCTGGCGGCGTCCGGGCCTTCGAATTGGAGGACGCCGTAGTCCTCGTAGCGGTGGAAGTTGGGGACCGTCAGGGGGGCCGAGCTCATGAGGGCGGGCTTGGTCCCCTCCGGTCCGTAGTCGTACCGGCAGAGGGCGAACCGCCAGGCGTCGCCGACTTTGGGGCGGCCGCCGGTGGGGGCGAACGCCGACCAGGGGATGCGGCCTTCGACGGTCCAGCCCTCGTCGACGTCGCCCGGACGGTCGAGCGTGCCCCGGAGGACGACGGCCGCCTCGTGGCCGAGCGGGGGCTCGTCGCGGAAGGCGTGGTCGAGCGCGCCGCGCTTCGGGAACGCGACCTCGAAGACCGTGGCCAGCGGGTTGACCTGGAACTCGTAGTAGCCGGGCTGGTCCTCGCGGGGCTTGAAGAACATCTCGAAGACGTCCCCTTCCCAGAGGTGGTCGTTGCGATTGCGGCCGAACGCCCGAAGCTCGGCGTCGTCCATCTCGGCCGCGTAATACAGGGCTTCGTCGTCCCAGGCGAGCCGGGCGCGGGTGCCGGGCCGGGACTCGCCGAGCCAGAGGGCGGCGAAGTCGGTGACGGGCTTGGCGGCGCGCCAGCAGGCGTCGTCGAGCTTGCCGTCGAGCGTCGGGGCCTCGCTCGCCCAGGCGCAGGAGGCCTTGCGCGTGACCGGGGGTTCGGCGACCGCCCGATCGGCGAGCCCGGCGAATCCGGAGGCGAGGAGGATCAGGACGGCCGGCGAGGTTCTCGGTCGCATGGCGGGCTGGCTCCGGGGGGGGTCGGATCGAACCGCGATCGGAACTAGATCAGTTGATGGATCGGCTCGGCGCCCTCGACGCCGACGAGCTTCTGGTCGAGGCCGCCGTAGAAGTAGGCGAGGGCGTTGGGGTCGAAGCCGAGCCGGTCGAGGATCGTGGCGTGGAGGTTCTTGACGTGGAACCGGTCGTCGACCGCGGCGCTCCCCAGCTCGTCGGTCGAGCCGACGCTCACGCCCCCCTGGATCCCGCCGCCGGCGAGCCAGACGGTGAAGCCGTAGGAGTTATGGTCGCGGCCGGTCCCCTCGGCGAATTCGGCGGTCGGCTGGCGGCCGAACTCGCCCCCCCAGACGATCAGGGTCTCGTCGAGCAGGCCCCGGCGCTTGAGGTCCTTGATGAGCCCGGCGATGGGCCTGTCGGTCCGGCCCGCGTGCTTGGTATGGTTGGAGACGATGTCTCCGTGGGCGTCCCAGTTGTCGTCGTTGTGGGCCCCGCCGGAGTAGACCTGGATGAACCGGACCCCGCGCTCGACGAGTCGGCGGGCGAGCAGGCACTTCCGGCCGAAGTCGGCGGTCTCGGGTCGGTCGACGCCGTAGAGGGCCAGCGTCTCCGCGCTCTCCTGGGAGTAGTCGACGGCCTCCGGGGCGTGCTGCTGCATCTGGAAGGCCAGCTCATAGCTGGCGATCCGCGCGGCCAGCTCGGAGTTGTCGGCGCGGGGGACGCGGTGCTCCTCGTTCTTCTCCCGGAGGCGGTCCAGGAGCCGACGCTGGAGGGCGCGGTCGGTCCCCTCGGGGGGGGAGAGGTCGTGGATCGGCACGCCGTCGGCGCGGAGGACGGTCCCCTGGTAGACGGCCGGCATGTAGCCGCTCGACCAGTTCTTGGGCCCGCTGATCGGTCCGCCGGTCTTGTCGAGCATGACGACGAAGCCGGGGAGGTTCTGGTTCTCGCTGCCCAGCCCGTACGTCACCCAGGAGCCGAGGCAGGGGTTGCCGCTGAGGATCCGGCCCGAGTTCATCATCAGCATGGCCGAGCCGTGGATCGGCGATTCGGCGTACATCGAGTGGACGAACGCCATGTCGTCGGCGCACGTCCCCAGGTTCGGGAACAGGTCCGAGATCATCTTGCCCGACTCGCCGTAGGGGCGGAACGCCCACTTGGGGCCGACGACCCGGCCCTCGTTGCGCTTGCCCCCTCGGCCGAAGGTCTTCACCTCGATCGTCTTGCCGTCGAGCGGGTAGAGCCTCGGCTTGTGGTCGAAGGTGTCGACGTGGCTCGGGCCGCCGTACATGAACAGGAAGATGACGCTCTTGGCCTTGCCCGTTTTCGGGGGGGACTTGGGGGCGAGCGGGTTGACGAACGGCGGCGCGGCGTCGGCGGCGCGGGCTCGTCGACCCAGGAAGCCGTCCTGCGACAGCAGCCCGGCGAGGGCCGTCGCGGTGAAGCCGCCGCCGGTCTCCCACAGGAACTCCCGGCGGGTACGGCCGCAGAACTGGCCGTGCGGGGCGCGCGAGGGGGGAGGGGCACCGTCGTTTCGCATGGGGTCCTCTCCCTCAGTCGAGATACAAAAAGGCGTTGGCGTTGAGCGCGAGGAGCGCGTACTGGACGAGCGCCTCGGCCTCGGACAGCCCCGCCTCGTCGCGCAGCGAGTGGAGGAACGCGAGGTCGCGGGCGGCCTCGTCGGCGGTCGGCTCGCGGCCGGTGGTCAGGAGGACGGCCTCGCGGACCTGGGCTTCGAGGTCCCCCTCGCGGCCCTTCGCGAGCCGCCCGGCGAGCTTCGCGGCGTGCTCGTTGGCGAAGGCCCCGTTGAGTAGGCCGAGCGCCTGGGTGGGGACGGTCGTCGTGTAGCGGACGGGGCAGCTGGAATCGGTGTCGGCCGCGTCGTGGGTCGCCAGGATGGGGACGGCCAGCGACCGCTTGATGTGGACGTAGAGGCTCCGCCGCGCCGACTCCTCGGGGGAGGAGACCTTCCAGCCCTGGCCCGGGACCGACTGGCCGGCGAGGACCTCGTCCGGGATCGGCGGGCAGACCCAGGGACCCTTCGCGCCGGGGTTGAGGACGCCGCCGACCGCGAGGATCGCGTCGCGGACCTCCTCGGCCGTCAGCCGACGCATCGGGAACCGCTGGAACTTCAGGTTCGCCGGGTCGCGGGCGAGCGCGGCGTCGGACGGCCGCGAGGACATCCGGTAGGCGCTCGAAAGCATGATGATCCGATGCATCCGCTTGACCGTCCAGCCGCCGCCCATCAGCTCGGCGGCCAGCCAGTCGAGCAGCTCGGGGTGGGTCGAAGGGTCGCCGAGGCTGCCGAAGTCGTTGGGGGAGGGGACCAGCCCGCGGCCGAAATGGTACTGCCAGAGCCGGTTGGCGAAGACCCGGGCGGTCATCGGGTTGCGGCGATCGGCCAGCCATTCGGCGAGCGCCCGACGCTTGCCGGCGCCGGGGCCGAACGTCGCCCGATCCGGGTCCAGGACGACGGGGACGCCCGGCTCGACGCGGGGGCCGAGAAGGTTCGGGTTGCCTCGCAGCAGGACGTGCGGCTCGGTGCGGCCCTTCTCGACGGCGGCCATGACGGCGACGCCCTCGGGGCCCACCTTGCGGGTCTCCAGGCCGGTCTGTTCGCCCATGTCGATGAAGAAGGCCAGCAGCCGGTAGTAATCGGACTGGGGGATCGGGTCCTTCTTGTGGTCGTGGCAGCGGGCGCAGTTGATCGTCATGCCCAGGAAGACCTGGCCGACGGTGGAGACCACGCCGTCGAGCATGTCGAAGCGGGCGAGGGGACGGTCGGCCGGCTCGTCGTCCCAGACGCCCAGGCGGTAGAAGCCGGTGGCGACCTGCGCCTCGACCGAGTCGGGAGCGACCTCGTCGCCGGCGAGCTGTTCGAGCAGGAAGCGGTCGTACGGCTTGTCGTGGTTGAAGGCGTCGACGACGTAGTCGCGATACCGCCAGATGAAGGGCTTGGCGGCGTCCCGTTCGTAGCCGTTGGTCTCGGCGTAGCGGACGAGGTCCAGCCAGTGTCGGCCCCAGGCTTCCCCGTACTGGGGCGAGGCGAGCAGTCGGTCCACGAGCCGTTCGAAGGCGTCGGTCGCGGGATCGGCCTCGAAAGCTTCGATCTCGGCGGGGGTCGGCGGCAGGCCGGTGAGGTCGAAGGTCGCGCGGCGGATCAAGGTCCGACGATCGGCCTCGGGGGCCGGCGCGAGGCCGTCGGCCTCCAGCCCGGCGAGGAGGAAGGCGTCGACGGGGTTCCGCGCCCAGCTCCGATCCCGGACGGTCGGGATCTCGGGGCGGACGACCTCGCGATAGGGCCACGAATCGGCCGTCGGCGCGTCCGGCTCCTCGGAAGTCGTCGGCCTCGCCCCGGCGGTGTCGCCGCCGGACCAGGGGGCGCCGGCTGCGAGCCATTCGGCGAGCACCTTCACGTCATCGTCGGGGAGCCGCCCCGAGGGGGGCATCTCCAGGCCGTCCTCATAGCGGATCGCCTTGAGCAGCAGGCTCTCGTCGGGCGCGTCGAGGTCGACGGCCGGGCCGAGGTCTCCGCCCTTGAGCATCGCCTCGCGGCCGTCGAGCCGGAGCCCCCCGCGAGTCTTCTCGCCGCCGTGGCATTTCAGGCAGCGAGAGGTCAGGATGGGCTCGACCTTCGAAGTGAAGTGCTCGGCCTTCGCGGCGTCCGCCGTCGCGGCGGGGGACGGTTCCTCGGCCCTCGTCGCCGCGGCGAGCGAGGCGACCGCGAGCATGAGGGCCGGGAGCCGGACGAGGAAGCGAACAATCATGCGTTTCCGCCCCTGGAGGTCGACCCGCCGTTCGGGCGAGGTCGTCGGACTCTGGAGGCATGTTAAACAATCCGTTTATGGATGGTCAAGGCTGCCCCCGGAGGGAGGCGACGGCCGCCTTCACGTCTTCGGTCTCCACGGTCCGCCCCGCCAGCGCCTTCATGGCGATTCCCAGGGCCATGCCGTCCTTGGGGGCGGCGCGGATGGGGTCGGCGACCGGCGCGAGCAGTTCCACGATCTGATCGGGCGCGAGGCTGGCGGGGACCCATTCGCGGAGTCGCTCCACCTCATCGGCGGTGAACGTGGTGACGCCGGACTTCGCTTCCTTGAGGACGCTCCGCATCTTCTTGATCGCGTCGGCGTCGGCCATCTCGTCGCCGGTCGCCAGGGTGAGCTGGGCGATCCAGTATCGCAGGAAAGCCGTCTTCGCCGCGTCTCGGGCCTTCATGGCCGGGCCGAGTTGGCTCCGCATCTTCTGGACGATCGTCATGACCGGACTGCTCCTGAAATTCGTCCCGACCGCGCCGGGTTCCCTCGTCGAAACGACGACCCTCGATCATCGTCGGAGGCCGGTCGATGTTTCAAGGCGGCCGGGCTGGGGGCCGATGGGATAAAGGAAGACTGGTATTCGAATTCCACGGAGGGAGGACGAACCATGAGCTCGGACGACGAGACCCTGAGCATCGAGATGATCCGCTGGACCTTCGCCGTCGATCCGGCCCACCGCGGCGAGATCGAGACCTTTCTCCTGGACCAGGGACTCGAAGTCCTGGTTCGGGGCGAGGAGACGATGGTCGCCACCTGGGACGAGCCCGAAGGCTCAATTGAGGAGGTGATCGAGGGGATGTGGGCCATCACAGGCTCCCCCTTCGAGGTGACGCACGAGGAGTTCCACCGGGCGAACCTCCTGCTTTACGACGCCGACGAGGAGACGAAGGCCGTCGCCTGACGCGGGCCCCGCCTCAACCGAAACGACACGCCGATTCCCCCTTCGCCCGGCCGACGCTCGCTCGTCGGCCGGGCGAAGTCGCGCGCGGCACCTGCGGGACGGCGAAAGTTTCTCGCTTTAATGAAAATTAGTGATAGAGACTTTGAGGACGTCCCGTATACTAAGGTCGGAAATCGGCACACTTCGACCTGTTCGAGCGGGAATAGTACGCTTTGTCGGATTCCCGGACCGACTTCCTCCGTCGCTTCACGTTCGCGTTCGACGATCGCCCGGCTGACTCGGGCCGCCCAGGATTCGCGGGATAACGGCTCTGGGCCGGAGCGGTCGTGGTGCGCGCGTCGTCGGGCTGGTCCGTCGCGCATCCACTAGATGGTCATCTCCGGGGGCTCACGCCATGGTGCTTGCACGAGAGACGCCGGACATCCCCAGATCAGCCGAGGCGAGGATCGTGGTCGGGGTGGGGACGGCTCGGCGTCGGCGCGTGGGCATCCCGGTTTCCGGGATGCTCGTGCTCGCGGCCGCCCTGGCGACGGCGACCGGGGGCGGGTGCTACAAATCCGGCGGCGTCCCCCCGGACGACGAGGCGATGGCCAGGGCCCGTCTCGCGGGACGGACGCCCGAGGAGGCCGCAGGCGACTTCGCGGCCCCCAAATATGATTATTTCCCTCGAATGGACTACGTCGGCCGGGAAGCCGGGGGGGCGGCTTCCTGGCCGGATCAACTCGTCGATCGGGAGCCCGAGAAGGCGAAGGACGAGGCGAAGCCCGACGAACCGAAGCCGGAGGAACCGAAGCCGGCCGAGGCGAAGCCCGACGGCGAAAAGCGACCCGGCATCCCCTGGCGTCCCGGGCGGGACGTGGGGCATCTCAAGCTGACGACTTCCGAGGCGATCGGCCGGAACACCTGGATGGCCTGGTGCGCAGGGAATGAGGGCTTCTGGGACTGGCTGGCGAACAACAGCTTCGGCGGCAGCGACCTCTTGAAGATCCTGGACAGCCGCAATCGCGCGACCCTCTTTCATGAGGCCGGCCTCATCAACGAGCCCGAGATGACCGATCCGGGGACGCCGGAGCCGACCGATTTCGGGATCCGGCTCAGCGTCCCCTCGGACCCCGGCCGTCGTTCGGCGAGGGGGGCCTATCTCTCGCGCGCCTTCGCTCGTCGTGAAGGCGACGAGGAGCCCCGGAACCCCTCCTACGACTACGACCACGATCACGCCGACGCAGGCCACGATCACGCCGGCCCGGCCGAGGCGAAGGCCAACACCGACGCATACGGCGGCGAGGGATACGACAAGGGGAAGGGCGTCGCCAGGGACCTTCCGCCGGACATCTACGGCCTCTCCAGCGGCGTCATCGGCCTGCGACTCTTCCCGAATCCCAATTTCGACGCGAAGGCGCGGGCGAAGTGGGACGCCGATCGCTATTACAACGACCCGGACTATTACGCCGACCCCGAGCTGGTGCGTCCCTTCCGCGTGGGGATGAGCTGCGCGTTCTGCCACACGTCCTTCAGCCCCCTGAACCCGCCGCGGAACATCACCGATCCCGCGTGGGAGAACCTGTCGGGGAACATCGGGGCCCAGTACCTCCGGATCCGAGGAGTCTTCGCAAATCTCCTCGACAAGAACAGCTTCGTCTACCACCTGCTGGACAGCCAGCCTCCGGGGACGATCGACACCTCGCTGCTCCCCTCGGACAACATCAACAACACGAACACGATGAACTCCATCTTCGGGCTCCGCCAGCGTGTGGCGCTCTCGCTGAGGAACCCGAAGGAGAAGCTCTCGACGGTCTCCGCCTCGCTGCCCTCCCTCTGGGCGGACTCCGAGTTCGGGAAGTCCGAATCGTACAACGAGTTCGTCGCCTACCTCCGCAAGCTCGATGCGGTGTATCCCGACCGGGGGGACGAGGTCGCCAAGCTGGAGAAGTCCAACGAGAACCCCCGGCTCGTGCCGCGCGTCCTGCTGGACGGCTCGGACTCGATCGGCGGCTATGCGTCGCTGGCGCGGGTCTACCTGAACATCGGGTCATATTGGGAGCAGTGGATCCGGATCAACCGGCTGATCGTCGGATTCCAGCCCCAGGAGCCGTTTCGAATCGACGATCTCGACGCCCATTCGGTCTACTGGCTCGCCACCCAGGCGCGGGTCGGGCCGATGCGCGACTACTTCCTGCGGATCACCCCGCCGATGCGGCTGCTCGACGTGGTCGGGGACGTGGATCGGACCGCCCGGATCGACGAAGCCGCGTTGAAGGCGAAGGCCGAGCGGGAGAATCGCGATCTCCGGACGCTGCTGGCCCAGGAGCGCGCGAAGCACGTCGATACGTCGAAGCTGGCGCATGGTCGGAAGGTCTTCGCGCGGAACTGCATCGTCTGCCATTCGAGCATCCAGCCGAACGAGCGGCACGAGGAGATGGCCGAGTTCGCCGAGCGCGGCGAGTTCTGGGACCACGATCCCGGCCGCTGGCTCTCCGACCCGAAGTATCGGAAGTGGGCCGAGGAGATCGTCGAGACGCCCACCTTCTGGCTGGAGAACTTCCTTTCCACCGACTATCGCATCCCCGTCGATTACGTCGGGACCAACTCGGCCCGCGCGATGGCGACCAACGCGATGACCGGCCGCATGTGGCAGGACTTCGCCTCGGTCGACTATCAGAACCTCCCCTCGGTCGGCTCGATCCCGTTCTTCAACCCTTACAAGGGGGAGTCCGGCGGGCCGGACAGCTACACCCCGCGCCACAAGGCGCCGCCGGGCGTTCCCGAGGGCGGGGGCGGGCCGGGCTTCTACCGGGTGCCGACCCTGATCTCGATCTGGGCCGGCGCGCCGCTGCTGCACAACAACAGCCTGGGGCTGTTCAACAACGATCCCTCAGTCGACGGCCGCCTTCTGGCGTTCGACGACGCGATCCGCAAACTGCTCTGGCCCCGGAAGCGGCTCGAAAGCTCCAGCTACAACGGGGCGACGGCGGAGCGGCTCGCGAAGGACCAGGGGCTCATCTGGCGGACGCCGGTCGAGAGCTACCTCACGATCCCGGCGCGTCACGTCCCGTACCTCGCAGCGACGAACATCGACGTGTTGATGCGGACGCTCGACGACCATCCGTGGCTGAGGTCCCCCCGCCTGATCCTCTTGCCGATCGGGGCGGCGATTCTGGGACTGGTGGCGTTGCTGAACGTGAAGACGTTGCGGCGGCGCATCTGGTTGGGCTATCTCCCGCTGCTGTCGGGCCTCGTCCTGGCCTTCGTCATGTCCTTCCTGCTCGGCCGGGTGGGCGAGCTGCGGATCGGGCCGATCCCGGCGGGCACGCCGGTCAACTTGCTGGCGAACGTCAACCCGGAGGCCGAACCCGAGAAGCTGGCGAAGGCGGCGGCCGAGGTCGCGAAGGCCCTCGGGGAGCTGGATACGCAGGGACTGAAGGGGGAGGAGGCCCAGGAATTCCTCCGCCAGAAAGTCGCGCCTGCGCTGCTCGAAGTGAGCAAATGCCCCGACTTCGTGATGGACAAGGGGCACGACTTCCCCTGGTTCAAGTCCATGACCGACGACGACAAGGACGCCCTGATCGAGCTCTTGAAGACGTTCTGAACGGCCGCCGGGATCGCGCGGCGACCCGGTTCGAGAGGCGCGAACATCGAGGCGAAACATGACCACGGCCAAGACGAACGTCCCGCATCACGAGGGCTATGATTACATCGTCGTCGGCTCGGGGGCCGGCGGCGGTCCGCTGGCGGCCCGGCTGGCGCTGAAGGGCTATAGAGTGCTCGTGATCGAGGCCGGCTCGCACGGCGACCCCGGGCGGTCGCCCGAGGTCAGCCTCGTCCCCGGCCTCCACGCCGCGTCCACCGAGGACCCCGCGCTGAGCTGGCGGTTCTTCGTGAAGCACTACGACGACCCCCCCGCCGGCGTCGACCCGAAGTGGCACCTCCCCGATCGGGCAAAGGGCGAGAACGAGACCCATGAAGGGATCTTCTATCCCCGAGCCGCCGCGCTGGGGGGCTGCACCGTCCACAACGCGCTGATCACCATCGCCGGGCCCGACGCCGATTGGGACGAACTGTCCGTATATCTGGAAGACGATTCGTGGCGGTCGACCGCCATGCGGCCCTACTTCCAGAAGCTGGAGCGCAACCAGTACCTCCCCAGGCCGAGGCCGGTCCCGTCGCGATTCCTCGGCCGGTTTCGGGACGGCCTGTGGTGGCTTCTGGGCAAGAACGTCGACCATACCGGGGGAAAGCACGGCTACGACGGCTGGCTGCACACCAGCGTCCTGGACCTGCAACTCGGCCTGGGCGATCGCCAGCTGATCGGCATGCTCAAGGCGGCGCTCTGGCAGGCGAAGTCCGCGGGCCTGGATCGAGCGTGGACGTGGGTGCGGACGATCCTCCGGGGCCGGGCGTCGGAGGGGCTCGACCCGAATCACGCGACCACCCAGGCCGAGAGCCCCGAGGGGGTGGTCCTGATCCCGCTGGCCGCCTGCGGCGAGGGGACCTCGATCCACGAGCAAAGGACCACGCCCAACGTCCGCCGGGGCCGCCGTTCCAGCCCCCGCGAGTTTCTCCTGGAGGTCCGCGAAGCCCATCCCGATCGGCTTCACATCTGGACCGACTGCCTGGCGACCCGCGTCCTCTTCAGCCGCGAGGATCTGCCCCGCGCCGTGGGGGTGGAACTGCGGAGGGGGGCCAGGCTCTACCGCGCCCACGTGGTCCCCAGCCCGGACGAGGGGAAACTGGAGCGGGCGTTCGTCAAGCCGACGGGCGAGGTCGTCCTCTGCGGGGGGTCGTTCAACACGCCGCAACTCCTGATGCTCTCGGGGATCGGCGATTCGGAGCAGCTCGCGAAAGCGGCCGCGGAGGCCGGCGATCCCAAGCTTTGCGCCCTCTGCGACGGGGACGGGCACGTGATCCTCGACCAGAACGAGCAACCGTCCCGCATCCACCTGACCGGCGTCGGCCGCAACCTCCAGGATCGCTACGAGGTCTCACTCGTCAGCGAGATGAAGGCGCCCTTCTCGCTGCTCGAGGGGGCGACGCTCAAGGACGACGACGCCGACCCGTCTCGAGACCCGCACTTGCAGGAGTGGCGCAAGGAGGGGACGGGGCTCTACTCCACCAATGGGGCCGTGCTGGGCCTGTTCAAGCGATCGTCCCCGAACCTGGTCCAGCCCGACCTCTTCATCTTCGGCGCCCCCCTTCCGTTCAAGGGGTACGCGGTCGGCTATTCGGACGTGGGTCATATCCACGACATGTTTTCCTGGGTGATCCTCAAGGCGAAGACCAGGAACAACGGCGGGACCGTCCGCCTTCGCTCCACGGACCCGCGAGACACGCCCGAGATCAACTTCCATTACTTCAACGAGGCCGACCGACGAGGGAAGTCCCTGGAAGACCCCGACCTCGACGCCCTCGTCCAAGGGGTGAAGTTCGTGCGGGGGATCTCCCGGAACGCGGGGCTTTACGTCAAGCGGGAGAGCCATCCCGGCGTGGCCGAAGTGCCGACCGACGACGAGGCGAAGATCAAGGCGTGGATCCTCCGCGAAGCCTGGGGGCACCACGCCTGCGGGACCTGTCGCATGGGCCCTGAAGGCGACCCCTCGGCCGTCCTCGACTCGCGGTTCGGCGTCCGCGGGGTCGACGGCCTGCGCGTCGTCGACGCCTCCATCTTCCCGCAGATCCCGGGCTATTTCCTGGTCACGAACATCTACATGGCGAGCGAGAAGGCCGCCGACGTCCTGATCGAGGACGCACGACAGCATCTGAGGGACGCGCCGGAGTATCCCGAGGCGCTGCGGCGGAAGGAGTCGATCGCGATCGGGAAGCGACGCGATCGGGTCAACGACGACGCCGCGAAGGCCGACTTGCCGCTCGATTCGATCGACGGGGAGACCCCCGACTGGCCCGACGACGTGACGGGCCTGGCCCTCTCCGGGGGGGGCGTCCGGAGCGCGACGTTCAACCTGGGAGTGCTCCAGGCGCTGGCGCGGGCGAAGCGGCTGCGGAAGGTGGACTTCCTGTCGACGGTCTCCGGCGGCGGCTACGTCGGCTCGTTCCTGGGCCGCTGCTTCGACCGCCTTCGCCAGGCCCCGGTGCAAGGGCTCGACGGCCGCTCCTATCCGCCCGGCCCGTCGCACGTCGAGGGCGAGCTGGTCGACCCGGGGTCTCCCGAGATCGCCTGGCTGCGGAGGCAGAGCAACTATCTCGCCCCCTCGGGGGCCGGCGATGAGCGGGTCAACGCGGCCAACTATTTCCGCAACCTCGTGAGCGTCCACCTGGTGGTGGGGATCCTGTTCTTCACCCTCTTCGGGCTCATGCAAGCCATCCGGTACGGCGTCTTCTCGCCGTCGTTGGCCCTGTTCAAGCAGGTCTCGGTGGGCTCGGGGGGGATGCCTTTCGGCGACCTGATTCGGGGATTTCTCGGGCCCTTCTACAGCCCCTGGTTCCTGCTCGCGGAGGTACTCTTCCTCACGCTGGTCCTGCCGCTCGGGGTCGGATACTGGCTGGTCTGCCAGCATCGGCAAGAGCGATTCCACGGCCTGATGCTGTCGATCCTGGTCTTCGTGGCGTCGGGCCTGGTCGTCCTCGGGCTCTACTACGGCCTGCGGCTGGAGCCGCTCCTGCTCGCCTTGTCGCTGCTGCTGGCGTTCTGGCACGTCGAGCTGGCCTGGTATCGGGGACGGATCCGGGAGGCGGCCGTGGGCGTCGGCGATTCCCGGACGCAACGGCTCCGGACGAGGAACCTGCTCACCCACGACCTGGGCTTCGCTCTGGTGCTGACCGCGGGGGCGCTCTTGCTGGCCGTCGTGGACTCGATCGGCTTCGCGCTCCAGCAATACGCGGCCCGGAAGGAGATGTACGTCGGCGCTTTCGCGACCCTTCTCGCCACGATCGCCGGCCTGGTGCCGCTGGGCCGGGCGCTGGCCGGCCTGTTCGTGCAGAAACGCGGGACCGGCGTCCAGTCGTCGTCGTCGCGCGACTTCCACGCGCAGGTCGTGGCGGGGCTCCTGGCCGCCGTCCTGTTCACCGTCCCCCTGGTGCTCTATTCGTTCGCGGCCCATGCGGCATTCGGAGGGGGCGACAACCCGGGGCGGGGGATCATCGCCACGTTGTGCGCGCTGGCCTATTCGCTGATCCTGGCCCACCCGGCGGCGCTGACGTTCGTCAACCGCTCGTCGTTCTCGGAGATGTACGCGGCTCGGCTGGCGCGGGCCTACCTGGGGGCGTCGAACCCGGAGCGGCGGCGGCCCGGCTCGGCGGACGTGACCGAGGTCATCCCGGGAGACGACGTGGGCTCGTTGAAGGACTATCGCCCTTACGAGATGGGGGGGCCGCTCCACCTCATCAACCTGACGGTGAATCAAACGATCGACTTCTCCTCATTCCGCGGCAACCGCGACCGCAAGGGGGAGAGCCTCGCCGTGAGCCCGATCGGGATGACCGTCGGCAAGCGTTGGCACGCCGCCTGGGGTGCCGACGCCGGCTCGATGGGGGACCCAGGGGCGAGGAACCTGCTGGACCCCCTTGGTGTCCGTCCCGGCTCGGATCATCCGGCCCTGGACGTCGTCGGCGATCCGAGCGGCCGGGTGGAGATGCTCTCGCTCCGGGAATGGGTCGCGCTCTCCGGGGCCGCCATCGGCCCGGGTCGGGGGCAGTCGACGCGGCTCGGCACGGCCTTGCTGTTCGGCCTGGCGAACCTCCGCACCGGCTACTGGTGGGACAGCGGGATCACGCTGGCGGGGCGTCGGGGCTTCCCCGACCTCAGCGTCCTGAGGCGCATGGCCTACGCCGTCTCGCGGACCTTCCTGACCCACACGCTCCTGGTCTCGGAATGGCTGGCCCTCTACCCGGGCCCCTGGGCGCGTTACTGGCACGTCTCCGACGGCGGATTCTTCGAGAACCTGGGGGGTTACGAGCTGATCCGCCGCCAGGTCCCCCGGATCATCGTCTGCGACGCCAGCGCCGACCCCGCCTTCACCATGGAAGGGCTGGGCGAGCTGATCCGCAAGGTTCGGATCGACTTCGACGCCCACGTCGAGCCGTTCACGGACGCCGACCTGGACGACCTCGCGGCCCGGAACGTGATCCCGCCCGAGGTTCGCGCCCTGCTGGGGACGATCGACGAACTGCGCCCCGCGGCCGGCGGCGGGCCCTCCCGGAAGCACGCGGCGTTGTTCCGCGTCCGCTACGACGCGGGGTCGCACGCGAGCTCGCTGCTCCTCTATCTGAAAGCCTCGGTCACGGGCGATGAGAGCGTCGACGTGCTGCAATACCGGACGCTCCACGGCGACTTCCCGCACGAGAGCACGAGCGACCAGTTCTTCGACGAGGCGCAATGGGAAAGCTATCGCAAGCTCGGCGAGCACGCCGCCTCCGGGCTGCTGACCGACCCCGACTGGTTCTGGAGGGTGAAGGTGAAGCCTTGATGCCCCGACCCCAGCATCCTCAACGGCCCCACGACGATTCGAGGAACCCATGAATCGAGCCGCCATCCGTCACCCCGTCCCCCCCACCAGGAGCCGGACGATTCCGGTTGGACCCGCCTTCGCATTCGCCCTGGTGCTGGCGGTCGCGGCGGTCGTCGTCGCGCCCCCGCCGCGCGCTTTCGCATCGGATCACGCCGATCCGATCGACCCGTTCAATCGGGAGCGTCTGGAAGGGGGGATCACCGACCTGTTCGTCTTCCCCGTGCTCGCCGACGGCTCCCCGGCGTTCCCCTTCGAGCGGACCGACGACGTCTCGCTGGCGAAGCCCGACCTCAAGCCTCGCCGGGCCCTGAGCGACGAGGAGCGATCGCAGATCAAGAACCTGATCGTCATCCTCTGCGTCCGCCGCGCCCTGACCGAGACCGGAAAACTCCGGCTGGAGCCCTACACGTATCGAGTCCATATAGACAAACATACGTCCATCGACTTCGACGACACGCCGGGGGACGCCCCGACGCCCACCGCCGCGGGCGAGGGCTACATGTTCTCCGAATCGGCCTCGAAGCCCAAGGTGTCCCGGCCGACGGGCGCCGAGGCGCGCCTCCGCTACGGGGGCCGGATCCCGGTTTCGAACACCATCGAGGACGACGTCCTCGTCGAGTTCAAGCTCAAGAACGACGCCTCCCTGCGCGAGTTTCGCGTCGTGAAGGGGCTGTTGAACGCGAGCGACAAGGACGTTCGACTCGTCGAGGACCTCGAGGATCTCAAGGTCGACCCGGACCGGATCACCGCCTGGGCGGGCGTCCGCGACGACCCCTTCATCTTCCCCGCGTTCTTCCAGACCAACGTCATCGCCATGGTGATGAGCATCCCCATGTCCGCCTTCAAGGAGGGGACGAAGGACTGGATCGTCTGGGGGACCTCGCACAGCGGCTCGCGGCAGATCGACCACGTCGGCCGCTCGCTCCGCACCCAGAACCCCCGTTTCGAGCTCCTGAACACCCTTCCGCCGCGCGAGCACGTCGAGGCGATCATCGAAGAGCATGAGCACCCCAGCCTCGCCAGGGACATCGCCCTCAGATTCAATTTCCAGTCGATGTTCGCCTATCGGCGCTGGGATTTCGTCCCCGACGTGATGGTCTTCACCACTCGGTTCCCCGTCGGCTTCCCGAACGGTCGGCTGCTCACCGACGACGTCGCGCCGCTCCTGGCGCAGCACGGCGACACGTTGCTGCTGGAACTCTCGCACCATGTGGGGGGCTGGCCCCGCGCCACGACGAACGACAAGGACTTCCTCAAGACGTTCCCCTATCTCGCGGCGCCCTGGCCGGACCGGGCCCCGACTCCGCCTCCGACCCTGAACCCGTGGAACAAGGCGAAGCTCGTCGGCATCGTCGTGGGGCTGGTCGCCTTGCTCGCCCTGGAGAACTGGGCCGTCGCGTACTTCTATCACCGCCGCAAGCTGCGTCGACGCTACGTCCTCTGACGCCTCGACCCCGCGGCCTCCTTTGCGAGCCGACCCCATGAACTTCGATCGGGACCATGACGGCCCGCAAGGCGCGACCTCGGCCGACGAGGCCGGCGGACTCTCTCGCTTCGCGGAGGTGCGGGAAGCGATCTTCGCCAACACGTACTACCGGACGTGGGGGGAAGGGACGCCGTTGCCCGTCTATGAGGTCACGCTTGCGCGTACGCTGCGGGGGATCTTGCCGTTCGGCCCGCGCTGGAAGCTCCTCCAGGCTGCGCGGCGGACCGTCGGCACCCGCGCCGACATGCGGTGGGGGGCCGACGGCCGGGGGTTTCGGCGGCTCCTCCACCCCAACGGCGTCTGCCTTTTCGGGAGTTGGGAGATCGACGAGGCGTACGAGGGCTCGCCCTACACCGGCTACTTCCGGCCGGGAGCCCGAGGGCTGATCGTCGGCCGCTACTCGACCTGCTGCACGGAGACGCGGCGCGGGCGGTATCGCTCGCTCTCCCTCGTCGGCAAGATCTACCCCACGATCGACCCGGACCATCTCGAGCCGACGCGGACCGCGAATTTCTTCACGCAGCAAGACCTGGGGGGCGAGAAGACCAAGTTCGTCAAGGACGCGATCCTCCGAAATGCGCCCGACACGACCCCCTGGCGGCGGGGGGCCGCCCTCCCGGTCCTGCTCCTGTCGGGCGTGGCCTTCGGGCGCGCCAATCCCATGCCCACCATGCGCCAGCTCTACGAGATCGCCGAGTTGGGGAAGCCCGAAGGCGAGCCGACGCGATCGCCGTCGTTCCTGCGGCTTCGGGTCGTCGGCGACGCGCGGGCGACGCCGGGGAAGGATCTCGACTTCCGGGACGAGATCCTGGACCAGATCTACGATCCGGGGGACCCGCGACCTCGCCGGACCCTGACGTTCGAGGTGGCAGTCTCGGACGACGGCTATTCGAGGGGCCTGCTCGTGCAACGTGTGAAGGTCCGCGACTGGAGGCCGATCGGCCGGATCGTCTTCCACGAGGCGGCGGCCTCCTACAACGGCGACTTCGTCGTCCACTTCCCCCACCCCCCCTGGAGGACCGATCGCGACGACCCGAGGAGCGTCGACCGGTCGCGAGAACGCCGTTGAGCGCGGGGGGCCGCCGCGTTGCGGGGGCCGCGGCGATCGGATACCTTCGGGACGCGGGACGATCCGCGACAGCCGTGTCTCCAGGGAGTAGTCTGCATATGAAGAAAAATCGCCGTTTCACGGGGCGAGTAGGCGAGACGTGCGCCGGGCTCCTGGTCGGTTCGGCCGCCCTCCTCGCGCCGGTCGTCGCAAGCGCCCAGGAGCCGCCGACCTTGGGAACCATCGAACGCGTCGACCCGGCCTTCGACAAGCTGATCCCGCCCGGCGCCCGGGTCGAGCGGATCGCCGAGGGGTACGACTGGTCGGAAGGGACCGTCTGGGACGCCGCCGGCGCTCGGCTTCTCTTCTCGGACGTGCCGGAGAACGTCGTCCACCAGTGGACGAAGGAGAAAGGGGCGAGCCCCTTCCTCAAGCCGAGCGGATATACCGGGACCATCGCCCGAGGGGGCGAGCCCGGCTCGAACGGGCTGACCTTCGACCCCCAGGGCCGGCTCGTCCTGTGCCAGCACGGCGACCGTCGGATCGCCCGGCTTGAGGCCGACGGCACGTTCACGACCCTCGCCGACCGCTACGAGGGAAAGCGGCTCAACAGCCCCAACGACGGCGTTTTCAAATCCAACGGCGATTACTACTTCACCGACCCGCCCTACGGCCTGCTGGGCCCGAACCGCGACCAGGGGAAGGAGCTGAGCTTCAACGGCGTCTACCGCCTGAGCCCGGACGGCGCGCTGACGCTCCTGACGAGCGAGCTGACCTTTCCGAACGGCCTGGCGTTCTCGCCCGACGAGAAGACGCTGTACGTGGCCGTCTCGGACCCCGCGAAGGCGGTCTGGATGGCCTACCCCGTGGCCGACGACGGGACGCTGGGAGCGGGTCGGGTGTTCGCGGACGTCACGTCGCTGGTCCCCGCCCGCAAGGGTTTGCCGGACGGCCTGAAGGTCGACGCGGCCGGCAACGTCTTCGCGACCGGGCCGGGGGGCGTGCTGGTCTTCGCGCCCGACGGCAAGCACCTGGGGACCCTCGCGACCGGCGAGGCCTGCGGCAACTGCGCGTGGGGCGAGGACGGCAGCGTGCTCTACATCGCCTCGGATATGTACATCGGTCGCATCAAGACGGGAACGAAGGGCTCGATCCCGGGCGTCCTGAAGCCTTGACGACGTGGTGCGGGGCGCGGCCGTCAGGCGAGGTCGCGCCCCAGTTCCAGGACTTCCTCGGCGTCGAGGACCTTGTCGTTGGAGCCGAAGAGTTCCTGGACCGCCCGCTTGTGGATCTTCATCTTGAGGCCGCCGACGCCGAGCGCGCCCCAGGCGCGGACGCCGCCCTTGTCCACGTTCTTGTCGGTCGGCTCGACTCCCTCGACGCCCGACGGGGGGACGGCGTTGAGGTCGACGACGACGCGCAGCCTGCCCAGCCCTTGCCATTGCGGGGCCGACAGAAGTCGCGCCCCCTCGGGGCCGGCGGCGACGATCAGGGCGGCGGATTCAAGGGTGCGGGAGAGGTCGTCGGGGTCGGCGTTGCTGAAGGCGTCGTAGCGGGCGCCGGTCGTCGCGGCGAGGCGTTCGGCCAGCTTGCCCGATCGGTTCGCGTCGCGTGAGCCGACGGCGACCGTCGCACCCTGACGGCCCAGGAGCCGTGCGACGCGCTGGCCGACGGGGCCGGTCGCGGCGAGCACGACGGCGCGGGCTCCTTCGAGGGAGCCGCCGAGGCTCGACCGCGCGGCCAGGACGGCGGCGGCGGCCGTCGTGTTGGAGCCGTTGGCGTCGAACAGGACGGAGACGCGGAACGCGCCGAAGAACGTCTTCTTGATCGCTTCGAGCACGGCCTCGGCCTTCGCCACGTCGGACCCGCCGACGAACAGCGCGGTCCGGTGCAGGTCCGACGGGCCTCGCGTGAACAGGGCTCCGTAGACGAGGTCCTGGACGTTCTCGGGCGTCACGTCGCCGTGCCGGAACAGGTGGTCCACCCGGGCGTCCACGGCGACCACGGCGTCGAACACGCTCGGCTGAGGGTCGACGTCGAGCTGGATCAGGATCGAGGCTTTGTCGTCAGGCATGGCGGCCCCCGGCGCGTGGGCGCAGGCGTAGGCTTGGGCGGGCGGAAAGGGGGAGACGCCGGCGCGAAGGATCGCGGCCGGCGTCTCTGACCGGGAGGTCACTTGGCGAACGGGTGCTCGACCGAGTCCTTCTTGGCCGTGATCTGGGAGATCGACGGCTCGTTCTTCATCGCCGAGGCGATGGCGAGCTTGGTGGCCTCGTAGTTGAACTTGAGGATCTTGGCGTTGTCCTCGGCCTCGGGGTGGATGAACACGCCACAGACGATCACGAGGTCGTCGGCCGCGGAGGCGGGGATGACGCCTTCGGCGACGCTGTCGGCGACGGCCTTGGCGACGGCCGACTGCGCGGGGCCGAACATCTGCACGGCCTGCTTCATCCCCTTGATCGTCACCTTGGTGACCATGACGGTCGCGGGCTTGGCGATCAGGTTGGGCGTGAGGACGGCCAGCAGGTTGGTGTGGCCCGCCGACTGGTTCGCCAGGGCGTTCGCGAAGGCGAGGCCGACCGGGCCGTCCTTCTTGCCGATGAGGAGGTCGATATGGGCGATTTCGTTGCCTTCGCCCACAAGGGCCTCACCGATGTTCATGAGAATTTCGCCGGCCATCTCGTTCGCACTCCCTGGGGAAATTGCCGCGCGGGGATCGAGGGCGGGCCGCCGCGCGCGTTCGGACTTCGCGGGCCTCGACTGTGGGGCGCGCGAGTGAGACTCGCATGATAGACGGCCGCCCCCCGCCCGGCAACCCCCGCGAGTCCGGCCGGAATCGAAGGATCTCGATTGTTTCCTTTCGCGCAAGCTGGTTGAATACTTGTCGAGCAGGTGCGGTCGGTCGTTATCGTGAAAACGCTCCACGAGGCCCGCCCCGCTCCTGGTCTGGCCGAAACTTCAAACGACGGAGAGAATGATGCGCAAGCTCTTGACGCTCGCTGTCTGCGGCATTCTGACGATGAGCCTGGGCGCGGCCCTCGCCGACGACGGCAAGAAGGTCACGATCGAGGGCGACGGCCTTTGCGGCAAGTGCGCCCTGGGCGAGACCAAGGAGTGCCAGAACGTCGTCCTCGTCGAGAAGGACGGCAAGAAGACCTCCTACTACCTCGAGAAGAACGAATTCTTCAAGGACGCGCACCAGGGCCTCGGCATCTGCACCGCCAAGAAGGACAAGCCGGTCAAGGTGAAGGTCACCGGGACCTGCGTCGAGAAGGACGGCAAGCACGTCCTCACCCCGACCGAGAAGATCACCAAGGCCGACTGATGTTCCATCGGTCCTGACCGCGAAGCAACAGGAGCCTCGCCCCGGCACGATCGGGGCGGGGTTTTTTCATGTCCGAAATCGAGGAAATCCTGATCGTCGGCGCAAGCACCCGCGCCGCGGCCTTCTCGGCGATTCGAGCCGGATTCCGCCCTCGCTGCCTCGACCTCTTCGCCGACGCCGACCTGGCAGACCACGCGCCGGTCGTCCGATTCGATCCCGATCGCGACGCCGACGGGTTGGAGCGGCTGGCGGATTCGCTCGGCTGCGAGTCGTGGATGTTCACCGGCTCGATGGAGGCCCGGCCCGACCTCGTCGAGCGGCTCTCGCGAGTCGGCCGGCGGCTCGGGAACGGTCCCGAGGTTCTCCGACGGGTCCGTGATCCGTGGCAGGTGTCCGACGTGCTGCGCGGGGAGGGCCTGCCGTCGCCGGCTTTGCGCCGCGACCTCTCGGAGGCGTCGGCGTCGGGCCGATGGCTCAGGAAGTCTCGCGTCAGGGCCGGCGGGCTGGGCGTCGCCTGGGCGGAGCCGGGGAGGGACGCGCCCGACGACGCCCACGATTTCCAGGAATTCCTCGAAGGCCCGACCTTCTCGGGCCTTTTCATCGCGGCCTCGGGGCGAGCCCGTCTGATCGGCGCGGCCAGGCAGTTCCTGGGGGCGCCGGACGCGCCATTCCTCTATCGCGGCGGGATTGCGCCCTGGGGGTTGAGCGAGGCGACGGACGCGGAACTCGGCCGCATCGGCGAGGCTCTCGCCGGCGCCTTCGGGCTCGTCGGCCTGTTCGGCGTCGATTTCATCCTGAACGCCGGTCGACCGTGGGTCGTCGAGGTGAACCCTCGCTACACGGCGTCAGTCGAGTTGTTCGAGCTGTCGTCGGGCCGCGTCCTGCTTCGGGACCACGTCCGCGCGTGCGTGGAGGGCGAACTCGTCGAAGAGCTCGGACCGAGTCGTCGGGCGCCGGTCGTCGGCAAGCGGGTCGTCTACGCCCGGTGCCCGGTCAGGTTCCCGAAGGTGGAGGTTCCCCGCTGGTCGGTCGACGCTCCCTTCGCGACGCCCCCGATCGCCGACGTCCCCCAAGAAGGGACGAGGATCGAGCCCGGCGAGCCGATCCTCAGCGTGCTGGCGACCGCCGAGACCTCGGACGAGTGCCTCGCCCAGCTCGATGCGCAGGAACGCGGCTGGCTGGATCGGCTCGGTTAGACGTTCGGCTCGCGGACACGTGGGTCAGGACGGCTCGATCGAGCGCTTCGCGGGGCCTGAAAGGGACGGCGACCAGGTCTCCTTGATCGCGACGCCGCTGACGCGCCCGGCGATCATCCGACGGGCCAGATCGACGATCCGGGCGGCGGCCTGGTCGATGGGGATGCCGCGAGCGTGGATGTTGGAGATGAGGTTCCGGCGCGAGTCGTCGTGGCCCGATCGCGGGCGGAAGGCCAGGTAAGCCGAGAGGCTCTCGGCCGTGGCCAGCCCCGGGCGCTCGCCGATCAGGAGTATGACGACCGCCGGATCGAGCAGGTCGCCGACGTCGTTCATGACTCCGACCCGGCAGTGACGCACGAAGAACGGAAGGCCCAGGCCGAGCCTGGCCGTGCTCGACTCCTCGGCGAGACGGGGCAGGAGGCCCGGAGTCTGCGCGATCAGGGCCGCCGCGGAGAGGCCGTCGCCCAGGACGATCTGGAGATCGGCGCCGATGGCGCGGCGGGCCGCGACCTCGGCGCGGGCCTCGGGACGGAGTGAGCGGCCGAGGTCGGGCCGGAGGAGATACTCCGCCTTGGACCCGGCGGCGGTGGCGACCTCGAAAAGATCCCAGCGGTCGAGGAACGGGCGTCCGAAGTCGCGCTCCAGGTCCACGTCGGCGCGGACGGCGTCGCGAGCCGCCGCGTGGTCGCCCCGGAGTTCAAGCCAGGTGGCGGTTTTGTATGAGCCGCCGGCGCGTCCGGTCAAGACTCGCGCGGGAGTTCGAAGGCGGACGCGGGCGAGCAGGTCGTCGGAATCCGGTTCCGGGCGATCGGGGAGGAGGTCGCTCATCGCGGGGCCTCTTGAAGGTGGATCGCGTGCCGGTGGATCTCGCGGAGCACGGGGGGGCCGGGGAACCGCTTGCGCTCGCCGGCGAACCATACGACCGCCAGGGCGATCACCATGGTTCCGACCACCCACGCCGACTGCTCGTTCGGCGGCTGCATGCCGATCGCGATCAGGCCCGCGCAGCCGAGGGCGCTTAGCCAGGCCAGCGGGCGGAAGCCGCGTCCCAGGTTCCAGGGGCCCATGATCGTCCAGGTCTTGCCGTAGGCCCGCGCGCCCAGGATGCTCGGCAGGACGTAGGAGAGATAGAGGAGGATGGTGCAGACCGCCGTGATGGTGGAGTAGACGGGCGTGTAGACCGTGAACAGGACGGCGGCGGCGGACGTCGCCCAGATCGCGACGGCCGGCGAGCGCCGCCTGGGGCTGACGCGGCGCATCGCCGCCGAGAACGGCAGGCCGCCGTCGCGGGCGAAGGCGAAGGCCATCCGCGAGGTCGATGTGACCGTCGCCAGTCCGCAGAGGTACTGCGCGACCACGATGGCCGCCGCGAACGCCGACGCCAGCCACGTCGGAAACGCGCTGTGGAGGATCCAGGGGAACGCGCCCTCGCCTTTCGCGGCGGCCTCGGAGACGCTCGGCGCGGCCAGCACGACGGCCGACAGCAGGACCCAGCCCGCGATCCCCGAGATCAGGACCGATCGCACGATCCCCCTCGGCACCGACTCGCTCGCGTCCAGGGTTTCCTCCGACGCGTGGGCCGAGGCGTCGAATCCGGTGATCGTGTACGCGGGCAGGAGCGCCCCCAGCGCGAACAGCATCGCGAGGCTGCCGGTCTCGGGCCAGACCCCGCCTCCCGCCGCGCCTCCGAAATTCTCGAACGCGACCAAACGGCCGAAGTCCAACGTCGGCGCGAACCCGAGCAGGGCGCCGGCGAGGAGCGCGGAGACGGCCAGGATCCAGTAGCCGCTGAAGTCGGTGAGCCGGGCCGTGACGCTGATCCCCAGGTGGTTGATCGCCGCCTGGGACGCCGTGATCGCGACCACGACGAAGACCTGCGCCAGGTGCTCCCGCCACGTCTCCATCCCGCCGCCGTATCCCATCGCGGTCGCGGCCGTGCGATAGGTGCCGACGTTGATCGCGGCGAGGACCGTGACCAGTCCCGCGAGGTTGAACCAGGCGGTCGCCCACCCCCAGCCGCGACCGCCCAGGATCGCCGCCCAGTGGTAAAGGCCGCCGGCCGTGGGGAACGCGGAGGCGAGCTGGCCCATCGTCGCGGCGACCGCCAGGGAGAAGAGGGCGACCAGCGGCCAGCCCAGCCCGATCGACGCGCCGCCGACGCTGCAAAGGCCCAGGTGGAAGGAGCTGACGCCCCCGGCCAGGATGCAGATGATCGAGAACGAGATGGCGAAGTTCGAGAACCCGTTCAGGCGACGCGCCAGCTCTTGCTTATATCCGAGCCCGCGCAGGCGTCGGGCGTCGTCGTCCTCCGCCGTCAGGTCCGCTCCCGGCTCGTTCATGGATGGAAGCCCCTGGTCTCCGAGATCACCGTTTCGAGCCCTCGCATGGCGCGACTCCTCGCCTGCTCTTGGTCGATCGCCGACGTGCCTCGGCCGAGCCCGCGCCCGGCCAGCCAGGCGTCGAACTCGGGAGCGGGTCGGAGCCCGAACAGGTCTCGGACCGCCAGGGAGTCATGGTAGCTGGTAGATTGGTAGTTGAGCATCACGTCGTCGGAGCAGGGGACGCCCATGAAGAAGTTGCAGCCGGCTGCGGCCAGCAGGAGCATCAGGTTGTCGGCCGAGTTCTGGTCGGCCTCCGCGTGGTTCGTGTAGCAGACGTCGACCCCCATCGGCAATCCCAGCAGCTTGCCGACGAAATGGTCTTCCAGCCCGGCCCGGACGATCTGGCGTTCGTCGAAGAGATACTCGGGGCCGATGAAGCCGACGACGCTGTTGACCAGGAATGGGTCGAAGGCGCGGGCGACCCCTTGCGCGCGGGCCTCCAGCGTGAGCTGATCGACGCCGTGGTGCGCCCCGGCCGACAGCGCGCTTCCCTGTCCGGTCTCGAAGTACATGACCTGCGAGCCGGCCCAGCGGACGTCGCGGCGGGCGTGGCTCTCCAGGACTCGTTCTCGGCCCTCCCGCAAGAGGGCCAGGTCGATGCCGAAGCTCCGGTTGGCGGCCTCGGTGCCGGCGGCCGACTGGAAGAGGAGGTCGACGGGCGCGCCGCGGTCGAGGCAAGCGAGCTGCGTGGTGATGTGCGCCAGGCAGCAGGCCTGGGTGGGGATGGCGAAGGCGTCGATGAGCCGGTCGAGCCCGCGAAGGATCACTTCGACGACGTCGACCGACTCGGTCGCGGGGTTGACGCCGATCACGGCGTCGCCGCAACCGTAGGTCAGCCCGTCGACGGCGGAGAGGAGGATGCCCGCGAGGTCGTCGCTCGGGTGATTGGGCTGGACGCGGATTCCCAGCACGCCGCGCTCGCCCAGGGTGTTCCGGCATCGGGTGACGTTGCGGATCTTGGCGGCGGCGACGGCCAGGTCCTTGTTGCTCATCAGCCTGGCGACGCCCGCGGCGATCTCGGGCGTGATCGCTCCTCGGGCGTCCGCGAGCGTCGCGCCCGTCGTGGCGTCGTCGAGGACCCATTCGCGGAAGGCCCCCAGCGTCAGGCCGCGAAAGGGGGCGAACGCCTCGGCGTCGAGCTGGTCGAGGATCAGCCGGCTGACCTCGTCCTCGTCCGGGTCGATGACGGGGTTGTCGACGACCTCGCCGAGGGTGATCTCGGCGAGGACGATCTTGGCGGCGACGCGCTCGCGCTCGGTGCGCGCGGCCAGGCCGGCGAGCTGGTCGCCGGACTTCTCCTCGTTGGCCTTCGCGAGCACTTCGGCGAGGTCGCCGAACGCGAAGCGCTCGCCCCGGAGCGTCGTGGTCAGGTTCAAGGGGCCCACCCCGGGTTCTGCGGCCTGTCGGATCCGTCGTCCGCGTGAGAGGAGGGCTTATTCTGATGCGCCGCCGACCGGAAGGCAACGGCGCACCGACCGCGTCAGAGGCTCTTGACGAAGGCGATCAGGTCGGAGAGTTCCTGCTCGCTCAGGCTCTCGCCGCCGACCATCTCGGGACTGTGGGGGCCGGTGAGGGCGTCGTGAAGGGTCGGCGAGCGGGCGTCGTGCAGGTAGGGATACTTGTCGTAAGCCCCTCGCAGCGAGGGCGGGTTGTAGCCCTCGTAGGCGTCATCGGGCTCTTCAAGGCCGACGACGTGGATCTTGCCGTCGGTGAACTCGGGCCCCCGGTGGCAGGTGTTGCAGGCGGCCTTCGCGGACTTGAAGACGGCCTTCCCGCGCTCGGCCTCGGGGGTGAGAGAGCCGTCCGGGCGGGTGTAGGGGTTCCGAGGGAAGTCGAGGGTCTCGAGATAGGCGACGACCGCGCGGGCTTCCTCGTCGGTCGGCATCGTCCCCTGCATGCTCTTGGTGAACGATTCGGACGTGGCGTGTTCGAGGCTCGTCTGCCAGCCGTGCCAGGTCCAGGGGGCGGTGTGGGTCACGCGCCGGAGGGTCGGGGATTTCTTGCGGCTGCGTTCGTGGGTGTTGCGGAGATCCTGACGGCCGTCGTTGAGGGTGTCGAAGTGGAGGCCGTTGGTGTGGCCGTCGCTGTGGCAGGTGTTGCAGCTGTACCACTGGTTGAAGGAGCGGGTCGCGTCGTGAAAGAGGATCTCGCCGCGACGGGCCAGCGAGAGGGTCGAGGGGGACCCCAGGGGGATCGTCGCGACCAGGGTCGCGGTTTCGGCGTCGACGACCTGGACGGAGTCGTCCAGGTAGTTTGCGACGTAGAGGGTCCTCGCGTCGGGTGCGAACGCCAGCTCGGTCGGCCGTCCGCCGAGGGCGACGCGCCGAAAGCGGCCCCCCTCGTCGTTCTGCAATTCGGCCTGGATCAGGTCGCGGGAGCCGTCGATGCGCCAGGGGAGGCGTTTCGGCGCGGCCCGGAAGATCATGATTTCATGCGTCCCGCCGAGGCCGACGACCAGCAAGGCGCCGTCCGGGCTGATGGCGACGCCGTGCGCGTCGGCGGCGGCCTTGCCCCGCACGTCGAGCGAGATCGTCGCGTAGGGCTCGGGCTCTTTCAGGTCGATGCGGGTCAGTCGCTGGCCGACGACCCAGCCCTGGTCGATGTTGTTGCGAGTCGTGGCGAACTGGCGGTCTTTCATGTTGGCGAGGTAGGCGTACCGGCCGTCGGCCGCGATCGAGAGCTGTCTCAGGTTCTCCCCCTCGATGGCGACGGTCTTCGCCACCTGGAAGCCGTCGACGTCGATCACCGACACGTTCTGAGACCGCGCGTTGCCGACCACGAGGGTCTTGCCGTCGGGCGAGAGGGCCAGGCCGCGCGGCTCCCGACCGACGCCGACCCGGCCGGTGACCTGGAGGGCGTCCAGGTCGACGCGGGCGACCTCGTCGGCGACGCCGACGGCGACGTAGGCGGTCTTGCCGTCGGCGGCGATCGCCGTACCTCGGGGTTCGGGGCCCACCTCGATCCGGCTGGCGACGCGGAGCTTGTCGCCGTCGATCTCCAGCACGGCGAGGTCATAGCCGTACCAGTTGGCGACGATCGCCCGGCGGCCGTCGGGGGCGAAGGCCACCCCCGCCGGCTTGTCGCCGACGACCGTCTCGTCGAGCACCGTCCGCGAGGCCGTGTCGATCAGGCTGACGGTCCCCGCCGTCTGGTTCGCGGTCAGGAGCCGCGTCCCGTCCGCGGAGAGGGCGAGCGCGACCGGCGAGCGATGCGGGGCCGCCTCGCCGTCGTCGCCGTGGGCGGGGATGCCGAGGGTCGTCGTCATCAGGACGACGAGGGTTCCAAGCGTCGGTCGGCCGATCGGGCGCATGGGCGGGACTCCGTCTCGCGGGGGGGCAGGGCGGGGTTCACATCTGGTCGACGACGTCGATGCCGAGCAGGCCCAGGCCGAACCGGAGGGTCCGAGCCGTCAGGTCGCTGAGGGCCAGGCGGCTGTCTCGCCGCTCGGCCGACTCGGCCTTCAGCACGGGGCATTCCTCGAAGAACGTGCTGTAGGCGCTGGCCAGGACGAAAAGATAGTCGGTCAGGATGTTCGGCTTCAGCTCCAGGGCGGCCAGTTCCAGGGTCTCGGGGAGGCGGAGCAGAAGGATCCCCAGCGCCCGTTCGGCGGGGTGGCTGACCAGCAAGGGCGGCCGTCGCTCGCGGATCTGCTCGGGGCGGATCTCCCCGCGCCGGAAGATGCTCTGGATGCGGGCGTAGGCGTACTGGAGGTAGGTGGCGGTGTTGCCGTTCATGGCGAGCATCTTCGACCAGTCGAAGACGTAGTCGCTCAGCCGATTCTGCGAGAGGTCGGCGTACTTGATGGCTCCCAGGCCGACGATCTCGGCGATCCGGGCGCGTTCCTCGGGGTCGAGGTTCGGGCTGTTGGCGTCGACGATCTTGCGGGCCTCGGCGACGGCCTCGTCGAGGAGGGACTCCAGGCCCACCACGTCGCCGTCGCGGGTCTTGAAAGGCTTGCGGTCGGCCCCCAGGATCGTCCCGAACGCGACGTGCTCCAGGTCGACCTGGTCGTACCCCCAGCGGCGTGCGACGTCGAAAAGCTGTTTGAAGTGGTCGCCCTGGCGGTGGTCGACGACGTAGAGGATCTGCTCCGGATTCCAAGTCTGGGCGCGGTAGCGGATCGTCGCCAGGTCGGTCGTGCCGTAGTTGTACGCGCCGTCGCGCTTGCGGATGATGAACGGGGCCTTCATGCCCGCGACGAACGCCACGGTCGCCCCTTCGCTCTCCTCGGCGAGCCCCTTCCGCTCAAGGTCGGCGACGACCTCGGCGAGCATCGGGTCGTAGAAGCTCTCGCCCAGTTCGACGTCGAATCGGACGCCGAGCCGATCGTAGATCGTCTGGAGCGCCTTGAGGCAGTGGGGCATGAACCGCGTCCAGAGTTCGCGGTTCTCGGGGTCGCCGGCGTGGAGCCTGGCGGTCTCGGCGCGGGCGGCGTCCTCCACGTCCTTGTCCCCGGCCTTGATGCGGGACTGGGCCAGGCGATAGAGGCGGGCCAGTTCGGCCACCGGGTCGGCGGCGAAGGCCGAGTCGTCGCGGGCCGTCTTCCAGCCCCAGAGGATCATGCCGAACTGCGAGCCCCAGTCGCCCAGGTGGTTGTCGCGGACCACCTTGTGGCCCAGGGCCTCGAAGATCCGCGCCAGGGCGTCGCCGATCACCGTCGATCGGATGTGGCCGACGTGCATCGGCTTGGCGACGTTGGGCGAGGAGAAGTCGACCACGACGGTGCGAGGGGACTCGGGCGGCGTGAGGCCGATCGCCGGGTCGTTCGCCAGGTCGGCGAGCTGCACCGCGATCCATTCGTCGTGCAGGCGGATGTTGAGAAATCCGGGCCCGGCGATCTCGGGCTTGCCGGCGGTCGGCTCCAGGTCGACGGCCTCGCGAACGGCCGCGGCCAGCTCGCGGGGGTTCTTCTGGAGGGACTTCGCCAGCGCCATGCAGCCGTTGGCCTGGTAGTCGCCGAACTTGGGGTCGGCCGTCGCCCGGACGGCCCCCCGGAAGACCTGCGGGTCGCCCCCTTCGGGCGTGACGGCGCCGAAGGCGGCCCGCAGTCGGTTGAGAACATTCATTGAGCGTCGTCCGCGAGGAGGTCCAGTACGATTCGCGATCCGTGGGGGGCGGCCGGTCAGGCCGAGGGCTCGGTCGACTCGGGCTCCGGGTCGGACTCGGGTTCCAGCTCGGACTCGGATTGCTCGGGGGCCGGTATGGGCCGTTCGTTCGATCCGGCCGCGACGGGCGGGTCGCCTTCACGCAGCGGGATCTGGGGGGCGTCTCCCCAGATTTCCTCGAGCGCGTAGTAGGAGCGGCCGTCACCCGAGAAGACGTGGACGACGAAGTCGCCGTAGTCGATCAGGATCCAGACGCCTTCCTCGGAGCCCTCCATGCCGAGCTTGAGCTCGCCGAGCTTCTTCATCTCGGCGTCGATCTCGATGGCGATGGCGTTGGCCTGCCGTCGCGAGGTCGCCGTGGCGATCACGAAGTAGTCGAGCAGGGGGGTGACCTGGCGGAGGTCCAGGAGCTGGATGTCCTTCGCCCGGTTGTCCTCGGCGATCCGGGCCGCGAGCCTCGCGTGCTCCAGGGCGCGGGCGAGCCTGTCCGGGCTCCGCCGATCCACGGCCACGGGGACCATCGCGTCCTGGGCCTCGTTGATGGAGCGCGTCTTGATCGCACGGGTGCGCGGGGTCGGCGTCGAGGGCTCCGGGGATTCCGATGCGGTTTGATTCTCAGACATTCCGGCTTCCTGAAGGGTTGCGTTGCGGGCCGGGGGCCTCCCGGCGGGTGTCGATCGAACGCGCCGGTCGCAGGAGGGTCCGGCCGCACGTCTCGACGGCGAGGACTCGGTCTGCGCTCTCCAATTCCGCGCGGGGCCACCCATCCAGCATAAACGAAGGGGACCCCGCCTGACCACCGCGACCGGATCAAGTCGCGGGCGGCTGCTCGCCGTCTTGCAGTCGATCGCTGCACTGCTGGAGGATCTGGCGGGCGACTTGGTTCGGGTTGTAGCCGCCCGGGAGCCTCAGCAGGGGCTTGCCGTATTCGTCGCAGAAGGATTTCACCTCGCCGAAGGCGTGGCTGGACCAGCGGATGGCCAGGATCACCAGGGCGACGTCGGGCCTGGCGATCGAGGGCTCGAACCGCTCGATAGACTCGTGCTCGCGGGTCTCGATCCAGATCAGCTCGGCGAGTTTCAGGGCGGAGCGGAGCGAGGCGTGCGCCTCGGACCGACGGTCCCCGCCTATCAGCACGACGGCCTTGCCGGCGAGGAGCCGCGCCGCCTCGGCGACCTCGGGGCTGGGGGGCTCGGGGGGGCGGACTCCGGGGGCGGCCGCCGCGTGGCCAGATAGCGGTCGATCTCGCGGAGGACCAATCGAAGGCCCCGCGACGTTTCGTCCAGGTCCGGCATTCGCTCCAGGATCGGCAAGAGGGCTTCGCGGACCTCGACGCTGCTGGTCGGTTCCCCTTCGTCGACCAGCTCGTCGATCGTCGCGAGGATCTTGTTCCAGTCGTGGGCGTCGCCCTGGTCGGCGTCGATCCGGCGGGTATGGTAGCGGAGCCGGCTGAGGAGCGACTTTCGCTTCTTGCCCTGCCGCCGGAGGTCTTGCAAGCTGGCGTCGAGATCCTCGATCCGGGCCTGTACGCGGGCGTGGCCGCTCGGCGAGGCCGGGTCGTCGAGTTGCATGTAGCGGCGGATGTAGATCTTTTCTCGCGCCGCCGCGCCCCGGAGCCAGTCATAGGCCGCGAACTGGTCGGGGTCGTTGCGGCCGTCGATCCGTTCGGCGGCCACCCGGAGGGCGGATTGGGCCTCGGCGAGGAGGTCGAGGGCGGGCTCGAAGAATCTCCGGTTCGTTTCGACGTCCGGCAGCATGCCTCGGATCAGCGAGACGGCGTCCGCGACCGCGTCGAAGCAGCTCGCCACGTCTTCGAGAGCGGCAGGGTCCAGCGGGAGGCTGAAGTCGGGCGTGTTCATCCACAGAAAGCAGTCCGCGTCGCGGGCGCGGTCGAGGATCTCGCGGTCCCTCGGGGCGATCTCGACGGCGAAGTCCGCACCCTCCTTGATTTGACGTTCGCGGATCGCCGCCCATCTGAGGCCCTCCGCCTTCAGCCGACAGCGGACCTCGATCCCCGCGAGATCGTCGTCCGAGGTCCCCGGCGCGGCGTAGGCCGTCGGGATTTCGAGAGTGGCCGGGGAGGGCTGTCGTATCGTCCGTCCCAGCGTCAGCTCGGGGAGCGGTTCGGCGGTCCGGGATGGTGCGACGACCGGGGCCGCCGGCGCAGCCGGGGCCGTCGAGGCGAGGGCGACGGCTTCGAGGGCTTCCCCGACGAGCGCGGGCCTTTCGGTGGCCGCCAGGATCGCCGTCGCCAGGTTCCGGAGGTCGCCTCGAAACGCGTCGTCGCGCTCCGACTCGGCGAGCAGCCGCTCCGCCAGGCTAGCGATCGCTCGCAACAGGTTCTCACTCACGGCGGGCCTCCCGGACGATGGGGTCGGGGCGCTTCGGCCTGTCCATCATCCAAGATAAGGTCGGCCGCGCGAGGGGGGCGAGGGGACGGCGACGGAGGGGCGACTTTTTGATCGACGCCGCAAGATGAATGCGCATAAAAAAACGACGCCGCGTGGGCGTCGTTTTCGTTTCTAGTACCCCCACGGGGACTCGAACCCCGGTCCCTTGGCTGAGAACCAAGTATCCTAGGCCGCTAGACGATGGGGGCAGCTAAGACGTACGCAATATTACTCCAGGGGCCTGGGCGGGTCAAGGGTCCGGTGGTTTTCCCTGGGAAATCGGTATGAATCGCGGGGAACCGCGATCGGATGACTTTAATCGGCGGCCGATTCGATTTAGGCTGTCGACTTACGATATAGACGACGCGAGGGCGGGACGCTCGCGGATCGAACATGGGCGCCTGGCGGATCGGCGATGGCCACCATCTCGCTGAATGATCGCGAATTCTATTACGAGGAAGCCGGCGAGTCCGGCGAGCCGCTGGTCTTTCTGAGCGGCCTGGGGGGCGACCACCGCGCCTTCAGCCTGGCCCAGCGACATTTCGCCGGGGGCTTCCGGACGCTGGCGTTCGACTCCCGCGACGCCGGCCGAAGCTGGCGGGCGGACGCGCCCTACACGACGGCCGACATGGCCGACGACGTCGCCGCCTGGCTCGACGCCCTGGGGATCGATTCGGCGCACGTGGTCGGCCATTCGCTCGGCGGCCTGGTCGCCCAGGAGACGGCCATCCGGCGGCCCGACCTGGTGAAATCGCTGGTCCTGGCCTCCACCCACGCCGGGTCGAACCCCTGGCGTAAGGCCGTGATCGAGTCGTGGATCCGCCTGCGGGAGCTGACCGGTCCCGACGTCGTCCGGTTCTCGCAAGGGACGCTCCCATGGCTCGTGGCCCCTCCGTTCTTCGAGCATCCCGAGCTGATCCAGGGGCTCGTCCGGTTCGCCGAGCGCAACCAGTGGCCCCAGGACGCGGCGGCGTTCACCCGCCAGGCCCGCGCGGCGATCGAGCACGACGCCCGCGAGCGGATCGGCCGGATCACGGCGCCCTGCCTGGTGCTGGTCGGGGAGCGGGATCTCGTCAACCCCCCCGCCGTGGCCCGGAAACTGGCCGAGGGTATCCCAGGGGCTCGGCTGCAAGTCCTGCCAGGGGTGGGGCATATGCCCCACATTGAGAACAAGGCCGATTTTCGGGACGAGCTGGAACGGTTCCTGCAAGGGACTCGCTGAACCCGAGGGACGTCGGGACGAGCGGAGCCGGTTGGTCGAGTCGAGGATCCTCACGAGGTTGAGAATGCGATATCCCAGGTCAAGCGGCATCCTCATGCACCCGACATCGCTGCCGGGGCGGTTCGGCGTCGGCGACATCGGCCCCGAGGCTCACAAGTTCGTCGGCTTCCTCGCCGAAGCCGGCCAGCGCTGGTGGCAGATGCTCCCCCTCGGCCCGACGGGGGCGGGGAATTCGCCGTACCAGTCCCACTCCTCGTTCGCCGGCAATCCTCTTCTGATCAGTCCCGAGGGCCTTGTGGCCAGGGGATGGCTGGCTGAGTCCGACCTGCCCGAGCCGGTCGAGCCGTCGGAGGAGGTCGACTACCTGGAGGTGATCACGGTCAAGAACGCCCTGCTCGCCAAGGCGTTCGGCCGGTTCTCGGCGGCCGACCCGGAGTTCCATCGCTTCGTCGTCGCGGAGAAGCACTGGCTCCAGGATTACGCCCTGTTCATGGCGATCAAGGAGGTCCGTCAGGGGAGCGCCTGGTTCACCTGGGAGCCAGAGCTGGTCTCTCGACGGCCCGAGGCGATGGAGGCGTTCGCCCGCGAGGCCGCCGAAGCGGTCCGATTCCATGAGTTCGTCCAGTTCGTGTTCTACCAGCAGTGGAACGCGCTCCGAGAGACTTGCCGGAAGCACGACGTGAAGCTGGTCGGCGACATCCCCATCTTCGTCGCCCACGACAGCGCCGACGTCTGGGCGCGACCCGACCTGTTCTTCCTCGGGGTCGACGGCCTGCCGACGTACGTCGCGGGGGTGCCGCCGGACTACTTCAGCGAGACCGGACAGCTCTGGGGCAATCCTCTCTACGACTGGGAGGCGCACGCCGCCGAGGATTACGCCTGGTGGACCCGCCGCATCGGCGCGCTGTTGAAGCAGGTGGACCTGATCCGCATCGACCACTTCCGGGGTTTCGAGGCGTACTGGGAGGTTCGCGGCGGCGCCGAGACGGCCGAAAACGGCCGCTGGGTCCCAGGACCCGGCCCGGCGCTTTTTCATGCGCTGCGGAAGGAGTTCCCCGAGCTGCCGTTCATCGCCGAGGACCTCGGGGTCATCACCCCCCCGGTCGAGGCGCTCCGGGACGAGTTCGATCTGCCGGGGATGCGCGTCCTCCAGTTCGGATTCGCGATCGATCCCGAGGCCGAGAAGCACCTTCCCTATCGGCACGTCCCCAACTGCGTCGTCTACACCGGCACGCACGACAACGACACGAGCTACGGCTGGATCTCGAACCAGCACGTCGACACGACGCAGTCGCTCGCGGAGATCGAGGAGGAACGCCTCTTCGCGCTTAGGTTCGTCGGCGGCGATGGGAAGGAGTTCGGCTGGGACCTGATCCGCCTGGCGCTGAGTTCGGTCGCCGACGTCGCCGTCGCCCCCATGCAGGATGTGCTAGGCCTCGACAGCAAGGCGAGGATGAACATCCCCGGCCGCGGCGAGGGGAACTGGAAGTGGCGGATGCTGCCCGACAGGCCGACGGCTTCCGAGATCGACCGTCTCGCCGACCTGACGGCTCTCTACGGCCGATGGAACGGGAGGCTCCCCGAGTCTCACGACCTGCACCGCAAGGCGATCGTCAAGCTGCCGCCCGACTTGAGGCCCGAGTCCGCGTCGGGGGGCGACCACGACGCGGACCTCGGCCCGACGTGAGGTCCTCCTCAAAGGTCTCCGTGGATGTAGGACATCAGGTGGCGGTTCTCTGAAGAGACCTTGTCGTACATGAGCTTCACCACGTCGCCGACGGAGATGACGCCGACCAGCGAGCCGGCCTCGAGGACCGGGACCTTGGCGATCCGGCGCTCGCTCATCAGGCCCATGACCTCGTCGACGGAATCGTCGACGCGGCAGGTGCTGGGGTTGCAGGTCATGACGTCCGAGACCAGGAGCCGGCCGAATCCTTCGCCGCGGTGGTGGGCCAGCCGGAGGACGTCGCGTTCGGACAGGACGCCGACGAGCTTCCCCTCGGCGTCGACCACCGGCAGCGAGCCGACGTCGTTCTGGACCAGGCGGGCGGCGGCCTGTTCGACGGTCGCCTCGGGATCGATCGTCACCACTCGTCGGCCCTTCAGGTCGAGTACCTCGCTCACAAGCATGGCGACCTCCAGACGTAGCGTTCGTGGGGAGCCCGGCGCGGAGATGGGATGGGCCCGCGGCCTTGGCTGAGATCGAGATGGGATCACCGGTATCGTGACGCGCCGATTCGGCCGACGCAATGCAATTCGGACCTGGATCGGCGAATGAAGAGATTTTCACCAGCCTGAAAGGTGATCCGACGAGCGCCATGACGAATCCGATGATCCCGAAGGACCCGTCGGTCGGAGAGGGCCCGGGCGTGGGGAGGGGCCGAGCGGCCCGCCTGGCGCTGGTGCTCCTCGCAGGCGGATTGCTCCGGTCGCTGCACCCCGGCCAGCCGATCGTCGAGAACTACGTCGGTCGCCAGACGCCCACGGCGATGGTGGCCCGGAACCTCGAACGAGGCTCCGGCTTCCTGCGGCCCCAGCTGGACACGGCCCCGTTCCCGAACTATTTCGTGGTCGAGCCCCCGCTTTATCAAGGGCTGACGGTCGGCGTCCGGAGGTTGACCGGGCTTCCGCTGGACGTCTGCGGGCGGCTCACGTCGGCCGCCGCCGCGGCCCTGGCGGCCTGGGGCGTCTACGCCTTGATGCTTCGTCGATTCGGCGAGAACCCGGCGCTGGCGGCGGCGGCCGTCTTCTCGATGTTGCCGGTCACCATCCGATACGGGCGGGCGTTCCAGCCCGACGCGCTGATGATCGGCGCGTGCACCGCCGGCCTGGCCCTGTGGGATCAGGCGGTCGCGCGGGGGGGGGCCGCCGCCGCCTCGCGCTCGGCTGGCTGCTCATGGCCGCGGGCCTTGCGGCGAAGGCGACCGCGGCCTACCTGCCGATCGTGGCCTTCCTCGCCGTCTTCCCGAAGCGCACCTGGAAGACCTTCGTCCTATGCGTTTCCACGCTCCTGCCGGTGCTCGCGTGGTACGTCTGGGCGGACCGGCTCGCGGCCACGGCCGGGGGCTCGCGGGCGGCGACGGACAATCGGGCCATCTGGCTGGGACTGATCGGCCTGGGGGCGCTGGCCTCGGGCGAGACGTGGCGTTACATCGTCCGCTTCCTGGTCGTCCGCGCGTTCACGCCGGTGGGATTGATCGGGGCGATCTGGGGGCTCGGCTCGTGTGGGAGGCGGGATCGGGGGGCCTACCTCTGGTGGACCTGGGCCGGTTTCGCGACGATCGCGATGGCCCTGCTCGCGCGGAAGCTGCACCACGAGTATTACTGGCTTTGCCTCGCTCCGGCGGTGGCGGCGGGCCTGGGCCTGGCCTGGCATCGGCTCGACGCCTGGAGGCCGGGCGCCGCCTTCGCCGCGGCGGTGTCGTTCGCCGGGCTGTCCTTGATCCTCTCAAATTCGACCTGGCGCGTCCCCGACGAGTGGGAGACCCTCGACGCGGCCGGTCGCGCGGTGGCGGAGGCGACCACGCGCGACGGCCTGGTCGTCGCCCCCGAGGCGCTCCTGTATCGCGCCGATCGTCGCGGCTGCCGTCTCGAATACACGTTCGCGGCGGCGACTCGCGCGGCCTCGGAGTGGGAGCCGGGCTCGTCCGGCCTGACCCCCGCCGATTTGATCGAGTTCTATCGGGCCCACGGCGCGCGTTGGGTCGCCGACGTCGGCGCGGAGGCCGGCGACCTCGCGCGACTGGACTTGCACGACGCGATCCGGCGGCGTTACAAAGTCCTGATCGACCGGCCCGAAGTCCTACTGGCCGAACTCGCCCCCGGAGAGCCTGCCGGCCATGCCGACTGACGATCGCGAACGCCCCGTCACGATCCTCGACTTCGACGCCTGGAAGAAGCAAGGACGGAAGATCTCGGTCCTCACGGCTTACGACCACGCCACGGCCCGCTGGCTCGACGACGCCGGGGTCGACTGCCTGCTCGTGGGCGACTCCCTCGGCACGGCCGTCCAGGGCTGTGAGACGACCCTGGGGGTGACGCTCGACCAGATGGTCTACCACGCCGAGATGGTCGGCCGGGCCTGCCGTCGCGCCTTCGTCGTGGCCGACCTTCCCTTCCTTGCCTATCAGGCGTCCCGCCCGCAGGCCATCCGATCCGCCGGCCGCATCCTCAAGGAGACGCGCTGCCAGGCCGTGAAGATGGAGGGGGGGCGGCGGATCGCCGCGACCATCCGCGCGGTCGTCGACGCCGAGATCCCGGTCATGGGCCACGTCGGCCTGACCCCGCAATCCGTGCGGAGGTTCGGCGGCTACAAGGTCCAGCGCGAGGCCGACGCGATCCGGGCCGACGCCCAGGCGGTCGTCGAGGCCGGCGCGTTCGCCCTGGTCCTGGAATGCGTCCCCGCGGCGCTCGCCGAGACGATCACGGCCGAGGTCCCGATCCCGACCATCGGCATCGGCGCGGGGGCGGGATGCGACGGCCAGGTGCTCGTCGTCCATGACATGCTCGGCCTCATCCAGGGCTTCCGGCCCCGATTCGCCCGCCGGTACGCCGAGATCGGCGACGCCGTCCAGCAGGCCGCCGCGCGGTTCATCGCCGACGTCCAATCGGGCGACTTTCCCGGCGATTCCGAGAGTTTCCACTGAGACGACGCAGCGTCGGCGCCGACTTCGCATGCTTCGAATCCGGGGCGTGTTCGTTCGTCTTCCAGGAGCGTGGCCATGAGCATCCCGACGCTGACCGAGCTGACCTCCAAGAAGTGCGTCCCCTGCGAAGGGGGAGTCCCACCGCTTGAGCCGGACGTCGTGGACGCCCTGATCCGGACCGTCCCCGGCTGGACGCTCGACGAGGACGGCAAGCGGATCCACCGAGGCTGGACGGCCCGGAACTTCGTCGCCGGCCTGCATTTCCTGGATAAGGTGGGCGAACTGGCCGAGGAAGAGGGCCACCATCCCGACCTGCACCTGGAAGGTTATCGCAACGTCGCGATCGAGATCACGACGCACGCGATCGGCGGACTGAGCGAGAACGATTTCATCCTCGCGGCCAAGATCAACGCCATCCCGATCGAGGTCAAGCGAAGCTGATCGCGACCCGATCAGAGGCCCAGGAACGTGCCGAGGCGGCGGAGCAGGCCTGGCCGTCGGGGGTCGGCGGCGGGCCGCGGAGACGGCTCCGCGGAGCGGTCCTGGAGCCTCACGACGCGGTCGTGCGACTTGTCGGCAGCTGTCGGCTTCCGGGCGACGAGCCGCGCGGGCTCGACGCCGAGGTGCGCCAGCAGCGCCGAGTCGTCGGTTCCGCGCGCAGCCAGGGTCTCGGCCAACGTCGCGGCCCCTGCGACGCCTCGTGACCTGAGATGGCTCAGCAGCAACGGCGCGCCGGTTTTGGCGTCGCTGAGCAGCATGTCGACCCACGCCCAGGATTCGCGATAATCGCGTGGTTCCATCTGGTGAACCTCGTCGAGCGTCTCCAGTCGCCGGAGGTCGGGACGCCATCCTTCCTTGACGTCGGCCGTGAGTCGATCGAGGCGCCGCTCGCGGTCGCCGGGGTCGTCCGGGCCGACCTCGAAGTATTCGGCGAGCCCCTCGTCGAGCCAGAGCGGGATGTCGCCGAATCGTCCGCGAAGGAGTGCGTGGGCGGCCTCGTGACGCAGGTCCTCCTCCAGCATCGGCCCCTGGTAGGTATAGACGATCCGCTGGTCGTCCTGGGCCAGGAAGAAGGCGCGGCGGGGGGGGAGTTCGGGGAAGTAGAACCGGAGGAGGTGGAGGAACGCGTTCCGGTCGTCGAGGACGTAGACCTCGATCGGCCCCTGGTCCTCGTCCTCGGAGCCGTTCAGGCGGGTCGCCAGGTCGCTTCGGAGGTGGTCGAGCGCCTGGACGGCGGGGGCCTCGCGCTCCATGGGCGCGTTCGAGTAGAGGACGAACGGGCCGGTCTTCAGTTGCTGGGAGGTGGGCAGGAGGGTCGGCCCGCGCTTGGCGACGGTCGAGCATCCGGACGCGAGGAGCGCGGCCGCCAAAGCGAGCCGGGCGGCGAGGCGGAGCCTGGGCGGTCGGGTCGAGTTGCGGGGCCTGTTCACGTCCGGTCCCTCCAGGGAGTCGATCAGGAAAGCGGGCGCCCCCGGCGCTGGTTCCGGGCCTGCTTGGTGCGAGACGCGGCCTCGATCGCCCGCCAGAACATCTTCCATTCCCCAGAATGCATGAGACGCGGGGGGAGGTAGGCGCGGAGGAAGCGGAGCGAGGTCGTCCGCGTCCGTCCGGGGGCGTCGGCGAGGCTGACGCTGAGCCTCGCCAGGTTCTGGACGCGGCGGTGCATGGGCAACGGGTTCTTGAGCCGGACGCCGACCAGGTCGATCAGGGAGAACAGGTCCTCGTTCGGCCCGGCGTCGCGACTGATGAGGATGTTCGACGCCTTCAAGTCCCGATGCGAAAGCGACCGCTCGTGAAGTTGCCGGACGAGCCCCGCGAGGGCCGACGTCAGCCGTCGGACTTCCGGCTGGAGGGCCGTCTCGTCGAGATTCGGCAGTTCCTGGAAGACGTGCTCCGAGAGGGTCGCGGCATTGGGTTGCTTGACGGTGATCAGGTAGGTCTCGTAGGGGAGGACGCCCTGGAACGGCGAGAACCAGGGCTTGCGCCGGCGGGCCACGAACGCCAGGTTCTGGGGGGTGGGGACGCCCCGGCTGGCCAGGTGCTGGCCCGCTTGCCAGGACCGCCAGGCGCGGGAGGGGCGGAAGATCGCCAGGACCGGATCGATCCACTTCTTGCGATTGAACCGCTTGTAGACCACGGAGGTCGGCCGGCCGTCGACGAGCATGGTCGTCTCGACGAGCCGGGTCGTCCGCGAATCCTTCATGAGCCGCGCCCCGGGGGCGGCGAACGGAGCGTCCGGGTCGATCAGCAGCGGCGCGACCTCCGAGGGGTCGAGGTCGCGCGAGGCGATGCACAGGGCGTTGTTCGACTTGTAAACCTGAAAGTACTTGTTGGTCGATCGACAGCGCTTGCCCCAGCGCCGCCAGAGGCGCTCGGCCCAGAGCCGGGTGGATTCCTCGACGCCCAGGGCGAACTCCCGGGCCGAATCGGGGGAGCCGTCCCGGGCTTCCAGGTACGCTTTGAGGAACCGGCCGCGGTCGACGCGGCTGCTCCGGGTCCAGAAGTAGTGGTCGAGCAGGGCGAGGTTGCGTCGGGCCTTGCCCCAGTCGAGGCTCTTCTCCGTGCGGAGGGCGTCCAGGTCGATCATCGCCAGCCGGGGCGCGTCGTCCTCGTCGAGCCGGACCAGGATGTTGCCGGGATGAAAGTCGATGTGCTGCATCTTGGCGTTGTGCAACCGCGCCGTCAGCACCCCCAGCGCCAGGGCCAGGCTCTGGCGCAGCCGGGACCGCCGCGGTTCGGGGATCTCGGGCAGGTCGCGCTCGACGAACGCGTCGAGAGGGACCGCGTCGGGGATCTCGCCGGTGATCAAGAAGTTGTCGAACAGGAACCCGCGCTTCCGGCGCTCGCCCAGGGCGATGGGGGTGATGGTCGGGACGCCGATCGAGGCCAGGTTCAACGAGCGTTTGCCCTCGTTCCGGCCCTTGCCGCGGCGGAACCACTGGCGGTACTTGGCCCGTCGGTCGGGCACCAGGTAGTGCTTGATGAAGATCGCCGAGTCCGGGAGCTGAACCCGGTAGACGACGCGGTGGGGGCCCGACTTGATCGTCTCGACCCGGCCCTCGGCCTTCCATTCGTCGAGCCGGAGCCCGTTCGGGCCGAGGAGGGCCTCGCGCCAGCGGCCCTGGAGCCACCAGCCGACGTCGCCGGCCTGCTCGAAGCTCCACTCCGGGGGCTTGAACATGCGGCCGGCCGTCGTCTGCGGCCGGGTGCTGGGGAGTAATACAGTCATGAGCCTATTCCGATCCATGTCGGCCCCGCCGCGGCGCGCGGGGCGGGGCGGCCGTCGCATGCGGGCTCCCGACGGCCCGGGTCCTCTCCCTGGTGAAGCATGGCGCGGGGGCGAAGTCGGCGACCTCCCCCGGACCCGGTTCGCGACGATCACGGTGCGGCCGGTCGGTCCCCGTCGCGGAGGCGGCGAACGTGGCCCCCCAGGCGGCGATCGAATAGTGCGCCTCCACCCGCCGACGCGCCTCGCGTCCCATCCGGGCGCGGGCGGCGGCGTCGACCGAGGCCCGGACGGCGGCCAGCCATTCGTCGTCCGTCGTCGCCAGGAATCCAGTCTCGCCGGGCTCGATCATTTCGACGTGCGAGCCGACCGGGTTGGCGATCACGGGGAGGCCCGCCGCCTGGTACTGGAGGATCTTCAGGCCGCACTTGCCCCGACTCCAATCGTCGTCGGGGATCAGGCCCACGCCCACGTCCCCCCGCGCCAGGTCGTCGGCCTCCGTCGCTTCGCTCCAGGGGATGGGGACGATTTCGAGATGCTCGAATTCGGGGAACCGATCGCAGATGATCCTGAGCTTCAGCCCGGGGATCTCGCGCCCCAGGCGTTCCCAGAGGGGGCGTCTCGCCTCGATCCCTTTGAGCGTGCTCGACGACCCGATCCAGACCAGTTCCAGCGGTCGCTCCCCGGTCGTCGGCGTCCTGGGGGTATAACGGCCTGGCTCGACGCACGTCGGGATGATGCGGACGCGCTCCGCCGAGGCTCCGGCCCGAAGGGCGCAGTCGGCCAGGAAGTCGTTGCCGGCGATCACGACATCGGAGGATCGGACGGTTCTCGCAAACCGGGACGCGCGGCGAGACGAATCCTGGCCCCGGCGATCGTAAGAATCGCGGTAGAGGACGGCGTCGTCGAAATCGAATGCCAGGTGGCGTGCGCTTCTGCGAAGGACGGCGAACTGCCAGCCGGGCAGGAGCTTGCGCTGGAGGATGACCGCGTCGTAGGCGGCGGCCGTCCGGAGTTGGCGCAGTCGGGGCAGGAGCCCAGGCTCCAGCGGCTCGCAACGCAGGGTGCATCCCGCGTTCAGGAGGGCCGGTTCGAACGCCCGGATTCGGTATCGGCAGCAGACGTGATCTGTCGAATCCACCAGGGCGAGTAATCTCATCCCGTCCTCCGTGACGGTTCAAGCGGGCATCCCTTGGAGCGTGGAGTCCGGATCTCGCGATCGAGACGGCTGGGATCTTAATCCGGATTGGGAAAGATTCCAAGCCCGAAGCGGCTCGATCCAGGCGATCGAGACTCCCCGGCCGATCAGGTTTCCAGGGCCTCGAATTTGGCACGGCAGGCGGAACCCACTGGACTTTGGCGGTCGATTCGTAAAAATTATTCATGTCGGCGAACGCAGCGGTTCCGCAGGGAACATCGCTTACGCCGGATGAATCCGCCCCAGGCCGATCGCATCGAGCCTCATGGCGAAGATCTGGTCCCCTTACCTTACGGTAGCCGCCGATTCCGGATTCATGAGAGAGATCCTTCTGATCGTCTTCGCTGTGCTGGCCTTCCACTGTGCGACGTCTCCCGAGACGGCCGCCTGGACGATTCAAGGGCTGCGCAGCGATATCGCGATTTCGGGAGATCTGATCGGCTGTACGCCTCCCCATTCGGATCCTGGGCCGTCGCTGCGCAGGGACGTCGACCAGGTCTTGGAGCGAGAGAAGAACGAGAAGGATCCCAAGGATTCAATCGCTCTCGCCATCGCGGAAGCCCGTTTCTTCGAGGTGTTTCGCCTCCCGCCAGCACGCCCTTTCGCCATGCACGAAAGCTCGGCGGCGTTGCTTTCCGCAAGGCTCGCCACTTCCCTGAGGTGCTAAGTCGGCCCCCCCCTCAGGCTTTGAACGCCTGACCCCCGCCCTCCCTGATCAACGTAGGCGAGTGACGGCCTCATCCCTCCTGGGCCTCTCCGCCGCCGACCTGATCTTGACCGTGCGCCGCCAGTCCCCTCGCCTCGTGTGGGCTCGTTGCGGATTCTCGACGACGACCTGGCGTTGAAGTCGGATGCGTCCACTCGCCGCGGACGGCGTCGCTCCGATCAGTCAGTTTTCCGTCCCCTTCCCGATCTGCGAGGTGGTCGTCCGGCGATGCGCTGGGACCCCCTGCCGTCCCGCCCGCAACGCTCTAGAAGGAGTGTCCGATGAGCCGATTCCGCCCCCCACGCCTCGCGACGATCATCGTCCTTTCCCTTGCGGTCCTTGCGATCGCCGGCCCGTCGCGGGCTGACGATCTCCGCGGGCCGATCAAGTCGATCGACGCTGCCAACTCGACCCTCACCATCCGCGACGAGTCCGGCCAGCGAGACGTGGTGGTCCACTACGACAGGGGGACGACCATCAATCGGGCGGACGGTCCGGTTCAGCCGCTCCAAGCCCTCAAGGTCGGGATGGTCATCACGGTCTCCGACTCAATCACGGCCTCCAGGATCACGGTCGACAGCCAACCGACCACGCCCTCGTCCTCGTCCTTCTCTTCGATGCTCCACGAATTCTGGTACAACTTCCGGCACAATCTGTTCAAGCCGCTGCTGTTGTTTTTCTACCTGGGATTCCTCGTCCCGATCCTCCGCGTGCAATTCGAGTTCCCCTACGTGATGTATCAAGCGTTGACGATCTATCTGCTGATCGCCATCGGCTGGCATGGTGGCGAGGAGCTGGCGCATCTGAACCCCGACTCGATCAAGTCGATCGTCGGGTTCATGGGGGTCGGCTTCCTGGCCAACACGCTCATAGGACTGATCGCGTTCGGCATCCTCCGGTCGGTCACCCGGATGCGGCGGGTGGATCAGGCGACGGTCGCGGGATATTACGGGTCTGACTCGGCCGGCACGTTCGTGACGGCCCTGGGCGTGCTGGGCTCGGCGCACATCGCTTTCGACGCCTACATGCCGGTCATGCTGGCGATTATGGAGATCCCCGGCTGCCTTGTCGCCCTGTATCTCGTCTCCCACTACCGCGCCCAGGGGATGGACGCGTTGGGCAACATGCCCTACGAACCGGGCTACGATCCCTCCGCCGAAGCGCCGCCGATCTTGATCGACGAGCATGGTCGCGACCAGCATGCCTCGGCCGTCCAGACCGAGGCGGAGATGTCGCTGGAGCGGATGGAGCACGAGAGCGAGGACGTGGGCAACGGCCGCAAGAAGGGCTTCATCAACGGCAAGCTGCTGCACGAAGTCTTCCTGAACACCGGTTTATATCTCCTATTCGGCGGGATCATCATTGGACTGATCAGCGGGCTTCAGGGGCCGGAAGTGACCCGCGCCGACGATAGCTTCTTCGTCACCCTGTTCCAGGGCGTGCTCTGCCTCTTCCTGCTGGAAATGGGTATGACGGCGAGCCGCAAGTTGAAGGACCTGAAGACCGCCGGGTGGAACTTCGTGGCCTTCGGCCTCCTCGCCCCCAACCTCTTCGCCACTCTGGGGATCATGATCGCCCACACTTATGCGTGGGTGACCGGCACGCACTTCGAGCTTGGCACCTACGTGCTGTTCTCGGTGCTCTGCGGGTCCGCGTCGTACATCGCCGTCCCGGCCGTGCAGCGACTGGCGATCCCCGAGGCCAGCCCGACCTTGCCGCTCGCCGCGTCGCTCGGCCTGACGTTTTCTTACAACGTCACGATCGGCATCCCGATCTACATGGAGATCGCCAAGGCCATCACCCGCTCCTTCCCGATCGGCTGATCCCGCGTCTCGTCGTCCCGTCCGTCGGCCCAGGGCCGACGGACGGGACGGGCACTCCCCGCCTACCCCTCCACCCGCTGCAACGCCTTCCACTTCGTGGGATTGCCCGGCAAAATCTCAAGACATTCGGCCGAGCGGCTTTAGCGGCGGGACGCCTGTCGGAGCGTTCATCAGGTGGCGTCTTGCGGCGACCGATGCATTCTTGACAAGGGGCGACGAACCGGGCATTTTCGACCCTCGCGGTCAGGCCCGGCGTCGATGAGCGACCTGAAGGCCAGCGAGCGAGATCAGGCTCGCAAGCCCGACGCGTCGTATGCCATTCATCGCCGGCGCCCGCAAGGCGGACAAGATCAACCCGAACGAGCGCGACGTCGCCTGAGCACCTTTCCATCCCAGGATCGACCCCAGGCCGGGCGCGGGGTTTGCTCTCGGGAATGGAAGACCGTCCCCCAATTTTATGCGTACCAGAGTTCGGCCCTCTCCCCTGAATCGGGCTTCGCTTCGCATTCAGGAGAGAGGATCGGCGGACCTTTCTTGCCTGAGGTCCGCCGGTGGACGACAAGGAGGTCGTCCCCGTCCTCCCCGCAAGCCCGCGTGAGAACCCCCTGATGAAATCGCAGACCGAGCACCTGACGTTCAACCTGCCCGACCGAATGGGCTTCCTGAACATCACCCGCGAGGTCGAGGAGATCGTCCGCAAGAGCGGGGTCCAGGAAGGGCTGGTCCTGGTCAACGCCATGCACATCACCGCAAGCGTCTTCATCAACGACGACGAGCCCGGGCTGCACGAGGATTACAAGCGGTGGCTCGAAGCCCTCGCCCCGTTCGACGCCTCACCCGCTCGCTACCAACATAATCGGACTGGGGAGGACAACGCCGACGCGCACATGAAACGACAGATCATGGGCCGTGAGGTGGTCGTCGCCGTCACCAAGGGCAAGCTGGACTTCGGGCCCTGGGAACAGATCTTCTACGGCGAGTTCGACGGCCGACGGTCCAAGCGGGTCCTGGTCAAGGTGATCGGAGATTGAGGCCCGCGCCGACCTTTGCTTCGACTTCCCCACGCGGCCGTCGAGATTCCAGGAGCCGCGCCAGCCGCCGTCCCACCGCATCGCCCCAGACCTCGCAGCCCAGCGGGGAGAAGTGGCCGTCGCCGAGCTTGCCGTTGAAGAGGGGGCTCGGGGTCGTCGGCTCTCCACGAGCCAGTCGAATCAGGGCCTGGCGGTCGTTGGCCGCGATGAAGTCCTCGATCGGGTCGAAATACGTCAGGCCGGGGTCGTCGAGGATGTCGGGAATCCGGCCGGGATAGTGGGCCGTCTTGCGTGGGCCTTCCACATGATTGACCCAGGGGGCGGGGACGACCAGGCAGGGGATACCCAGGTCGTTGCAGTAGCCGGCGATCTTCGCGATCCAGTAGCGATTCTCTTCCCAATCGGCGCGGCCGTCGAGGACCTCAAACAGGTCGCCGAAGTCGTTGGCGAAGAGGCTGAGGATGACGAACTGGGGCCTGAACCGGTCGGCGTATTCCAGCAGGGTGAAATACTCCTGCTCGGGCGAATAGCCCAGGTGGCCCGTGTTCAGGATCTCCACGCTGGTCCCGAAACCTGTCGCCAGCGCGCGTTTCAGACACTCAGTCGGCGTCTGGTCGTCGCCGACGAACAGACCCTGCATGTAGGAGTCGCCGAGGACGAGGCCGCGGTGCTCCGCCGTCAGGTTCGGCTCGTCGCCGCGACAGCCCCAGGAGTTCGTCGTCTGGACCGACTCCCGGACGATCGCGGCCCCGGCGGCTTCGGCGAGCTCGAGGAGCCGAGGCGTGTCCGGGATCGGGAAATAGGCGAGGACGCCCCCCTGGCTCTTGAGATTCCGGACCCAGATCGAGCGGGTGTTCGGTCGGAAGCGGTAGGATCGCCCCGAGTCGTCGGGTTCGAAGACGGTGGAGGGGAGCAGCAGCGCCTTGTCGAAGTTCCCCCATCTCAAGAGGGCGTGATCGGGGTCCAGTCCCGTCGCATCGAGCAGCGTCCTGACCTTCGGGTCATAGTGCTCGTAGGCGGCGTAGAGCTTGCCTCGCGCCTGCTCCATGTCGAATTCGCGGCGGCGTCGCCAGTCGGCCTCGACCCCCTCGCGCGAGCCGGCGTCGCCGACCAGCGAAGCGACCGCCCGTCGCCCCTTGGCCATCGTCCAGGACGCCGCGTAGCGCCCGGTCGACGTCCCCACCAGGAGGCCGACGACCAGGCAGGTGGTGAAACCCAGGATGACTTGCTTGAACCGCCGGGCGAGTCGCTCGCCGCGCTCGATGAAGCGGAACGACCGCTGGCGGAACCTGGGGCGAAGTCGGAGCCATCGAGGTGGGCGGGAATGGGGCACGGTGGACGTTCTCGCTCGGGTCGTGGACGTCGCGACTCCTGCATCTTATCCCCGAAGCCGGCGGGACGCAGTAGAATGGGAAAGGGATTCGCCCGGTCCGGGACATGAGGAGCTCCTCACGATGTTCGAAGACCTCCTGAAGCGGCTGGGACTGGGGCCGGTCGAGTCGGGCGCCTGTCACGTCCGCTGGATCGAAGACCCCGGGGGCGAGGAGATCGAGTCCTTCAACCCCGCCGACGGCAAGCCCCTGGGGCGGGTCAAGCTCGCGAGCCGGGCCGTGTACGACGAGGTCGTCCGGCACGCGGCCGACGCCTTCACGAGATGGCGGACGACGCCCGGCCCGCGCCGGGGAGAGGTGGTCCGGAAGATTGGCGAGGAGTTACGCAAGCACAAGGCCGACCTGGGCCTGCTGATCACCCTGGAGACCGGCAAGATCCGCTCCGAGGGGGAGGGCGAGGTCCAGGAAATGATCGACATGTGCGATTTCTCCGTTGGGTTGTCGCGCCAGCTTTACGGGCTGACGATCGCCAGCGAGCGGCCTCGACATCGGATGATGGAGCAGTGGCATCCGCTGGGGCCGATCGGCGTGATCACCGCGTTCAACTTCCCGGCCGCCGTCTGGGCCTGGAACGCGATGGTCGCGGCGGTCTGCGGCGACACGGTCGTCTGGAAGCCTTCGCCGCTCGCCGCGCTGACGGCGACGGCGGTCCAGAAGCTCGTCGCCAGGGTCGCCGAGGACGAAGGCTTTCCGGGCGTGTTCAACCTCTGCCTGGGCTCGATCGAAGACGTCGGCGAGCCGATGCTCAACGATAAACGGCTCCCCTTGATCTCGGCCACCGGGAGCTGCCGGCTGGGCTGTCGCGTCGCAGAGGTCGTGGGCCGCCGTGTGGGCCGGACGATCCTGGAGTTGGGGGGCAACAACGCCGTCATCGTCGCCCCGAGCGCGGACCTGGACCTGGCGATCCGGGGCATCGCCTTCGCCGCCGTGGGGACCGCCGGCCAGCGCTGCACGACGGCCCGCCGCCTGATCGTCCATGAATCGCTTTATGAGACGGTCGTCGAGCGGCTCGCCCGGGCGTACGCGACCTTGCCGATCGGCAACCCCTGGGACGACGGCGTCCTGGTCGGCCCTCTCATCCACGAGCAGGCCGTGGAGGCCATGAAGAACGCCCTGGATCGCTCGGTGGAGCAGGGGGGGGAGGTCGTCGTCGGCGGCGAGCGTTTGGATCGCCCCGGCTGTTTCGTCCGGCCCGCCTTGGTGAAGGCGAAGCGTGGCATGGCGATCGTCGGCGAGGAGACGTTCGCGCCGATCCTGTATGCGATTCCGTATCGGGACATCGACGAGGCGATCGCGATCCAGAACGAGGTCGAACAGGGGCTGACCTCGGCCATCTTCACCCGCGACCTGATCGAGGCCGAGAGGTTCCTCTCGCCGCAGGGATCGGACTGCGGCATCGCCAACGTCAACATCGGCACGTCGGGCGCGGAGATCGGCGGGGCCTTCGGCGGCGAGAAGGCCACCGGCGGCGGCCGCGAGGCCGGCTCCGACTCGTGGAAGGCCTACATGCGCCGGCAGACCTGCACCATCAACTACGGCGCCGACCTCCCCCTCGCCCAGGGGATCCGCTTCGACATCGGCTAGGGGAGGCGGGCGTCCGGCAGCTTGCCGACGATCTCGGCCAACTCCTCGACCCGATGTAAATCGAGGTCCCGCATGCGGTCGCCGTCCTCGCAGGCGGCCCCGCGCACCGCGATCACGTGCGGTCGGAGCACAGCAAGCCGATCGACCGTCGCAGCGGTGACGCTGCCGGCGACCGCCAGCATCAGGCCCTTTTCGATCACCCGGCCCGCGATGGCGGCGAGTTCCGGAGTCCACGCCGCCGGGCTGGATTTGTCCCAGGTGTCGAACAGGACGCCCGCACACTCGGGCGGCGTCCCATCAAGGATTTCCGAAGGGGGGGGCGAACCGGCCGCCCGCCAGTCGGTATAGGCGACGGCGATCCATCGGCAGCCCCTCGTCGGGAGGGTCGCGCGCAGCTCGCGCCAGGCCGATTCCCATCCGGGTCCCGCGCCCGCCAGGCCGACCTTGCAGAACGTCACGTCCTCGAAGGCGTCGTCGGGCACGTCGGGGCGACGCTCGTCGAGCCATTCGGGCAGTTCGCCCAGGGCGACGCTGAGCGCGACGCCCCCCGGCAGGACGCTACGGATCTCGCGCCAGGTCTCGAACGAGGCGCGGCCGAGCGGGCCGTTCGCGGGCTCCTTGACGTCGAGGATGGACGCGCCTCCGGCCAGGGCCCTGCGGGCCTCGTCGGCCGATCTCACGCTTACGAGCAGTCGGGGCACGGCGTCGCGACCTCCGGGGGACGGGACTCGTCCAGGACTTCATATGTGCGAATCCGGTCGAGCCGGAACGACTTCTCGATCGAGTCGAGATGGCAAGTCGCCACGAGGTAGGCGATGCCGCCTCGATGGGCGAATCGCCTCGGCGTGACCAGTCGGGGGGCGTCGCCTCGCGAACCGCCGACATAGGCGATCCGGACGGGAAGGCATCGGAACAGGGCCTCGTCGAGCCGCTCCCAGCCGAGGGGCGGACGGATCGCTTTCGATCCGTCGCGGATAGGATACGAGACCATCGCCCGCGAATCCAGGTTGGGACCGTCGAGCCGAAACCACAGCGCCGCCACGGCCGCCGCGTCTTCGAAGGCCCGATGCCGAGCCCGGGGCGCGATCCCGAAGTGAGCGACCAGCAGGTCCAGCCGATGGCTCCGCAATTCCGGGAGCCTGGCGCGGGCCAGGGGGAGTGTGTCCACCACCGGGCGGGCAGGAATCGGCAGACCCGCGCGAGCCAGCTCCATGCCGAGGAAACCGGCGTCGAACGCGGCGTTGTGGGCGATCAGCGGGGCGTCGGCGGCCCGGTCGAGGAGGCGGAGGAAGTCGGGCAGGACTTCGGCCGCGAACGGGCATTCGGCGACGTCGGAGTCATGAATGCCGCTGACCGCGCTGGCGGTCGCCGCGATGGGGCGGCCGGGATTGATCAACCGCTCGAACCGGTCCACGATGTTCCCGTCCCCGTCGAGCACCAGGGCGCCGACCTCCACGATGCGGTCCACGGCGGGGTCGAGTCCGGTGGTCTCCAGGTCGAACGAGATGAGCGACGGGGCGTGCGTCATGGTTCCGGTGGGGTCTCACGAAGGGCGAAGGGCTCGGCCGCTCGATCCTCAGGTATGATAGGGGGTGCGACACTGGTTCCCAGTCGTCGCGAGGCCTCGAATGCGGGCGGAGATGGAACGACCATGATCTTCGTCAGGATGCGTACGCTTCGCCGACTCGCGGGGGCCGTCGCGACGCTCGTCCTGTTCCAGGGCTGCGCCGGCGTCGACGTGTGGCCCCGGCCGTTGACCGTCCCCGGCGAGGCCCGCCCCTGGCCGACTCCCGACGCACCGGGAGATATGGAGCTGGACGGGGTCCGTGAATCGTTGCTCAGGCTGCACAACCGGGCTCGCGCCGAGCGGAAGCGGACCCGTGTGGAGATCAGCCCGGAGCTTCAAGAGGCCGCACAGCTCCACGCCGAGGAGATGGCCGGACGCGGCCAGATGACGCACAAGGGGGCCGACGGCTCGTCGGTCGCGGATCGGGTGCAAAATCTCGGGTATCGCTACCGGCGCTGTGGAGAGAACGTCGCGTATGGCCATTACTCCCCCGAGTTGGTCATGCGGGGATGGCTGACCAGCCCCCCCCACCGCAAGAACATCCTCGGCGATTACCGCCAGGTGGGTCTGGGCTACGCGACCGCTAAAGACGGTACGCCGTACTGGTGCGTCACATTCGGACTCCCCGCAACCCGATGATCGCCGACCGATCTCGATTCCGTCGGGTATCCTTGGGAGGATCCGTGACGGAACACCGGATCGACCATCGCTGCGCGTCGACCCGACGTGAGGATCAAGGACCATGATCAGACTGAAGCTTTTCGCGTTCCTGATGCTGGCGGCGACGATCCTGGCGACGTCCGGCTGCCACGGCACGGGGGGGCGGCGTTCCATCGCCGACGAGCCGACCCTCTCCGGGCTCGACGCCGAGGACCAGGCGTATCTCGACGCCCCGGCGGCGCGGCCGATCTCCACGGTGGACCGCCACCCGCTGCTCTACAAACCGCGCGAATACTGGGAGAATTCCGGCGACAACCGGATCGTGAAAGCCGCCGCGGCGACGTTCATCGGCGTGCCGGCGGGCCTTTACGGAGAGGTCAAGCAGATCTTCGTCGGCGCCCCGCCGACGACCACGCTGCAATGATCGCCCCACGATCGGCCGGACGCCCCGGAATCTCCGGAGCGTCCGCGCCTTGATCGGAGCCGTATGCTCGACGAGGGATCAACGGTCGGGGATGACCTTGATCGAGTTGAACTCCTTGCCCTCGAGCGATTCGAGGAACGCGCCGCCGCCGGTAGAGACGTGGCTCACCTTCTCGGCGTAGCCGAACTTCTGGATCGCCTCGGCCGATTCGCCGCCGCCGACGGCCGTCACGCCAGACGACTCGGCCATCGCCAGCGCCACGGCCTTGGTCCCGTCGGCGAAGGCTTCCACTTCGAACATGCCCATCGGGCCGTTCCAGACCACGGCGCCGGCCTCGCGGACGATTCTGGAATATTCCTCGATCGTCTTGGGGCCGATGTCCATGCCGAACCAGCCCTCGGGAATCTCCTGGCCCTCGGTCGCGCGGGTCTCGGCGCCCGCCTCGGGCTTGTCGGCGATGAGGTGGTCGACCGGCAGGACGATCTTGTCGCCGGCCGTCTCCAGCAGCTTCTTCGCGACGTCCAGCTTGTCCAGCTCGACGCGGCTCTTGCCGATCTCGATCCCTTTGGCCTTCAGGAACGTGTAGGTCATGGCCCCGCCGACGAGCAGCTTGTCGACCTGGGCGAGCAGGCTCTCCATGACGAGGATCTTGTCGGAGACCTTGGCCCCGCCCATCACCGCGACGTACGGGTGCTTGGGGTTCTTGAGCAGGGTGTCGAGGATGTTCAGCTCCTTCTCGACGAGGAAGCCGATCGCGCGCTTCTCGGCGGGGAACTGCTCGGGGACGGCGACCATCGACGCCTCGTCCCGGTGGCAGGTGCCGAAGGCGTCGTTGACGTAGGCGTCGCCCAGGCTCGCCAGGGCCTTGGCGAACTCGGGGTCGCCCTTCTTCTCGCCCTTGTTGAACCGCACGTTCTCGAGCACGAGCACTCCGCCCGGCTTGAGGTCGGCGGCGAGCTTCTGGGCGCTCGGGCCGACCGTGTCGTCGGCCTTCTCGACGGGCTTGCCGAGGAGGTCCTGGAGCTTGGCGGCGACCTTGTCGAGCTTGAACGGGGCGTCGACGGTCGGATCCCCCTTGGGACGGCCGAGATGGCTGATGAGGATCAGCGACCCGCCGCGATCGAGGACGTCCTTCAGCGTCGGCAAGGCCGAACGGATGCGGCGGTCGTCGGCGACCTCGCCGTCCTTGGTCTGGGGCACGTTGAAGTCGACCCGGACGAGGACCTTCTTCCCCTTCACGTCGAGGTCGCGGACCGTCTGCTTGGGCATCGTTGTATCCTGATGGGGCCTGGAAGAAAAAAAGGCCCGCTCCGTCACGGGCCCCGGCGGGCCGGGGACGGCGTCGAAGCGGGCCGATGGGTTGGGACGCGGCGGGCGTTCACGCCCGGCTCAGCGGTTTCAGAGGGCGCCCAGCTTGGCGATCAGCTCGACGGTCCGGTTCGAGTAGCCCCACTCGTTGTCGTACCACGAGAGGACCTTGACGAAGTTGCCGTCCAGGACGATCGTCTGGTCGGGCACGAAGATCGAGGAGTGCGGGTTGCCGATGATGTCGGTGGAGACGATCGGGTCGGCGTTGTACTCGAGGATGCCCTTCAGGGGGCCGTCGGCGGCCGCCTTGACGGCCGCATTCAGCTCGTCCCTGGTGACGCTCTTCTTGAGGATCGCGGTCAGGTCGACGACCGAGCCGTCGGGCACGGGGACCCGCATGGCGAAGCCGGTGAGCTTGCCGTTGAGCTCGGGGATGACCTCGCCGACGGCCTTGGCCGCACCCGTCTTGGTCGGGATCATGTTGATCGCCGCGGCGCGGGAGCGGTAGAGGTCGCTGTGGATCTGGTCGGCCACGCGCTGGTCGTTCGTGTACGCGTGGATCGTCGTCATCAGGCCCTTCTCGATGCCGAAGGTGTCATTGATCACCTTGGCGAGCGGGGCGAGGCAGTTGGTCGTGCACGAGGCGTTCGAGACGATCCTCAGGTCCTTGTTGATGACCGAGTCGTTCACGCCGAGGACGATGGTGGCGTCCAGCTTGTCCTTGGCCGGGGCGCTCAGGATGACGCGGTCGGCGCCGGCGTCGATGTGCTTCTGGAGCTGTTCCTTGCTCGTGAAGAAGCCGGTCGACTCGAGCGCGACCTGGCAGCCCAGCGACTTCCAGGGCAGGTTGACCGGGTCCTTCTCGGACGTGATGGCGATCTTCTTGCCGTTGACGACGAGCGCCTTCTCGGCGGCCTCGACCGTGCCGTTGAAGCGGCCGTGCACGCTGTCGTACTTCAGCAGGTAGGCCAGGTGCTTGGGATCGGCCAGGTCGTTGATCGCAACGACGTCGAACTGCTCAGGCTTCTGGGCGAGCACGCGGAAGACGAGGCGCCCGATGCGACCGAAACCATTGATACCGACGCGGACAGACATCGAAGATCTCCTGACACGCCCGGCGGGCTCGATCCACGAGAACGGGAGTCCGCCTGAGCCTTTTCCAACCCACAATTTCGTCGGGACGGTGTTCCAAATCGATCGAGGGGGCGCTTCGGTCGGGACGTCCGCCTTTCGGCATGGTCCTCGAACTCATGGCCCCGACCCGCCCCTTCCTGTACCCTCTCTCCAAGACTAAATCAGACAGCATTTTCGACGAATTGGCAAGACGTCGTTCTCCGAGGCCGCGAGCCCCGGGCTCTGTTCAACGCCCGACCGACCGCGTCGTCCGGACCCATTGGGTCGGTTTCCCCCCCAACCGGACCATCAACTTCCACACCGCGTAGATCGGCACGTAGGCCAGCGTTCCCAGGTAGCTCCAGGGGAGATTGAAGACCAGGAACGGGCTCAGCGCGTAGATCCCGACCGAGAGGACCATCAGCACGCTCGCCCCCAGCAGGACCCACGTCGCCGGGTGGGAGAGCGGGTGGGGGAACGCCGACGCCGCGGCGACGTTCAGGATCGCCAGCAGCACGAGCAGCCCGAGCAGCGTCATCATCGGCGGCGTCTTCATCTCGATGGCCGAGGTCAGACGCTCGACGAGGCTCAGCTTGCGGTCGCGGATCATCGGCCCGAACAGGCGGCCCTTGATCTCCTTGCGTCCGAACTCCCAACGCCGGCGCTGGTTGGCCGCGGCCTCCCCGCCCCCTTCGAGCATGGTCGCGTGGACCGAGGCGTCGGGCACGAAGGCGATCCGCTCGCCGGCCATCCGGACGACCCAGGAGTATTCGTAGTCTTCGGCCAGCCCGTACGCCCGCCAGGGGACGCGCTTCAGCCCGTTCACGGTGAAGCACATGCCGTTGCCGTGCAGCGGCGAGCTCAGGCCCAGCCGGTAGCGACCCCAGGGCCCGACGCCGTTGATCAGGCTGAAGGCGTACGTCATCAGTCGGGTCCGCCAGGAGGCGCCGGCGTTGTCGACGATGTCGTAGCACTGGATCCAGTCGCAGCCTTCGAGGATCTTGGCGTCGAACTTCCGCAGCAGGTCGGCCGACGCGGTGCTGTCGGCGTCGATGACCACGAGGGCGTCCAGGTCCGCCAGCCGGCCTGACTGATCGAGCTGCTCGATCAGATGTTCCAGCGCATAGCCCTTGGATTTCTTCACGTCGTGGGTGCGGACGAGCACCTCGGCGCCCTCGGCGGCGGCGATCTCGGCGGTGTCGTCGCTGCAGTTGTCGGCGATCACCAGGACCTGGAACATCTCGCGGGGATAGTCCAGGGCCAGGCAGCTTCGCACGGTCCGCGCGACGCCGCTCCGCTCGTCATGGGCCGGGATCGCGATCAGGAACCGGGACGCGGGGGTTGCGGGCGTTTTGGTCTTACGCGGAGATACGATGGCCGCGACGGACGACAGGAGGAGCATCACGAGGAACGGCAGGGCCAGGAGGTTCAGTCCGATGGCCACCGCCGCGAGCAGACCGGCGAACGACATGAAGGTGGATATCCCAGGAGGCGGTGATGGCTTGGCTGCGTGCTCGGCCGTTTACAAAAGGAGAGGCGGCCGGGTAAGAGTCTAATCGCGCGTTCGTCGTTTGGAAACCGTCGAGTTCGCGACGACCGGCCGCGACGGACGCGCCTGAGGAGACTCCGGCCGGACTCAGACGACGCCCGCGGTGATCTCGGAGAGCGCGTCCAGGAACTGGGCGATGTCGTCATGGGTGGTGAACGGCGAGGGGGAGAGCCGCAGCAGGCCGTCCGGGAACGAGCCCAGGTTGCGGTGGATGTAGGGGGCGCAGTGGAGGCCCGGCCGAACGGCGATGTCGAACGTCACGTCGAGCACGGCGGCCAGGTCCTGGGGGGAGAGCCCCTCGGGGGTGAAGAGCGAGAGGGCGCCCGCGTGGGTCTCGGGCTCCCAGCGTCCGGCGATTCGCCAGGCGTCGTTACGCTCGGCCCAGTCGACGGCCTGCTGGAGCAGGTCGACCTCATGCTTGCGGAGGGCGCCGGGCCCGCGTTCGGCGACCCAGGCGATCCCCGCGCCCAGGCCGGCGATCCCGAGGACGTTGGGCGAGCCGGCTTCGAGGAAGTAGGGGCGGAGCGTGGGTTGCGACTCCGAAGACGAATCGCCGCCGGTCCCCCCTTCTCGCCAGGCGCGGACGCGGCCGTCGGCCCGAGGCCCGGTGTAGAGCGCTCCGGTCCCGGTCGGGCCGTAAAGCCCCTTGTGGCCGGGGAGGGCTAGCAGGTCGATCGGGGTCGACTTGAGGTCGATCGGCACGACGCCCGCCGACTGGGCGGCGTCGACCAAAAGGAGCGCGCCGGCGGTGCGGACGGCCTGGGCGACCGCCGCGATCGGCTGGACCGTCCCCAGGACGTTGCTCGCCTGGGTGATCGCGACGAGGCTCGTTCGGGGGGTGAGGGCGGCCGAGACTTCCTCGGCCGTGACGTAGCCCTCGCGAGAGACGACGCGCGTGGTCGTGATCTTCCCCGCCTTCTCGAGCGCGCGGATCGGCCGGCTGATCGAGTTGTGTTCGAGGTCGGTCAGGACGACGTGGTCCCCCTCCTGGACGATCCCCTTGATCGCCATGTTCAGGGCGTCGGTGCAGTTCAACGTGAAGACCCAGCGGTCGGGCGACTCGCCCCGGAAGAACTGGTTCAGTGCGTGTCGGACGTCGTCGAGCGCCTTCTCGGCCGCCATCGCCATCCGGTGGCCGGCGCGGCCGGGATTGGCCAGCGCGGTGCGCGCGAAGCGGTCCAGCGTCTGATAGACCGGCTCGGGTTTCGGGAAGCTGGTGGCGGCGTTGTCCAGATAGATCATCGGAGGCTCCGAGAAGGGCCGTCCACGACGGTCTGGTCGCGGTGCGGTCGAGAAGGCGGGCGGGAGAGGGCGTTTGTCAGGCGCCGACGAACTGGGCGTAGAGCGTTCGCGCCTTGGCGATGTCGTTGGTCCCCTTGATGATGGCGCGGCCGTCGGGGAAGACGGTGAATTCGTAGCCCTCGGTGGCGAACCGGAGCATGAAGGCGTTGTGGCGGACCTCGCCGACGCCCTGCAGTCGCTCTGCCATCTCGGCGAACTTCAGCGGCTCGGGGCGACGGCTGGCGATCTGGACGGCGTTGCGTCCGCAGAGGGCCGTCGTGTGCGAGCCCATCTCCCCCTCCAGCCACTCGAACTTGCGGTGCTTGCAGCAGGGGCAGTCGACCTTGCCGAACAGGCCCGAGACCTTGAGCTGCCGGAAGGTCCAGTCCCAGAGGTCGACCATGATCAGGTCGCGGTTGAGCGCTTCCTTCGCCCCGGTGAGGACCTTGATCGCCTCGACGGCCTCGAACGAGGCGATGACGGCGACTGCGGGCCCGAGGACGCCGGCCGTCTCGCAGGTGGGGGTCATGCCCGGCGGCGGCGCGGTCTCGATCACGCAGCGCAGGCAGGGGGTCTCGCCGGGGAGGATGGTCATCGTCTGGCCTTCGGAGCCGATGACCCCGCCGAAGATCCAGGGCTTGCCCAGCTTCACCGCCGCGTCGTTGATGAGGTAGCGGGTCTCGAAGTTGTCGGTGCCGTCGAGGATCAGGTCGGCGTCGCCCATGAGGTCGAGCGCGTTGGTGTGGTCGATGTCGGTGACCACCGGCTCGATCTCGATCGTGCTGTTGATGCGCCGGAGCTTCCGAGCGGCGGCCTCGGCCTTGGGGAGATTGTCGGAGACGTCCTGCTCGTCGAAGAGGATCTGCCGCTGGAGGTTGTGGGTCTCGATGAAGTCGCGGTCGATGATCCGCAGGTGGCCGACGCCCGCTCGGGCCAGGTGGTTGGCCAGGACGGTCCCCAGCGCGCCGCAGCCGCAGAGCGTCACCCGGCTCTTCATCAAGGCGCGCTGGCCGTCCTCGCCGAGGGCCGGGAAGCGGATCTGTCGGGAGTAGCGGTCGAGCAGCGGGTCGGGGGTCGTCGAGGCGGCGGACATATCGGGCTCCGGGGGCGTGCGTCGTTCGCGGGCGCGGTCGGGGGCGTGGGCCGTGGATCAGCCGCCGGCGACGGCCGGGATGATGCTGACCTCGTCCTTCTCGGCGACCGGGGTCTCCAGGTCTTCGAGGTAGCGGACGTCCTCGTTGTTGACGTAGATGTTGACGAACCGCCGGATTTCCGCGCCGTCGAAGAGGCGATCCTGGATCGCCGGGTGCTGGCGGCCGAGGTCGGCCAGAACTTCGCCGACCGTCGCGCCCGAGGCCTGGACCTTGTCGAGCCCGGCGGTCTGAGGGCGGAGGGGGGTGGGGATGCGGACCAGTGCCATCTGAGGAGTTCCTGCCTGGGGGGACTGTATAGAATAAGAGACGAGACGGACGCCAGTCCTCGCCTGTGATCAAGCGAATGACGTCGAGGTGAGCCCGGCGAAAGCCTCGGCGCCGTCCTCGACGAGGGCCTCGAAATCTGCGAGCGTGGGCCTGATGACGACCGGCCGGGGGAGGTGGTCGACGAGCGCTTCCTGGGTCTTCAGGCCGTTGCCGGTGATGCAGAGGACCGTGGATCCATCGCGGTCGATCCGGCCCTCTTCGATCAGCTTGCGGGCGACGGCCAGGGTGACGCCACCGGCGGTCTCGGCCCAGATGCCTTCGGTCTCGGCGAGCAGCCGCATGGCGTCGACGATGGCGTCGTCGCTCACGTCCTCGCTCCAGCCGCCGGTCTCGCGGATCATCTTGGAGGCGAACCAGCCGTCGGCGGGGTCGCCGATCGCGAGGCTCTTGGCGATGGTCTCCGGGTTGCGGATCGGCTTGACCTTGCCCGCGCCCGTCTTGACCGTGTTCGCGATCGGATTGCAGCCGGCGGCCTGGGCGCCGAACATCTTCGTCTTCACGGGGCCGTCGATCAGGCCGAGCGTTTCCAACTCCCGGAACGACTTGTGGAGCTTGCCGATCAGGCTGCCGCCGGCCATCGGCGCGACGACGTGGTCGGGGGCCCGCCAGCCGAGGTCCTCGGCGATCTCGTAGCCCATCGTCTTCGACCCCTCGGCGTAGAACGGCCGGAGGTTGACGTTCACAAAGCCCCAACCGTAGCGGAAGGCGATCTGCGAGCAGAGCCGGTTGACGTGGTCGTAGTTCCCCTTCACGGCGACGACCTTCGCGCCATAGATCGTGGCACCCAGGATCTTCCCCTGTTCGAGGCCGTCCGGGATCAGGACGTAGGCCTCCAGCCCGGCCGCCGCGGCGTTGGCGGCGACGCTGCCGGCGAGGTTCCCCGTCGACGCGCAGCCCACGGTCTCGAAGCCCAGCTCCACGGCCTTGGACAAGGCAACCGCCACCACCCGATCCTTGAACGACAGGCTCGGATAATTGACGGCGTCGTTCTTGAGGTACAGCTCGGCGACCCCCAGTTCCTTCGCGAGCCGGTCGGCGCGGATCAGGGGGGTGCAGCCGACGTGTCTGCCGACGGTCGGCTCGCCGTCGATCGGCAGCAGCTCGCGATAGCGCCACATGGTGCGGGGGCGGGCCGCGATCGCTTCGCGGGTCAGGGTGCGGCCGACGGCTTCATAGTCATAGGCCACTTCCAGCGGCCCGAAGTCGTCGGTGCAGAAGTTGAGCGCTTCCTTGGGGTAGAGCTTGCCGCAGAGTCGACACTTCAGACCCGTCACCAGTTGACCTGACACCGGATTAACCCCCCATCATGCGAAAGATGCGATACATCCTCGCCGCGGCTCGGAGACGCCAGTCGATTCGAGCGGACGATCCGCTCGCTCGCTTCGGGGCGTCTCGAAACCAGAGTGTCGATCAGGGGGTGGGGCGAACAGGTGGGGTCGGGGACGGGCCGAGATGCAGCGCCGCCGCCGAAAACCATCTTATCTGTCCGATGAACCGCGATCGGCGATCCGGGGGATTTCCCCGGTCTCGCCCGAACGGGCGCTCGGCAGGAGTTAGCACCAGCGTCCACCAAAACGGTGGACCGGTTGCTGTGGCGTCATAGGGCCCTTCCCTCAGCCACTCTGGATAAGATACGCGCCGAATTGTGAGGCCCGAGTCTAGCGGACGCCGGATCACGACGTCAAGGGACGCTTCGGGGGTCTCGCGGATTCGCCCGGCGAGGCGCGACCGGCTGGTCGCGCGCGGGGGATGTGTTACAGTTGTCGTTTCAGGCGGGCCTCGTTGTGGTTCGCATCTGGATCCGAAGGGGGAGAGGTGCGATGATGCCGGCTCCGTGGCGGATGTTCTGGCTGTTCGTGCTGGGCGTCCACGTCGTCGCGGCGCTTGGCTGGTGGTGGCTGGCGCCTGGGGGGTTCGCCGTCTCTCATCCGAGGTTCTGGAGTAACCGCGTCGCGCCGGGGATCGTCCTGGCCACCGTCGCGACGGCCGTCTGGGCGGCGCGTCGGGATCGGATCGACGTCTTCCGCGCCTCGCTCGCGGCGTTCCCCGCCGGCTGGGCGGCCGGGGCGGCGTCGTTTCGATTCGAATTCCCGATCACGTTCGAGCGACTCCTTCTGGCCCCCCTGTTCGGCTCCGTTCTGATGGCCCTCGCCGGGGTTTTGGCGTTCCGAGGCCGGGCCTCGGCGTCGCGGCGGGTGATCGCTCTCGTCGTGGTGCCGGCGGCCCTATTCGGCGGCCTGACGCCGATGGCGTTTCGGCCGCCGGGGCCGGATACCAGGCCCCTGGACGGTCCGACGCCGGGGACGATCGTCGGGACGGTCGCGGTGGATGGGGGGATCGCCCCTCGATTGTTCGTCCACGTCGGCGACGGCTCGGCGTCGATCAAGGCCAGGCCGCTGACCCTGTCGATCCAGCCGATGCTCCGGTTCCTCGACCACGCGCCCGACGGGGCTCCCACCGTCCTCGTCCCGCGCCGCGTGCGCGAGGTCCCCGGCTTTCGACTCGTCGCCGCCGCTCCGATCTCGGGAGGGCTCGACCTGCGCTATCGGGCCGACCACGAAGCCGCGGTCCGCGTGGAGACGGAGGGAGACGGGCTGATTCGCCTGGACGCCTCGGCCTTCCTCCCCGCGCCGATCTGGTCGCACCTGAACTCGTACAGCGACATCGACGTTTCAGGTCATCATCGTCTCTCGCTGGCGTTCTCGCCCTGCCCGGGCGAGCGGATCGAGGTCCGGCCGATGGACTACCCGATCGGTCGGCCGTTGCGGTTCGCCTTCCTGGACGCGGGCGGGCGGTTTCGCGTCGTCGAGGCCGCGAGCGGCGAGAAGGGGCCGTTCCGCGAACTGGCCGCCGGGCCGCTGGCGAGAGGAGAACCGCTGGCGATCACGCTGTACGACGGGGACGAGGCGGCGGCCCGGATCACCCTGGAGGACTGGTCGGCCCAGTTGGGGACGCAGCTTTCGCCGACGGCCGGCTGGGGGGCCCCGGTCAACGCGATCGAGTTCTCCCTGGCCGGCGACGAGCCCACGTCGACGGCCTCGATCTACCTCACGCTCGCCGCCACGTCGGTCGGTCGGGGCTGGGACTGCGTCGGCCATCGGGCAGGGAGGTATCGGAACCGCATGCGGGTGGAGATCCTCGGCGTGCGGTCGTGACCTTGCGGCCCCCGCGGGCTCCGTCTAACATGGAGCGTTCGCGTTCCGAGGTCACGGTCACGCACCGCCGACGGCCTGCTCGTCCTGCTCACTCGATCGACCCGGCAAGGAGCCCATGCAGTACAACCCGGCCAACCCGCTGATCGTCCAGGGGGACAAGACGATCCTCCTGGAGGTGGACAACCCGCTGCACGCCGAGGCCCGCGACGCGATCGCCCCGTTCGCGGAACTGGAAAAGAGCCCCGAGCATATCCACACGTATCGCCTGACCCCGCTCTCGCTCTGGAACGCAGCGGCGGCCGGGATGACCGCGGACGGCATGGTCGGGGCGCTGGAGACCTACTCGAAGTTCCCGCTGCCGACGAGTCTCCCGGCCGACCTCCGCGACATGGTGGGCCGCTACGGGCGGGTGAAGCTCCAGCGGATCGAGGGGGCGCTCCGCCTGATCGCCGGCGACCAGCCCCTGATCGAGGAGCTGGCGAGGCAGAAGGGGGTTCGCGAGTACCTGGGCGAGCGGATCGACCCGACGAGCTTCGCCGTCGACGACCTGGACCGAGGCGTCCTCAAGCAAGGGCTGATCGCCGTCGGCTACCCCGCCGAGGACCTTGCGGGCTATGCCCAGGGCGCCGCCCTGGCGGTCGAGCTGCGCGAGGTCGCGAAGTCGGGGAGCCCCTTCACGGTCCGCGACTACCAGCGCGGAGCGGTCGACACCTTCCACGCCGGCGGCGACGTCAAGGGGGGCTCGGGCGTCATCGTCCTCCCCTGCGGCGCGGGCAAGACGATCGTCGGCATCGCGGCCCTGGCCGCCATCAAGACCGAGACCCTCGTCCTGACCACCAGCACGACCTCGGTCGAGCAGTGGCGGCGGGAGATCCTCGACAAGACCGACCTCGACGAGTCCCAGGTCGCCACCTACACCGGCGAATCCAAGAACATCGCGCCGGTGACCCTGGCGACCTACCAGATCGTCACCTACCGCCCTAAGAAGGACGGCGACTTCCCCCACTTCGGACTGTTCAACAGCCGCGACTGGGGCCTGATCATCTATGACGAGGTCCACCTGCTCCCCGCCCCCGTCTTCCGGATCACGGCCGACATCCAGGCCCGCCGTCGGCTCGGCCTGACCGCGACCCTCGTCCGGGAAGACCACCGCGAGGAGGACGTCTTCAGCCTGATCGGCCCCAAGAAGTACGACGTCCCCTGGCGGGTCCTGGAGTCCCGAGGCTGGATCGCCGAGGCCCAGTGCCACGAGATCCGTCTCAGCCTCCCGCCGGCCCTCCGGATGGAGTACGCGATCGCCGAGTGGCGCGACAAGTTCCGACTGGCCAGCGAGAACCCCGTCAAGGAAGACCTGATCGAGCAACTGCTGGTCCGCCACGACCACCCGGAAGACCGCGTGCTCATCATCGGCCAGTACATCAAGCAGCTCCGGCGGATCGCCGATCGGTTCGACATCCCGCTGATCACCGGAGCGACGACCAATTCGGAGCGAGAGGACCTCTACGGTCGCTTCCGCACCGGTGCGGTCCGCCGCCTGGTCCTCTCCAAGGTGGGCAACTTCGCGATCGACCTCCCGGACGCCAACGTGATGATCCAGGTCTCCGGCACCTTCGGCAGCCGCCAGGAAGAGGCCCAGCGGCTGGGCCGCATCCTCCGACCCAAGGAAGAAGAACGCGCCGCCTGCTTCTACTCGCTGATCACCCGCGACACCCGCGAGATGGACTTCGCCCACCATCGCCAGCTCTTCCTCACCGAGCAAGGCTACAGCTACGAGATCCTCGACGAGTCCGAATTGTGCGCCCAGATTCTGGACGAATCCAAGTCCGCAGGGTGACCTGACTCCCGACTCGACCCGATCGTCTCGACCTCTTACCGAAACCGACCTGGACCCGCCCGATGACGCGAGCCAATACTCGGACCCCCGTCAAGCTCCACAGGAATGTGACCCTGATCCGCACCTCGGAGCCGGTGATCGCGGAGGAACTGCTGGCGCGGAAGTCGCTCGGCCGCCTCGTGCTCGCCAGGCTGTCGGAGACGGTCCTCCTGGTGAAGCCCGACGAGGCCGACGCCGCCGTCGACGAGCTGCGGAAGATGGGCCACACCCCCCGGATCGCTCGCTGAGGCGAGGTGGAACCACGACCATGGCCTCGACACCCAGCCCCAGCTCCAGCACCGGGGCGTCCGCCGATCGACCAGGACGCCCCGCCAGCCTGTTCGCCGAGGACGCCGACCCCCGGTTCGTCTTCCGGAGCCTGCTCGGCCGCACCCCGTTGGCCTTCCTCCGCGCCCTCGCGGCCGAGCGGGGGCACGAATCCGACGCGGTCCGGGCCGCGACCCTCGCCGCCGAATTGACGGACCTGCTCGACGACCCGCTCGCGCTGGCCGCCGCCCGCAAGGGGCTGTCCGACGAGGACCGGCTGGCCCTCGGCCTCTATGGGCTTACCGAGTCCAGGAGTTGGCCCCTTGCCGGGCTTCGGCACGCCCTGCGTGCCCTGGCGGTCGACGCCGACGCGGTCGTCGCCAGCCTCGTCCGGCGCGGGCTGCTGGCCGTCGACCTTCCGCCGGAGAGTGAGACGGCCGACCCCGCCCTGGCGATCACCTCGCCGAGTTCGGGCGACCTTGAGATCTGGGCCCACCCCTCGCTGACCTTCGGCGGCCGTCCCCGCATCCCCGCCGAGCCCTTGCCCGCCATCTCCGAGGGCGTCGTGCAGATTCGCGAATCCGACGGCCTGGAGCCGATCCTCCGGCTGGCCGCGCTCTGGCAGCGGACCGGTGCCGGCCCGCTGCGCCGGACTCAGCAAGGGGTCCTGTACAAGCGCGACCGCGAGCGGATCGAGGAGGACGGCGTGCTTTCCGCGGCGGTGGACGACGCGCTCGTCGAGCAGCCGTCGCTCCCGGCGCTCTGGATCGGCCTGGCCCGCCGGGTGGGCCTGATCCACGTCGACCCCGCCGACGAATCCCTCCAGGCCGCGCCCGCCGAGTTCTGGACCGAGAACGCCGTCCACCTCCCCCAGATGATCGCCTCGGCCTGGCTCGGCCTGCGCTCCTGGAACGAGTGGTCGGAACCGACGCCCGAAAGCCCGACCTTCGGCCTCCCCCTGGCCTTCCTCCGCCCCGCCGCTCTCCTCTGGCTCGCGTCGATCGAGCCCGACGCCTGGACGACGCTAGAAGACCTCGCCGCGAGGCTGGACGCCGACGCCCCCGGCTGGGAGCGGACGACTTTCGACGAGCCGGCGAACCCGACGGCGACGAACCCGAAACGGGTGAAGAACCCCGCCCGCCGCGGCCAGTCTCTCTCTCGCGAGGTCCAGTCGGCCCGCGTCCTGGAGCGCATCCTTCTCGGAGGCGCCTACGCCCTGGGGCTGGTCCGGGTCGGCGAGGAAAAGACGACGAGCCGGCGGGCGGTCCAGCTCACGCCGCTGGGCCGCTACGTCCTGGCGACGGGACCGCCGCCGCCCCCCCGGCCGACGTTCGAGCACTTTCTCTTCGTCCAGCCCAACCTGGAGGTCATCGCCTACCGCCAGGGGCTGACGCCTCCGATCATCGGCCGGCTCAGTCGGTTCGCCTGGTGGTCCAAGATCGGCGCGGCGGTCGAATTGAGGCTGACGCAGGAATCGATCGCGCTCGGCCTGGAATGGGGGCTGACCGCCCCGCAGATCCTCGAGGTCCTGGCGAAGCACAGCCAACGTGCGCTGCCGGGAAGCGTGAAGGACGCCGTCGACCGCTGGGCCGACCGCCGCGAGCAGGTGACGTTCTACTCCGCCGCGACCCTGATCGAGTTCAACACCCGCCAGGAGCGCGACCACGCCCTGGCCACCTGGGACGCCGAAGCTCCCGACCGGCGGCCGTCCCTCGCCGTCGCCGACCGTTTCCTCCTGGTCGAGAACGCACAGGAGATCCCCACCTCCAAGATCAGCACGACCGCTTCGCGCGACTATCGCCTCCCCCCCGAACGCTGCGTGACCGTGGAGGCCGACGGCGTCACGCTGACTCTCGACCCCGCCCGCTCCGACCTCCTCGTCGAGGCCGAGCTGGCGAAGTTCGCCGACGAGGGCGCGGCGTCGACCTCGGCCCCAGGGCGGGCCGGAGGGGCGCGTCGACGCTTCCTGGTGAGCGCCCCGTCGCTGGATCGGGCGGCCGAATCGGGCCTGACCCCGGCCATCCTGGCCGACTGGTTTCGGCGCCGGACGGGGGAGGGCCCCCCCCCGGCCGTCCGGCTGATGATGCGTTCCTCGCCGGCCGCCTCGACGGCGAAGCCCTGGCTCGCGAAGCGGCTCCTGGTCCTCACCGCCCCGTCCGCCGACCTGCTCGACGGCGTCCTCCAGCACCCGGAGACGCGGCCCTTGCTGGGAGATCGCCTCGGCCCGGTCTCGGTCGTCGTGCCCGAGGAATCGGTCGACCGCCTCCGCGCCGCGCTCCGGGCGTTCGGCCTGGACTTCGACCTGTCCTGAAACCCTCGAACGGGCGGTGCGGGTCTCAGAGCGCCTTCAGCTTGAGGTTGCGGAACTCGACCCTGCCGCCTTCGACTTCCAGGCCGATGTAGCCGCGGGGCACGCCGCAGCCCTTCCACTCATTGGCCACGGCTCCGTTGACCCAGAGCGCGACCGACCGCCCCTTGCAGGTCAGCTCGAACGTGTTCCACTCCCCGGCGGGCTTCACGCGCTGATCCTTGACCTCGGCTTCGAGGTTGAACGGCTTGGCGGTGAACCCGGCGAAGGTGGACCCGACGAGATAGCCCCCCTTGGCGTCGCCGATCTGGGCCTTGTGCCACATGCCGGCGTCGTTGGAGTTGCGGAAGTAGACGCCCCCGCCGGTGGACTTCGCGGCCGGATCGGGGACGATCCGCCATTCGACGTGGACGATGAAGTCGAGCAGGACCTGATCGAGCCGCAGCCATTCGCGGTCGGCGCCCGGAGCGGAGGCGGTCAGGACGCCGGTCGAGGCGTCGAGCTTCCAGGGCGAGTCCTCCACGAGGTCGCCGCCCGCCGGGATCGGCTCTCGGGTCCACGCGTCCAGCCCCGCGCCCGATGGGGCGAGGAGGTCGCTCCATCCAGCCGGGGCGGATTCCAGGGCGCTCGGGACGTCGCCGGGCTTCTGGGCCCCCAGCATCAACAGAATCGCCGATGAGGCGACGATCGCCAGGCGACGCCGCACGCTCAACTCGCGCATCGTGAAAGCTCCTCAGTCCGACCCCCGAAGTCGGCCGACGCTTCGTCGTCGGATCTGCCTCGGAGGGCTCCCCTCCAGTCTAGGCGCGGCGGACGGGGCGCCACAACCGTGCGGGCGGCCTCATTCCCCACGCCGTCGCCACACCCCGTCGGGCGGCCCCGTCGATTGCGGGACGGTCCCTTGATTCGGGAAGCCAAGTCTGATCGAATGTTTATGGCGATAAGTGGGCGAGGACGCGCGCCGGAGTGATCGAGGCGAGGTTCCGGTGCAGGGGGTATCGAGCCGATGATTGTTGGGGTGCCCAGGGAGATCAAGCCCGACGAATACCGCGTCGCGATGCTCCCGGTCGGCGTCGAGGAACTGACCGAGGTCGGCCATCAGGTCCTCGTCGAGGCCGGCGCGGGGCAGGGGAGCGGTCTGACCGACGCCCAGTACCAGGCCGCCGGCGCGACCATCGCGGCCGACGCGGCCGAGATCTGGGCGCGGGCGGATCTGGTGGTCAAGGTGAAGGAGCCCCTGCCGTCCGAGTGGTCCCACATCCGGTCCGGGCAGACCTTGTTCGCCTACTTCCACTTCGCCGCCGACGAGGCCCTGACCCGGGCCGTCGTCGAGAGCGGTGCGACGGCGATCGCCTACGAGACCGTCCGCGACCCCCGCGGCTCGCTGCCGCTGCTCACGCCGATGAGCGAGGTCGCCGGCCGGATGAGCATCCAGCAAGGGGCCAAATTCCTCGAGCGTCCCCAGGGGGGCCGCGGCGTCCTGCTCGGCGGGGTCCCCGGCGTCGCGCCCGCCGAGGTCGTCATCCTCGGCGGCGGCGTGGTCGGCTCGAACGCGGCGAAGGTCGCCGCCGGGATGGGGGCGAACGTCAAGATCCTCGACGTCAACCTCGACCGGCTTCGCCACCTGGACGATTCCCTACCGCCCAACGCGACGACCCTCTACTCCGACCGCCACACCGTCCGGGAGGCCGTCGAGGCGGCCGATCTTGTGGTCGGCGCCGTCCTCGTCGTCGGCGCCCGTGCGCCGCGACTGGTGCGACGGGAGGATCTCGGGCGGATGAAGCCGGGCTCCGTCGTCGTCGACGTCGCCATCGACCAGGGGGGCTGCGTCGAGACCAGCCGCCCCACCACCCACCACGAGCCCATCTTCATCGTCGACGGCGTCGTCCACTACTGCGTCACCAACATGCCGGGGGCGGTCGGGCGGACGAGCACCTACGCGCTCTGCAACGTCACGCTGCCGTACGTCCTCCAGCTCGCGAACCTGGGATGGCGGGCCGTCGCCGAGAAGGACCCGGGCGTCGCGGCGGGCGTGAACGTTCACGAGGGGCGGGTGACCAATCAGGCCGTCGCGAAGACCTTCGGCTTCCCGTACGTAGAGTGGAAGGACGCCTCGACCGACCGAGGATGAGTCCGCCGCAATCAACCACGAAACCACGTTGACCACGTCGTCCGGCGCCGCCCGATCTCGGATCACGGCGCCGGTTCGACATCCCCCTGTTTCCACGATCCTCTAGGGAGTAGAAACGCCGATGAGCCACGACGAAACCGACATCAGTCCCGAGAACGAGCAGGAGCACGACGTCGAGGAGGCTTTGGAAGAAGCCCTCGAGCTCGACACCCAGAGCCAGATCTTCCTGGAGATGCGTCGGCAGAACCTTGAACTGCTGAAGATCGCCTCCGAAGTGGCCGGCTACTCCGGCCCCCACGGCCCGCTCAAGCCCGGCGACGTCCGCAACGCGCTGCGGAGCATCTGGGACGTCTTCGCCGAGTTCTACTCGTGGATCGACCCCGAGGAGACTCAGGAGGACGACGAGGAGGAGTCGGACGAGGACGACGAATGACCATCTCCCAGGACGGGGAGACCGCGGGCGGCCTTCGCAAGGAGGCCGCCCCGTCCGGGGACGCGGATCGCCGCGATCCGGGCGTCTTCCGGACAGTGCACTGGGTCGGCGACGCCGCCGCCGGGCGGCTCCGCATGATCGACCAGACGCGGCTGCCTTCCCAGTTCGTCGAGATCGACTGCGACGACGTCGAGTCGGTCTGGGGGGCGATCAAGCGTCTGAGCGTCCGGGGGGCCCCGGCTATCGGGGTCGCCGCCGCGTACGGGGCCGTCATCGGCGCCCGCTCGGGCGATCACGCCGACCCCGGCGCGATTCGCGAAGCCCTCCGCACGGCCGCCGCCCACCTGAGGACCAGCCGGCCCACCGCCGTGAACCTCTTCTGGGCGCTCGACCGCATGGAGGCCGCCGCCGACGCCGCGATCCGCGAGCCGCGCGGCCCGCTCCTGGAGCGGCTGCTGGACGAGGCCCACGCGATCGCGCGGGAAGACCGCGCCATGTGTCGCGAGATCGGTCGGTTCGGCGCCGAACTGATCGAGGACGACGACGGCGTCCTGACACACTGCAACGCCGGCGGGCTGGCCACGGCCGATTACGGCACGGCGCTCGCCGTCATCTTCTCGGCCCACGAGCAGGGCAAGTCGCTCCGCGTGTTCGCCGACGAGACCCGGCCTTTGCTTCAGGGGGCCCGGCTCACGGCCTGGGAGCTGGTCAACCGCGGGATCGACGTCACCCTGATCTGCGACAACATGGCCGCCCAGGTCATGAAGGAAGGCAAGGTCCGCAAGGTCGTCGTCGGGGCGGACCGGATCGCGGCCAACGGCGACGCCGCCAACAAGATCGGCACCTACGGCGTGGCCCTCCTGGCGAAGGCGCATGGCATCCCCTTCTACGTCGCCGCGCCGTCGAGCACGTTCGACCTGACGCTGGCCGACGGCTCGGGCATCCCCATCGAGGAGCGCGACCCGCGCGAGGTGACCGAAGGCTTCGGCCTCCGCACCGCGCCCGAGGGGGTCGCCGTCTACAACCCCGCGTTCGACGTCACCCCGGCCGACCTCATCACCGGCATCATCACGGAGCGCGGCGTGATCCGGCCGGTCGACGCCGACTCCGTCCGCCGCGTGCTCGGGACGCCGAAGCTCGAGTCCTGACCACCCGATCCTTTCCTCCCACCGGAACCGATCCGCCATGCTCGCCCACAGCGTCTTCTTCTCGCTCGCCGACTCCTCGCAGGCTTCCATCGACGCCCTGATCGAAGCCTGCAAGACCTACCTGACGGATCACCCGGGCGTGGTCTTCTTCGGGGTGGGAACCCTGAACAAGGAACTCACGCGGCCGGTGAACGACCAGGCGTTCGACGTCGCCCTGCACCTCGTCTTCGATTCGAAGGCCTCGCACGACGCTTATCAGGTCGCGCCTCGGCATCTCCAGTTCGTCGAGGAGAACAAGCCGAAGTGGAAGCAGGTCCGCATCTTCGACGCCGACCTGCTCCCCTCCTGACGAATCCGTCACTCTGCGGCGGATGGAACGAAGAAACGCCCACCCTGAGTCGCCGGACCCAGGGCGGGCGTTGAACGTCGGGAGGCTGGGCAAGTCCCGCGATCAGACGTTGATGTGACCGTGGGTCAGGATGTAGCCCAGGGCGAGAAGCTTCTCGACGATCGCATCGACGCATTCGGAAACGCCGAGCTTGCTGGTGTCGAGGGTGACCTCGGCGTTCTCGGGGGCTTCGTACGGGTCGTCGACGCCGGTGAAGCCCAGGCCCTTGCCGTCCGCGACGGCGGCTCGGGCCCTGGAGTAGAGCCCTTTCACGTCGCGCTGCTCGCAGACGTCGACGGGGGTCGAGCAGTGGACCTCGACGAAGTTCCCCCGGGACATCTGGCGGGCCTCGTCGCGGACGGCCCTGTACGGGCTGATGACGGAGCAGAGCGTGGTGCCGCCATGCTGCGCGATCAGGCCGGCGACGTAGCCGACGCGGCGGATGTTGACGTCGCGGTCTTCCTTGCTGAAGCTGAGCCCCTTCGACAGGTGGGTGCGGATCTCGTCGCCGTCCAGGAACGAGCAGTTCCGGCCGTACTCGGCCAGGCGTTCGACGAGAGCCTGGGCGACCGTGCTTTTCCCCGAGCCGGAGAGCCCCGTGAACCAGATGGTCAGGCCCTGGCGGAAGCGGGGGGGGTGGGTCTCGTTGAGAATCTCGGCGACGGCCGGGCGGGTGAACCACTCGGGAAGTCGCAGGCCCCGGGCGAGGTAGTCGTCGCGCACCTGGACGTCCGAGATGTCGGCCGTCGCGATCCCCTTCGGCACCAGGTCGATGGACTCGTAGCGATCCTCGTCAGGCAGGTAGACCATGGGCGGGAGGTCGAGCAGCCCGACGCCGATCTCGTCCTTGTACTTCGCCATCGCCTCCTGGGCGGCGTCAGGCTCGTAGAAGGTCTGACCGCCCGAGTCCCGATCGGGGCCGACGAGGAAGTCGGTGCAGCCGTAGTTCCGGGCGATGATCGCCTGCAGCAAGACCTCGCGCGGGCCGGCCAACCGGGTGGCCAGCGGCAGCAGGCTGAGGACCACGGTCCCCGGCTCGTAATCGTTGTCGACCAGGGCGCGATAGCAGCGGACGCGGGTGTAATGGTCCACGTCGCCCGGCTTCGTCACGCCGACGATCGGGTGGATCAACAGCCCGCCGCCGATCTGCTCGGCCGCCCGCCTGGTCAGTTCTTCCTGAGCGCGATGCAGCGGGCCGCGAGCCTGGAAGGCGACGATCCGCGACCACCCCAGCGACCGGAAGCGCTCGCGAAGCTCGGCGGGGGTCCGGCGGAGGTCGACGAAGTCGTAGTGGGGAGGGGTGCGGACGACCTCGAGTCGGCCGGCGGCGTAGTGGTCGGAGACGCGGTCGAGGTAGGCGACGGCCGGGTGCGTCCTGTCGAGCGTACCGTAGGCGTGCCGCGCCTCGGCCTGCTTGTCGGCCCTGTAGATCTCCTCGACGTGGAGGAAGGCGAGCAGGTTGCCGTAGACGTCGCGGAGGGCCAGGGTCTTCCCCTCGGCGGCGCCTTCGCCCGGCGTCACGGGGAGGACGACCGGCAACGGCCAGAGGGTGCCGTCGGCGAGCCGCTGCTCCTGCACGACGCGCTCGTAATCGGCCTTGCCCAGGAAGCTCTTCAGGGGTGAGAACCCGCCCACGCTCAGGAGTTCGAGGTCGCAGACGCCTCGCTCGTCCAGCGTGACGTCGGCGTGGTCCTTGGCGGCGGCCTTCATTTCCGAGGCTCGGGCTTCATCGACCAGCAGATCGACCAGGGGGCCGCCGTACGGTGAGTTCAAAGTCCCTTTCGAGCCGGTCGCGGCGCTAATCTCAAGGTCTCCCTTCGGTGGGGCGGGAAAGGGGCGGTTGGGACGTCAGATCGTCCACTCGTGCGGCGTGGCCTGAGCGACGAGTTCCGCCACGGTGGTCTGATCGAGCACGGCCCGTTCGGCCTCGCGTACGCGGTCCCAGAGGAGGCTGAGGATCTGGGCGGCGCGGCGGTCGGTCGAGGGAGACTCGCGGGTCGTGTCGTCGGGCCCGTCGACGGCCGTGAGGACCTCTCGGACCGAGATGTCCTCAGGGGGGCGAGCCAGCTGGTAGCCGCCGGAGGCCCCCCGCGTGCTGACGACCAGGCCCCCCCCCTTGAGGTGCAAGAGGATCTGCACGAGATAACGCTCGGGGATGCCGTGGGCCTCCGAGATGTCCCGGATCCGCAGCGGAGGGGCGTTCGGCCCCTGCTGGGCGAGCGCCAGGAGCGCCAAACAGGCATACTCGGCTTTGGCGGAGACCTTCATCGGACCCGGGACCTCGAAATCGCGCGGCGGTCGATGCCTCGAAGCACTGTCAGAGCTGGCTGCTGTCGAGCGAGTGCAGGCCGCATTCGGTCTTGGCCTGGCCCGCCCAACGACCGGCGCGCTCGTCGTCTCCGGCGGTCACGGACCTTGTGCACGGGAAGCAGCCGACCGAGGGATAACCCCGATCGTGCAGCGGGTTGTATGGGATCTTGTTGGCCACGATGAACGCCCAGACGTCGCGTCGCGTCCACTTCAACAGCGGGTTGAGCTTCACCAGCCCGAACTTGGCGTCCCAGCCGACGATCTTCGCCTGGGCCCGGTGTGCGGACTGATCGGCCCGAATCGCCGTGATCCAGGCCTCGTATCCCGCGAGGGCGCGACGCAGCGGCACGATCTTCCGATCATGGCAGCACTGGTCGGAATTCTTGACGTACAACGGACCGCCGTGCTCGCGTTCGTACTCGGCCACCGTCTTCTCGGCACCCACCAGCTCGATCTCGAGTCCGTATCGTTCCATCAGCTGCTCGCGGAGCGCCAGCGTCTCCGGGAACTGATAGCCGGTGTCGAGATTGAAAAGCCGGGTCCCAGCCCCGATCCCCGCCAGCATATGGATCAGGATACAGCCTTCGGGTCCGAACGCCGTGGCCATCGTCAGCCGCGACCCGAAGCGTTCCACCCCCCAACTCAGGATCTCCACCGGAGTAGCTCCGGCGAGGGCCGCGTTGGATTCCGCAAGTTGTTCCGCCGAAAATGATTCCGTCACCGTAGCCATGGCTCGTCGAGACTCCGGAAAAGCGTTCGAACCGAGGCAATGATAAGTAACTTGCGCATCAAAGTCAACATTCGTCGGGGGAGATCTCCCGGCCGCTGCCCGGTATCAGGTCGCTATTCAAAATGGAGTTGAGACTGTTACAATGGAAAAGACCGACGAAACAGGCGAGTCCTCCTCTGGGACCACCCGATTTCGAGCTGCCCCGGGTAAAGACCCACCGTAGCGTCCTTTTGAGATTCACCGTGACATGACGAACCTGATGGCCGCCCGCCTCCAGATGGCGATGTCGCTCGGATTCCACATCATCTTCGCGGCGATCGGGATCGCCTTGCCGTTGATGATGACCATCTCAGAAGCGTGCTGGTTGCGGACCCGTAATCCGGTCTATCGAGTGCTCGCCCAGCGCTGGGCGAAGGGGGCGGCGATCCTCTTCGCAGTCGGTGCGGTGTCGGGAACTGTGCTCTCGTTCGAGCTGGGCCTCCTCTGGCCGGAGTTCATGAAGTTCGCCGGCCCGATCATCGGGGTGGGGTTCGGGCTGGAGGGCTTCGCGTTTTTCACGGAGGCCATCTTCCTGGGCGTCTACATCTACGGTTGGGACCGGGTCCCTCCGCTGGCCCACTGGCTCGCGGGGGCCGTCGTGGCGGCGAGCGGCGCGCTCTCGGGGATGCTGGTGCTGTCGGTGAACGCCTGGATGAACACGCCGGCCGGGTTCCGGCTGGTCGACGGCCAGGCGGTGGACGTGGATCCGATCGCGGCCCTGCTGAGCCCCTCCGTGCTCTCCGAGGCGATGCACATGACCCTGGCGGCGTACGCCGCGACCGGCCTGCTGGTGGCCGGGGTCCATGCGATCCTGCTCCTGAAGGACCGCGAGAATCCGTTCCACCGTCGGGCGATGGGGATCGCCCTGCTGGTCGGCGGGGCGGCCTCGCTGCTCCAGCCCCTGGTCGGTCACTACGCGGCGCACGTCGTGGCCGAGACGCAGCCGATCAAGCTGGCGGCGATGGAGGGCCAGTTCGCGACGGAGCGGCGGGCGCCGCTGCGGATCGGCGGGCTGCCGGATCCGAAGGCGGGCGTAACGCGATACGCCCTGGAGATTCCCGCCGCGCTGAGCATCCTGGCCTACAACGACCCGAACGCCGAGGTGAAGGGGCTCGACGCGTTCCCGGCCGACGTTCACCCGCCGGTCGTGGTGGTCCACCTGGCGTTCCAGCTGATGGTGGCCTGCGGGATGGCGATGGCGGCCGTTTCCCTCTGGGGCGCGATCTCCTGGTGGCGGACGCGAAAGGCCCCGACGGGGACGGCGTTCCTCTGGGCGGCGGCGATGGTCAGCCCGCTGGGTATGATCGCCATCGAGGCCGGCTGGACGGTGACGGAGGTCGGACGTCAGCCCTGGATCATTCAGAACGTCATGCGGACGACCGACGCCGTGACGACCGTCCCCGGCCTCTGGATCTCGCTTACGGTGTACACCGCCCTGTACGCCGGGCTCGGCGTGATCGTGGTCCTGCTGTTGCTGCACCAGTTCCGGAGCAGTCCCCGCGCGGGCGAGCTCGCCCGGGCCTTGACCAAGGAATCGCACTGATGGCCTTCCTGACCATGTTGACGCCCGCCGAGGGCGTCGCGGCGGCGATGTTGATCTCACTCATCGCGTACGCCCTGCTGGGCGGCGCCGATTACGGCGCGGGGGTCTGGGACCTCCTCGCGCGGGGACCTCGCGCGGAGGACCAGCGCGAGTTGATCGCCGGGGCGATCGGGCCGGTGTGGGAGGCGAACCACGTCTGGTTGATCGTGGTGGTCGTGCTCCTGTTCACCGGATTCCCCACGGCGTTCGCGGCCGTCATGACGACCCTGCACGTCCCCTTGTCGCTGCTGCTGATCGGGATCGTGCTGCGAGGCTCGGCCTTCACGTTCCGCAGCTACGATGCGACCGAGGCGGCCAGGAAGCGCTGGAACCGGGTGTTCTCAATTCCCAGCGTGGTGACGCCCGTCTTGCTGGGCGCCGTCATCGGGGCGATCGCCACGGGCGAGCCGGGGCGCGCCATGATGGCCGACGGGGCGATCCCGCTGTTCTCGACCTGGCTCCGGCCGTTCCCGATCGCCGTCGGGCTCTTCGCGCTGAACCTTTTCGCCTATCTGGCCGCGGTCTACCTGACGCTGGAGACGTCGGACTCCGGCTTGCAGGAGGCTTTCCGCTTCAAGGCGCTGGCGTCGGCGATCACGCTGGGAGGGGTGGCGTGGGTCGTGTACCTGCTCGCGAGGACAGAAGCGCCGCTGGTCTTCGCGGGGCTGAGTCGATCCTCGTGGGGGGCGTCCGTGAGGTATGCGACGGGCGCGTTCGCGATCATGGCCATCGCCGCCTTGTGGCTGCGGTGGTACTCCGCGGCCCGGCTCGCGGCGATGTTTCAGTCGGCCCTGATTCTCTGGGGGGCGGGCACGGCGCAGTTCCCGTACCTCGTCCCCCCCGACATCGACGTCGCCCACGGGGCCGCGCCGCCGATCGTCCAGAAGTTGCTGCTGATCGCGCTGGGATGCGGATCGTTGATCCTCATCCCCTCGCTGATCTACCTGTTTCGCGTCTTCAAGGGGCACACGTTCCGGCCTGGGCGACCGGCCGGTGACGAGCCGGTCAGGCCGAAACCGGCTTGAGCCACGCAGGGCTGGTCTGTTCGTAGCGGGCGATGTCCTTCTCGAGCAAAAGCGTCTCAGAGATCGCGTCGAGGCCCTGGAGCAGGCGCTCGCGACGGGTCTCGGGGATGAAGAAGGGGACCTCGACGGTCGCCCCGCCCTTCTGGACGGTGATGGTCAGCGAGTGGAGGTCGACGACGGCCTCCGCGCCCCCCGTCCCGGCGAGCTCGACGATGCGGTCCCAGTCGGCCTGGGGGACCTCGACGGCGAGCAGGCCGTTGTTCAGGGCGTTGCCCTCGAAGATGTCGGCGAAGCCCTCGTCCTTGCCGGGGGCGATGACGACCGAGTAGCCCCCTTGCGCGACCGCCCAGACGGCGTGCTCGCGGCTGGAGCCGCAGCCGAAGTTGCGGCCGACGACGAGGACCGACGCCCCCTGCTGCTCGGGACGGTTGAGCGGGAAGTCGGGATCGAGCGGCCCGTGCTTCTCGGGCTCGTCGATCGGCGGCGCCCCGCCGGGGGCGTAGCGCTTGTCGGCGAACAGCAGCGGGCCGTAGCCGATGCGCTCGATCCGCTTGAGGTAGCGCGCGGGGATGATCAGGTCGGTGTTGACGTCGGTCCAGTCCAGGACGGCGACCTTGCCCCGATGGACGGTGAACGGCTTCATGGGGATCTCGTCTCTCGTTCGATCGTTCGTGTTTCAGGCCATGCGAGCAGCGACTTGGGACGACTTCAGCGGTCGAGCAGCCGGCGGACGTCGACGAAACGGCCGGTGACGGCGGCGGCGGCGGCCATCGACGGGCTGACGAGGTGGGTCCGCCCGCCGGGCCCCTGTCGGCCTTCGAAGTTCCGGTTGCTGGTGCTGGCGGCCCGCTGTCCCGGCTGGAGCCGGTCCGGGTTCATGGCCAGGCACATGCTGCAACCGGCCTGCCGCCACTCGGCGCCGGCTTCCTCGAACACGCGGTCGAGCCCTTCGGCGTGGGCCTGGCTGCGGACCTGTTCGCTCCCCGGCACGACGAGCGTGCGGACGCCCGGCGCGACCTTCCGGCCCTTCATGACCTGGGCCGCGGCCCGGAGGTCCTCGATCCGGCCGTTGGTGCACGAGCCGATGAAGACCACGTCGATCGGGATCTCCGACAGCGGCGTGCCGGGGGTCAGACCCATGTACTGGAAGGCGCGGCCGGCTTCCTCGCGGAGCGACGAAGGCAGCTCTTCGAGCGTCGGGATGCGTCCGTCGGCGTCCACGGTCATCGCCGGGTTCGTGCCCCAGGTCACCTGGGGGGCGAGCTTGGAGGCGTCGATCGAGACGTGCGAATCGAACTGGGCGTCGGGGTCGGTCTGGAGCGTCCTCCAGTCCTCGATCGCGGCGTCGAGCGCGGCGCCCTTGGGGGCGTACGGCCGCTCGGTGCGGGTGAAGTACTCGAAGGTCACGTCGTCCGGGGCGATGAGGCCCGCGCGGGCGCCCGCCTCGATCGACATGTTGCAGATCGTCATCCGGCCTTCCATCGAAAGGGCGCGGATGGCCGGGCCGTAATATTCGATCACCGTCCCGGTGCCGCCGGCGGTGCCGATGGCGCGGATGACGGCCAGGATGATGTCCTTGGGCTCCAGGCCCGGGGAGAGGACCCCGGTCACCTCGACGCCCAGCGCGGTCGGCCGCTTTCCCTGCCAGAGGGTCTGGGTGGCCAGGACGTGCTCGACCTCGCTGGTGCCGATGCCGAACGCCAGCGCCCCGAACGCGCCGTGGGTGCTGGTATGGCTGTCGCCGCAGACGATCGTCGTGCCCGGCAGGGTCAGTCCCAGCTCGGGGCCGATGACGTGGACGATCCCTTGTCGACCGCTTTGGATGTCGTAGAAGTTCACCCCGAACTCGCGGGCGTTGGCCCGGAGCGTCTCGATCTGGCGGCGCGAGAGCGGATCGCTGATATCGAGCTGGTTCTCGGTCGGGACGTTGTGGTCGATGGTGGCGAAGGTCAGCTCGGGCCGGCGGACCTTGCGGCCCGCGAGTCGGAGGCCGTCGAAGGCCTGCGGGCTGGTGACTTCATGGACGAGGTGGCGGTCGATGTAGAGGAGCGTCGCCTCGTTGGTGTTCGTGAGGACGTGACGGTCCCAGACCTTCTGAAACAATGTAGCTGGCATGCCCGATCCACCTCGGAAGATCGTCGAATAGGGGAATTCGAAACGAAGAAGTAGAGCCCCTTGCGGGCTCATGGGTTCACGCGCGGGCCATCTCGTCGGCGTGGTAGCTGGAGCGGACGAACGGCCCGCTGGCCACTTCGTCGAAGCCCATGAGCCGGGCCAACCGGCCCAGCTCGTCGAATTCGGCCGGGGGCAGGTAGCGCTCCGGCGGCAGGTGGCGCGGCGAGGGCTGAAGGTACTGGCCCAGCGTCAGCAGGTTGCAGCCCACGGTACGCAGGTCGGCCAGGGTGTCCAGCAACTCGCCGGTGGTCTCTCCCAGCCCGAGCATGAAGCCGCTCTTGGTGCGGGTCTCCGGGCAGAGCTTTTTGGCGGTCTCCAGAACGCGGAGGCTGACCTCGTACTGGCTCTTGCGGCGGACGTGCTGCTGGAGCCGGGCGACGGTTTCCATGTTGTGGTTGAAGACCTCGGGGCGGGCGTCGAGCACCGTCGCGATCTGGTCTTCGCGGCCGTTGAAGTCGGGGGTCAGGACCTCGATCGTGGCCCCGGTGCGCTCGCGCACGGCGAGGATGCAACGGCGGAAGTGGTCGGCGCCGCCATCGGGGAGGTCGTCCCGGGTGACCGACGTGATGACGACGTGGCGGAGATTCAGCCGGGCGCACGCCTCGGCCACGCGTTCGGGCTCATCGGCCGCCACGGCCTCGGGCTTGCCCCGCTTCACCGCGCAGAAGCCGCACGGTCGGGTGCAGGTCTCGCCCAGGATCATGAACGTGGCGGTGCGGCGGCTCCAGCACTCGGAGCGATTCGGACATTTCCCAGACTCGCAGATCGTCTCCAGGCCCAGCTCTCCGATCAGGCTCTGGGCGAAGTACATGCCGCCCCCGGAGGGGATCGGCCGCTTCAGCCATTCGGGGAGCCGACGGGGCTTGCGGGCGATCTCGAGGACCTGGGGGGCCGAGCCGCACGATTTCGAATCCCGATCGTCCGGACGTTCATCCAGGACTGGGAGCGTAAGCATGGGTGAGGACCTTCCGCCTAAGTCGCGGATGATGCGTGTAGAGATGATGGCGGTCCAGTTCGAACACCCGTTCGATCTGGCGGACCAGCGCCTCACGCACCTTGGACATCAGGGTTGGACGCTGGCGCCGCGACTCCATCGACGTCTGACGCAGTGGGGAGCCGGCGAAGCCCGGCTCGACGAGCACGTCGAACAGGTCGAGATACGGACCGACGTTGAGCGTAAATCCATGGTAGGCGATCCCGCGGCTGACCGCCACCCCGATCGACGCCACCCTGGCCGCGCCCAGGAAAATCCCGTGGGGGAAGTAACGCGCCTCCCCCCGGAGCTCGAACTCCTCGAGCACGGCGAGAAGCGCCTCCTGAAGCCGTTCGACGTGCCGCATCGCGGGGACGGCGGCCGGGTCCAGGGGGGTGACGAAATAGCCGGAGAGTTGCCCCGGCACGTGGAGCACGCAGCCCCCGCCCCGGTTGACCCAGTGCGTTCGGATCCCCATCCCGGCCAGCCCCGCGTCGTCCAGGGCGACATGCGCACGGCTCCCGGTACGGCCGACGCTCAGGGTCGGCGGGTGCTCGCAGAGCAGCAGGGTCGCACCGCCGCGCTCCCCATGCTCGTAGACGAGCCGACGTTGGAGCTGCTGGACCTCGCCGAAATCGACCGCGCCGAGAAGGTAGATCTCCAGCGAGGAATTCGAGTGCGGTATCGTCATCGAGAGGGAGCGTCTCCGAGAATCGGCGACGCCGCTCCGAGCGATCCGATCGCGGGAAGCGGCGGTTCCACACCGATATTATAGGCGCGGCGTCGCGAAGATCCGAGAACCTTCGGCTCGCCTCCTAGTAACTCGACGAATCGACGACCTCACCGCCGTTGACGGTCCCCAGCGCCCGCCAGACCGTGGGGGCGATCGTGCTCGTCACGAACCGGGCGGAGCCGTCCCCCATCAGGGCGTTCACCCCTCCCGGGTGCTGGCTCCGCGCCAGGACCGCCGCGTAGGTCGGGCCGCCCAACCACTCGCGATAGCCGATGATGTCGGTCTCAAGGCCTCGGGAGAAGGTGGACACCAGCGCGAAATTCGGGGGCAGCGACGTCGTGAATCCGGTCTGGTCCACGCCGCCGGCCGCCCACAGGGTATGGCCCGACTGCCAGGAGGAGCAGGCGCTCTCATCCCTGACGATCAGCCGCTTGTCGATCGGGACGTCCGTCCCTGGAACGTCGGCCGGGCTCAGTTTCACCAGTTGGCCCCCGCATTCCGTGACCTGATTCTGGCGCGACATCACCTCGCTCATGAGGATCGTCCCGCCAAGGCCGTCGCCGAATTCCGAGGCCCGACGGCTCAGGTTCGGCGAGAACGCCGATCGGCTCGGGCTCAGGCCGAATCCGCCCCAGACGTACCAATCGCCCGAGGCGACGGCGTAATTGGTCGCCGCGGCCGTCGGCAACGAGGTATAGGCGGACGGCCCATACTGGACCTGCCGGTTCACCTCGCTCGGGCATGCGAAGACGCTCACGCCGGTCCCCGACACGGTCAGGTTGCTCGAATCTTCAAAGCTGAACGAGAAGTTGACGGCGTCGAAGAGACTGCTCAGCTCCAGGAACGGCAGCAACCGCGTCTGGGCGCTCCACCCCTTGGAGGCCGTGACGTTCCCCGGCCTGACGCCCAGCAGTACGGGGGGCGGGAGAGCCCCCCAGGCCGATTCGTAGTTGTGCATCGCCACGCCTAATTGCTTGAAATTAGACGTGCAATGAATCCGCCGAGCGGACTCGCGGGCCGACTGGACGGCCGGCAGTAGCAGCCCAAGCAAAATCGCGATCACCACGATGACGACGAGCATCTCGATCAGGGTGAAAGCGGCTCGTCTCGATTTCATCTCAGGCCGACTCCATCGCGGTCATGATGAAGGAAAGAGGTCGTCCGCCTTCCAAGATCAAGCAATCCGAGCGTAACGGGCTCTACGGTCAGGTGCCGGTCGGTCGGTCGACCTCTCCCGTGGCGACCGAAAACAGGGACTTGGACGGGGCGGCGGCTCTCGGCCGGCCTGCGTCCTCATCGTGATGATCAACGCCGGAAATACTTGAGGCTTCGACGCGGGCAGCGCTAATACTGTTCGATTTCTGCGGTCAGAACTTCCAGATTTTTCTTGCCGAATGCACGATTTCAGGGAAGGAGGGGGATCTGCGGCGTATCACGGCTTCCCGGCGATCTCCGAAGAAAAGCCACCCCTGGCCAGAGTATAACCGGGTCAAGGGTACAAGCGAACCGAGAACATGGTCCGGTGGCTTGAATGCGCGTGCCAGCGTGGATGGGTCGTCGGCGTCGCGGTGGGGGAGGTTCAGGGGGCGGGGATTCTGGAGAAATCGTTCAGGAGCCGACGCCCTTGGTGTTCGTCGACCTCGAGTTCGGCGAGGAGGCGGCGGCGCAGTTCGGTGAGGGTCTGGTCGACCGTCTGGGGGCTGGCGTCGGCGAGGGCGACGAGGCCGCCGGCCCGTTTGTCATGACCGCCGGCGTTGCCCAGGCCGTCGACCACGTCGCGAAGGATTTCGCCGGCCTGCCGCCCCAACTCGTTGGCCCGGAGGGAGATCTTCAGTCCCCCTTCATAGAGCCCCACGGAAAGGACCCAGTTCACCTGATCGAAGCGGCTGAAGAAGTCGGCGATCTCGGCGACGATATCCGGCTGGGAGACTTCGCCGCACCAGGTGAAAATCAGGTCGCGGTAGAGGAACGCATTCGCGAGGGCTCGCTGGAAGGTCGCGAAATGGCTCTGCGGAAGCTTGGGATTGCGGATTCGCGCCAGTAATTCCTTGTCGGCTCTCGGGAACAGCCAAACCAGCGCGCCGTCGTCGAGCGAGCAGGCCTCGCGCGGGTATCCGGTGGTCTCCGACTCGATGCCGTAGAGGAGCGCCGTGGCGAGTTGGGGCGAGATGACGACCTTTTGCTCCAGCAGGTAGCCGGTGACGATCGTGCTGGACGCCCCCATATGGGTGCGAATGTCGTGATAGAGGACGCCGCCGAGATCGCCGCCGGTCTCGTGATGGTCGATCACCGCGTGCGGTGTGGCGCTCTCGCTGCTCCGGCGTCCGGTGTGCGGCTGGGTGTCGACCATGACCACGGCCGTCTCGCGGTCGATGGCCACCGACTTGACGGGGACCAGCGGGATCGGGATCAGGTCGACCATCGCCCGGTTCTCGGCCCTGGCGATGATCCCGTCGACCGTCATGATCACCGGCTTGCCGGGCTGGCACTTCTGGATCAACTCGCGGATCCCCAGCATGCTCGCCAGCGAGTCCGGATCCGGATTCACGTGCGACACGGCGACCACTCGCCCGTACGGCTCCAGGACCGACAGCAGCCTGTCCGACCGCACGCGGCGCTTGGAGTCGAATTCGCTGACGGGATCTCGTTCGTCATTGTCGCCGGTCATGTTTCGGAACACCCTCGGGACCGGGGGGCCGTGGCGATCGGGACGGGCGGTCGGGCGCCCACGCCTTCACACCCGGTTCCATGTTCTGCGGGCTCCAGTTTAAATCATGCCGTCTTCTCCCCGCCAGTCGTCGTCCCTGGGGAAATGGGAACCCGGGGCCGGACATGGACGCTGGAGACTCGATCGCCCGGGGGTGGGAATGGGCATGCTCATCACCTTGAATCGCGAGGACGCGACACGCTCCATCAGACAGGCGAAGCGGGCGGGCGAGCTCGTCTACGAAGGAATTCCTACATTCTCCCGTCAATCCTTTGACTTGGGCGCGCCGATTGCGGATTCTAGCGTCTGAAGTCGGCGGCCGTTGTCATGACCCTCTCGCGAGGTCATGGGTTGCTGAGTTGGACGAGTATCGAGGAAGATCCTGTTATGAAGAAGCTGCTCACCTCCCTGGCCTCCGTCGGCGTCCTGTCGGTCTCTCTGATCGCGATCGGCTGCGGCGAGACCGACAGCGTCACCAAGACGACCGAAGTCGAGACCCCCAAGGGGACCGCGACGGTCACCGAAGAGAAGAAGGTCGAGACCACGGGCGAGGCCCCGCCGGTCGTCGCCCCGGCCGAAACGCCGGCCACGCCCGCCACCCCCTGATCGCCGATCTCCGGGCGATCTGATGAGGAAGCGAATGAACCGTCGGGGGCCTTCCCTGGCGGTTTTTTTGCGCGCCGAGCCGGATTCGCGGTCTCGGCCTTGCCGAAAAGGTCGAATTGCGGGATGAAGGCGGTCGACGCGAAGTTCCGGGCACGGAAGCTCACGGAACAGGCGTCCCAGGCCGAAGAAGAGTCGTGCGTGCCTCGTGGATTCGTGTGCGCGGACGATGAATTCAGGAAGTGTGCCCGCATGTCAAGGACGACCCCAGAGCGTCGCGGATCCGCCACCCAACCGAAGCCGCGGCCCCGATGGCTGAGGGCGCTGGGCGGCGACGCCCCGCCGGATCGGCTGGACGTCGGCGGCGTCGAACATCGCCTCGTCGAGCTGTTCAAGCACGACTCCTGGGCGGCCACCGCCCTTTATGAAGATGGCGACGGGGTCCGACGGGTGGTCAAGCTCCACCGCAAGGCCTCCGCCTTCGGCGTCCCGTTGCGGTTGATCGGTCTGATGACGGCGCGTCGCGAATCGACGATGCTCCGCAGCCTGGCCGACCTTCCGGGGATCCCGGAACTCGCCGGGCCGGTCTCGATCGACGGGGTCCTCCAGCGCAACGGGGTCGCCCGCGCCTACCTCGAAGGTCACCCCCTGGGCGACCGCGAGCCGGTCGACGATGGATTCTTTCCCGAGTTGCAGTCGCTGCTCCGGGCCATGCACGGCCGGCGGATGGTCTACGTCGATCTCCATAAGCGAGAGAACGTCCTGGTCGACGTCCACGGCCGACCTTGCCTGTTCGACTTCCAGATCAGCGTCTCCTGGCCGCGATGGCTGCCCCTCCGGCCGATCTTCCCCATCCTCTCGGGGAGCGACGAATATCATCTCCAGAAGCACTGGTCACGCTGTCGACCCGACCAGTGCGGCTTCGCCGAAGGCGAGATGGCGGCGAGGCGGCCCTGGTGGATCCGGGCGCATCGCCTGATCGCCAGGCCCATTCGCGAGATGCGGCGGCGGCTCCTGGTCCGTCTCGGCGTCCGCACGGGCCGGGGCCGGGTCGAGTCCGAGCAGTTCGCCGAGCACGCGCTGAGGGCGGACGACGCAGGGGCCGACCGCCGGGCGGCTTGACGAAATCGCCCGGATCTGGATCATCGCGTCACGTCCTCGGGGCGACCTCGCGCGTCGTCGCGCGCGGCCACGGCGACGAAGTCCAGGGAAGGGGCGACGAGCTTTGACCGATCACCACTCCATTCCGTCGCGACGCAGGCTCTGGCCGTGGATCGCGCTGGCGCTCGCCGTGACGCCGGCGATCTGGCTCATCCTCGCCTACGAGAAGGCGCTCGACCCGGAGTTCCCGCGCGTCGTCCGCCAGACGTATAGCGCCTACCCGCCGGCGGCGTATCGCTTCGCCGAGGCCGGCGACACGATCGACTGCGTGGCGGTCTACGTCTCCTCGGCGGCCCTGGTGCTCGCCGCCTGGGGATGCCTGCGCGACCCTCGGGGACGCCTGCGATATGCCGCGCTCGCCCTCTCGCTCGCAGCCTTCTGGCACGCCGCGACTCCGGGCCCGCTCCTCAACGGATGGCACGGCCTGGGCTGGCGGACGATGTTCGACCCGAGCGTGTCCCAGCCCCAGCGCCTTACGCTGGCCGTTTGCGCGCTGACCCTGGCGGCGGTCGTGCTCGTCGCGGGACGTCCCTGGCGGCTCGGCTCGCTGACGTCCGAGGCGAAGCGACGCGGGGTGCTCGGCCTGCTGGCCGTCTCGCTCGTCCTGATGGTGGTCCGTCAACTCCCCTGGATCGACCGCGAGCCGTTCGGCTTCTGGCCCCGTTGGGTCTATGTCTGGGGATTGCTCGCCTGGGCCTTCGCCATGCTGAGGCTCGCGCCTCGGGCGCAGCCGGGACGGCGGGGGATGTGGGTGGCCGTGGCGTTGATCGCGGTCTCGATCGGCCTCGATTTCGTCGGCCGCGGGATCTTCTGGTATCAACGCCCGATCGCCCGCCTCCGCGAGATCATCCCGGGACGGCTCTACCTCAGCGCGATGCCGACGTACCGCGGCCTGAAGATCGCCCAGGAGCGCCATCACTTCAAGACGATCATCAATCTGTTCCCCGAGTTCACCCCGGAGGGGAGCCCGCACTGGCCCGACGAACAGCGGTTCTCCCGCGAACACGGCATCACGCTGTACAACCAGCCGCCCGAGGATCCGACCGGGGTCCGGTGCGTGCCGGAGACCCTGGAATTCGCCAACCAGCCCGAGAACTGGCCGGTCCTGGTCCATTGCCACGCCAGCATGGACCGCTCGCCGGCCTGGGTCGGCATGTATCGGTTCGCCAACCAGGGCTGGCCCCTGGCCGATGCGATCCGAGAGATCGAGCAGCACCGCGGTTCGCGTCCCAAGTCTTCCGTGACCTTGCTCTACAACCGCATGCTCCCCCGCCTCGCCCCCGAACGGGCGGCCGAGGACCCCACGGCGCTCCTGCTTCGAGAGAACGCCGTCGGCACTCCCGACCCTCTTGAGCAGCTCCTCAAACGGCTCGGAGCGTCGGCCCCGCAAGCCGCCGCGAACGTCGAGGCGCCCCCGGAGCGTCGCTGAGTCCGAAAGGGCCGATCGAACGACCGAACCGGGCTCGCGATCGAGCCCGGACGGTCAGGCCCGATTCAGCGGGCCTTCGTCGCCGGCGAGCTGGACGTCGCCCGGGTGGCGTGGCGGGCGGCGAGCGAGCCGGCCGCGGGGTCGAGGCGGGTCTTCACGCCGGAGTCGCGGGCGGCCCGACGGCCGGCGATCAGCTCCAGGTAGCGGTGGACGTGCTCGGTCTCGGACCACGGGCCGATCCGCTGCGAAAAGCCCTGGGCGGCCAGCCCGGAGCGGAGGTCCTCGTCGTGGACCATCCGCCGCATGGCCGTGAGTAGCTCGGTGTCGGTCCGGTAGCCGAGTCCGCCGCCGCTGGCGACGCCCGTCTCGAGGATCGCGCCTCCCCCTTCGTGGACGATCACAGGCGTGCCGGTCGCGAAGGCTTCGAGCACGACGTAGCCGAAGGTCTCCGGGAAGAGCGAAGGGACCACCACGGCCCGCGAGCCCCGGAACAGCCGGGCGAGTCCCTGGCCTCCCAGCAGCCCCTCGAAATGGACGTTCGGCAGCCCCTCGGCCAGCTTCCGGAGGCTGGCCTCGTAAGGGCCGGTCCCCGCGATCCGCAGGTCGGCCTCGGGGAGGTTCCGCATCAGCGGGATCAGTCGCTGAAAGCCCTTCATCGCGACCAGGCGGCCGGCGGCGGCCAGGTACGGGCGCTCCGTGGGCGTCGGTTCCTCGTCCTCGATCCCCTGCGACCAGTCGTCGGGGAGGAAGTACGGGAGGTGGACGAGCGGGGCCCAGCGGTCCACGCCTCGACTCCGGTGTTCCTCCAGCGCGTGGGCGCTCGGGAAGAGCAGGGCGTCGAGGTGGCCGAGGGCCTTGGGGATCGCGTTCGTGTACCGCCAGGCCTGGGGCGGGCGGCCCCCCGCCACGGTGCACCGGAGGCAGCTCGCGCCGTCGCAGGGCTTGCGGTCGTACTTCCAGAGCAGGTGCATCGGGCAGATGAGCCAGTGCTCATGCGCCGTCATGATCCGCACCGCGCGGGTGTTGGCGCCCAGGCCGAGCACGCCGGGGCCGCCGACGAGCGAGATGTTATGGAAATGGACCACGTCGAGGTCGTCGGCGTCGAGCACCTCGCGGAGCGCCTTCGACTTGAACAGGGGGAGCCCGGTCGCCTGGGTCGCCAGCGGCGACAACGTCCCGTAGCCGCTCTCCAGCGGGTGGAGATGCAGGCCGGGCGTGGGGGTGTACGATCGGAGGGGGTGATCGCCTCGGACCGCATTGAAGGCGTCCACGCAGTAGAAGACGTGGACCTCATGGCCGCGTCGGCAAAGCGCCTGGCAGAGCCGGTCGACGTAGGCGGCGTCGCCGCCGAAGCTGTGCGGCCCGAAGAAGGTGGTGATCATGCAGAATTTCAAAGGGGCGACCTCCTGTCGCTGACTCGCGGGCGCGAGCGTCACATCTTGGAACCGGGCGAGACCTCGGCCCGCGCCGGCGAGGGGGCGGGCGATTCAATCGGGTGGAAGGCGGCGCGCCAGTGCCGGGTCCGATCCAGGCCCCCGGTCGCCAGCAACACCAGCAGATAGGTCGCGGCCCCGCCGAACACCGCCAGCACGACGTGCCACTGGACCAGGAAAAGGCAGACGGGGGCCATGGCCAGCGAGGCGAACAGGGGCCGCCCCAGGTGATGATGCCAGGCCGGCTGCCGCCCCTCGCGGGCCAGGCTGTGGAAGCCGGCGATCACCAGCGCCAGGGCGACGATCAGCACGGCGGCGGTCGCGCCGACGAGCCCGAACTGGGTCCGCATCAGATAGACCAGCGGGCCGATCCCGATGGCGGCCACGATCAACGAGCCGACGCCGACCGTCTCCCGATTGAGCGCGATCAGCGTCGTCTGGTAGCAGAAGGCCACGTTCAAAAGCGGGGCCCGCCAGATCCCGACCGCCAGGAGCAGCCCCGCGCCGTCGTAGTCCGACGACCCGAGCAGCCCGACCAGCGGCTCGGCCAGCAGCGTGACCCCCACCGCCAGCGGCGTCAGGGTGGTCATCAGGGCCTCGACCAGCGAGTCCAGGGCGTCGCGGCCGGCGTCCGGATGGTGCCGCCAGAGGCGGGCGAGCGTCGGGAAGGTCGCGTGCTGCACGATCATCCCGAAGGTCAGGATGATCGTCACCATGCGGTACTGGGCCCCGTACCGTCCGACGTCCCCCCAGGTGCTCAGGCTCATCATCCCCACCACCAGCACGTCGGCGGCGATGATCAACGCCTGCGAGAGCTGGATCGCGCAGACGATCTTCCCCCGCTGGACCAGGATGCTGATGAACCGGAAGCTGAAGCGGGGCCGGGGCATGCGGTACGTGCGGAGGTAACTCAGCCAGATCAGGCCGATCCCGCCCGCCTCGCCGACCGTCAGGAAGATCGGCACCCAGGTGATCCGGGAAGCGTCGCCGACGAACGCGAGGACGCCCGCCCCGTAGAAGATCGTCCGCAGGCAGAGCGAAACGGCCAGCAGGCCCATCCGCTCCGTACCCCGATAGACGAAGTCCAGCCCGATCGCCGTCGTGAACAGCATCAGGCCGTACAGCGTCAGGATCGACCAGTCCGAGCGGTCCTTGAGCGTGAACCAGCCGACCAGCGTCAAAACGGAGAAGAGCGTCACCGCCAGGAACGTCTTGAACGCCAGGACGTGATCGACGAGCGGCCGGATCAGCCGAGGATGTCGCGAGAGTTCCCGCGCCACCATCACGTCGCTGCTGTCCCGCACCAGGAGGACGAGCCAGAAGACCACGCTGAACGCGAACTCCACCCGGCCGTAACCGCTCCCCCCCAGTCGCTTCATCAGGGCGAGCGTCACGAACACCGAGCAGGCCCGGCAGAACAGCTCGGCCAGACTCAAGTAGGCGACGTTCGAAGCGATCCGCCGCCCGCGGGCGCGGGGACACGTCACCTCCGCCGGCAGCGGCGGACGCGATCGCAAAGGACGCTTCAGCGGCGTCAAGGGCCGCCTTCGCTGGCTGAGGGTCGGGCTTGCCATTCGAGAAGGAACTTCCTTGAAGGCTCGAGCACAGCTCGCTTCCTTGCGAGCCTTAGCAGCCCGCACTCAGATTGCCAGGACTTATCGGCTTTTCAGGTTTCCCCACCTTAGCTGGGTTCGCCATGCCGCCGCCCCGCGATCCGTGCTCAGGCTCGATTTTCGTCACCTTCGTCTTCTTCGCATCGCGAAGCGGGTCGAAGGGCTGCCATGACGAATCGAAAATCGGGCACTCGAGGCGCAGGTCGACGTCGAAGATTTCGCGCGGACCCGTCGCCCCAAAGCTCGCGCATCGTAGGAGTGGGCCCTCATACTGTCAATTCGGTTTCACCATCACGGCCGCCGAATCGGCGTCAGGCCGGATGCGAGGCTTCCGGCTTGTGGTGCCTCGGACGGAAACGCACGCAGTAAATGAGGCCGATGGCCGTCATGATGATCCCCCACCAGACGTCGGCGTGCAGGTGGAAAAGTGCGACTCGGGCCTCGGGCGGGGGGGGGAAGGCCAGGGCGTACAAACCGGCTCCCAGGATCAGGATCCCGTAGACCACCAGGATCCCGCCGATGAAAAGCCAGATCGGAATCTGATCTTCGTCGTGCATGCGCGCTCGCCTTTGTACTGCAGGCCGGGGCCGGTCCTTCGTCGATCGATCACACGGACCGGCTGCAAGTTTACGGCCTGGACGGTCCGCCTCCAACGGTTCGCCGGCGCATCGCCCGGTTTCTCGACGCAGTGCCGCCTCGCTGGGGCGATAGCCGGCCGCGAAACTTCATCGCGACCAGTCGGCGGCGGCTTCGATCTCGTCGTAAGTCGTTTATGGGGAATTGGAACCGGATGGAGAGACCATTGCCGAGACGCGATCGGCGATGGTATCCTTGGGGCCGCTCAGCTCCCTGACGGGCGAGGTTCGACGCGAATCCCCGGTCGGGGGCTTCAGTCTTGAGGAGGAGTCGTCATGGCGGAAGCATCGATCATGGACGCGCTGATGAAGGTGATCGCCGAGCGCAAGGCCCAGACCGAGGGGAAGCCGTCGTACGTCGCCAACCTCATGAAGGGGGGCGCGGCGGCCATCAGTGCGAAGATCATCGAGGAGGCCGCCGAGGTCGTCGAGGCCAGCGACGCGCCGGGCGACGCCGGCCGCGAGCATCTCGTGAAGGAGGTCGCCGACCTGGTCTTCCACACCGCCGTCCTGCTCGGCTTCCGCGACCTGGCCTGGGGCGACGTCGAGGCCGAGCTCGCTCGTCGATTCGGCACCAGCGGCCTGACCGAGAAGGCCTCGCGCAGCCCGAAATAATTCCCGATCGTCGCTCGAGACTCAGTGGACGCCAGTTCCTTCAACCCGTGATCCCCGAGCTGGAGAATTGCATGGTGCTGGACGAAGATCCCTTTCGGCCGGTCGTGACTCGCGCCGGCCGATCCCCCTCGACTCAGACGGCTCGCACCTTGCGGGCGTCGGCGCTTTCGCTCTGCTGGCTCCTGGTCGCGAGCGCCGGGGCCTTCGGGCAAGAGGCCGCCGCGCCCCACTGGATCTGGCGGGCCGGCGTCGGTGACGGCCGGGACGTGCCGGCCGAGACCTGCTACTTCCGCAAGTCCGTGGTCGTCAAGGAACCGTCGCGGCTGGCCCTGTTCGCCGCCGCCGACAACGCCTTCGAACTCTTCCTCGACGGCCGGAAGATCGCCGGCGGCGACGACTGGCGCACCCCCGCCAAGGTCGACCTGATCCTCGAGACCGGTTCGCACGTCCTGTCGGCCTGGGCCTCGAACGAGGGGCCGGGCCGGGCGGGCTTCCTCGTCTCCGGCGGCGTCCTTCCCCTGGGCCAGGGGGCCCCGGTCCACACCAACAAAACCTGGAAATCCGCCGCCGAGGTCCCGGCGGGCGACGGTTGGAAGCTCGCCGGATTCGACGACTCAGCCTGGCTCGCCCCCGTCGACCTCGGCGAATTCGGCGTCGAGCCCTGGGGCCGCCTGGCCTTCGGCCTGGGCGACGCCTCGGATCGCTTCCGCACGGCCGAAGGCTTCCAGGTCGAGACGGCCGGGGCCCCCCAGGTCACGGGCTCGGTCGTCGCCTTCACGTTCGACCCCGACGGGGCCCCTTGCGTGTCGGTCGAGCGTGGCCCCATAGCCCGGCTGGTCGACGACGACGGCGACGGCAAATTCGACCGCAGCGTGGTCATCGCCCCGGGCATGAGCAATTGCCAGGGCCTCCACTTCGATCGAGGCGTCCTGTTCGCGGTCGGCAAGGGTCCCGAAGCCGACGGCCTCCACCGCCTGACCGACGAGGACCATGACGGCGTCTTCGAGCGTATCGAGCTGATCCGCGGCGTCGACGGCGGCATGGGCGAGCACGGCCCGCACGCGGTGATGATCGGGCCGGACGGCCGACTCTATTACAATAGCGGCAACCACTCCCACCTCAAGCCGCCGATCGACCCCGGCAGCCCCTTGAACGTGGCCTACGAGGGCGAGCTCCTGCCGCACCTCAACGACTCCCGAGGCCACGCCGTCGGGATCATGGCGCCGGGCGGCGAGATCTACCGCAGCGACGACCTCGGCGCGACCTGGAAGCGGATCGTCGGCGGGTTTCGCAATCAGTACGACTTCGCCTTCAACAGCCACGGCGAGCTGTTCTCCTTCGACAGCGACATGGAGTGGGACGTCGGCGTCCCCTGGTATCGCCCCGTCCGCGTCAACCACAGTCCCGTCGGGGCCGAGCTGGGCTGGCGAAACGGATCGGCCGACTGGCCGGAGTATTACTTCGACAGCCTCCCGGCGACCCTGGATCTCGGCCGAGGCAGCCCGACCGGCGTAACCTTCTATCAGGCCGGCCAGTTCCCGGACGAATACCGCGACCAGTTCTTCATCTGCGACTGGTCGCAGGGGCGGATTCTCGCCGTGGCCCTGGAACGCGAAGGGGCCTCCTATCGCGGCAAGGCGAAGGAGATGGTCAGCGGCCAGCCCCTCAATTGCACCGACATCGAGGCCGGCCCCGACGGCTGCCTCTACTTCTCGACCGGCGGACGCGGCACCCAGGGAGGCCTCTTCCGGCTCAAGTCCACCCGCACTCCCCCTCCGACGAAAGCTCCGGACGACTTCGCGACCGCCGCCCTGGAAATCGACTCCCCTCTCTCCAGCTTCTCCCGCAAGAAGATCGCCGACTTGATGGCGGCGAACGCCGCGGCCTGGGGACCTCGCCTTGAAGCGATCGCTCGCGACGCGTCCGGCAGGACCCCCGCCCGGCATCGCGCGCGGGCGCTCGAAGTCCTTTCGCAGCACGGCCCGCAGCCGACCGAGGCCCTCTTGCTCGCCCTGGCCGCCGACGCCGACGCCGAGGTTCGATCCAGGGCCGTCTCGCTCCTGGGCTACCACCCCACCGACGCCTCGCGCGCCGCCCTCACCGCCGCCCTCGGCGACAAGGACCCGTTCGTCCGTCGCCACGCCTGCGAATCCCTGATGCAGCAGCCGGCCGAGACGATCCCCGCGCTCGCGCTCCTGCCGCTGCTCGCCGACCCCGACCGCTTCATCCGCTTCGCCGCGAGGACCGCCATCGAGCACGCCGGCCCCGAGCGATTCCGCGATGCGATCACGGCGGTCGACGGCCCCCGCGCCAGGATCGAGGGGATGCTCGCGCTCGTCCGCGCCAGCCGCCTCGATGAAGCGATCCAGGCCGACCTGCTCGACCGCGAACTGGTGCTCCTTCGCGAGACCCTGGACCCGGCCTTGCAGCTCGACCTGCTCCGGCTCATCCAGCTCACCTACCTCCTCGGCCCCCACAAGGCCGAGGCGCCGGCGTCGGTCGAATTCCGTCCCCGACTCCTGGCGATGCTCTCCGATAAGGTCGACACGCCGGTCAACCGCGAGGTCGCCAAGCTCCTGGCCTTCCTCGACGAGCCGAAAGCCGTCCCCGCGCTCCTGGACCACCAGGACGCCGTGGCCGACTCGGTGTCGCAAATCCACGACGCCTACTGCCTCCGGGCGATCAAGCAGGGCTGGGACGCCGAAGGCAAGCAGCGGTACTGGGCCTGGTTCGATCGCGCCAGCGCCTGGGACGGCGGCTACAGCTACCTAGGCTTCCTCGACATGATGGCCCGAGAGTGGCTCCCGGTCCTCACTGCCGAGGAGCGGGCGGAATGGCTCGCCCAGGGCGAGAAGCACCCGTTCCCCACCCGCGTCCTCGTCCGCGAACTCGACCCGGAGAAGGATCCGGTCCTCGTCGACGGCCTCGCCAAACTCTACATGCGGCTGATGCTCACGGCCGGGGAGACCAGCCCGCAGGCCGACGACCTCAAGTCGACGATCCTGGAGAAGTTGGGGCGAACTCCCGGCGAGGAGGCCCGCGTCGCGCTCCGATCGCTGCTCAAGGCCGACCCCGGCAGTCGCGACCGACTGGTACGCGCCCTGGCCGAGAGGCCGTCGAAGGTCGACCTGCCGATCTTCGCCGCCGCCCTCGACGCCAGGGACGAGAACACCCTGCGCCTCCTGCTCCGCGCCTTGCAGCGCATCGACGAGGCTCCCGAAGGCCCCGAGGCCCCCGCCGCCTTGATCCGCCTTGCCCGTCGCGCCGCCCCCCCGCTCCAACCGCCGATCCAACAGCTCGCGAATCGCTGGCTGGGAACTCCCGATAAGGCCGACGCCGACTCATTCGAAGCCGCGATCGCCTTCTGGGATCAGGCGTACAAGGCCAAACATCCGGGCGGCCCCGCCACGGTCGACGACACCGTCGCCGCGGCCAACGCTCGCGACCTCCCCGACCTCGTGCGCAACGTCCTCCAGGCCGAGGTCATGAAGAACGCCTCCCCCGAGCGCGGGACGATCGTCCTGACCAAGGTCCGCTGCCTCGACTGCCACAAGTTCGGCGAGAAAGGCCAGGGCCTCGGCCCCGACCTCTCCACCGTCAACAGCCGATTCCAGCCGGCCGACATCCTGGAATCGATCGTCTCCCCCTCGAAGGTGATCTCGGACCAGTACAAGCCGATCACCGTCGCGATCGAGGACGGTCGGATCCTCAGTGGTATGCCGATCGTGGCCGACGGCCCGAACCTCGTGCTGCTGATCTCCGACGGCTCCAAGGTCACGATCCCGAAGGACGAGATCGAGGAACAGAAACCCTCGCCGATCTCGGTCATGCCCGAAGGTCTGCTGGACCCGCTCTCCTACCAGGAGATCGCCGACCTGATCGCCTTGTTCGAGTCGGTCCCCCGCGTCGCCGCCCCTGACCAGGCCGCGGCGAAGCCGTAACCAGCCTCCTCGACCATCACCCGTCGCGCCGACGTCGTCTCCCGACGACCGGCGCGGCGAGGTGGGGACGGGGAACGCCGGCGTGACGCTCCTTCGACGTCGCTACATCGGCGAGCAGCCCCAGCAACCGCCGGCGGAAGACCGGCAGCGCGTACGTCTCCGCCCGCCTCCTCGCGAACTCCGGGTCCTGTGGCAGGCCCTCCGCCTCCCAACCGTCGAGAGCAAGCGCCAGCGCCTCGGTCGTCGGCTCGCCGTACAACAGACCGCACTCGCCCGTGACAGTCTCGGCCGCACCGCCTCGCCCCAACGCGATCACCGGCGCGCCGCAGGCCATCGCCTCGACCGGCACGATCCCGAAATCCTCCTCACCGGGAAACAGCAGCGCCCGACAGCGCCGATAATGGTCCCGGATCACCTCGTCGGACTGCCATCCCAGGAACGTCGTCGCCGGCCCCGCCGCCGCCTCCAGACGAGTTCGATCGGGACCCGCCCCGATCACCACCAGCCGACGGCCCGACCGTCGACACGCCTCGATCGCCTGATCCACCCTCTTATAAGGAACGAGCGCCGACACCACGAGGTAAAAGTCCTCGCGCGGCGTCGAGGTCGGTGCGGGATGGTAGAACTCGGCGTCGACCGGGGGAGGGACGACCGTGCTCTCGCGATCGTAGCAGCCCGCGATCCGCTCCCGGATCGTCTCCGAGATCGCGACGAAGTGGCTCACCCGCGCCGAGGTCGCCTGATCCCAGGCCTGGAGCCGATTGAGGAGCGACCCCGCCGCCGCCCGGCGGATGGGACGATTCGACCAGCTCTGGAGATAGGCTTCTCGTCCTTGCCACGCATAGCGCATCGGCGTGAAACAGTAGCAGACGTGGGGCACGCCCGCCGGGACCCGCACAGACTTCGCCACGCAATGGCTCAGGCTGATGACGAGATCCACGTCCCTCAACCGCCAGCTCGCCGCCGCGGCCGGCATGATCGGCAAAAGCTGCCGATAATATTGGAAGACCCCGGGAACCTTCTGCAACGGCGACGTCCGGATCGCCATCGACTCGATCGCCGGGCTGGTCGATCCCTTCCGATGAATCAGTGTGTACAGTGACGCCTGGGGAAACGCCCGGCAGAGAACCTCAAGACACTTCTCACCACCCCGCATCCCGGTCAGCCAGTCATGGACAAGCGCGATCCGAAGACCCGCGAGAGCCGAGGGCAGAACATCGGAAGGATGAGAGGTCGCGAGGCCGAGTGTCCCCGCATCTGACTGACGTTCTCGGATGCTGGCGTCCATGCCGGCCCCCCTTCATGTCGGGTTCGCTTGGTCAAGGCCGGACCCTACTCGATCCCCCTGAATCGGACAAGTCGACGACCCGACGGCCGACGATCGAGCGCCACGAGCCATACCCTTCCAAATGACCCCCTCTATAGGGTAAGGCGAGAAGGGCAGGGGGGCATGGATCCCCCAACCATCGTTTCGACCACAGTGTGTATGTAGGGGATGCTACGGACTTCAATCCCTCCTCGAGATCCTGGGACTGATCCCCTGGATCCCGGATCACAGACACGCCACACGCAAATCCGCCAATCGAACCCAATCCCCAGGTCAGAAATCTTAGCCCAACATACGATCAGAACATCATTTACGTCAAATGGGTTCCGTTGGCAGGCAGCCGATCGAACCCAATTCACCCGCGAACCTGGCCTTACCATAGGAGGACCAGGGAATCCTGGAATCGGACGGACGAGCGAAAGACGTTGGGTAGGTTGCCAGGCGTCACGGCAGCCGCAGGCCCGGAATAGGGACTGAAGGAAGGACTGAATCCGAGAGTTCTCCTACCGAAATCGGACCGCATCAGAAAACGTAAATCAAGACAGCCAAACATCCTGCGAGACGAAATGGGGGCGAAAATCCGGTAGCCCGTTGACCCGGTGGGGGGGATGCCTTAATATCTGCCTGTCGAGACGAACGACGCCGAGACGAAACGAACGGCCGACCGAGTCGCCAACAACGACCAGGTCGGCCGAAAACGTCGAGTCGCGGCGGGGGGAGGCTCGGAAGGCGGGGGCTTCGGGACGGCCGCAGGGCCGGGGCGAAGCGGATCGCCGCTCTTTGACAATCCGGTCGATCGTGGAACGAGCCTCGCGTCGCAGGACGCGGGGCGGAGAGAACGATGCGTAGCGAGTGCGGAACGCGGGAAGGGGCCACCAGCCCCTCGGAACGCGTACCGCGGGCGAACCCTTGAGGGGAGCCGGCGTGCGGGATCGTCCCATCGGGACGTCGGAGGCCCAGGTCCTGGACCTCGCAACGACGTCGGGGCGGCCGCAAGGACCGGTGGCGCATCCGGACTCGCGGCCAGCCGTCACGCCTTCGGGCGGGGCGGGGGGTCATGAAGGACGGATCGCCGAGCATTCCTCAGACCTCTTCGAGGATGGGGACCGGAGATCGGGAAGGCCTCCTTCGGGGGGGCGAACGGTCCGAGGACCATTGTGAAGGGTTTGATCCTGGCTCAGAATGAACGTTGGCGGCGTGGATTAGGCATGCAAGTCGCACGGGCCCCGCAAGGGGCCAGTGGCGGAAGGGTGAGTAAGGCGACGGCAACCAACCCCGAGGATGGGTATAGCCGCGGGAAACTGCGGGTAATCCCCAGCGATGCGAGGGCGTCGGCATCGACGCTTCGCCAAAGGATCCGTCCGCCTCGGGACGGGCCGTCGTGGTATTAGGTCGTTGGCGGGGTAACGGCCCACCAAGCCTTCGATGCCTACCGGGCGTGCGAGCGTGGCCCGGCACACTGGGACTGAGACACTGCCCAGACTCCTACGGGAGGCTGCAGTCGAGAATCTTCGGCAATGGGCGCAAGCCTGACCGAGCGACGCCGCGTGGAGGACGAAGGCCTTCGGGTTGTAAACTCCTGTCGAGGGGGAGAAAGGCCCTGCAAGGGGCTTGATCGATCCCTGGAGGAAGCACGGGCTAAGTTCGTGCCAGCAGCCGCGGTAAGACGAACCGTGCGAACGTTATTCGGAATCACTGGGCTTAAAGCGCGTGTAGGCGGATCGGTGCGTCGGCGCCTGAAATCCCCCGGCTCAACCGGGGAACGCGGCACGAAACGGCCGGTCTGGAGGGACGTAGGGGGGTCTGGAACTTCCGGTGGAGCGGTGAAATGCGTTGAGATCGGAAGGAACGCCCGTGGCGAAAGCGAGACCCTGGACGTCTACTGACGCTGAGACGCGAAAGCTAGGGGAGCGAACGGGATTAGATACCCCGGTAGTCCTAGCCGTAAACGATGAGCACTGGGTAGGGGGCTCGCCGATGGGCTCCCTGCCGCAGGGAAACCGTGAAGTGCTCCGCCTGGGGAGTATGGTCGCAAGGCTGAAACTCAAAGGAATTGACGGGGGCTCACACAAGCGGTGGAGCATGTGGCTTAATTCGAGGCTACGCGAAGAACCTTATCCTGGGCTTGACATGCAGGGATTAGCCGGCGGAAACGTCGGCGACGCCGCAAGGTGGAACCTGTGCAGGTGCTGCATGGCTGTCGTCAGCTCGTGCCGTGAGGTGTTGGGTTAAGTCCCGTAACGAGCGAAACCCCTGTGATCAGTTGCCAGCGCGTCATGGCGGGGACTCTGATCAGACCGCCGGCGTCAAGCCGGAGGAAGGCGGGGACGACGTCAAGTCATCATGGCCCTTATGCCCAGGGCTGCACACGTGCTACAATGGGGCGGACAAAGCGTCGCCAGGCCGCAAGGCCGCGCTAATCGCAAAAACCGTCCCTCAGTTCGGATTGCGGGCTGCAACTCGCCCGCATGAAGCTGGAATCGCTAGTAATCGCGGATCAGCATTGCCGCGGTGAATGTGTTCCTGAGCCTTGTACACACCGCCCGTCAAGCCACCAAAGCGGGGGGCATCCGAAGTCGTCGGAGCCGAAAGGCAGGCGCCGAAGATGAAACCCGTGATGGGGACTAAGTCGTAACAAGGTAACCGTAGGGGAACCTGCGGTTGGATCACCTCCTTTCTAAGGAAACTTGGAAAACCAAGCCGGGGACGCCGGATCGCGAAGGTTGCCGCCAGGCCTCCTTCGTCGGCCCCCACGGCTCGTCGGCGCCGCCTCGGACCCCGAGGAGACGCCCGTACGCCTGCTCCCCCCGAGGGTTTGAAGAACCGCATCCGCCTCTCTCCGACCACGCCGGGCCCCGCGCCCGGCCCTCCGGATCCGCCGCAAGGCGGACCGGGCCACGATCGATCGGCATACGCGTCGCCCGCCCGGCCTCCGCCGGGCGGGTCGACGTTCCGACCCTCGCCTCCTGGACGCGGGGCGGGGCCGTCTCCCCCGGGGACGGCCTCGCCCCCTGGCCAGGCGCCAGGGCCCGGGCGGCGGACGCAGGTCCGCCGGCCGCGAGCCTCTTTGACAATTCGGTGGTTGGTCGATACACGAATCCGGCCGCGGCCGGCCGCTTCGCCCCTCGGGCGGGGGGGTCGAAGGCGGGCGGATTCGACACGAGCCCCAACGCGGGTCGTGCGGTCGGCGTCCTCGGACGCGGGCGGCACGCGCCGGCGGGAAGGGCGAGTGGCATACTCCACTACAGTTTCACGCCGCCGCGACGCGAGTCGGGGCGGCTCGAAGAACACGAACCCTTTAGGATCTGGATCGGGCCTGGGGCCGACTTCCGCGTCGCGAGACGCCGGGGTCGAATCCCCTGTCCGGCTTGGCGAGGAATCGCGAAGCGAAGAATCGAGCGGCTGCCCGTCGAGAGGCCCGCGCCTTCCCAGGCGCGGGGGCCCGATCGGCGTGGTCAAGCCCTAAGGGCGCGGGGGGAATGCCTAGGCGTCGTCAGGAATTCGGGCGTGGAAGGCTGCGATAAGTCCGGGGGAGCTGCATAACGAGCGTCGATCCCGGAATGCCCGAGGAACACCCGGGGAACTGAAACATCTCAGTACCCGGAGGAAAGGAAATCAACCGAGACTCCCTCAGTAGCGGCGAGCGAACGGGGAAGAGCCCAAACCGGACGGGTCACCGTCCGGGGTCGAGGGCCCGGAATCACGAGGAACCAACGCGAACCGAAGCCGTTTGGAAAATCGCGCCGGAGCGGGTGACAGCCCCGTAGGTGCAGCGGCGGTTCCTCATCCGGTCGCCCAAGTAGGGTCGGGCACGGGAAACCCGGCCTGAATTCGCGGGGACCATCCCGCAAGGCTAAGTACTCGACGACGACCGATAGCGAACCCAGTAGGGCGACCGAACGGTGGGAAGAACCCCGACAAGGGGAGGATACTGAACCTGAAACCCCGCGCCTACAAGCGGTGGGAGGCCTCTGACGCAAGTCGGGCTGACCGCGTGCCTTTTGCATAATGATCCGGCGAGTTATCGTGTCCGGCCAGGTTAACCCCTTCAGGGGGGGAGCCGCAGCGAAAGCGAGTCTGAACAGGGCGACTCAGTCGGGCGCGATAGACGCGAAACCAGGTGAACTACCCATGGGCAGGTTGAAGCGGCCCTAACCGGCCGTGGAGGACCGAACCCACCAGTGTTGAAAAACTGGGGGAGGACCCGTGGGGAGGAGTGAAAGTCTAATCAAACCTGGAGATAGCTCGTTCTCTCCGAAATGGCTTTAGGGCCAGCCTCGGGAAGTAACGCACGGGGGTAGAGCGACGGAATCCGTTTGGGGGCCTCCCCGGCTACCCATCGGAACCCAACTCCGAATACCGTGCGTCGGACCCCGGGAGTCAGAGCGTGGGGGATAAGCTTCATGCTCGAGAGGGAAACAACCCAGACCGCCGACCAAGGCCCCTAAAGCGACGCTCAGTGGCAAAGGAAGTGGGATCGCCGTGACAGCCGGGATGTTGGCTTAGAAGCAGCCACCATTTCAAAAGTGCGTAACAGCTTACCGGTCGAGCCATCCCGCGCCGAAAATGACGGGGACTAAGCGTCGTGCCGCAGTCGCGGATTCGCAAGAATGGTAGGAGAGCGTCGACGCCAGCGTCGAAGCGGCACCGGTGAGGAGCCGTGGAGCGGCGTCGAGTGCGCATGCCGGAACGAGTAACGACAAGACGGGTGGGAAGCCCGTCCGCCGAAAGCACAAGGTTTCCTGGGGAAGGTCAATCCGCCCAGGGTCAGTCGGGTCCTAAGACGAGGCCCAAGGGCGTAGTCGATGGGCAGACGGTTAATATTCCGTCACCCGGCGGGGAGGTTGAACGAGGGAGGACGCCGGAGGATTCTCGAGTCGGGGTGGTAGACGCCCCCGTGCCGCAAGGCCGACAGCATTCGATCTGGAAGCTCGAGAGAATCCGGCCGCGAAAAGCCCCCTCGGGACGATCCGCCGGCCCGTACCGCAATCCGACACAGGTGTGCCAGGTGAGAATCCGAAGGCGTTCGGGAGAACCCTCGTGAAGGAACTCGGCAAAATGACCCCGTACCTTCGGTACAAGGGGTGCTCCCTCCGCGAGGGGGGAGCCGCAGAGAATCGGCTCTAGCGACTGTTTATCAAAAACACAGGACTCTGCCAACTCGCAAGAGGACGTATAGAGTCTGACGCCTGCTCGGTGTCGGTAGGTTGAGGAAGGCGGTCAGCGCAAGCGAAGCCGGCGACCGAAGCCCCGATAAACGGCGGCCGTAACTATGACGGTCCTAAGGTAGCGAAATTCCTTGTCGGGTAAGTTCCGACCTGCATGAATGGCGTAACGACTGGAGCGCTGTCTCCACGAGGGACCCGGTGAAACTGTAGTCGTGGTGAAGATGCCACGTACCCGCGGTTAGACGGAAAGACCCCGTGAACCTTTACTGCAGGTTGGCACTGGTCCGATGCTCGTTCTGTGTAGGATAGGTGGGAGGCTTCGACCCGGCGGCGCCAGCCGTCGGCGAGCCAACGGTGAAATACCACCCTGAATGATCGTCGGCCCTCACCGGTACGCAGCCCGTACCGGGACCGTGCTCATCGGGCAGTTTGACTGGGGCGGTCTCCTCCCAAAGAGTAACGGAGGAGCGCAATGGTGCCCTCAGCCCGGTCGGCAATCGGGCAACGCGAGCGCAAACGTAGAAGGGCGCCTGACTGCGAGACCGATGGGTCGAGCAGGGACGAAAGTCGGCGTTAGTGATCCGGCGGTGCTGGATGGAAAGGCCGTCGCTCAACAGATAAAAGGTACTCCGGGGATAACAGGCTGATCTCCCCCGAGCGTCCCTAGCGGCGGGGAGGTTTGGCACCTCGATGTCGGCTCATCGCATCCTGGGGCTGGAGAAGGTCCCAAGGGTTTGGCTGTTCGCCAATGAAAGCGGTACGCGAGCTGGGTTCAGACCGTCGTGAGACAGGTCGGTCCCTATCTGCCGTGGGCGTAGGAGACTTGAGGAGCTTCTCCCCTAGTACGAGAGGATTGGGGAGGACCGACCTCTGGTGTGCCGGCTGTCGCGCTAGCGGCACCGCCGGGTAGCCAGGTCGGGACGGGATAAGCGCTGAAAGCATCTAAGCGCGAAGCCCTCTCCGAGATGAGGTCTCCAGCGGGCATGTCCCGCACAGGCTCCTGGAAGACGACCAGGTCGATAGGCCGGAAGTGCAAGGCGGGCGACCGCCTCAGCCGACCGGTCCTAACAGCCGAGCGGCTTGACCACCCCGATCCGTCCCCTCCGCACGCGGAGCCGGGCCCGGGTCGCGGCGGCTGCAAGATCCTCCGCACGGCGAGCCTCGCCGAAGTGAAACCGGCCGACTCCCGGTCCGGACCCCGGGTCCGTGATCCTCGAGATCGGAAGCTGGAGTGGACGAACCGCTCGCCTCGTGACGTATCGACCGACCCACCGAGATCCACGCCCGGCGGGGCGAAACCCCCGCCGGCCGTTTTTCCGGCGACCATACCGTCGGGGCCACACCCGTTCCCATTCCGAACACGGCCGTTAAGCCCGACGGGCCCATGATAGTGCTCAGGCGCGAAAGTCGGTCATCGCCGGAATCCCCCAGAGACGCCCCCGCCCCCAAGGCGGGGGCGTCTTCGTTTCGAACCCCGCTGCCCCGCCTCCGAACAAGCCCGTTCCTCTGGGTCATGGGAATTCTGCGGTGCCTCTGCGGGGGGAACGTTCCCTGGGGCTTATCACCTTCAATCCGTAATCGACCGAGCGACCGCGCCAAGCGTTGACGAATGCGCGCGCCTGCGTCTTCTTCGCTTCCAGACGGCGTGAACGCCACGACCTGTAGGATTGGGGACGTATTCGAGAGTGAGGATCTGAGTGTCAGGGATGCTCATGAGACCTTCGTCGGGCTTACCGACCGTCCGGGTGAGTTTCATCCGGTGGAGTTGGGCGGTAAGGGCGCAGACGACTGCGTCGAGTCGGTGCTCCGAGGCGTTGGGGCGTCGCAAACCCGGCACGAGAGGGCGGAGCGCTCGATGGATTTCCAGTCGACCCTCCCTGGTCCGCTTGCCTCGGCATGGGAGGCCAAGAATCTTGAGCGTCGCGAACGGATAGACTTCCAGAGGATGTAGCCCCTGCTCCTTGAGCGATGCAGCGATCCGCACGCCTCGGCGGGCGAGGACCTTGATAAGCGCCGTGGCCAATGTCGGCACTCCCATCCGGGCCAACTCTCGCTCGAGTTGCCGACTTCTCGTGCCTGGATCCTGCCGACACGGGCAATCGTCGTCCAGGCAACATCGCCCCATGGGCCGGGTGAGGGGGGCATTGATCGCGATCGTCCCGCGCCGGCCCGCGAGCCCAGCCAGCCGGACGATCTCCTCATCAGTACTGACCGAGGTCAGCAGCTCGAGTCGGCAGTCGCGGAGCACCGCCACTCCAGTTTCCCGGTGCTCGACTCCGGCCAAGTCGATGCCGACGCAGGCGGGTGCCTTCCCCGTCTCCATCCCCCCGATTTTGCAGCCCGATCTCTTCGCCATGTCGGAATTGTTCGAGACCCCGACCCGGCGGGCAAGAGGCCGAACTGGAGCGAGACAGCCTCGTCGCCGGGACTCGGGCTTTGCCGTCAGGTTTGGTTCCGAAGCATGCCGCCGACGACTAATCGCTCGGCGTCGGCGATCTGGAAAGGGCCCACCTCTAGGGTAGAGGGGCTGGTAGAACTCGTTGCTCAGGCGTTGAACACGTCGGGATCTGGACTCTGATCCATCGCCTATCGTCGTGTCTCGAGTGGCGCGGCTCGTGGATCAGCTTCGTGGCGGGCCGGGCGGCGGGGGGGTAGAATGAAGCTGTTCGGCTTAGAGCCATCCGTCTGTCAGCCCTCGTCCGATTTCCTCGGCAGGAACCGCAATCCATGACCGCGACCGCCGTTCCGACGTCGGCGTCCTCGACTTCCGCCCGTCTCGTCGCCGAGTTGAAGGCGGCGATTGGGGAGGAGAACGTCCTCTTTCGTCATGACGAGCTTGTCGTCTATGAATGCGACGGCTATCTGATCGAGAAGGCCGTGCCCGACGTCGTGGTCTTCCCAGGCTGTACGGAGGATGTGGTCGCGATCGTCAAGATCTGCAATCGCCACGGCGTCCCGTTCGTGCCCCGAGGCGCCGGGACGAGCCTGGCTGGCGGGACGCTCCCTATTGGGGGCGGGGTGATGATCGGGCTCACGAAGATGAAGCGCATCCAGGAGGTCAACCTCCGGGACCGCTACGCGATCGTCGAGGCGGGCGTCGTGAACGTCTGGCTGACGCGCGCCCTCGTCGGCTCGGGGCTCCATTTCGCCCCGGATCCGTCGAGCCAGACGGCGTGCACGATCGGCGGGAACGTCGCCACCAACGCGGGGGGGCCGCATACGCTTAAATATGGCGTGACGGTGAACCATGTGCGGGGGCTCGAACTGGTGACGCCCGAGGGCGAAGTCGTCCAGATTGGCGGCGTCGTCGAGGATCAGCCGGGCTACGACCTGACCGGCCTGATCGTCGGCAGCGAAGGGACGTTCGGGATCGTCACGAAAGTGATCGTGAATCTGACGCGAGACCCCGAGGCGGGCCGGACGCTGCTCGCGGTCTTCGACACGGTGGAGGATTCCGTCGAGGCCGTGAGCGGGATCGTGGCCGCCGGGATCGTCCCAGCCGCCCTGGAGATGATCGACAACCTGATGATCCGGGCCGTGGAGGCCGCGTTCAAGTTCGGCTTTCCCGTCGACGCCGGGGCCGTCCTCATCATCGAGGTCGACGGCCTGGACGCCGCGCTCGACCACGAGGCCCAGGCCATCTCCGAGATCGTCCAGGCGCATCGCGGGAAGGTTGAGAAGTCGATCAGCTGGCTGACCCGCGAGGAGCCCGAATACAAGGCGATCTGGAAGAGCCGCAAGATGGCCTTCGGAGCCATCGGTCGCGTCAGCCCCACCTTCTGCACCCAGGACGGCGTCGTCCCCCGCACGGCGCTCCCCCATATCTTGCGGTTCATGGAGGGGGTCTCGGAGCGTCAGCAGGTGCGAATCGCCAACGTCTTCCACGCCGGCGACGGCAACCTCCACCCCATCATCCTCTTCGACGAGCGCGACCCGGACCAGGTCCGTCGGGCCCTCCAGGCCAGCGTCGAGATCCTCGACGAGTGCATCCGGCTGGGAGGGAGCGTCACCGGCGAGCACGGCATAGGCGTCGAGAAGCTCGCGATGATGCCCAAGCTCTTCAGCGAGGACGATCTCGCGGCGATGACCGCCGTGCACGACGCGCTCAACCCCGAAGACCGTTGCAGCCCCGGCAAGAAGCTGCCGATCGGGGGGCACTGCCTCGAGCGGACCAAACCCGGACGGCACGCTTCGGCCTGACGGCGACCTATCGTTCGACCTCGGACGCGGTTTATGATAAGGCTGATCGAACCAGGGGAGTCGGTCCCTTCACTCGGCGCGGCGATGGATGGGCCGCCGGAAAGGCATGGCGAACGTGGGGGAGCGGAATCGATTCTCGCGGTGGCGTCGGCTGCCTCCGGTCTTCCGCTCGGGCGAGCATAAACTCCCGGGCTACGAGGACGAGACCCAGCGGTTGACGCTCTACCTGCCGGGCAGTCTGCTTGATCTGGCTCAATTGCTCGCCGATCTCGACGGGCACTCGTCCATCCAGGATTACTGTGCGGTGGTGCTGGCCCGGTCCCTTGAAGAAGAACGCGTGCGACGGAAGGTCGCCCGGGTCGAGGCCCAACGTGGGAGCCCCTTGAAGGGGCTCGACGAGATCGCCGAGGACGCCGGATACCTCAGCGAGTGGCAGGCTCGTCGCGACGCGACACGGCCCCACGTCCCCGAGCCCCCACCGTCCGAGGTGACCGTCCCGCTCCTGTTCCTCACCCAGCCGGAGGAGGCGGCCGAGACGGACGGACGCAACGCCCCGGCCCTGGACGCGCCCGTCACGGTGCGCCTCCAGACCGGGCCTCGACCCGACCCGGTGGTCGGCGAGCCGGCCGATGCCGCGAATTACGTTCCCGAGGACCTCGACGGGCTCCCCATGGATATCGTCTGGAAACACGTCGGACCCGAAGGGGGCGATCCTCGCGGGTTCCTTCCCCTCCTGAGACGAGGCGAATCGGTCCCGGCCGCGACCGTCGCGGAGTTGTTGGAGGCCCTCAGGCGGTTGGAGAAGGAGAACCGAGGCGCGGCGGCGCTCGCCCGACGGCTCGCGTACGCGCTGCATCGCCTGGCCCTCGAATCCCAGGTGCTGTTGACCGAGGCCTGGCCCGGCGCGTTTGACGAGCCGACCGTCGAGGCCATCCGCGCGGTGCAGGAGATGGTCGAGCGAACTCTCTCAGGCGAGGTCGTCCGGGACGACGCCGGCCCGGAGAGCCAGGCTCCAGGGAGCGAATCGTGAAGCGTGAAGCAGACGCCCTCGGCTGGCCCGAAACGTCCGGAGCCGGCCCCCTCGGCGATGGTCGCTTCGCCACGGCGGTCCACCGCCCATCGACGGTCGACGAACTGTGTGACGCCGTCCGCGCGGAGGTCGAGAACTCCGGGGCGGTCTATCCTCAAGGGGGGGCGTCGGCGCTCGACTACGGTCGGCCTCCCGGTCGCCCCGGCGCGGCGGTCGACGTCTCGTCGCTGAACCGCATCGTCGACTACCCCCACGCCGATATGACCATCACCGTGCAGGCCGGCATGTCGGTCGCGGCGTTGCAGGGAATCCTGGCCGAGCAGAACCAGCGGCTGCTGATCGACGTCCCTCGGCCCGACCGCGCGACGCTCGGCGGCGCGCTTGCGACGGGCGTCTGTGGGCCTCGCCGACTTGGCCTGGGGCGGCCCCGCGACTCGATCATCGGCGTCTCGTTCGTCACCTCGAACGCCGTCGAGGTGAAGGGGGGAGGGCGGGTCGTCAAGAACGTCGCCGGTTATGACTTCCCGAAGCTGCTGACCGGCTCGATGGGGACTCTCGGAATCATCACCCAGGCCACCTTGAAGGTCCGCCCGCTCCCCGGAGCTTCGGCCTTGATCTGGCTGAGGGCCGACGGGCCCGAACGACTGGACGAGTGGCTCGTCGGGTTCGGTGCGTCGGCCTTGCGACCGGTGGCCGTCGAGTTCCTGAACCCGACCGCGGCCCGGATCATCGCCGGGGCGGCGGGCCTGGCGGGGGATTCGTGGACGCTGGTCGTCGGGATCGAGGACGACGTGAATTCCGTCGCCTGGCAGGTCGACCGATTCAGGACCGAGATCGGGCGGAGCGACTTCGACGTACTCCGCGACGAGGCGACCGCACCCCTCTGGAAAGCGCTGACCGAGTTCCAGGTCGAGACGCCCGGAGCGTTCGCCTGCTCGGCGAGCCTGCGGCCGTCCCGAGTCGCGGCGTTCCTGGCGGATTTGCCCCCGGAACGCTGGGCCTTGCAGGCTCACGCCGGCGTCGGCGTCGTCCGGATGCAGGCGATCGGGGAATGGAGCGAGGACGAAGCGGCGGCGGCGGTCGCCGCGAAGCGGGCGCAGGCGGTTGGCGACGGCGGCAACCTGATCGTGACCCGCTGCCCGACCTCGTGGAAAGCTCGGCTCCGCGTCTGGGGCGAGCCCCGCGCGGACTGGGCCCTGGGGCGGGCGGTCAAGGCGGCCCTCGATCCCCGAAACGTGATGAATCCCGGCCGGTTCGTGGGCGAGGACGAGTAGGACCATGAGAACGATCGACCAGCCCACGCACGCCCCGGCCGCCGTCGTCGAGCCCGTCGCGAATCCCGGCGTCGACCTGGCCTGGCTCGCCGAGCGGATCGACTACTCGCTGTTCCAGCAGTGCATCCACTGCGGCCTCTGCACGGCGAGTTGCCCGACCTATGTGGAGACGTCGGACGAGAACGACAGCCCGCGCGGGCGCATTTACCTGATGCGCTCGGTCACCGACGGCCGACTGGCGATGAGTCCCGAGGTCCGCCGCCACCTCGACCTTTGCCTCGACTGCCGCGCCTGCGAAACCGCCTGCCCGTCGGGCGTCCAGTACGGCAAGCTGATCGAACCGTACAAGATCGCCATGCTCCAGGACGCTCCGACCGGCGCCGGCCTCAGCCCGCTTCAAAGAGTGATCCTGCATCACCTCTTCCCGTATGCGAATCGCGTCCGGGCGGCGTTGTTGCCGGTGCGTCTGCTCCAGAAGGTCGGGCTGATGAGGCTGATCGGACGGAGCGGCCTCACGAAGCTGCTCCCGCCGACGCTCCGGAACATGGAGGCGATGGTACCCGAACTCCAGGCACCGTCGCGACTCCCCGAGGTCCTGCCGGCCATCGGCCCGAAGCGGGCGCGCGTGGGGCTGTTCCTGGGCTGCGTGACCGACGCGATGACCCCCCAGACGACGGCCGCCACCGCCCGCGTGCTCCAGCGCAACGGCTGCGAGGTCGTCGTCCCTCGCGGCCAGGCCTGCTGCGGCGCCATCCACTACCACTCCGGCGCCGAGGCCCCCGCGCTCGAACTGGCCCGACGGAACCTGGAGGCGTTCGACGTCGACGAGCTGGACGCGATCGTCATCAACGCGGCCGGCTGCGGCGCCATGTTCAAGGGGTATGAACACATCATGCCGCCTGAGGAGCACGAGCGGACGAGTCGCTTCGTGGCCAAGATCAAGGACGTGTCGGAGTTCCTGATGTCCCTGGGGCCGATCGCGCCCACGCATCCGGTGGATGCGACGGTGACCTACCACGACGCCTGCCACCTCTGCCACGCCCAGCAGATCCGCAACCAGCCCCGGCAGCTGCTGGGGATGATCCCCGGGCTGAAACTCGTCCCGCTCGCGGAGAGCGAACTCTGCTGCGGGGCGGCGGGGACCTACAACCTGACCGAGCCCGAGATGTCCGCTCGCCTGGGACGCCGCAAGATGGACAACATCGAGGCCGCCGGGGCCGCGATCGTCGCCAGCGGGAACATCGGCTGCACCCTCCAGATCGCCCGCCAGATCCGCGAGCGCGGCAGCGCCGTCGAGGTCGTCCATCCCGTCGACCTGCTCGATCGCGCGTACGGCGGCGGGGAGGTCTGACATGGATCGCGTGGCAGTCCTGGGCGGCGGTGGGATGGGGACGGCGATGGCCATGGTCCTCGCCCGTTCGGCCGGCGACGTCCGGCTCTGGGTCCGCGAGCCCGACCGCGCCGTCGCGATGGCCGAGACGAGGCGGAACGCGCGGCACCTCCCCGAAGTCTCGATCCCGGAGCCGATCCGGATCCTCGGCGATCCGCACGAGGCGCTCGATCGCGCCGAGCTGATCGTCGCGGCGATCCCGACGTCGTACCTGCGGGACGGCCTCGCGAAATTGGTTCCGGCCGTCCCGACGGGCGTGCCGGTGGTCAGCGTGGTGAAGGGGGTCGAGTTCGGCACGTTCGCCCTCCCTTCGCGGATCCTCGTCGAGACCCTCGGGCCTCGCGAGACGGCCATCCTCACCGGACCCAGCCACGCCGAGGAACTGGCGCGAGGGCTGCCGGCCTCGCTGGTCGTCGCCGGCTCGTCGTCGACGCTCTGTGAGGCCGTCCAGCACGACTTCTCCCATGAAACGTTCCGCATCTACCGGAATTCCGATGCGATCGGGGCGGAGGTCGCCGGGGCTCTCAAGAACATCCTGGGCATCGCCGCCGGGGTCTGCGACGGGCTGGAGGTCGGCGACAACGCCAAGGCCGCGCTCCTCACCCGGGGGCTGGTCGAGATCGCCCGGATGGGCGTCCGCCTGGGGGGACGAATCGAGACGTTCTACGGCCTGGCCGGCGTCGGCGACGTCGTCACCACCTGCTACAGCCCGTTCGGGAGGAACCGCGAGGTCGGCCTGCGCATCGGCCGCGGCGAGGCGTTGCAGGCCATCCTCGACGCCATGCCGAACGTCTCCGAGGGGGTGCCGACGATTCGAAGCGTCCACGCACTGGCCCTGCGGATGGGCGTCGACATGCCCATCACGCACGAGCTCCACCAGGTCCTGTTCGAGGGCAAGCCGCCGCGGGCGGCCGTCTTCGACCTGATGACGCGCACGCCGAAGGACGAATCCGAGCTATGAGCGAGCTTCCCCCGGAGTGCGACGTCGGGTTCAAGGAATGGAGCGGCGTCTGCGACGCCCTCGCCTCGGGCGAGCAGACGCTCATCCTCCGCAAGGGGGGGATCGCCGAGGACGGCGGCGGCTTCACGCCCGAACACCGGGCGTTCTGGCTCTACCCGACCCGTCTTCACGAGTCGCAGCAGGGCCTTCGGATCGAGTCGACCCCATCGGGGGCGGCGTCGCCGGACGCGGCGACGGTGCCGATCCGGTCCCTCGCGATGGTCGAGGCGATCCATCATCTCGATCGCGAGGATCGGCTCGACGCCCTGGAGCCGTTCCACGTCTGGACGGCCGAGACGGTTCATAAGCGATTCCATTACCGTCGCCCCGGCCTCTGGGTGCTGAGCGTCCGCGTCTGGACGAAGCCCGCGCCCGCCGTGGTGGTCGTGACGCCCGAGCAACTCGGCTGCAAGACCTGGGTTCCGCTCGAGCCGCCCCTGCCCACGCTCGGCCTCGCGCCCGTCCTGGACGCCGAGCGATGGGCGGCCCGCCGCGAGCATCTGCGCAAGGCGATGGAGTCGCTCTAGTCCGGCCGTCGATTCGCGTGCCTCGAGTGGTCACCCATCCCAGGAGACGCGACCGCGTCGTCTCCCTCGATCCTCCGACGAGCCCGGCATGACCCCCCGCCTCCTCCTCCGCGAACTCCGAGACTATCCGGCGACGGTGTTATTCTGCGCGAGCTGGCTCGTCGTGTTCGTCGCGATGGTCGCCCTCCAGGTTCAGGGCGACGCGGGCCTGACCTCCTGGCGGGTCCTGCTCACGGGGATAGGCGACGGCCGCCGATTCGGCGACCTGACGCTGCAAGACCTGGCGAACGGCGAATACTGGCGATTGATCACTTGTAACTTCGTGCATTACAGCGTGATCCACATCGGCCTCAATCTATTCGCCTTCTACCTGCTCGGCAGCCTGCTGGAATCGTGGTACGGGCCCTGGACGTTGATCGCGATCTATGGGACGACGGGGGTCGGCGGGAACCTGTTTTCCGCTCTGGCGCGTCGGGCGATCGGGGCGAATCCGCTGATCCATTCCGGCGGCGGGTCGGTCGTGATCATGGGGCTCATCGGCCTGTGCGCGACGGCCGGCTGGGCCTCGCGGTCGACCCGCGATCGCGAGCTGACCTGGCAGATGCTCAAGGCGCTGGCGATCACCGGGGCGCTGGGGCTCGCCTTCCCGCGCTACATCGACAACTGGGGCCACGCCGGCGGGGCGATCGCCGGGCTGCCGATTGGGCTGGCTCACTCCCGGCTGCTCGCCGGCCGGGGCCGTCCCCGGACGTGGGGGGTGGGGATGGCCTGGGGCCTGGTCCTCCTGGCGGGGGGCGTCGCGCAGGCCTTCTCCGATCGCACTGAACGGGACGCCCGCGCGGTGGTCGCCGCGCGCCGGGATCTCGACGCTCACCTGACGACTTCCCGCGTGGTCCTGGCCGCACGTCAATGGGCCTACCGCGGGGGCGACTCGCGGGGGCTCGAGGCCTTGCTCCGGTCGCAGGCGGCGATCCTGGACCGGGAGCCGACGCGTGCCGCCTACCGCAGACTCCTGCCGCTGGCGGCCGAATTCTCGCGACGCAAGCCGACGGAGCCGGAACTGCTGGCGTTCCGTCGAGAGCTCGAAGCCGTCCGCGATCCCGTGCGCGCCACGACGCAGGCTCGCCTCGAGACCTACTGGGAGCGACGCCGCAGAGGGGGCCGTCCCGCCTCGGCCCCGGCCCGCGTCCCCGTCGCTCGCGCCTCCACATCGTCGATCACACGGGCCCCGAGGTGAGCCTCGCGTCTTGATGGTGGCGAGGGCGGACGCGTCCGCTCCGGAGTGCGGCGACGAAATCGGCCAGGGAGTCGACGGGGGCGTCGAACTCGCTGAAATAGCAACCGAGCGTCTCGACGTGGTGGGCGTCGCTGGATCCGGTGCGGGCCATCGGCGAGGACGCCAGGAGGGCCTCGGCCTGGGCTCTCGTCTCGGCGGTGACGTTGTTGCTGACGAATTCGACGCCGTGGAAGGCGGGGCCGAATCGGGCGACGATGCGATCGAACGGCTGGAACCAGCGGAAGGGATGCGCGGCGACGATCGCCGCCCCCCGGCGCTCGACGACCTCGAGGAGGTCGCCGACCGCGATCCCCGGGGGGGCTTCGCTCAGGTCGGGGAGGCCGTAGACGAGGAAATGGCCCTCGCGCGCCGAGACCTCGACGCCCGAGAAGACCTTGAGCCCTCCCGCGCGGCTCGACAGCTCGGCCAACTCGTCGGGGGCCCACTGGTAATCGTGCTCGGTGATGACCACGCCGTCGAGCCCGATCTCGCGGGCGCGTTCGAGCATGTCGAGAGGGTCCATTTCGCTGTCGGGCGAGTGGCGGGACGTATGCAGGTGATGGTCGAATTTCATGATCAAGATACGGAGTTCGTCTCGCTAGGGTTCAGGTCCCGGCCCGTGCGGGCCTGGGCGTCGTCATCCGGGTCGCGTTCCTCGATGTGGAAGCTCGCCCCGGAGGGGTCGATCTTGAGGAAGCTCGATCGATTCTGCCAACCCCCGAGGACGATCATCCGGGGCCGTCCCGGTTGGTCGACCGGCCGGTGGACGTGGCCGAAGACGGCGAGGTCCACCGCGTCTTCGAGACCGTCGGCGTAGTCCCGATAGAGCGTCAGGTGACGCAGTTCGTCCGCTTCCAGTCCGCGACGGTTCTTCGATTCGAGGATCCTGTCGAGGACCCCGGCCGCGGGACCGGGGAGCATCCCGAAGCCCCGGAAGAACTCGCGAGACTCCAGGGCGGCCTTCCATTTCCGACGCGCGCCCAAAAGGTGGCCGTGGACGATATGGAGCCGCAGGCCATGGCTCTCGACCTCGACCGGCTCGGTCAGGATCGCGGCCCCCAGGCGGTCCTGATAGAAGGGGACGAGCCAGGCGTCATGGTTGCCGGGGAGGATCGAAAGGTCGCCCCCCTTCGCCCGGAATACGGCCAGCGCCTCCAGGGCGGGATCTCGGGCGAGCTCGCCGGACGACAGCCGGGAGCCCATCCAGAAGTCGCAGAGATCGCCGGCGATCAGGAGTCGGTCGCCCGATTCGAGCCGGTCGAGGAACCGAAGGAGGCGGCGCCCGCGCTCGGGGCGGTCTTCACGCAGGTGGACGTCGCTGAGGAAGTAGTCGCTCACGGACTCTCTCCGGCCGTCGAACGGCGACGGTCACGAATTCTCCAGGTACAGGCCAGGGAGGAAGCCGCACGCTTCGGACGGACGCCATCGCGACTTGCTGGGCCGCGAAGGCCGGTCGCCGGCGGCGTGCGGCTTCCAGTCGAACGCCGACCGCGCCGGGCCGAAGCTCAGGTCGGGATGCGCGGGCGCCTGCCGGGCCGCGTGGATCAGCACCTGCCGGCCGCTCTCCCGGACCGCGTCGCCGGCCTCGCGAAGCGCCAGTTCCGGACGGTTGCACTGGTCGCTGAGATGCAGGAGCACCAGGTGGCTGACGCGATCGCCGCGAGAGCGTGAGAGGACCGAGGAGACCAGGTCGGCCCCCTGGCGGTTGGAAAGGTGCCCGTGGTCTCCCAGGTTTCGCGCGATCAGGGCCGGGTGTCGGCCGGAGGTCCGCTGCAACGTCTCGTCGTGGTTGAATTCGATCCCCAGCACGTCGACGTCGACGAGGGCTTCCGCCGTGGCGTCGCACCAGGTGCCGGTGTCGGTCAGGTAGCCGACCGAGACGCCCCGACGCTTCCTTCCCGCTCCCGCCTCCATGCGGAACCCGAAGGCCGGTCCGCCGTCGTGCCAGGCCGGGATCGGCTCGATCCGGAAACCGCTGGGAGCCAGGAAAGGTCGCTCGTCATAGATCCGGACCAAGCCGAGGGCTTCCAGGGTCGTAAAACCCGCGTCCCTTCCCAGGTTCCGATGGTGCCCTTCGTGGCAATAAAGGGGGATCCCCCGCCTTGCCATCCCCCGGAACACCCCGGTGTCCACGTGGTCGCCGTGGGTGTGGGTGAGGACGACGGCCGCCAGGTGCGACCAGTCCGAGCCGACGCTCGCCAGTCGCTCGGTCAGGGAGCGGACGCCGAGGCCGGCGTCGATCAGGATCCCCGCGCCCTGCTGCCGGAACAACGCGGAGTTGCCCTTCGAGCCGCTGCCGAGGACGGCGAACTGGAAGGTCATGAGGGCTCCATCTCACTCCGTATCCGGAGAACCCGGGCAATCGATCCTGGCGGAAGACAAGTGTAATTCGACGACGGGCCCGTGGACAAGCCCGGTCTCGACGCGTCCGCTCGCTGAAACCCCGTTCCGGTACAATACAATGCCCAGGCGGCCCCAACGGCGCGGACTAGGGTGGCGGGAGACCTCGGGGTGAGCGACAAGACCAAGATCGAATGGACCGACGCCACCTGGAACCCCGTCCGGGGCTGCACCAAGATCACGCCCGGATGCGCCCATTGCTACGCCGAGACCTTCGCCGAGCGCTTCCGAGGCGTCCCCGGCCATCCGTACGAGCAGGGCTTCGACCTTCGCACGGCGCCCCATAAATTGCTCGACCCCTTGCGCTGGACGAAGCCCCGAATGGTCTTCGTCAACTCGATGAGCGACCTGTTTCACAAGGACGTCGCCGGTGATTACGTCCGACGGGTCGCCGAGGTGATGCGGGTGGCGAACTGGCACACCTATCAGGTCTTGACCAAGCGTTCCGAGAGGCTCGCCGCTAGTCTCGCCGGCGAGCTGCGCGACCTCGCCCGCGAGCCCCACGTCTGGTGGGGCGTGAGCGTCGAGAACCGTCGCCACGGGCTGCCTCGCATCGACCACCTGCGGAATGCCCCGGCCGCGTTGCGGTTCCTCTCGGTCGAACCCCTGCTGGAAGACCTGGGGGAAGTCGACCTGAGCGGGATCGACTGGATGATCGTCGGCGGCGAGAGCGGCCACGGCGCCCGGCCGATGGCGAAGGAGTGGGTCGCCGGACTTCGCGACCAGTGCGCCGTCGCGGGCGTCCAGTTCTTCTTCAAGCAGTGGGGGGGCGTCCGAAAGGGCCGCGCCGGCCGCGAACTGGACGGCCGCACCTACGACGAGGTCCCGCCGCCGAGCCCCAACCCCATGCCCGACTCTCGCGTCCGATCAGCCCTCATGCGGGAGCTGGAATCCGGATTCGACAGGGGACCCGGCTGAGCGAAACGGATCTCGCTCGGCTCGACGCGATGAGAAATCGTCGAGGGCGCGATACCTCGCGTCTCGTTTATGGTTTGATTGCCGGGGTGTTCTCGAACTCGATGGCTTTTGCTTGGCTCCTGACGGCCGGGGATCGTTGATGAAGATCATTTCGAGGATCGCGCGGGGGATGAGTCTCAGGGGCGGGTGGGCGCGAGTCGTCGCCGCGACGGCCTGTCTGGCCTGCACGACGGCTGGGGCGGAGGAGGCTCCCAGGCCGAACGTCGTGGTCATCCTGGCCGACGACCTGGGCTGGGGCGACGTCGGCTGGCACGGCTCGAAGATCAAGACGCCGAACCTCGACGAGTTGGCGGCGTCCGGGGCGCGGCTGGAGAACTTCTACGTGCAGCCGCTCTGCTCGCCGACCCGGGCGGCCTTCCTGACGGGTCGCTATCCGATGCGTCACGGCCTGCAGACGGGCGTCGTCCGGCCCTGGGCGCAGTACGGACTGCCGCTCGACGAGCGGACGCTGCCGCAGGCGCTCAAGGAGGCGGGCTACGAGACGGCCATCGCCGGCAAGTGGCACCTGGGCCATTTCCGGCCCGAATACCTGCCGACCCGGCGCGGGTTCGACCACCAGTACGGCCACTACAACGGCGCGCTCGACTACGACACCCACGTCCGCGACGGCGGGTTCGACTGGCATCGCGACGACCGGGAGAATCGCGACGAAGGCTACAGCACCCATCTCATCGGACGCGAAGCGGTCCGGGTGATCGCCGAGCACGACGTCGCCAGGCCGTTGTTCCTGTACGTCCCGTTCAACGCCGTCCATGGGCCGCATCAGGTCCCGCCTCGCTACAAGGAACCCTACGCCGACATGAAAGAGCCGCGCCGGACCTACGCCGGGATGCTCGCGGCGATGGACGAACAGGTGGGATTCATCGCCGAGGCGATCAAGAAGAAGGGGCTCGCCGAGAACACCCTGATCGTCTTCTCCAGCGACAACGGCGGACCGAGTCCGGGCCGCGTCACCAGCAACGGCCCGCTCCGGGGCGCCAAGGGGACCCTCTTCGAAGGGGGCGTCCGCGTCGCGGCATTCGCGAACTGGCCGGGGCGGATCAAGGCCGGGTCCGTGGTCGACGCCCCGCTGCATATCGTCGACCTCTACCCGACGTTCCTGAAGCTCGCCGGCGTGACGACGGATCAGCCGCTGCCGATCGACGGCCGCGACGCCTGGCCTGCGATCGCCGAGGGCGAGGCGTCGCCGCACGACGCGATCCTCCTGAACGCCACGCCTCGGAACGGGGCGATTCGCGCCGGCGACTGGAAGCTGATCGTGGCGCGTCCCGGCGGGGAGGGCGAGGACGGAGACGCCCCGGCCCGGCCGGCCGCCGACGGCGAGCCTGCTTCGGTCCTGCTCTTCAACCTGGCCGACGACCCGAACGAGAAGGTCGACCTGGCCGCGAAGCGTCCCGACAAGGTCGCCGAGCTTCGAGCCCGTTACGACGCCCTGGCGGCGCAGGCGGTTCCGCCGAAGGCGGCCCCCAAACCGCCGGGGTTCCGGTCGCCTCGTGTCTGGGGACAGGTCGACTGACCGTCGCAAGAGGCTCCTCGGGGCCGCCGGCCGGTCACGCCCGCGCGAGGATCTTCCGGCGCGCCTCCGTGAGCCAGTCGGCGGTCTTGGGGAAGTCCGAGTAGTCCGCGATCGAGGCCAGCAGGGGGTCGTCGGGACGGACCCCGGCGGATTGCAGCAGCGCGTAGTCTTGCAGGCTCTCGGCGAAGACCTCCCAGCGGATCGAATCGAGCGGCCCGTCGGACCCGGGATAGACCACGAAGGCGTCGCCGTACGGCATCCCCGGCCACGCGCCGACCGAGGCGTCCTGGAACGGGTCGCCGATCTTGCTGGTGCAGAAGACGAACCAGTAGTTGTAGCCCCAGTGCAGGAAGCCCCGAGCCTGGAGCTTGTAGAAGAGCCAGCCGGCCATGCGGATTTTGGCGAGCGGCGTGTCGAGCAGGCGTTGCAGGAAGCGGTCGCGGGGGCCGCAGCAGAAGTAGGCCCACGCCGGGCAGCCCGCCGCCGTGAAGGCGTGCGCGGTGGCGATGCTGGGAATCGGCATGTCCGAGAGCCGCTCGGTGGCGAACCGAGGATCGCTCATCGCGTCCATCACCTTCATCCACGGGGCCAGTTCGGTCAGCAGGGCTCGGGCCTTGCGGTAGTCGGCCATTTGCACGTCGCCGTCGGGTTCGTCGGCGCAATGGAAGAGGGATCGGTCGAGGACCTGCTCCTCTTCGAGCATGGACTTGAAGGCCGGGAGGAACTGGCCGAGGAACGCCCGGTAGGCGTCCGATGTCGCGGCGATCTCCGGGGCCCAGAGCATCGGTCCGAAGCCCTCGGCGTCGCGCTCGAAGATGCGTTGGGGATGTCGGGCGCTGGTGGGGGCCGGGGTGAAGAAGTGCGGCCATTCGAGGTATGTCGCGCCGACCTTCCTGGCGATGCGAACCCAGCGCCGAACGTCGCTGAAGTCGAACTCGTAGCGATCGGGGGCCGTGCGGCGGACCTTCAGGAGCTGCGCCGGGCGTTCGAGGATCTCGTGGCGGATGTTGAACAGCGGCGTGTACGCCACGTCGACGCCGTGCTCGACGAGGTTGCGGAGGTAGGCCTCGGCCAGTCGCCAGAAGTCCTCGCCGCACGGCTCGATCCGATGCCATTCCCAGATCGAGTCGGCCGATATCCAGTTGGTGACCGGGAACTCGCGGCGGGCCTGCAAGACCAGCGGACGGACGTCGACCCGGACGGGCAACTCGACGGTCCAGGGCTCCGGGCGGACGAAATCGGTGTAGCCGTACTCGTTCTCCAGCGTGAGCCGCACGCGGACCTCATGGACGCCCGGCTCCGCCCCCTCGGGCGTCCGCAAGGAGATCCAGAAGACGCCGTTCGCCTCCGGGCCGATGTGCGCAGTCGTCTCGGGAAAGAGCGGATCGGGGCAGAGGCCCGGGATGAATCCGATCCCTTCCAACTCGTCCTTGGGCGTGTACGTATCCAGGTGCTGCATCGGCACGAAGCCCACCCGGCGCACGCGAACCCCCCAATCCTGAGGAGCGACGACCTCGCACCGGACGATGGCCGAATTGGTCTTGCCGTTCTTGAAACAGGCCTGGAACGACAGCTTCTCGCCTCGGGCCGCGAGCATGTCGAGCGAGCCCGCGGTGCCGGCCGGCGAGGTCGGATAGACGCGCCGGAGCGAGGTCTCCAGCCAGAACCGTAGGCCGTCGCGTTCGATCGAGGTCCCTCGGTCGGCCGGCTGGTCGGCGGCGGCGGCCTCGCCCGCGCCGAGGGCGGCCCCGGCCAGGGCGATGCCGCGGATCACGTCTCGTCGATTCATCAGGCGAGGCTCCGAGTAGCGCAAGGGGTCAGGCCGGCGAAGGGGGAACGTCGGTCGTGGGGAGGATTCTAATCGGGGACTCGGCCGGACTCCAGCATCGCGGCCGTGCTTCGATCGGCGAGGGGGCTCATGACCCTGGCCTCGGCGCGCCGAATAGGACAGAATGTTGAGGATCGCGACTCCCCTCGTGAGCTTCGCAGCCGTCCGGCCGCGCCGGGGGTTTCCTCGTCGAAGGACGTCGCGCGGCCCGTCCCGCGCCCGATTCGTCGGGAATACCGCCCTGCGGGGCATCGATCCTCGGGAAGAGGAGGGCCACGCGTGCCGTCAGTCTATCCGTCGTCTCATCCGATCGTGCATCAGAAGCTCGCGGCCCTGCGCGACGCCCGCACCAGGCCGGCCGAGTTCCGGGTCCTCGTGCGGTCGCTGTCGCATTTGCTCGCCCAGGAGGCGACCGCCGACCTGCCGCTTCGCGAGGTCGAGGTCACGACCCCGCTCGCCACGGCGCGGGCGTTCGTCCTCGCCGACGTCGTCGGGATCTTCCCGGTGCTCAGGGCCGGGCTGGGGATGGCCGAGGGGATGCTGGACTTGCTCCCCGAGGCGGAGGTCTGGCACATCGGGCTCTTCCGCGACGAGGCGACCCTGCGCCCGACCGAGTATTACAACAAGTTTCCCAAGCGGCCCCGGCTGACGGTCGGATTCGTCGTCGACCCGATGCTCGCCACCGGCGGCTCGGCGGTCCGGGCCTGCGAGATCCTCAGGGCGGCGGGCGTGCCCCGGCTCAAGCTGATCTCGCTCATCGCCGCGCCCGAGGGGATCGCCCGGATGACCGAGGCCATGCCCGAGGTCCCGATCCACGTCGGGGCGGTCGACGAACGGCTCACGGAAATCGGTTTCATCTACCCCGGCCTCGGCGACGCCGGCGACCGCCAGTTCGCCACGATCGCGGATCACGACGAAGCGCCCCGAGCCTGATCCGACCCCCGAGAGGAGGCCCCCCATGGTCCGCGCGGTGGACGTCATCCGGAAGAAGCGGGACGGCGAGGAACTCTCGGCCGCCGAGATCGACTGGATGGTCGACGGGATCGCCCGCGGCGACGTGGCCGATTACCAGTGGTCGGCGCTGCTGATGGCGATCGTCCTGCGGGGGATGGACCGCTCGGAGACCGTCGCGCTCGCCGACGCGATGATGCGGTCGGGCCTGGTGGTCGACCTGTCCTCGATCGCCGGCGCGAAGGTGGACAAGCACAGCACCGGGGGCGTCGGCGACAAGACCTCGCTGGTCCTGGCGCCGATCGCCGCCGCGGCCGGGGTGCTCGTGCCGATGGTCTCGGGCCGCGGCCTCGGGCACGCCGGAGGGACGCTCGACAAGCTGGAGTCGATCCCCGGCTTCCGGGTCGACGCGACCTTGGACCGCTATCGCGAGATCCTCCGCGAGACCGGCCTGGTCCTGATCGGACAGACCGCCGAGATCGCCCCAGCGGACAAGTTCCTGTACGCCCTCCGGGACGCTACGTCCACCGTCGAGTCGGTCCCGCTGATCGCGGCGTCGATCATGTCGAAGAAGCTGGCCGAGGGGATCGACGGCCTGGTGCTCGACGTGAAGTTCGGCAACGGGGCGTATCTGCCGGACCTCGCGGACGCGCGGCGGCTGGCCGAGACGATGTGCGACGTCGGCCGCTCGATGGGAAAGAAGGTCGTGGCCCTGATCACGCGGATGGACCAGCCGCTGGGCCTTGCGGTCGGCAACGCCGTCGAGGTCGCGGAGAGCATCGCCTGTTTGAAGGGGGAGGGGCCCGACGACCTGACGGGCCTCTCGCTCGACCTGGCGGCCGAGATGGTCAAGCTCGCGGGCCTCGCGGGGACCATCGAGGAGGCGCGCGGGATCTGCGAGCGGACGATCCAGGACGGCTCGGCCCTGGAGCGATTCCGGAGGGTGATCGCGGTCCAGGGAGGTGACGCCCGGGTGGTCGACGATCCGGAACTTCTGCCCCAACCCCGGCGGAAGGTCGAGCTGAAGGCCGATCGCCCCGGCTGGATCTCCCGGCTCGACGCTCGGCCGATCGGCGAGGCCTCGATGCTCCTGGGGGCGGGCCGCGTCCGCGTCGACTCGGCGATCGACCCGGCCGTGGGGGTGATCCTCCACAAGAAGCTCGGCGATCGCGTCGAGCCTGGCGAACCGCTTTGCACGCTCCTGGTGGACGACGAGGCCGAATTGGATCGGGCCCGCGAGATGATCGAGGGCGCTTATCACCTGGGGGAGGCCGGCGTGGAGGTTCCCGCCTTGATCGTCGACCGGCTGATCGCCGGCGGCGAGTGAGCCTGTGGGCCGCCTGGGCGGCGAGGCGCGTCAGGGGCGAAGCGATGCGAAGGATCATCCCCGTCTGGATCGCCGCCGCCGCCGTCGTCGCGGTCCTCCTCGTCACGGGAGGGCCGGGCCGGGCCGAGGAGGCTCCCCCCGCCGAATCCGCCCCGTCCGCGAATGCAGCCCCCGGCTTCGTCGGAGAGGATCGGCCCAAAGCGGACCGAGTGCGAGTCCAGGCGGTGGAGGTTCGTAAGGGGTATCGCCTGACGCTCGGTCCCTGGAGCGTCCGATTCTCGGCGTCGCGCGACCTCGACCTGTACGATCTGGCCGACCGACTCCGGGGGCTGGTCGGCGTGGGCCTGATCCTGGCGATCGCGGTCTATCTCTCGGAGGATCGTCGGGCGATCTCCCGACGGGTCGTCTTCTGGGGGCTCTCCCTCCAGTGGATCTTCGCGATCCTCGTCCTTCGCGCTCCGATGGGGGTGCGGGTCTTGCGCGAGGCCGGGAGGCTCGTCGAGTCGGTGTTGGAATGCGCGCTGGACGGGTCGCGATTCGTCTTCGGGGCGCGGCTCGTCGACGCCGAGGGGCCGGCGGGGTTCGTCTTCGCGTTCCGCGTCCTCCCCACGGTCGTCTTCGTCGCGGCCCTGTTCGCGATCCTGTATCACCTGGGCGTCATGCAGTGGGTGGTGCGGGTCGTGGCCGTGCCGATGTCCTGGCTGATGGGGACGAGCGGGGCCGAGTCTCTGGACGTGGCGGCGTCGATGTTCCTGGGGCAGACGGAGGCGCCGCTCACAATCCGTCCCTATCTGTCGAAGCTCACGAACTCCGAGTTGATGACCGTGATGACGGCCGGCATGGCCCACGTTTCGGGCGGGGTGATGGCGGCCTATTTCGCCTATCACGTCGAGCCGCGACACGTCCTGACGGCCGTCGTGATGACGGCCCCCGGATCGATCCTCCTCGCGAAGATCCTCGTGCCGGAGACCGGCGAGCCGGAGACCCTGGGCGGGGGCCGAATCCCGGTGGAACGCGAGGACGCCAACCTCCTCGACGCCGCCGCGAGGGGTACGCGCGACGGCCTCAACCTGGCTCTCAACATCGGGGCCGTCCTCATCGCGTTCGTCGGCCTGGTCGCCCTGGTCAACCTGGGATTGAATCCGACGGGGTGGAGGCTGGAAGACCTGTTCGGCTGGGCGCTCGCGCCGGTCGCCTACCTCCTCGGGGTCCCCTGGGAGGACTGTCGGAGCATCGGCGGTTTGCTGGGGACGCGGGTGGTGCTCAACGAACTGGTCGCGTTCGAGCAGTTGGCCGCGATGCGCCGCGAGCTGATGGATCGGTCGTTCGTGATCGCCAGCTTCGCGCTCTGCGGCTTCGCCAATATCGGCTCCATCGGGATCCAGATCGGCGGCATCGGCGCGCTTGCGCCGGAACGTCGGAAGGACCTGGCGAGGCTAGGCGCCCGAGCGCTCCTCGCCGGGACCCTGGCCAACTATCTGTCCGCCTGCATCGCGGGGGTTTTGCTATGAGTCCGTCGTCTTCCAACCCCGACCTGGTCGCCCGAGCCGATGAGGCCGCCGCCGTGCTTCGCGAGGCTTCCGGGGGCCGACCCTTGCCGGTCGCGATCGTGCTCGGTTCCGGCCTCAACGCGCTTGTCGAGTTGTTCGGCGATCGGACGGTGGTCCCGTATTCTCGGATCCCGAACTTCCCGACGACCACCGTCCAGGGGCACGCCGGCAACGCGGTGATCGGTTCGATCAACGGGACCTCGGCCCTGCTGCTCCAGGGGCGGTTCCACTATTACGAAGGCTACGACCTTCGCACCATCACCTTCCCGATGCGGGTGCTCCAGCGTCTGGGGGTGCAGACGGTGATCCTGACCGCCGCGACGGGGGGCGTCCGCGTCGATCTACGCCCAGGCAATCTCGTCTGCCTGTCGGACCACATCAACCTGATCGGTTCCAATCCGCTCCGGGGGCCCGCCGACCCGAGGCTCGGGGAACGGTTCCCGGACATGTCCGAGGTCTACTCGAAGCGGCTGCGGAATACAGCCAAGGAGGAGGCGAAGCGATTGGGCGTGAACCTGGTCTCGGCCGTGTACGCCTGCCTCCCCGGCCCGAGCTACGAGACCCCGGCTGAGATTCGGATGCTGCGGACGTTGGGGGCGGACGTCGTGGGGATGTCCACCGTCCCCGAGGCGATCGTCGCCCGTCAGGCCGGGATGGACGTTCTGGGGATGGCCCTGGTGACGAACACGGCGGCCGGCGTCGGGGCCGCGCCGGTCCGCCATGAGGACGTCCTTGAGGCCGGACGCAAGGCGACGCCGGTCTTCGGCAAACTGATCCGGCGGATGGTCCTCCGCCTGGCCGGGGTCGCCTCCGAGGGGACCGGGTCGTCGAGCGGCGAATTTCCCATAGCGCGACAGGACTGATGCGGAAGCCCCCGGAGTCTCCTCGGCCGGGCTCGCCGGAGGGAGTTATGCGCCGATCTCCGCGGCGATTGGTTCGACTTGCCAGTCCTGAAGCTGGACGCTCGCGCCCTGCGAAAGAAATCGGACCATGGCGACGAAATGATCACCGTTCCCTCGCCGACTGACCTTGCCTTCCAGCCCGGCGAGAGGGCCTTCCTTGATTCGCACGAACGTCCCCGGAAGGGTCCGCGGCTCCGCGACCAGGGGCAACCCCGAGCTGAGAAGTTTATGGATCCGGACCAGATCTTGCTCAAGTCCCTCCTGGTCGAAAACCTGGAGCACGCCGGCCAGTCGATTTCCCTGGATCGCCTGCATCCGGTCCTTATCGTCGCCGTAAAGGAAGATGTAACCCGTGAACATCGGGAGCAGCGACTTCACGGCGCGTCCCCGGGGCGTGTGGTGTTCGTTGAGGATCTGGGGCAAATAGAAAGCGACCCCCGCCGCCCGCAGGTCCCGCGCGACGGCTTTCTCCTGGCGAGGCTTCGTGTGCAGGCACCACCACAGCGAATCAGGGCGACGGGGCGTCCCTGGAGCTCTCTCCCGCCACAAATCCTCGGGATAGAAATCAGCCTCGGCGGCGAGGATGGTCATGACATTTTTACCGATGTTAGGCTTTTCGATGCGGATCTAAGCGTGTGCGCCGGGCGTTTCTTATGTCCAGACTCTATTTATGCTTGTTAACGAACGGGACTCTCCGTTGTCAATGGGGACCGAATCGCGGCCCTGTCCGCTGCAGCCGGGCCGGAGGGCCGTCCCGTCCCGGCGCTTGAGGAGTGGGTCGAACGTGCATACGGTTCACGACGGCCGGCGATCTGGGGGGGCGGTCGTCAGGCGTGCGATCAGGGCCTGCACGTCGCAACGGCGGAGGTCGGCGACTACCTCGTCGGCCCCCTCGGCCCAGAGGGCCTCGGCCGAATGGCTCGACGTGACGCCGACGGCGAGCATGCCGGCGGCCTTCGCCGCGCGGATCCCCACCGGGGCGTCTTCGAAGACGACCGCCCGCGAGGTCGGGACTTCCGCGCGCGACGCGGCCAGCTGGAACACCTGAGGGTCGGGCTTGCCCCGGGACACGTCCTCGCCCGCGACGATCGACGCGAATCGGCCGTGCAGGCCGCACTCCTCCACCGTCAGTTCCAGGTTCGCCCGGACTCCGCTGGAGCCGATCGCCAGCCGGACGCCGGATCCGGTCAGCTCGTCGAGGAAGTCCCGGACGCCGTCCATCAGGACGATGCGGCCACGGGCCAGGTCGCGATAAGCGGCTTCCTTGCGATCCGAATAGGCGGCGACGTCGGCGTCGCTGAGCGACTCGCCCAGGATTTTGCGGAGGATCATGGCGTTCGTCATCCCAAACGTCTCCAGGATGAACGCGGGCGTCACGGCGAGGCCCGTCTCACGCCCCATTTTCGTCCAGGAATCCTGGTGGAATTTCAGGGTGTCGACGAGTACGCCGTCGTGGTCGAAGATCGCGAGGGGCGGTTCGGCGGGTCGGGGCACGGGGGGCTCCGGTCGGGTCGGTGGCGGGTTGCGGCGTGTGGAGGAGACGGTCGACGCTTAGACCGACTCGCAGACGGCGTCGATCTCGGCGACGATCCGGCGCATGTCGACGTCGCGTGCGGTGGGATCGGGGAGGAGCATGTTGCGGATCAGGGGGGTGAAGGGCTCGCCGGCCTCGGAGGCCATCGCGTCGGGGTCGACGTTGCGGATGCGATCCATGACCTGCAGGACGTTCCCCTCGGCGAAGGCGGGGCGGCCCGTGGCCATCTCATAGAAGACCGCTCCCAGGGAGAAAACGTCGCTGGCGAAGGTCGCGGGCTCGCCCCGGGTCTGCTCGGGAGCCAGGTAGCGAGGGGTCCCGAAAACGCCGTCGCCGGACTCGGCCAGGCCCAACTCGCCGGTCTCGTCCGCGTCGACGAGGTTGACGCGGTGGATTCGCCGGGCGAGGCCGAAATCCAGGACCTTCACCAGCCCATCGTGGCCGACCATGATGTTCTCGGGCTTCAAGTCGCCGTGGACGATGCCGGAATCGTGGGCGGCGGCCATCCCCCCGGCGATCTGCCGCGCGACGCTCAGCCGCTCGTCCATCCGCATCTCGGACTCCCGCATGCGGTGCGAGAGGGAGCGACCCTGGATGTACTCCATCGCGATGACCGGCAGGCCCGCCGTGTCGTCGACGGCGTAGATGGTGCAGATGTTGGGATGATTCAGGGCCGCCACCGAGCGAGCCTCGGCCAGGACCGTGCTCGGCGTCACCGGGCAGTCGCGCTTGAAGACCTTGAGCGCGACCGGGCGGTCGAGCTGGAGATCCCGCGCCAGATAGACCCGCGCGAAGCTCCCGACGCCGATCTCGGATTCCATGTAATAGTGCGAGAAGATGTTCCCGGGGCCGAGGATCGTGTACGGGTCGAGGTGCGAGCCGTCGGTCATCCAGTCCTCCCGGCAGAGGCCTCCGGACTGCAGCGCCGAAAGCACCCGCAGGACCTCCTGACTGCGACGGCCGATGCTCAGGCTGTGGACCACCTGATACTGGATCAGGCCCTCGGGATCCACGATGAACGTGCCCCGGACGGCCAGATTCTGGCGGGGCTCGAACACGCCGTAGGCCTCGGAGACCTTGCCGTCGAGATCGCTGGCGAGGGGGAAGTTCAAGCCGCCGAGCCCCCCCTGCGATTTCGACGTCGTCATCCAGCGGTCGTGAAGCTCGACGGAGTCGCAACTGATCCCCAGGAGGTCGCAGTTCATCGCGGCGAACTCCTCGCTCCGCTGGCTCAGGGCGCTCAACTCGGTGGGGCAGACCATCGAGAAGTCGCGGGGATAGAAGACCACGACGAGCCACCTCCCCTTATAGTCCAGCAGACGCACCCGCTCTCGGCGCGGGTCGGGGAGTCTCGTTCGGGGGAGGTCGAACAGGGGGGCCGGATTGCCGACGAATGTGATTGGCATCGGGTTGCGATCGCTGCTGGGGGCCGGACGTTTCGGCTCCGGGAACGACTTCGAGGCCTGCGGCGACTTCGCGGTCGCCACCCTCAGGACTTTTGATTCGCCTCGAACGATTCTATCATCGTGGACAAGTCGTCGGCTGAACTCGTTTTCCACCCATCAGGAATGACCGCCGGGCGGGACCCGACGAAACCGAAAATCGCAATGCGTGGCGCCTTGCATGATCGTTTGGGTCCGCTCCAGCTCGATTTCGGAGCTGAACCCTTCGGCGAGGGCGAAATCGCGCTGGCATGAGAGCGTCGCCCCAAGCTCTTCGAGGCCCAGGCGTCGATACATCTCGGCATATCGGCAGCGTAGCACGTCGAACGAGAGGCGGTCTGGCGAACGTTCGATCAGGTCGATCTGGAGGGCGTCGTTTTCCTGCCAGCGGCCGAGGATCGCCGCGAACGCCTCCAGCGAGCGTTCCCCGATCGTCCTCGCCAGGTCGTCGCCGCCTCGGCGTGCCAGTTCGACGATCACCCCTCGCAGGACGTCGAGGGTCGCCTCGCGTCCAAAGGCGTCGGAGAAGGCGCGGACAAGTGGGCCGACGATTTCGGCCTCGATCTCGCGACGCTGGAGCAGGGGGAGGCTCGGTTTGGGCTCCGCCATCAATCCGACTCCGTAGTATGGTGAGAGGAGAGAACCTTGGGGATTGGGGGGGGCGAATCCTTGCCGCGAGGAACGAGGAACATTCTGACGGTCGGCTGGCTGGTCGTGGCGATCGGCACGGCGGCAGCGTGGGGAGCGTTCCCGGCGAGGCCGTCCGGGCGGTCCCTGCCGGGCGTGTCCGTCGTCCGCGAGATCGACTACGGCTCCTCCGGCGGGACCTCCTTGAAGCTGGATCTGCTCTTGCCCGAGGCGGACCCGTCGGCTCCCCTCCGTCCGATCCTGGTGGCGATCCACGGGGGCGGGTGGACGGGGGGGGCGAGGCGCCAGTACGGCCCCCAGTTCGCATCGCTGGCGCGGTCGGGGCTGGCGGTCGCGATCGTCGATTATCGGCTCGCCCGCCCTGGCGCGCCTAGCTGGAAGGGGGCCCTGGACGACGTTGAACAGGCGGTGGAGTGGCTGATCCGCCATGCTTCCGCGTACCGCCTCGATCCATCCAGGATCGCGACCTTCGGCACCTCGTCCGGCGGACTCCTCGCCGCACGCGCGGCCCAGGAGGATTCACGGATCCTTGCGGCGGTCTGCGTCTCCTCACCGTCGTCATTGCTTGAACTCGCGGCCGGGCGGCGGCAATCGCACGAGCCGTCGCAGGTTTTTCTCGGAGCGGACCCGGCGCAGGCTCGGAGGCTCGCTCGCGAGGCCTCCCCCCTGGATCACGTCGAGCCCGGTGGTCCCGCGATGCTCTTGATTCATGGAGAGGACGACGCCTGGGTTCCGATCGATCAGGCAAGGCGTCTTCACGAAGCACTCCTCAGGTCCGGTGCGATCTCAAGACTCGTCGAGCTACCCGGGGCGCGTCATGGATTCGAGTTGAAGGTGAACTCGCCGCCGCCCCGAGACCTCGCCCCCCTGGTACTCGATTTCCTGGATGAGGTATGGCGCGGATCAGATCAGAAGAAGTCCTGATCGAAGCGATCGAGACGGGCCGGGGGAGATTTCGGATTTTAGGTTGTTCGTTCTTGCATTCGGCGAGTTGCGGTGGAACGATAGGAAACACCATTCCCGAAGTCATTAAGAATTCACGATCACTCGGATCTCTTGCCAGCCGCCCGTATCCTTCGGGGACGGTCGGGGGTTGTTTAGACCGGGGGGGATGACGCCGTGTCGACCGAGCTCTACGTCGGCGGTCCGATCGGTCTGCTGGGCGGGCATGTCTCGAACGCCGAGGCCTACGACCGGGTGCGTGAAACGGCGGCCGACCGTCCCGCCGAGGACTCCCTGCCGGATGTGCCGGATCCCGCCGGCGATCACGAGGACGCGGAACGCAAACGCCGTCGCGACGACGTCGAGGCCAAGCACCAGCGCATCCGCGAGTTTCTCGACCGCACGGACCAGGACGCCGTGATCCTGGGGAGCGCCGCGTCGGTCGCCTGGTTCACGTCCGGGGGGGACCTGGGGCAGGGGTACTGCTCCGAGAACAGCTCGATCCTGCTTTTCATCAACCGGAACTGCCGGGCGGTGATCGCGGACAACGTGCAGAGCAGCCGCGTGTTCGAGGAAGAACTGGCGGGGCTGGGCTTCCAGTTGAAGGAACGAGCCTGGTTCGACGACCCCATGCGGGTCGTGGCCGAACTCTCCCGGAACAAGCGGATCGCCAGCGATCTGAGGTCGGAGGGGGCTTCCCCCTGGCGCCGGGCGCTAGACCCCTTGCTCGACCTGCGGCGACGTTTGACGCCGCTGGAGCGGCAGCGACTTCGCGAGTTGGGGCGTACGCTGGCCCTGGCGGTCGAGGCGACCTGCCGCAACTTCGACCGGGGGGAACGCGAGGCGGACGTCGCCGGACACCTGGCCCATCGACTGATCCGCGAAGGGGTCGCGCCGGTGGACCTGCGGGTCGCCAGCGACGACCGGCTGGCCCGATATCGCCAGCCGATCTTCAAGGCCTCGCCGATCTTGAAGAAGGCGACGATCGCGGTCACCGGCCGGCGGCACGGCCTCTGCGCCTCGGTGACGCGGACGGTCTCCTTCGGGCCGCCCGAGGACGAATTCCGCGCCAGCCACACGCTCGCCGCGATGGTCGACGCGACGTGCATCTACTTCTCCCGCCCCGGCGAGCCGACAGCCGAGGTCTTTCGGCGGGCGCGGCGGATTTACGAGAAGTTCGACGCCCCCCATGAATGGACCCTGGATTATCAGGGCGCCCTGATCGGGTATTCCCCCCGAGAGGCCCTGCTCACGCCCGACGGCTCGATGACGCTGGAGCCGGACATGGCCGTCTGCTGGAGTCCCAGCGTCGGTTCGGCCCGATCGGAAGACACGATCGTGGTCGATTCCCGAGGGTTCGAGGTCGTCACGGCCGCCCAGGATTGGCCGCAGATCGAAGTCTCCGTGAAGGGCTACGGCCTGCCGCGGCCGGGGATCCTCGAACGCTGATTGGGCCGCCTCGACGCCGAGGTTCGGCTTCGCCCGGCCCCCGCGCAGCCTGCGGGGGTTTCCGGGCGTCCACCTCACCGCGCCATTCCGTCGCCGCTTCAGGGGCAGTACAACGGAGGAGATCGCGCGAGGGATCGGTCGCGGCGCGCCCGCCGCGGCTCCGCGCGCCAGTCCGAGTGCGAAGAGGAATCGGGCCATGAGTTCGAGCGTGAAGAGCCCCTGGATCGGTCGTCTCCCGAAGATCGGCATCCGTCCGGCGATCGACGGCCGTCGTCGCGGAGTGCGGGAGTCGCTGGAAGGGCAGGTCATGGCGATGGCCCGCGCCGCCGCGGAGTTCCTGTCGTCGCAGCTTCGGCACCCGACCGGCGAGCCGGTCCAGTGCGTGATCGCCGATTCCTGCATCGGCGGCGTGGCCGAGGCCGCCGCCTGCGCGGACAAGTTCGCCCGCGAGGGCGTCGGCGTGTCGCTGACCGTCACCCCCTGCTGGTGCTACGGCAGCGAGACGATGGACATGGACCCGCTGATCCCCAAGGCCGTCTGGGGCTTCAACGGCACCGAGCGTCCAGGCGCGGTCTATCTGGCGGCGGTCCTCGCGGCGCACAACCAGAAAGGGCTCCCCGCGTTCGGCATCTATGGCCGCGACGTTCAGGACGCCGGCGACACCTCGATCCCCAGGGACGTCCAGGAGAAGCTCCTCGGCTTCGCCCGCGCGGGGCTGGCCGTCGCCACCATGCGAGGCAAGTCCTACCTCTCCGTCGGCGGCGTCTCGATGGGCATCTCCGGCTCCATCGTCGATCAGCCTTTGTTCGAACAGCACTTCGGCATGCGCGTCGAGTGCGTCGACATGAGCGAGCTGACCCGTCGGATCGAGGAGGAGATCTACGACGCCGACGAGTTCGAACGCGCCCTGTCCTGGGTGAAAACCAATTGCAAGCAGGGGGACGACCGCAACCCGCCGGCTTCCCGGAAGAGCCCCGAGGCCCAGGCCGAGGACTGGAAGACCGTCGTCAAGATGACGCTGATCCTGCGCGACCTGATGATCGGAAATCCCAGGCTCGACGAGATGGGCTTCGGCGAGGAGGCGCTGGGCCGCAACGCGATCGCGGCCGGCTTCCAGGGCCAGCGCGCCTGGACGGACCACGCTCCCAACGGCGACTTCTCGGAAGCGATCTTGACCTCGTCGTTCGACTGGAACGGCGTCCGCATGCCGTACATGGTCGCCACCGAGAACGACTGCCTCAACGGTGTCGGGATGCTGCTGGGATACCTGCTGACCAACACCGCGCAGATCTTCGCGGACGTGCGGACCTACTGGAGTCCCGAGGCCGTCCACCGCGTCACGGGGACGAAGCTCGAAGGGCCGGCGGCGGGCGGGTTCATCCACCTCTCGAATTCGGGCGCCGCCACGCTGGACGGGACGGGCGAGCAGACTCGCGACGGCAAGCCGGCGATGAAGCCCTTCTGGGAGATCAGCGCCGAGGAGGCCGACCGCTGCCTCAAGGCGACCACCTGGCCGCCGGCCGTCACCGAGTACTTCCGGGGCGGCGGCTACTCGTCGTGCTTCCTCACGCGAGGCGGCATGCCGATGACCATGAATCGGCTCAGCCTGGTGAAGGGGCTCGGCCCGGTCCTCCAGATCGCCGAGGGCTACTCGGTGGAACTCCCTCCCAACGTCCACAAGACCCTCAATCAGCGGACCGACCCCACCTGGCCGACGACCTGGTTCGTGCCCAACACGACCGGCGAGGGACCCTTCGCGGACGTCTACAGCGTGATGGCGAACTGGAGCGCGAATCACGGCGCGATCAGCTACGGCCACATCGGGGCCGACCTGATCACCCTGGCCGCGATGCTGCGGATCCCCGTGGCGATGCACAACGTGCCGGCCCACAAGCTGTTCCGGCCGAGCGCCTGGAGCCTGTTCGGGGCCCTCGAACCCCAGGCGGCCGATTACCGCGCCTGCGCGAACTTCGGGCCGCTGTACGGCTGAGCCCCGTTTCCGGCGAACTTTCGGGGAGTCGGCGTCGAATGATGGGTATACCCATCGAAGAGGACGCCGAGTCCCGGCTGTTCGATAAATAAGGAAACCGGTCGCCGATGAACATGTCCTGGAAACTGGGTCGAATCGCGGGGATCGACGTATTCCTGCATTCGACCTTCTTTTTGATCCTGTTTCTCCCGGCCGCCGCGACGCACCTGCCGTTGCTGCTCGCCATGTTCGGCTGTGTGCTGCTCCATGAATTCGGCCACGCCTTGACGGCCCGGCGGTTCGGGATCGGCACGGCCGACATCACCATCTATCCGATCGGGGGCGTCGCGCGGCTGACTCGCATGCCCCGCGCTCCGGGGGCGGAGTTGCTGATCGCCCTGGCGGGGCCGGCCGTCAACATCGCCATCGCCGCGGGGCTATATCTGTCGCTCGGCGTCATGTCCTCGCTCGGGATGGGACGGTTCTTCGCCGATCTACTGGTGATGAATCTCGTGCTGGCAGGCTTCAACCTGATCCCGGCGTTCCCGATGGACGGCGGCCGGGTGCTCCGCGCGCTGCTCGGCGGCTGGCTCGGTCGAGGCCGCGCGACCGTGTTCGCGGCGAGCGTCGGCCGGGCGCTGGCGGTGGGGTTCGGCGTCTACAGCCTCCTGAACCTCGCCTTCTTCCAGGTCGCGCTGGCCGTGTTCATCTACATGGCTGCACGAGCCGAGGAGATCGGCGTGCTGGCCGATGAACGGCGACGGGCGGGGGAGACGGAGGAAGGGCTCGACTGGTCCACGCCCCCCGGGTATCGCTGGATTCAGACCGGCCGGGGCGTCTGGCGGCTGGCCCCCATCACGGTTTCCTCGCAATCCAGGGCGACCTGGAGGGACCCGCGATGGCGTTGAAGCCGGTCGTCGAACTGGGCGTGGACGAGGCTCACGCCATCCTGGCGGCCTTGCCGGGGGGAGACCTCCTCCCCCCGCTCGACGCCATCGAGAACGAGGATTGGGGCCGGGATTTTCTGCTGAGCCGCTTCGAGGCGTTCACCGAGGAGAGGCTCGCCGAACTCGGCCTGACCTGGCAAGAAGGGGCCGATGATCCAGTCGGCCCCGGGGCCGGGACTTAATCGGGGTGGATCCGAATCATTAGGTTCCTCCACTCGTAGAGCCCGGCCTTGTCATACAGCCCGAGATGCCCGGCGTCGAAATCGACGCCGTCGGCCACGGTGATCAGCACGTCGTCGAGGCTGATCTCGACCCTCGGGCCGATCGCCTTGACGGTCAGCTTCTGCCATTCGCCCGGCCCCTTCACGGCGGCCTTCAGCGCATCGGCCTTGCGTTCGAAGCGAGGCGGGGTGGTGCCGTGCCCGAAAAGCATGAGACTGCCGTCGCCGTCGGTGATGGGAGCCTGATAGCCCTTGATGGGCCAGTGGGGCTCGGCCGTGCCGGTCTCCGCGCTGGCGCGGAAGAGGACGCCCCCTTCGGACGACTCCTTGAGCATTCGGAATTCCAGGTCGAGCTGGAAATTCTTGTACAACTCGGCCGATCTCAGCCAACCGTGGCCTGGCTTGCTCGCGAGGACGCCGTCATGGACGGCGAAGCCGTCGGTCTGCTCGGCGACCCAGCCTTCCAGGGACTTCCCGTCGAAGAGGGGGATGGCTTGCGGGGGCTCGTTGAAGCCGAACATGACCCCCGTCAACAACAGGACGGTCGGGATCGCCCCCAGCAAACGTCTCATCGGTCGAAGCCTCGTGGTGCGCGGGTCGGATTACGGCGCGACCTGGTCTACGGTCGCCTGACGGCGCGGGGGTCGATGGGCGACATCCCCGCTTCCTATCATCGATTATGCTCTATCGGGGAGGCGATGGGGGAGGTTCCGGCCGGCTTTTGCGGAAACCGGCCGGGCGCGGGCGGTTTCAGCCAGGTGCGCCGGGATTGGCCTGGAGCCGGGCGGCGAGGTAATGGACGGGATGATTCGTCCGCACGGCCACCTCGGCGAGCCGATCGAGGCGACCCGCACGCTGGCAGAGTTCGGCGATCGACGGGCAGGAGAGCATCGCGTCGGGAATCTGGAGCAAGTGCGTCGAGGCGACCTCCACCGCTTCGTCCCGCCGGTCGAGCCGCAACAGGAGGTTGACCAGAACCTGCGCGGGGAGCGTCTCTTCCGGTCCCTCCTCGCCAGGGGTCTCCAGCTCGCCGAGTTTGGCCCGGAAGTGGTCGACCGCCTGGTCGACGTCACGGCCCACCAGCGCCTTGAGATAGACGTGGTGGTCTTCGAAGGTGCGTTCGAAGGGGGGGGCCGAGTCGTACTGGAGCCGGGGCGAGAGCCGACGGCCGTACTCGGTCAGGTCGACCGCCAGCCGGAGGATTTCGGGGTCGGTCGCCATGACCGACCAGCGGACGACGGTCGACAGGTGCGAGACGTCGGTGTGGTAAGCGTCGTCGCTGAACAACCAGTCGCGACCGGCGATGAGGTCGGCGAGGGAGGCGCCGTCGGGCGACTGCGGCTGCCCTCTTCGGACGACGTCGGCGCGGATGTTCTCGGCGAGGTGCTCGTGGAGATGGCGGACCAGCCGCCCGATGCATGACGCCCGCACGGCCGGGTCGGCGGGGCCCAACTGCTCCAGCGAGGTGATCGCGGAGCACGGCCCGTAATGCCGGAGGATCCATTCGAAGCCCCGGGCCGGATTCGCCCCTTGATGGAAGGCGACGTCGATCAGGCGTCCCAGCTTGTCCGGGTCCTCGGGAGTCTCGCAGGTTTCGAGCGCCTGGGAGACGGGATCGGGCTCGCCGATGGCCTGGAAGTAGGCCCAGGCCGTCGGCACGTCGCCCGCCTCCAGGAATCGCGAGCCGACGTGACGGAGGGCCTGGATGTAACGCTCCTCGAATCGTTGCCGATCCGCCTCGGGAAGCTCGGCGTAACGGCCGACCTGGATCAGCGGCAGGCCCAGCTCGAACCGGGCCTTGAGCAGGAGGGCGTCGAGCAGGAGGCGATAGTCGCCGGCGGTTTCCAGGTCCTCGACGAGTCGGTCGAGGGCCTGGGCGGGACCGCCGCTCTCAAGGCTGGCGTCGAGCCCGGGAAACCCGGCTTCGGCGACGGCGGCGGACCGCGCCTCCGGCGTCTTGGCGTCTCTCATCGTCGATGGATTCCTCGCGATTCGCGGCGATCATCTCACTCGGCGTCGGCCTTGGCCGGATCGATGGCGGTGGCCGGCGCCCCCGGCGGGTCGGCGTCGAGGCTGGCGCCGACGGATTGCTTCCAGGCGTCCCAGCAGCGCGTCTCGTAGCATTGTACGAGATGGTCCCGGATCTCATCGAGCGAATCCGTGACGAACAGCAGATTCATGTCCTCGGGCGAGATCGTCTTCTGTTCCAGCGGAGACGCCACCACCCAGTCGATCAGCCCCTTCCAGTACGACGACCCGTACAGGACGATAGGGAACCGGTTGATCTTCCGGGTTTGCACCAGCGTGAGAGCCTCGAAAAGTTCGTCCAGGGTCCCGAAACCCCCCGGGAAGATGACGAAGCCGTCCGAGAATTTGACGAACATCGTCTTGCGGACGAAGAAATAGCGGAAGTCGATCGAGAGGTCGGTATAAGGGTTCCCCGCCTGCTCGAAGGGGAGCTGGATGTTGCAGCCGATGGAGTAGCCGCCGACCTCCTGGGCCCCGCGGTTGGCCGCCTCCATGATCCCAGGGCCGCCGCCGGTGATCACGGCGAAACCGGCCTCGGAAAGTAGCCGCCCGAGTCGTCGCGCGTCCTCGTAAAGCGGGCTGGAATCCTGGATTCGGGCCGATCCAAAGACGCTCACCGCCGCCCCCACCTCCGCCAGGGCGTTGATGCCGTGGACGAACTCGCCCTGGATCCGCAGGATCCGCCAGGATTCCTCGTGCGTGAACGCGCCCAGCTCCGGCATGAGGGGGGTGGGGGCCCGGCCGTCGGCCGGCGTGGGTCGACTCAGGAGCTGCTCGTCCTCGGTCGGCTCGCGGAACGCGACGCGCCTGCGGGTACGCTTACGCAAAGTCCGAGGATGTTGCTGGTCTTCATCCGTCCGGGGGGGAGGGACCGCCGTCGAGCCGTTCTCCGAATCCGGTCCTTCGACCGGTCGGGAGTTGGCTCGGTCTCGATAATCATGGTTCATGGAACCGATCGCTTCCTCGAATCGTGGGAGACTTGAGGCCGTCGCTCGTCGATCCGGCCTGTTGGATTATAAGCAGGGCGGGCGCCGGATACGCCGAACGACGGTTTTGTATTCCGCGGCCGGCGGCTAAGATGAAGGGTCAGGCTTCCCTCGCCCCTCGGTGCCCAGCGGAACGACAAGATCCATGACGAGCGATTCCTCGACGCAAGGCCGGCGGACGCCGGACGTACTCTGGAACAGCCGATTCCTGAAGGCCTGCCGACGCGAGCCCACCGACGTCACCCCCGTCTGGCTGATGCGCCAGGCAGGCCGGTACATGTCCGAGTATCGCTCGCTGCGCTCCAAGGTGTCGTTCCTGGAACTGTGCAAGACCCCGGAGCTGGCGGCTGAGACGACGATCTTCGCCGCCGAAACCCTGGGCGTCGACGCCGCCATCTTGTTCGCCGACATCCTCCTGATCCTCGAACCGCTGGGATTCGATCTGGAGTTCTCCAAGGGGGAGGGGCCGGTCATTCACAACCCGATCGGCGAACCGGCCGACGTTGCCCGGATGGAGCCGCTGACGGACGTCTCGGCGCTCGGGTACGTCTACGAAGCCGTCCGGCTGATCCGGGCCGGGCTCCCGTCCGTCATGCCGCTGATCGGCTTCGCCGGGGCCCCGTTCACGCTGGCCTGCTACGCGATCGAAGGGGGGGGCTCCCGGCACTACGTGAAGGCCAAGACCTTCATGTACCGCCATCCCGCCGCCTGGGACGCGCTGATGACGATCCTGACCGACTCCACGGCCCGGTACCTGAACGCCCAGGTCGCCGCCGGGGCCCAGGCCGTGCAACTGTTCGACAGCTGGGTCGGCTCGATCGGGCCCGACGAGTACCGGCGGTTCGTCCAGCCTCACATGAAACGACTGTTCGCCCAGATCGAACCGGGCGTCGCCACGCTCCATTTCGGGACCGACACCGGCTCGCTCCTGGAACTCCAGCGCGACGCGGGCGGGATGGTGATCGGGCTGGACTGGCGGGTGGAGCTGGATCGGGCGTGGGACCTGCTCGGCCCCGGGGTCGGCGTGCAGGGGAACCTCGACCCGATCGCGCTGTTCGCCCCCCTCGACGAGATCGCCGGCCAGACGCGTCGGATTCTCAAGCAGGCGGCGGGGCGGCCCGGCCATATCTTCAACCTGGGACACGGCATCCTGCCGCACACCCCGGTCGACCATGTCCGGGCCCTGGTCCAGATGGTTCATGAATTCTCTGTTAAGTAAACCCTGGCGGAAATGTGGCGAATCGAGGACACTGGGGGCTCGAAAGGCCGCATTCTCGGGAGCGAGCGACGCGGGAGTGATCGACTCTATGACGGTGATGACCGAACGGACGTCGGGATCGAAATCCTCGGACCGGGTGGTGGTGATCGGCGGCGGGCTCTCCGGCCTGGCCGCGGCGAACCGCATCCAGCGGTCCGGGAGCGCCCTGCGCCGTCCGGTCGAGGTCGTCGTCCTGGAGGCGAAGGACCGGGTCGGCGGCGTGATCGCCACGGAACGTCGCGACGGCTTCACCCTTGAGCTCGGACCGGACTCGTTCATCACCAACAAGCCCTGGGCGGCCGACCTCTGCCGGAGCCTGGACCTGGAAGACCAGCTCATCGAGGCGGCCCCAGCGCTCCGACGATCATTCGTGGTCCGCAAGGGGAAGCTCGCCCCGGTGCCCGAGGGCTTCGTCCTGATGGCCCCCCATCGGCTGAGGCCCATCCTGGCCTCGCCGATCCTCTCGCTTCGGGGCAAGATCAGGCTGCTGGCCGAAGCCCTGATCCCGCGCCGGGAAAAACCGGGCGAGGAGAGCCTGGCGGCCTTCGTCCGCCGACGGCTCGGCCGAGAGGCGCTCGACCGGCTGGTCCAGCCGCTCGTCGGCGGGATGTACACCGGCGATCCCAACAACCTGAGCCTCAAGGCCACGCTCCCGCAATTCCTGGCGATGGAGCAGGAGCACGGCAGCCTCATCCGCGCCGCCTGGCGCCGCCGCAAGGACGCCGAGGCCCGCCTGGAAACCGAGTCCTCCGGGGCCCGCTTCGGGATGTTCGTCTCGCTGGCCGAGGGCATGGGAGCCCTCCCCCGGGCGCTCGCGGCGACGCTCCGCGCCGGAACCGTGAGGACGAACGCCGCGGTCCGGCGGATCACCCGCGCGACGAACGGCTCCGGCTGGCTCGTCGAGCCGCTCGACGGCCCCCCCATCGAGGCCGACGCGGTCGTGGCGACCACCGAGGCCCACGCCACGGCCCGCATGATCGACGGCGTCGATCCCTCGCTGGCGCTCCAGCTCCGGGGAATCCCTTACGCCTCCTCGATCATCGTCAACGTCGCCTATCGCCGAGACCGGATCCAGCATCCGATGAACGGCTTCGGCTTCGTCGTCCCGGCGATCGAAGAACGGCGGATCCTCGCCGGATCCTTCCTGAACGTCAAATTCCCGCGCCGCGCGCCCGAGGGGACGGCCCTGATCCGCGTCTTCGTCGGCGGGGCGGCGCAGCCGGAACTCTTCGACCTCGACGACGACGCCGTCCGCCAGATCGTCTCGGCGGAACTCGGCGAACTCATCGGCGCGACCGGCGACCCGATCTTCCTGGAAATCACCCGCCACGCCCGCTCCATGCCCCAGTACGTCCTGGGCCACCTGGAACTCGTCGAGACGATCCGCCGCAAGGCCGCGAGGCACCCCAACCTCTTCCTCACGGGCGTCGCCTACGACGGGGTCGGCATCCCCGACTGCATCCGCGCCGCCGAGGCCACCGCCGACGCCGTCGTCGCCCGCCTGGCCGAGCCCGGCTCCATCGCCGCCGCCTGACAGGCGGCGTCTCCCGATCGCAGTTCTCAGCCGAGCTCGGAGGGAGCCGGCTTGGGGGCCGGCTCGACCTCGCGTTCCCGGCCGAACCGGGGGATCAACACCCGGAAATCCGCCAACGAGCCCCGCGGTTCGCTCGAATCGGTCGCGCGCCCCACGCCCCGGCCGAACGAGCCGCAGGCCGTCTGGAACAGCGCCAGCGCCGCCATCGCCTGGATCAGGCTGCAAAGGACCATCCCACCCGCGAGCGCCATCTGATAGCTCAGGTCCGAGTTGTCTCGGGCCAGATCCAGGCCGGCGATCACGGTCCCCACGGGGGGCGAGCCCAGCATCAACATCATCCCGAACGAGTCCCCGCCGCTCATCGTCATCGCGGCGAGGATCGGCCAGCCGAAGCAGGACGCCACATACAGCCCCACGGCGATCCCCGCGGCGCGTCCCTGCCGCGGCACCTCGACGGCGATCATCAGGCCCAGGCTCGTGATGAGCGCTACGTACGTCGAGAGCAAGGTCGCGAACAGGGCGAGCTGGAGCCATCGGCCCGAATGGAAGCATTGCAGCACGCCGATCGCGACGGGCAGGGCGACGACCATCAGCGAGCGTCGACAGGTCCCCCACCATTTGCCGGCGAGGATCTCCGGCGTGGACAGGGGGGTCGACAGCAGGACGTCCAGACTCCCCCGAATCCGCTCCTCGGACAGCGACGTCGCCGCCCGGACGCTCAGGAGCAGGAGCCCTACGCCGACGATGTACACGTCGGCGAGGATGCCGAACTCGAACATCGTGCTTCCCCTCGTGATCAGCTCCACGATCGAGGCCGACGCCAGCCCCACGGCGAAGAAGGCGTAGCCCGCCCCCAGGACACGTCCCCAACGCGAGGGGCGGTTGCGGCTCCACTCGCGCCAGAGGACCGGATTCGCGTCGAGCGAGGGGGTTGGCAGGAGGCTCGGCCACCGCAGTCGCGCCCACCACGCCGGCTCCTTCGATGCGACGCCCTCCGCGCGCCGTCGGATCGTGATCGGGCGGATCCGCCAGACCGTCGCGCCGACCATCGCCAGGCTGAGCCCCAAACACCCCGCAAGGTAGATCAGCACTCGGATCAAGTGTCCCTCGATGGGCTCGTTATAGTCGGGAAACATCAAGGCGTAGGGGTTGAATACGACCAACCCGGCCATGGCTGATTCGAGGAACGCGGTCGCGGACGGGGAGACCCACTCCCGGAAGACCAGGCGCAAGAAAACCGTCGTAAGCAATGGAATCAGCGCGAGCCATGCGATCAGGATCAGGTAGGTCGTCCCGAGGACCTCGTGGGTCTTGCTGCCCCACACCGAAAGCGTGAAGGCCAGGGTGCAGACGAGGACCGCCGTCCCCAGGGTGACGACGAAGGAGGTGAGCAGCAGCCGAGGGTCGATCCCTCCCAGGAGGGAGGCGAGCATCATCACCGGCAGCACGCAGAAGACCAGCCCGACCACCGGGAGCAGACCCGATCCGAGCTTTCCCAGGACGATCTCGGCGTCGGTGAGGTCGGTGGCCATGACGTGGAGCAGCGTGCCCCGCGCCTTGTCGAGGCAGACGGCCCCGGCCGTCGCCGCCGGCGCCGCGAGCAGCACCAGCGTCAGCTCGAAGTTCGCGATCACCGCATAGAGCGCGTGCCCGAAGGAGGCCAGTTCCGAGATTGCATAGCCGTCCGTGCGACTCGCCCACGAACTCCAGGTCAGGAAGAGGCCGAACATAAGGACCGCGATGAAGCCCGAACGAGAAGCGTAAAGCTGCCATCTTCGCGAAGCGCGAAGCCACTCGTAGGCGAACACCGGCCCCGGTCCCCATTTCCACGACATGCTCGAACGTCTCCTTCCGAATGGCCCGTCGTCGTTACGTCGCTCGAGCCGGGTCCGTCGAGGCGCCCGCCAGGCTCGGCTCGCCGGTCTCGGCCTCCCGTCGACGGAATCGCGGGAGCAAGGCCCAGAACCCGTCCTCGGCGGGCTCGTCGACGACCCGTCCGGTCGCCCGGCCGAGGCAGGCGTCGAAGCTGAACCGGGCCGCCTGGAACAGTACGACCGCGAGCGTCCAGTAAGCCGCATTCCAGGCGAGCAGCCAGTAAGGGAGGACATCCATCATGCCGCTGGGCCCGATGAACCTGTCGCCCAGGACTCCGATCGTCCCGAAGACCGGGCCATAGATTGGCGAGCCCATCGCGACCATGGGGCCGGTCGTGTTGGAATCGCGGAATACCACCACCGCGAAGACGACCCATCCGACGCATGCGGCCACGTAGAGCCCGACGCTCAACGCGAGCACCCGGCCCTGGCGGGCGACCCAGACCGAGATCGCCAGTCCCGCGCTGATCACGGCCGCCCCGTAGGCCAGGATCAAGGCGAGGAGTCCGAGCAGGTGGCCCCATCGACTGCTCCCAAGGCACGCGGTGAAACCAATGACGCCCGGCAGGAGGGCCAGGAGCGGGACGAGCCGGAACGTACCCCACCACTTGCCGGCGAGGATGGCCGGCGTACTCATCGGGGTCGTGAGCAGCACGTCCAGGCTCCCCCGGACCCGCTCCTCGGACAGCGTCGTCGCGGCGCGCACGCTCAGGAGGAGCAGGCCGACGCCGACCAGGTAGATATTCGCGAAGATCGCGGCGTCGCCCATTCGTCCGACCCCCCCGGTCAGCACGCTCGCGATCGCCAGCCACGTCACCGCGACGGCGATCACGGAGTAGACGACCCAGATGGCGCGTCCCCAGCGCGAGGGACGCATCCGACTCCACTCGCGCCAGAGGACGGGATTGGCGTCGAGCGACGGCGACGGCAGGAGCGCCGGCAGGCGAACGCGACTCCCGCCGGTTCGGTGCCGGGCGGGTTGTGCGGCTTCCCCCTGCTGCCTCAGCGTCACGGGACGGATGCGAGCGATGGTCGCCCCCGCCATTAAGGCGGACAACCCCAGGCAGCCGGCGAGGTACGCACCCACCCGGGCCAGGTGGTCGGAGGCCGGCTCGTTGTAAGCCGGGGCGACCAGTCGGTAGGGGTTCGTCCAGAGGAGTAAATCGAAAGCGGACTCGATCCAGACGCTCGGCGCATGGAGGGCGAGCCGTCCCGTCAGGCCCAGAAACGGCACCCCGGCGATCCACAGGATCAGGATCAGATACGTGGCGCTCAACACCTCATGCGTCTTGCGCCCCCAGACCGACATCGCGAACGCGAGCGTGCAGGCCAGGACGGCCGTCCCCAGCATGACCGCGAACGAGCCGACGAGCGCCACCGGGTCGCTACCCCCCAGGAGTGAGGCGAGCATCATCACCGGCAGCACGCAGAAGACCAGCCCGACCACCGGGAGCAGACCCGATCCGAGCTTGCCCAGGACGATCTCGGCGTCGGTGAGGTCGGTGGCCATGACCTGGAGCAACGAGCCGCGGGACTTGTCGAGGCAGACGGCCCCGGCCGTCGCCGCCGGCGCCGCGAGCAGCACCAGCGTCAGCTCGGTGTTCGCGATCGTCTCGTAGAGAGACCGGCCGAATGCGGCGACCTCCCGGATGGAGAGCCCGTCGTCGACCCGGCGCGGTTGCGAGGCCCAGAGGATCCCGAGGCCGCAGAGGAGGACCGCGACGAAGCCCGCACGCGAGGCGTAGAGCTGCCACCGCCGCGACGTGCGGAGCCACTCGTAGACGAACACGGGGCCGAGACCGAGCCGTAACGCCATGTTCGACCGCCTCCCCACGAGACCGATGCACGGGTTCCCTCTTCGCGGACATGAATCTTACACGCGTCGCGAGGGGTGCGACACGACCTTCCGAAGCAGGAGCATCGCCACGCCCCCCGCCAGGGCGATCGCGCCGAGCGTCGTCAGGGCCACGCCCGCGAGGTGACTCTCGACGCCCGTGTGCAAGAGGCTCCAGATCAGGGCGCTGATCGTCGAGACTCCCGGCGGGGCGATCAGGTTCGTGGCGGGAAGCTCCCCGAGGCCGAGCACGAACGAGGTCGCCCAGGCGGCCGCCGTGGCCCGCCGCGAGAGCGGCAGCGCCACCCGGCGGACGATCGCGGCCGGCGGCAGGCCGTCGACCGCCGCGGCGTCCATCACCTCGTCCGGCAGCCCGCGCAACGTCGGCCAGAGGACCAGCACCGCATAGGGGAGCGTCCGCGCCGCCATCGCCAGCACGACGATCGCCGGCGCGTCGTAGATCCAGTCCACGGCGCGGTAGGCCAGGAGCAGGGCCATCCCCGCGACCGGGCCCGGCGCGGCGAGCGTCAGGGCGACGACGAGGAGCGCGACCCCCCGCCAGGCCCGCGAGGCCCGAGCCAGCCAGCACAGGCCCCACGCCAGCGCGACCGCGAACGTCGCGGCGGCCGCCGCCAGCGCGGCGCTGGTCTCCAGCGGCTCGCGGCATTCCTCGGCGGCGGAGGCCAGCGTGCCGAGGAATCCCGAAGGCGACCACGAGGGGGCCTGGCCGAGCGTGGCCCGCCCGCCGACCCTCCCGGCTCGCCATACGAGGCTGTAGAGCGGCAGCGCGATCAGGTTCCCGACCAGCAGGAGCAACAGCACGCCCACGGGAATCCGCCATCGACCGAGCCGCCAGATTCGGGAGCGCCCGAACCCGCTCGCGAGCCTCGCCGGCGCGATACGCGACAGGGCCCGGCCCACCAGCGCGATCCCCACGCCCAGGAGGAGCAGGGGGGGGACCGCGACGGCCGCCGCCCCGGCGGGCCCGCGACCGAGCGTGAACTGGACGTACGCCTCCTCGGCGTAGGTGCGGACTTGCAGCAGGTCGGTCACGGTCATGTCCCCGGCGGCGAGGACCGCGACGGCCAGCGCCGCCGCGGCGATCGCGGCCGAGCTTCGACGCAGCGTCACCTTCCACCAGACCCGCCGGGCGGGCATCTCCAGGAGCGCCGATTCCTCCAGCTCAGGCTCGACGAGTCGCAGGCCGACGCCGGAGAGGAGGACGACCCAGGGGAGGGCGGCCATCGCCGTGACGACGATCACGCCGAGCCGCCCGACGAGGAACGGCCGCACGCCGAACGCCTGCATCCGGCCGGCGTCGCCGAAGGCCCCCAGCCAGGCCGTCGCGTGGAGCGGCAGCGGCACGAACAGAGCCAACCCCAGGGCCGCGAGCAGGAACCGACGGCCCCAGACGTCCGTCCGGAACAGGAGCAACGCCAGCAGGACCCCGATCGGCAGCGCCAGCGCCTCGGTCCCCGCGACCACGATGAGGGTCTCGGCCGCCAGCCTCGCCGGACGCGCCAGGCCGCCGGTCTCGGTCGCGACGGCTTCCGTCGCCGCCGGGTCGATCGCCGACCCCGTCGCCGTCGCGTCGAGCCCCGTGGTCGGCCGCGCGGCTTCGAGGATCGTCGCCGCCGCCGGCCAGAAGACGAGGAGCGACAGCCCGGCGAGGATCAGGAAGCGGCCCAGCAGGCCGGGCCTATTCCTCACGGGCGAAGGCCGGCGTCGCGCATCAGCGCGGCGGTCGTCGCATAGGCTTCTTCCACCCATTCGACGATCCGGCCGGGATCGGGAGAGTATTCGAGCTCGATCGAGACGGTCGCGTCGTCCAGGCCCAGCTTCTTGATCGCTTTGAGGTACGGGGGAAAGTCGACGACGCCCCGGCCGGGGGGAAGGTCGCCGTGGACCTTGCCGTCGCAGTCGGAGATGTGGACGTGGGCCACCCGGCCCCGGAGGGCTTCGATCGTCGACGGGGGCTGATCCGAGAGGACGAGGTGGGAGACGTCGATGTTCGCCTTCACCGACGGGCGGTCCACGTCGTCGAGGAATCGCGACATGCTCGCGACGTCGTTGAGCAGCGCCATCGCGAACGGCTCCAGCTCGAGCGCGATCTCCAGTCCGAGGTCGGCCGCATAGTCGCCGAGCTCTTGCAACCGGCGGACGCCGGTCGACCACTGCTCGGCGGGAGGGATCACTTCTTTCTGCCAGATGTATTCGCCGATCACCAGCAGGACGTTCCGCGCTTCCAACTCGTACGCGAAGTCGAGATAGGCCCGGACCCGATCCGCGTGGAACCGCTGGACGCTCGGGTTGAAATCGATCAGGCCGACGGCCACGCACGGGAGGCTGACGATCGGCAGGCCGGCCCGCGCGCATTCGGTTCGGATCAGCCGACGTTCGCGGGCGTCCACGTCGAGCGGGTCGGCGAAGACGTCGATGCAGTCGAAGCCGATCTCCCGGGTCTTCTGGATGCCGAAGGCCGTCCCCCGGCCCGCCTGCACCCACGCCGAGTTGATCAATCCGAGTCTCATGGCTGCGGCCCCCGGGGGGTGATGGTGGCGGATCGGGTCGGCGCCGCGTCCGCCGGCGTCGGCGTCGGGGGCGAGGAGGGATGCGGGACGCGTTCCTCCACCACCGGGCGGCCCGCCCCGGCGTCTGGGTGGGACTCCGCGGCGGGGCCGCCGTACGGCGAGCGCGACGGCTCGATCGGGAGATGTACGGAGAAGCAGGAGCCGTAGCCGACCGTGGACTGCACCTCGATCCGACCGTTGTGCTCCTGGATGATCCCGTAGCTGATGGAGAGCCCCAGGCCGGTCCCCTGGCCCAGCGGCTTGGTCGTGAAGAAGGGGTCGAAGATCCGGTCGCGGACTTCCGGGGGGATCCCGCCGCCGTTGTCGTCGATATCCACGCGGACGCCCATGGCGTCGGCCTCGGTCTCGGTCCTGACGGTCACCAGGCCGTTCTCGCCGCAGGCGTCGATGGCGTTGGTGAGCAGGTTGAGGATCACCTGGTGGATCCTCGCGGCGCGGCAGCGGACGGCCGGCATCGCGCCCAGATCCATGACGATCTGCACTCCCTTTTTGCGCGCGTAGCCCTTCACCATGTTGATGGAAGATTCGATGCCGGGGTTCAGGTCGACCTCGTTCCACTCGCCCTCGTCGACGCGGGCGAACAGCCGAAGCTCCTTGACGATCCGCTCGATCCGCCTCAGCCCCTCGCGGGTCCGCTCGATCAGCCGGGGGAAGTTGTCGAGGCAGTATTCGAGGTCGATCCGCTCGAGGATCTCCGTGCGTTCCTCCGTGAGAACGGGATCCGCGGGCGCCCCCTGGTCGTCGCGACGGTAGAGCTCGATCAGCCGAAGCAGGTCTCGAATGTCGCGCTCCAGGACCGCCACGTTGTTGCTGACGAAGGCGAGCGGATTGTTGATCTCGTGGGCGACCCCGGCGACGAGCTGGCCCAGGCTGGCGAGTTTCTCGTTCTGGACGAGGAGGCTCTGCGCCTGCTTGAGCGCCTCGTGCGCCTGGTGCTCGGATCGGGCCAGCCCTTCCAGTTCCACGTTCTTCTCGCGCAGCTGCTCCTCGGCGCGGATCCGCGCCGTGACGTCCCAGAAGATCGCCTGGATGCCGATCAGCCCGCCGTCGGCCGCGTGGAGCGGCGTCTTCATGACCTGGACGTGTAGCGTCTCGCCCCGAGGGGTGACGTGCTGCTCGACGATGTCGAGCACCCGGCCGGTCTCAACCACCCAGCGGTCGTCGGCCCGGTACTTCTCGGCGAGCGGCCTGGGGAAGAAATCGTAATCGGTCTTCCCGACGACCTCGTCGCGCGGGTGGCCGAGTTCGTTGAAAAAGCGCTGGTTGGCGAAGGTGAACCGCCCTTCCAGGTCTTTCCGCAGGAAGGACTGGGGGAGGGTCTCGACGAGGGAGTGATAGACGGCCTCGGTCTCGCGGGCCGCCTTCTCCGCGAGCGTGCGCCGCAGGGACTCGCTCGCGGTCGCGGCCGTGAGCCTTCGGAGCCGGGCGCGCTGGCGGAGGGCGAACCCGGACGCGCCGAGGGTGGCCAGGGCCATCGCGATCATGAGGCCGATCAACCCGGCGCCGGCTTCGATCGGCGGGAGGGCCGCGATCAGGGATGTCGGCTGACCCAGTCGTTGCACCCGGAGCGTCCTTTCGATTCTTCAAGGGAGGCTCGCAAGGCCCCGTCGTCCCCTTTATTATGCGCTTGCCTCGTCGAACGAAACCACGCGGTGCTCCGTCGCGGCGGAGAGGACCGCCTCGCAGAGGGCGATCGTCTTCAGATTGTCGCGTCCCGAAATGTCGGGGACGCCGCCGGTCTCCAGGGCGAGGAGGAGTCCGGCCATCGTCCCGGCGAAGGCGTCCGGGAACCACGCCTGGGGCCATCGGGGGCGTCGCCACGCGCCGGCGTCGCCGATCGTGGCGTAATCCAGGGTGCTCGGGCTGCGTCGCGGCCACGACGGCCAGCCGATCGTCCCCATCGCCAGCCCCTCGGTCCCCTCGAACCTCCAGCGGACGCCCAGGTCGGCGGCGGCGCCTTCGCGCGCGGGGCCCGCCCAGACGTCGTCCCAGCACGCCCCCCGCGCCCCGTCGGCGTACTCCAGGATCACCAGGTTGACGCCGTCGGCGTGCGGGAACTTGGTGCGCGGGTCCGGGCGCGTGCTGGCCAGGACTCGCTGGGGGTCGCCCAGCCAGTAGCGGAGCGTATCCAGGTGATGGATGCTCATGATGAACGTCGAGAGCGACCGGCCGTCGCGCGCCCAGGGCATCCAGTGGGGGATCGCCCGCATCTCGATCGTCGCCAGCACCGGGTCTCCCAGGGCCTTCCGGTCCAGCAGGGACCGGAGGGCGCGGACGGAGTGGTCGTACCGCATGTTGTGGTTGACCTGGAGGACGACGCCCGCCGCCTCGCAAGACTCCACCAACTCTCGGGCCTCGGCGAGCGAAAGCGCGAGCGGCTTCTGCGCCAGGATGCCGCGGACCTTGCGGGGATGGCCGACGATCCGACGGATCACGTCGGGTTGCTCCGCGGGCGGGACGGCGACGTCCACAACCTCGATCCGAGGGTCGTCGAGCATCCGTTCAAGCGTCGAATAGACGCTCGGGACCTCGCGAAGCGCGGCGACCTCGCGCGCCGTGGCCTCGGTCCGCGAGGTGATCGCGAGGGCCGGGAACCCGGCCTCGCGATAGGCGGGTAGGTGGCAGTCGCGGACGATGAAGCCCGCGCCGACCACTCCCACGCCCCAGTCGCGGCGGGTGGGGAAAACCGGCAAGTGGTCCTTCGGGCCGAGCACGCTTTCGGTCATGTCGAGGACTCGCCACGCCTTGGTTCGACGGCGGCGCGACCCTCACGCCGCCTCGCTCTCGCGCTGCATCGATCCTGTTGATACAACGTCGGGCGCGGTCGCGTCCAGGGGGCGATGTCGGGAAGCTTCGTCGATCGGCCGGAACCAGGCGTGGAATTCGGCCTCCGTCGCGCCTCGCTCGATCGACCGCCGGATCCGCGCCGCCGCGAGCGTCGGAGCCGCCGCGGCCATGCCCCCGACGCCGATCCGCCAGCACGTCTCCCACATCACGGGAGCGATCGCGGCGAGCGCGGCTAGGCCCGACAGGCCCAGCAAGACGACGTGCGGCTCGCAAGCCTTGTAGGCCGGATAGGCGACGACGCCCAGGCCCCGCCTCGGCCAACCGGGCGCGGGCGCCGGCCGTCCCCCCGCGCCGCCGTCCACCCGATAGCTCTCGCCGGTGCTCTTGAGCCGCTGGATGAAGGCCTTGTAGCGGCAATCGTTGTGCAATCCCAGCAACGCCCATCCCAGGGCGATCAGGAACCCGGCCGCCGCCCAGCCGACCTCGCCGGTCCGCGCCGCCAGCCCGAACCCCAGGGCGAAACCCGTCGCCATGTTCAGGACATGGTGCATCAAATAATCATAATAGACCCCGTCGAGGCTCGCCGATCCTCGCCACCGCGCGACCTGGCCGTCGACGTGGTCGAGCCAGAAGGCGAGGTGGGCGAGGGCCGCGCCGGCGACGAAGCCCCACCGATCGCCGGTCCCGATCGCCGTCGCGGAAGCCAGCCCGGCCAGGACGGCCGCCGACGTCACCTGATGGGCCGAGGCTCCCGCGCGGACGGCCGCCCACGTCCCGTAGACGGCCGACGGCCTGGCCACCAGTCGGGCGAGCCAGTTGCCGATCTCGCGATGCCGCCCCTTCTGGACGACGGCCCGCAACTGCCGCAACGTGGGGCGGTCGGCGCTCATTGGACCGCGCCTCCTCCGTCCAGCTCGTAGATCGCGTAGTTGCGGACCAGGCCGTCGCCGTCGGACAGTTCCTCGTTGTAGAGCGGTCGTCGCGAGGCGAGCCAGGGGGCGAGCTTCTCGCCGAGGGTCGGGTCGAACTCGACGTCGCTCTCCCCCTTGGGAGGGCAGAACATGACGTGGGTGTAGCCCTGGCGGCGAAGCGCTTCGACGAGTTCGCCGTCGGTCTCCCCGTTCTCGCCCAGGTCGGTGCGGCGTCGATGGGCCAGTTCCATCGTGTACTCGCGAGGGATGTAGAACCCCCGATGATCCTGGCCGATCAGCCGAGCCTCCCGCGGCAGGTGCTCGCCGATCCAGCGCCCGACGCGGAACGTCGGCTCGCACCGTGCGAGGAACTGCACCGAGGTCTCCCTCCCCAGCACGGAGCCCGCGGCGCGGCCCGCTCGGGCCATCGCCAGGCAGCTCTCCAGGCCGAGCACGCCGACCAGCGCGATCGTCAGCACCCGTGCCGGGATCGTCGGCCGGTCTCGCCAGGTCGACGCCAGCCACGCGACGCCCACCGAGAGCGGCCCGACGGCGATCAGCAGGAACCGCATGCTCTGGCGCTGAGTCATGCAGAGCATCAGGAAGACGTACCCCAGCAGCACCAGCCCCAGCACCCGCCGGGGGGCGCGTTCGAGCAGCAAGGCCGGGAGGAACAGCAGGAAGATCGGCCCGAACTGGTGGGCGAAGCTGTCGAACCGGTGCGGCTCCAGGCTCAGCGGCCCGATCGCGGTCAGCAGGTTCCACAACGTCACCGGCAGGGGCCTCTTGATCGGGTCGAGGACCTCGTCGAGCCCCGAGCCGAACCAGGAGCGGAAGAACGGATGGACCGGGTTCCCCGTGTGGATGTAGGCCCGCAGATACCAGGCGCCCCCCGCCGCGATCAGTGCGGCGGCGAACCAGAACGTCAATTCGAGCGAGGCCTTCCAACTCGCCTTGCGGTCGAAGCAGGGCCGCAGCGCCAGGCCCGCCCCGAGCATCGCCGCGAGCACCAGGGCCGGGTACTTGACGCCGACCGCCAGCCCGATGAAGACCCCCGCGAGCACCGCCGCCTTGCGGCCCGGCGCGTCGTGGAGCCGCATCCAGGCCGCGATCGCCGCCGTGCCGAACGCCGCCAGCGCGACGTCGTTGAGCGGCGCCGCCATGCCGTTCGTGACCGCTGGGACGAGCAACGCCCCGGCTCCCGCCCACCACGCCCGATTCCCCAGCGACGGCCTCGCGAGCGCCGTGATGTTCGCGGCCATCGCCAGGCCCAGCATCCACTGGATCCCCCGGCAGGCGATCGGCCCTCGAAACGCCAGGGCGATCATGTAGAGCATCTCGGTCGTCAGCGGATAGACGGTCTCATGGAGGTCGGGATCGAAGACGGCCGATCCTTCCATCAGGAAGACCTTGGGCACCTGGAGGTGGTAGCAGAGCGCGTCGCCGTCCGTCACCGGGGCGAGCGCCGAGATCGCCGTCGCCGCCACCGTGGCGACCAGGAACACCCGCATCAGGCGATCGACGCCGGTCGCGCCGCCGCCGCCAAACGGGACCTTCGCCAACGCGCCGGCCAGGCGGACGCCCGCCAGCAGGCCGATCTCCGCGACGATCCCCAGCAGGATCGCCAGCGCCAGGACGTTGAGCCCTTGGAACTGGCCGAGCAGCAGGACCGCCAGGGCCACGATTCCCGCGCCCAGCGGGAAAGCCAGGCCGAAGCGATCCACCGGATGCTCCGGCGAGAGGTCGAGTTTCTGGAGGATTCGCGCCCCGAGTCCGGTCGCGAGGAGCGTTAGCAGCAGGGCGAAGCCGAGGTCGAGCATGGCGGGTCCACCGGGGGAGGGAGACAGAGGCGACCGCGTCAGCCGTCCAGGCGGACCACGCAGAACTGGGACGTCTCGGCGTCGGCGTCCATCGGGATCGGCCCGACTTCGGCGACGCGAAGCCCCTCGGCTCGATACCAGGCGGCCGTGTCGTAACCGTACCGGTTGTAGCTCAGGTTCGTCTCCTCGTTGTGCGCCGCGAATCGGCGCGCCACGCGGATCACCTCGCGACGGATCCGGTCGGCTGTCTCCGGCGGGTTGTGCAGGATCACCGCCGAGGTCACCACCATGTCGAACGAGCCGTCGGCGAACGGCAGGCGGTCGCCTCGCCCCTGGAACAGCTCCACCTGATCCATGCCGCTCAGGAACTCGCGGGCGGCTTCCAACTGGGTCGGGCTGAAGTCGATACCGGAGAGCGGCGCGTCGAGCCGCTGACGGAGAGCCGTCAGGAGCTTGCCGTACCCGCAGCCGATCTCCAGGATGGACGTCGGCCGATAGGCTGCGATCCGGCCGGCGATCCACTCCGCCCGGAGCGTCCTCGCGACCTGGCCTTCCTGCTCCCGGAAATAGTCGGGGCCGCCCCGCAGGGTCCAGTATTCGCGAGGATCCGCGTAGAGGAGGCGGCGTTTCCACGAAGGCCACCGCCCCAGCGTGCGGCGGAGGACCTTGTGCCACGCGTAGCGGCCCCCTCGCGAACGGACGGCGCGCCAGGCGCGGAGCGGGAGGGGCGGCTCGGCGGTGATCGTCGTTCCCATGATCCTTGACCATCCTGGTCCATGGCGATGAGGTCCGGCGGGCGGTCGACCCCCCCGGCGTTTCGCGAGGCAGTGTACGAGCGGTCGAAAAGAGGGTCAAGCCAAGGCGGGGACGAATCCGATCGCGCACGCGCGGGCCGTCGGTTGAAGAGCACCGAGGCGACGGCGGCCGAATTTGCCGGGGAGTGCGAGGTCACCTATACTGTCCCTCAGTAGCCCCGCCCGGTCATCGGACCTTTGCGGAGTCGTCATCGATGACGCCGGGGCGATCCGGGATCGCCCGTGACGGAGGACGTGGTTCCATGGGAGTGAGATCCGGCGGCGCACGGGTGGCCGACAGGACGTTCCAGGTGTTCCAGGGGGCGCTGCATCCCGAGTGGTTCTCCATCCGCGCGCACGATCGCATCGCGGCGGGTCCTTGGGAAGTGGACGTCCGCATCGTCGAAGGGGGCCACGTCGTCGTCTTCGGCTCCTCCGTCGTGCGGCTCACGGAGGTCCTCGGCGGCCCGGAGACGACGCTCCCGATCCAGGGGCTGCTCCTCAACGCGTCCGTCCGCCGCGAGCAGACGACCGAACTCCGGCTCGGAGGCCGCGCGGTCTATCAGGCCTGTCTGGAAGTGGAGCGGGTCGATCCGGAGGTCTTCCGCCACCTTTGTGAGGAGGTGATCCTGGACCCTCGCCGCGGCCGTCTGTTCCACGCGTTCCCGGTCACCAACCGCATGGCCCCCAGGCCGATCAGCACGATCCAGGTCGAGAACATCGCGCGAGGACTCTCGATCCAGACCTTCCATTCCTTCCCCGACGACCTGGCCATCCTCCGCTCCCAATCTCTGATCGAGACGTTCCCGCACGTCTGATGGGGCTTGGGCCGGCACCATCGGCGCGTCGGTTGACAAAGTAGGCTCTGGAAGGCAGAATAAAGCATCAATCAAACGAGGCATCCATGGTTCGAATCGTGCGACGGCCCGAGAACTCTGGATCCTCCTGATATGCCGATGTGCCATTCTTGCTTGTTCAGCAGCCTGGACCTACGATGGGAGCCGCACCACCCGCGTCGAAGTCGGGGTGAAGGACGTCTGACGCAGGACGCCCTTTGGGGAGCGTCATTCGATCAGGAGCCGAACACCCGGCTTCGCGCCCGATCTACTGCGAGTTCTGTTACGCATCGCCAAGGCCCAATCGGGGTCGACCTGGGTCGCCCCGGGGAGGTTCACGATGGAACGGATGGAACACATTCGCGGCGCGTTGATCGACGGCGAGGACGTCGTCCTGGAGGGGATCGACGGCTATCTCGCGTGCCACGATCACAAGGGGGGCCGCAAGACGCTCTACGGCTATTTCGAGATGCCGACCGAGCGTCTGCAATCGCTGAGCCATGACCGTTGCTACCGCCTGGTGCTCACCGACGGCCGCAAGGCCAACGTCTATACCGAGGTGGTCCCCAGCAACGTTCCGGGGAACTCGATCGCCGAGTTCCACGTCAGTGGAGTCTTGAAGAAGTAAGGCGGTGGGGCGCGGCCGGAGATCAACTCGCACCGGATCGCGACGATCGCTCCGGTTGCGCCCGAGCCTTCCGCGGGGGGTCTGGAATCGCCGAGCAGTTGTATGCTCCGGGAGGGGCGCCGATCCGATAACTGGGGTTGCGGACTCCGCCGCCGCGGACGTCGTCGGAGGGAGCCCCCCACCGCCTCTGAGAGGTACGGGACTTGCGACAGAAGAGGGGTGGGGCTCTCCAGCGCACCGGCCGGTCGATTCTCTCTAGGCCTCCCGCGCGCCTCTCGGTAAGAACCGCCGCATTCGCCAGGAATTATCGGCGGCGCCCGGATCGAGCCTAAGTGATGCGGGGGGCACGCGCCGGCACTGCCACGGCGTCGTCGCAGCGGAGGCCCGGGGGGTCTTCGGGGCGAGAAAACGGTTGGCTAGGTCGGTCCAGGTGGTTATCTTGCGTTCGTCCCGACGCGGGACGTCGCCGAGCCCACGGAAAGCGGGTCGGCACCCGAGGAGCATTGCCACGATGCCGGAAACGTCTCGAATCGACCGTGCCCGCGGATGCCTTCTGGGCCTGGCCGTCGGCGACGCCCTCGGGGCGCCGCTCGAAGGGCTCACGGCCCAGCAGATCAAGACGCATTATGGTCGGGTCCAGAATTACGTCGACGGCGTCCAGGCCTGGAAGCGGAAGCCGTATCGCTGGCGGATGCGGGGCCTCTACTCGGACGACACCCAGCAGTCGCTGGCCCTCGCGGACGTGCTCCTGGACCGTGGACGGGCCGACCAGGAGCGTCTCGCGGAGATCTACCTGGCGATGGCCGACGCCAAGGGTCCGTTCCTGGGCGTCCACCGGGGGATCGGCCGCAGCTTCCGCCAGGTCCTCCTCGACCTCCAGCAAGGGGGCTCGCCCCGTTGGAGCGGGCAGACCAAGGCGGGGATCGGCGCCGCCATGCGGATCGCCCCGGTCGGGATGTATTTCGGAGAAGACCTCGACGGCCTCTTCAGGTCGGTCATGGAAGCCAGCCTGACCACCCACCGCGACGTCCGCAGCCTCAGCGGCGCCCTGGCCGTGGCCCATGGCGTCCGCCGGATGATGGCCGGAGAGGCGCGCGATCCCAGCCTCCTGCTCTGGCTGGCGTCGGACGTCGCCCGCGACGAGGCCCGCATGACGACCGACGGCTACGCCGAGGTGGTCATCTCCCTGAATCAGCACGCACGGGCGATGTCGAAGGCCCTGGCCCACGCCGAGACCCTGCTGGAGACGTCTCGCGAGCGGGCCCTGCCGGCCCTGGCCGAAGAGGCCAACCGTCACGGCGCCGAGCCCGACTGCAAGCGGCCCACGATGGGCTTCCCCCCGGCCTGCATCCCCACCTGTCTCTACGTCCTCCTCACCACCGACTCCTTCGAGGAAGCGATCATCGAGATCGTCAACCTGGGCGGCGACGCCGACACCACGGGCGCCATCCTGGGGGCCATCGCCGGCGCCCACTACGGCGTCGACGCCATCCCCAGGCACTGGCTCGAAGGCCTCCAGAATCGCGAGGGGATCGAGAATCGGGCCCTGGCCCTCGCCCGGCGATCGACCGACGGCCTCGCCATCCCCGACCTCATCGCCACCGAGCTCGACCTGAATGAGAAGGAGGGGGCCCACCTGGCCCGCTACGCCTCTCTGGCCCGGCAGGGAGGCGATCGCGGGGCCAACCAGGTGATCTGAACCGAGGCCGCGCCCGGTCCGGCCGGGCCGCCGCCCCGAAGCCGGGTCGTGGTGCAGCGGACGCTCGTCCCCATTTTTTTCCCCGGTCGAGAGGTGTAGGATACACTGAGAGGCGGGGCCTGGGCGCACCCCACCGCGCCGAAGCGGTCCCTCGCGGCGGACTCCCGCGCAGGGGCGCCTCCCGCCCGGAGCGTCGAAACGATGAGTACCAGCACCCCATCCCAGATCCGCCGGCAACTCGACGAGGCCGAAGGCTATCTCATGCTGGAGATGCCGACCTACGCGCTGCGAGTGCTGGAGAGTCGGTCGGAATGGCCCCTGATGACGTTCGAGGCGAACTTCCTCAAGGGGGAGGCGTTGCGCTGCCTGAACCGGCACCGCGAAGCGCTGGCGTGCCTGGAGACGGCCGCGTCGCTACGCCCCGAGGATGTGGCGGTCGCCCTGGCCCAGGGCTGGTGCTACAAGCGGACGAACCGTTTGGCAGAGGCCGTGGACGCCCTGGAACGAGCCTCGCGGCAAGAGCCGGAAAACTCGCTCATCCACTACAACCTGGCCTGCTACTGGAGCCTGGCCGCCAATACCGCGAAGGCGTTGGAAGCGCTGGCGACCGCGCTTCGCCTGAAGCCGGAGATGCGGCGCATGATCGCCGCAGAAGCCGATTTCGACTTCCTCCGGGGCGATTCCGCGTTCGAGCGCCTCTTGCAGGACGTAACCCCGTCCAAGTGAGCGGGGCGCGAAAGGCGGGCGGAGACGGAGACGGGGGCGGAGCGAGTACGGCGCGACCCTTCAGGGGACGTTCGGACGCAGGTCTCCCGCCCATCGAGACTTCGGCGGGACGACCGCGACCGGCCGCGGCGGCTCAGACCTCGTCGAGAACCCGCTGGGTGATTTCCTTCTCGCAGTACTTGCACCACTTCCAGCGCTTGGCGCCGACGGTCTCGTCGAGGTGCTTGTGCGCCACGCGGACGCTGCGAAACCAGATCTTGGTCTGCTCTTCGTTGATCTTCTCAAGCCGGGGGCATCGGGCGAAGTGGAGCAGGTTGGACGCGGCCGAGCCCTTTCCTTTGACGACCGGGATTGTACCGTGGAAGATGAACCCGATCGCCTCCACGCGCGCTTCGGCGAAGTCGTCGACGGATTCGATGACCTGAATTCCGGCCTGTTCTTGGATCGGCATGCGAAAGATCCCCAAAGAGGACTAGGTCGACGTCAGCGTTTCGACCAATAAGCGAGAGTTTAATCAATTTGTGAGAAAACCGCAAGGCGGACGGTTCGCGGGGCGCCCGAGACGCGTTCCGTCCTTCTCGCCGTCGGCGGACGGCCCCTTCGGACTTCGGGTGACCCTTTGATTCGAGAGACGGTCGGACATCTCCGGGACCTCCCCCGGTATCGGCAGATCCTCACCACGCTGATCCGCTACGGCTATCAGGACGTCGTCGCGGCGCTCCGCCTGGAGAGCATCGTCAAGCCGTTGGAGCGGGTCGCCCTGGGCGAGGAGGTGGCGCTCCATGACCGTCCTCGACGGCTCCGGCTCATCTGCGAGGATCTCGGCCCCACGTTCGTGAAGCTCGGCCAGCTCCTGAGCACCCGGCCCGACCTCCTGCCGGAGAACTACACCACCGAGCTTTCCGCGCTCCGCGACGACGTCCGCCCGTTCCCGTTCGCCCAGGCGGAGGCGATCCTCGTCGAGGAATACGGCAGGCCGCTCGACGCCTGCCTCGCCTCCATCGACCCCACGCCGATCGCCTCGGCGTCGATCTCGCAGGTCCATCGGGCGGTCCTCCACGACGGCCGGGTCGTCGCTTTGAAGATCCGACGGCCCGATCTCCACAAGGTCGTCGCGGCCGATCTCGACATCCTCAAGAATCTGGCCCAGCTCGCCGAACGCCACCTGCCGAACCTGGCGGTGTACCGGCCGATGTCGCTCGTTCGGGAGTTCGAGCGGACGATCAAGCGCGAGCTCGATTTCAGCGTCGAGCTGCGCACGCTCCGCCGCTGCCAGACCCAGTTCGCCGCCGACCGCACCGCCCACGTCCCGTTCGCCGTCGATGAGCTTTCCACCCCTCGCGTGCTGGCGATGGAGTTCATCGCGGGCGTCCGCGTCGACGACGTCGAGGGCCTCCGCGCGATGGGGCTCGACCCGGCGCAGGTCGCCGTGACGGGCGCCAGGATCCTCATCAAGCAGATCTTCCAGTTCGGGTTCTTCCACGCCGATCCGCACCCGGGCAACCTCCGCGTGCTCCCCGGCGGGGTGGTCGCCCCGCTCGACTACGGCATGTTCGGCCAGCTCGACCTGCGGACTCGCGAGCGGATCGCCGATCTCCTGATCGGCCTGCTCGGGCAGGACGTCGATCGGGTCCTGAAGGCGCTGGAGGACCTGGACGTGCGCGGCGAGGAGGTCGATCCCAAGGAGCTCCGCCGCGACGTCGGGGAGCTGGTCCAGACCTATTGCGACCTGACGCTCGCGTCGATCGACCTGGGGGTGCTGCTGGGCGAGTTGGTCGGGATGATCCGCCGCCATCACCTCCAGATCCCCCCCGACCTCGTCTTGCTGATCCGTTCCCTCGTGACGATCGAGAGCACCGGACGGGCCCTCGACCCCAAGTTCGACATCGCCCGCCAGCTGGAGCCGATCCTCCGCAAGCTCGCGGTCCGTCGTTACAGCCCAAGGCGGCTGTTCGATCAGGCGGCCGGGACCGCCGAGGACCTCCAGCGGATCGCCACCCTGCTGCCCGACCTGCTCAGCCATTCGCTGGAGTCGATCAAGCGGGGTGAGCTGAACGTGAAGTTCGACCTCCAGGGCTTCGAGCGGCTGGTGAGGCAGCTCACCCGGGCCAGCAACACCCTGGCGGTCGGCATCGTGATCTCGGGGCTCCTCGTCGCCTCGTCGTTGATCTACCGCGGCGGAGCGACCTCGCTGGCCCAGGTCGGCTACGGCCTCGGCCTGGCCCTGAGCCTCTGGTTGGTCTGGAACATGTCGCGGAGTTGAAGGCCGCGACTCAGGTCCGGATCTGCCCCCAGCGATGCGTCGCCACCACGCCGAAGACGAACAGGGGGAGCCAGGCGGAGAGAGCCGGGGAGATCACGGCCTCGCCGCCGAGGTACTGGCAGAAGATCCCGCACCCGTAGAAGAGGGCCGCGTTGCCCAGGGCGAATCCCAGGTTGATGAACATGTTTCGGCCGTAGCCGCCGAGCACCAGCGGCAGGCTCATGAACATGAGCGTCAGCGCGAGGAACGGCCGCATGGCGCGGGAGTGGATCGCCATCTCGATGTAGTTGCGGTCGGTCCGGTCGGTCGACGGGTCGACGAGCCCGCGCACGAGGTCGAGCATCGAGCCGTACTGATACCAGCTCGTCTTCCGCGTCATCGCCTCGAACGAGAGGGTGGTCCGGACGAAGACGACGTCGCCTTCGAGCTTCGACGCGTCGCCGACCGGCGGCGGGAAGCCGTTCAGGTCCTGAACCATCACGACCGGGGAATCGGGGTTCTTGAGATCCTCCTCGGGGACCGGCGGCGAGATCTTCGTGGCGCGGATCAGCCAGCCGCCGCGAAGGGGGGCCGTGGGGTGCTCCGGCGGGATGTACGTCGCCTGGAGGCCCTCGATCTCGCGGATCGACCCGAACACCTGGACGGGCACCGTCACATTGAACCGCTTCAGGATGGTCTTCGCCGCGCGGTCGGCTTCCCGACCCGAGAGCATCAGCCCGCGCGAGTCGTAGGGCGTCGACAGCACGGCGATCGTGCTGGTGCCGTCGTCGGCGTGCGACTTCTGCAACTCCTCGGCGTAACGGGGGATGATCAGCTCCTGATTGGCGATGGACAGGAAGCTCACGAGGATCGAGCAGACGACCACCGGCCGGATGATCCGGTTCGTGCTGATCCCCGCCGCGAGCATCGCGATCTGCTCGTTGGCGCGCTGCATCCAGGTGACCGTGAAGATCGCCGCCATCATGCTGATGACGCCGCCGAGCTTGTCGAAGTACTCGGCCTGACGGATCAGGTAGTACCGGCCCATCGCCGACATCAGCTGGCCGAAGCCGACGGTCCGCTTCGTGAACTCATCGACGTTCGAGAACGCGTCGAGCACGATCCAGAGGCCGACGAACGAGATGTAGCAGGTGATGTAGGCCTTCCCGAAGGCCCAGAACCGCTGTCGATCCAGGATTCGCACGACGCGTCCCTCCCTCCCGGCGGAAGCCGATCAATACTTGATGATCCGCGGATACACCCAGCCGGCCAGGAGCGCCAGGACGAGGTTGCTGATCCAGAGCGCCTTGTACGGGGCCATCGTCCCCTCCTTCCCCATGTTGATGCCCAGGAGCATCAGCGGGTAATAGAGGCCGATGATCGGCAGGAAGCAGGTCATGAAGGCGCTTAGGAAGTCCCGCTTGGCGAACCGGATCCCGATCGGCGCGCCCAGGACGACGAACAGGAGGCTGCCGAAGGCCATCGACGTGCGGAGCTGCTTCTCGGTCTCCAGCTCGTCGCACTTCTTCTTCCAGTGGAGGTTTTTGGCGAAGACCTCGTGGACGTCCCCCCACTTGACGTCGCCCATCTTGCCGGCGGCGAACAGCAGGCCGACGCCGATCGCCTCGCGTCTGCGGTCGTTCGCGAGGTGCTCGCGGGCGTTCGCCAACTCCTCGTTCAGCTCGGCGTTGGTGTGCTCCTGGATCGACTTCACCGCGAACTCCCCCTTCTTCTCGGGGAACGGGATCTCGAAGGTGTGGCCGCTCTCGGGGAGGAGCGTCACCTCCTGGGCGCCGCCGTGGTTCTGCGCCTCCGCCCCCTCCAGGTAGACGACGACGACCTTGCGATCCAGGTCGAACCGGAGCCGGGCCGTCTTGGCCTGGATGGTCCCCGTGTAGGTGTAGCCGCCGTCCGGCAGCGGCTTCTTCTGCTTGAAGGTGGGCTGGATCAGCACCCGGTCCTCCACGTCGAGGACCTTGATGAAGAACGGGCTCCCCGGCAGCGAGAACTGCTTGTCGCGCTTGAGGAACTTGTAGACGACATCTTCCAGGTCGCGGAAGAGGACCATCTTGGCCTGGTGGGCGCTGGCGGGGATCCAGGTCCGGCTGAGCTGCCAGAGGCTGACGCTGACCACGGCGCCGAGCAGGATAGTGGGCCAGATCACGGTCATGACGCTGAGGCCCGCGGTCTTGACCGCGATGATCTCGTTGTCGCCGGCGATCCGCCCGTAGACCACGGTCACCGCGAACAGCAGCGAGACCGGCGTGGTGTAGGGGAGGGTGCTCGGGATGATGAAGGGGACCAGGTGGAGGATGTCTCGCGGGGAGAGCATGTGGCTGTTCATGGCCTCGGCGGCGACCATGAAGAGGACGAAGATGCCCGTCATCGTGATCAGCGCCATGGCGAAGGCGCGGAAGACCTCTCCCCAGACGTAGCGTTGAAGGATACCCAAGTCGAGACCTCCCGGTTCAGCGTCCATGCCCCCTGGGGATGGGCTCGTTCTGCTCCACGGCTCGCGTCTTCCGACGGCCTCCGCATCCGGGCGGGGGCCGATTCGGGCGAGCCTCCGTCCGTCGCTCAGGCCGGCCCTTCGGGCGAATCGAGCGTCTCGCGGACGGCCTCGGCGAGCCGCCGGGCGCCTTCCGCCAGCGCGGCCTCGTCGGGGACGCCGTAAGTCAGCCTCAGGTGGTTGCGAGGCGGCGCGGACGGTTCCGGGGCGAAGGCGAACTCCCCGGGCACGTAGATCACGTCTTGCTCGAGGCAGCGTCGGAACAGCGGCCCGTCGAATCCGGTATCGACCGACTCCGGCAGCGTCATCCAGACGTAGAGCCCGCCGTGGGGCCGCGTCCAGCTCACGCGGTCGCGAATCGGCTCGAAGTGGCGTTCCAGGGCCTCCAGGAAGACGTCCCGCTTCCGGGCGTAGACGCCCTTCAACCGCTCGACCTGGCGGTCGTACTCGCCGTTGGCGAGGACCAGACGGATCAGCTTCTGGATGAAGTTCGAAGTCCCGAAATCGTGGTTCCCCTTGAGCGTGAGGACGGGATCCACCAGGCCGCCGGGGAGCACGCCGTAGCCCAGCTTCATCCCCGGGCTGTACGTCTTGCTGAAGGTCCGGGCCAGGATCACCGTCTCCCCCTCGGAGTCGAGGCTCCAGAGGCTGTCGGCCTCCTTCGAGTCGTAGGAGAGTCCGTGGTAGGCGGAGTCCTCCAGGAGATAGATGCGGTGGCCCGCCTCGTCCGACCAGCGCCGGACCAGGTCCACCAGCGGCTTGCGACGCTCGGCGGCCAGGCTGATCCCCGTGGGGTTCGAGTGCTCGGGGATCGTGTAGACGAGTTTGACCTTGTCGAGCGAGCCCTCGGCGCGGAGCCGCTCGAAGGTCGCTTCCAGGGCGTCGATCCGGAGCCCCTGGCCGTCGATGGGCGTGCGGATCGCGCGGGCCCCTCGGGTCTCCAGGGGGCCGAGGAAGACGAAGTAGGTCGGCGCCTCGACGATCACGACGTCGCCGGGGTCGAGGAGCGCCTCGCCGACGAGGTAGATGAGCTGGGCGGACCCGGTGGTCAGGATCGTCCGATCCACGGCCCGCCGGTAACTGCCGGGGGGGACCCCGTGCTGGACCTCCAGCCGTTCGATCAGGATCGCCCGCAGGGCCTCGTCGCCAATCGTCGTTCCGTATTGCAGCGCGGCACGCCCCGCCGGCGCGTCTCCCAAAATCTGGGCCGCGGCGAGGGCCGTGGTCTCGACCGGGAGCGACTGCTGGTCGACGAATCCCGCCGCCAGGGACACGATCTGCGGACGCTCCAGCGCGAGCTTGATCAGGCTGCTGATCGAGGGGGCGCTGGTCCGGGCGGTCGCCGCGCTGAGATGGATGGGTCGTGTCATCTTGGATCGAATCGGCTTCAAAGGGGCGGTCGGGACGGGTTCGAGGGTACTCTACCGGCGGGCGAGGGCCTGTCAAGCTCGCCTGCACTCGCGGCGGCCTGGACCGGGTCCTCGCCGATCGGACACGCCCGAGCGGCCGTGGGTTCGTCCGCAGGCGTCAGGCCGCGGCCTCCTCCCCATCCCAGAAGAGATACTCGTTGCTGTCCGCCGGGTGACGCCGGATCTGTTCCTGAAGGAGTTCCAGGAAGCCCTGCACGTGGGCGCCCGCCTGGTATTCGTCCTGGGCGTCGCGCGGCAGGACGAAATGGGGACGGAATTCGATGTGGTAGCGGGAGTCTTCCCCCATCCGGCAGAAGACCACGACGATCGGCGCCTGGGTCATCGCCCCCAGGCTGATCCAGGTCGTCGAGAAGCGGTAGGGGCGGTCCATGAACCGGGCCTCGGCCGTGAGCTGGCCGCTCCAGCGGACGTCCCCGGCGAGGAAGAGCATCAGGCCCGACTTGAGCACGCGGGCCGCCCGCAGGATGCTGCTGGCGGAGTCGGTCGGGCCGCTCTTGCGGGAGATGAACAGCTTGTCCTGGCTGAGCGGCCCTCGCGTTCGAATCGCGAGGCCATGAACCGCGACAGGCTTCGCGGCCGCTCCATGTACAGGCGGAGCGGATAATCGTTGCGATAGAGCCAGTGGGCCGGCAGCATGTGCGCGCCGAAGTGGCTGGTCAGGACGATGCAGCCCTTGCCGAGCGCCCGGGCGGCGTCCAGATGCTCGCGGCCCTCGACGTCGAACATGGCCAGGGCGCGGGAGTCGGACGCCACGTCGACGAGCAGGTCGCGGGACCGCCAGAGGATGTGATTCCCCGCGAGTCGGTTGCTCACGGCGGGGACGTCCCAATCGCAGCCCAGCACTCGCCCCCCGCGCTCGACGGCCTCGTCGAACCGGACTCGCAGGCCCTTGTTCCACCGATGCTCGAAACGCCCGATCCCCGAGACGATCCGGGCCGCCGTGGGGAGGGGGAGCAGCCGGACGACCGGCAGCGCCCCTCGCAGGAACCTCTTTCGGATCTTGACTCCGCGTCGATCCATCGACGTCACCTCGTCCTTGGCCGCGCAGGGCCGCCGCGCGACGTCGCCGTGACGTCCCGAGCCGACCGGGCAGCGCCGGAGTTTGTCACGCCTCGCCCTCGCTGGCAACGCCAAAATCCTGGGGCCGTCGCTCAGTCGCGAGGGCGGCGGAGCACCAGGACGTTGTTGGTCCCCCCGAATCCGAACGAGGCGCTCATCACCGTGTCCAGGCGCACCGCCCGAGCCTGGTTCGGGACGTAGTCGAGGTCAAGCTCCGGGTCGGGCAGGTGGTTGGCCGTGGGCGGGACGATCTGATCGCGGAGGGCGCGGAGGCAGACGGCGGCCTCCACGGCTGAAGCCGCGCCGAGGGTGTGGCCGATCGCCCCCTTGATCGAGCTGACCGGCAGCCGTCGCGCGTGGTCGCCGAAGACCTCCTTCAAGACGCCTGTCTCGACCTGATCATTGATCGTGGTGCTGGTGCCGTGGGCGTTGTAGTAGTCGACCTCCCCGGGCGCGACCTCGGCCTTCTCCAGCCCGAGCGTGAGGCAACGTCGGATGCGGTCGGGGCTGGGGGTCGCCATGTGGAAGCCGTCGGAGTTGACGGCGTAGCCCGCGAGTTCGGCCTGCGGGGTCAATCCCAGCCGATCCAGGGCCCGCCTCGTGGCGAGGACGACCATCCCCGCCCCCTCCGACATGACGAACCCCGCGCGGTCCCGGCTGAAGGGTCGGCTGGCCTGGGAGGGGTCCGCCTCGGCGCGGTCGCCCGGTTTGGGGCTGAACAGGGCCTTCATGGTCGAGAAGCCGTTGACGATCGCCGGCGTGAACGCGCTTTCCGCCGCGCCGCAGAGGGCCAGGTCGGCGTCGCCCGCCTTGAGCATCATCGCGCCCAGGATGATCGCGTGGGCGCCCGACGCGCAGGCGTTCGCCGGCGCGACGCCCGGCCCATACAGCTTCAACTGCTGGGAGATCTGCCCGCCCGCCTGATTGATCAGCAGGCCGGGGACCAGGAACGGGCTCACCGACAGGTCGGTCCGCTTCCGCATCCGGGCCTGCTGGGCTTCGAGGAAATCCATCCCGCCGAACGCCGAGCCGACGGCCACCGCGACCCGCTCGCGGTCGATGCGGTCCTCGACTCCCGGCATCCCGGCGTCGGCCCAGGCCGCGCGGGCCGCCGTCATCGCCAGCGACAGGAACCGGGCCGAGAGCCTCGCGAACTCCCGGTCCTCGGTTCGCGAGGCCGGCCCCAGGTCCTCGACCAGGCCGGCGACGTCCTGGAGATACTGCCCGCGATCGAGCGAGGCGTGCCGACGAATCCCCGACTCGCCGGCGATCAGCGCCCGCCAGGTGGCGTCCATGTCCTTGCCCAGGCAGGTGATCGCGCCATGCCCCACCACGTAGACCCGTTCCGCCATCGTCGTCTCGCTCCCTCGACCGATTCGATCCCCGACGTCCCGTCGCCTCGGCCCGCCGGCTTGCTGATTTCCCGTCCCCGATGATCGTATGATGGCGGCGTCGTCCGCAAGCCGATCCCCTTGCCGCCTCTCCCGTCCGAGGGACCCGAGCCATGCATCTCGTCAAATTCGCGACCGACGCCGATCCGACGCCCCGAGTGGGCCTGTTGCAAGCCGGAGAGGTGGCCCCGCTCGGGGCCGGGCCCTCCCGTTTATCGGAAATCCTCCACGGCGTCGACCCGGCCGCCACGGTCGCAGGGCTGGCCGACCGGGCCGTCGACCGCTTGAAGCTCGACTCGATCCGGCTGCTCCCGCCGATGGACCGTCAGGAGGTCTGGGGGGCGGGCGTGACCTATGAACGGAGCAAAACGGCCCGCGAGGAGGAATCGCGCCAGGCCGCGACGTTCTACGATCTGGTCTACCGCGCCGAGCGGCCGGAGTTGTTTTTCAAGGCGACGCCCCATCGGGTCGTCGGGCCTGGGGAACCGATCCGCATCCGTCGCGACGCCCGCTGGACCGTCCCCGAGCCCGAGCTGGCGCTCGTCCTGTCGCCGAAGCTCGAACTGGTCGGCTTCACGATCGGGAACGACGTCAGCTCGCGGGACATCGAGGGGGAGAACCCGCTCTATCTGCCCCAGGCGAAAGTCTATGACGGCTGCTGCGCCCTGGGACCGGCGATCATCCTGGCGGCGTCGATCGCCGATCCGAGCGACCTGGAAATCCGCCTGGAGATCCGACGGTCGGGCGAGATCGCGTTCGAGGGGAAGACCTCGACGTCACGGATGGCTCGACGATACGAAGACCTGATCGCCTGGCTCGGTCGGGATCAATCATTCCCCGAGGGGGTGATCCTGCTGACCGGGACCGGAATCATCCCGCCCGACGAATTCGCCCTGAGATCGGGCGACGTGGTGCGGATCGAGATCGAGGGGCTCGGCAGGCTCGAGAATCCTGCTCTGGCCTGCGGCGAGGCCACCAGCTGAGATTCGCGAGGCCCCCGCCCGGGTCGGGCCTTGAGATGGAATTCGGGGGTCGGAACGACCCCCGAACGGTTTTGATTCTTCGCGGACCGAGTCCGACGCCCAAGCTCAGGGGGTCTTGGGCTCTTCGGCCTTCGGCTCCTCGACCTTCGGCGCTTCCGCCGGGGGAGCTTCGACCTTGGGCTCCTCGACCTTCGGCTCCTCGACCTTCGGCGTCTCCGCCGGGGGAGCTTCGACGACCGGCGGCACGTCGACCTTGGGGGTCTCGGCCGGCGCGGTGGCGGCGGGCGGGGTGGCCGGCGGCGTGACGACGGGCGGGACCTCTTCGGTGTTGCAGCCGGTGATCGCGAGGCAGAGACCGAACGTCGAGGCCGAAAGAAGAACCTTCAATCCCATCTTCATCGTGATCTCACTCCTACGTTGGGGGGGTGGCGGTCGAGGACGTCGATCATCGACGTGGCCGGAACCTTGCGGCGCCCGCTCGCCACGAGTGCGTGACGGCCTCGATTCGCCTTAAGCCGGGTCCATTCTAGTGAGCCCTCGGAGGCCCTTCAACGACCTACCGACCTTTCGAAAGAAGTCTCTTTTTCAAGGGTTGCATCGGGTTGCGACCGACGCCTCAGCCTCCCCGGCGGCGCCTCCTCGGGATCCCGACCGCCCGTCGGGCTCGCCGAGTTGGCTTCAAGATCGGGCCTCGGCGGTTCCGATAACCAGCGATGCGTTTCTCGATGGAGTCGCAGGTGTTTCGACGGTCGCCCTTGTGGGCAGGAGGTCTCTCGTGATCCAATCGCTGGCAGCCGCGAACACATTCGAGGGGGCGATGGCGACCGTGTCGGACCTGATCCGATCGGTCTCCGAGAAGGCGCGGTCCAAGGTGATCACCGCCGACACCCTCCTCCTCGAAGACCTGGCGCTCGACTCGCTCGACGTGGTGCGGGTCGTCATGCTGATCGAGGATCGCCACGGCGTGAGCATCGATCTCGACGTCGTGGCCGACATGAAGTCCGTCGCGGACCTCGCCCGCGGGCTGGTCCAGGAATCCAGGTCGGCGGCCTGAAGCCGTGACCGGCGGCGTGACCCCCCGGTAGAACGGACGCGCCGCCCCCCCCACCGCCCCTTAGCCATATCTGGCGGAATTCCGGCGCGACGTCGGTCGCGTCGACCTCTTCCTCCCTTCCCACCATCCTGCCCTGGGGCTCGATCGCATCCCCCCATGCGAGAGCCTGCGAATCTCGACGTGTCGGCCTTCCCCGACGGTCCGTGTCGAGTCCTCTCGAACGGGCGAAATCCACGACTCGTCGCGATCGGCTGAGCCGTCTCTAGGGCCGTCGATGACGACGGTCGTGCGGATTGTCGGCCGCGTGTCGATTGTTTCAATTACATGGCCGATTGTAAAAACCTCCCTGTGAGGCTAGGCCAGGCTCAGATCGGGATCGCGGATGATTTTGAGTTTTGACCGTGAGCGTCGATGGACGTAAACAGCTTGACGAAAGGAGTTTCCGGACTCGTTCGGAAAGCTGGTTCTTGGGTTTGGCCGAAAATCAGCTCGTCTCCCGGCGTTTCGGCCCGCTCGTTGCTAGAAGAGAGGAATGTCCTGCGGAACGGCACGACGAGGACGTCGGTGCGAGGCTTCCGCCGGAACGGCCATCAAAGCACCCGGGGTCGGCGATAAGGCCAGCGGCGAATGGCTGATAGCAAACAGATCGGTCGAGCCGTTCATGGATGACGGCTTGAAGGCTGAACAGGGAGGTTCGCATGAATGGAATCAGGACGCTGACAGGTGGGATCGCGGCATGGGTGGCCCTGTCCTGCTCGGCTGCGGCTGCGCCGTTGTCCTGGTTCGATTCTCAAGCCACGTTGACCGCCTGGTATGCCAATCAGTTGAGTACCGCGGGCAACATCTACGCCCCGCCGACCTCCGCCAACGCGATCACGAATCTGCCGGCGAGCTTTTACTATCGCCCGACAAGCCCCCCCGTCGCGGCACCGGTCGCCGCGCCCGTCCCCGTCTCCGCGGCTTTGATTCCGGTCGCCGCCCCCGCGATCCCGAACGTGGACAAGCCGGTGATCTCGGCCGCCGCGGTCTCCTCGACGATCAACGCCACGCCGGCCGCCCTCACGTACACCCGACAGCCGACCTTCGGGGCCACGACCTCCACGGCTGACGCGTTCATCAACCTGGGGGGCCAGCCCTACGCCGAGGCCTCCTCGCTGACCGTGGGCGACCCGAAGCCGTGGTATCAGAGCCCGGCCGCGATCGCGGCGTTCGGCGGCACGCCCACGGCGGACCAGCAGGCGGGCTTCGCGAACGACGTTCTCAGCAAGGTGGAGCGGACGTTCCAGCTCAGCGGGATCGACGTCAAGCTGACGAGCGACCCGGGCGTTCCCGCCTCGCACATGATGAGCGTCGTCTCGGGGGCCTCGTACAGCGCCAACCCCGACGCGATCGGCATCACCAGCGTCGGCGACGACGGCTTCAGCTTCATCGACAAGCTCAACTACGCCAGCAACGCCGACCAGCTCTCCTGGGCCGTAGCCCACAACGTGGCGCACGAGCTGATGCACGCCTTCGGCGTCGGCGACCATCCCGACCAGACCGGCGACTACATCGACGCGGCGGTCGCCAACTGGAATCTGCTGACCGACCCTAACACCAAGTTCAGCCCCGCGGCCGTATCGCTGATGAAGACCCTGAGCAACGGCGCCAGCTCGGAGACGGTCGGGGCGGAGCTGCTCAAGACCGGCCTCCTGGCGGCCCAGTGCGGCTGTGGGTTCTGCGACTCCATGACGGGGTTCGGCATCGACGGCGCCCAGGTCCTGGCCTCGGCCGTTCCGGAGCCCTCCACCGTGGCCGTCTGGATCCTGGCCGGGCTTGGCGGGGGGCTGACCCTCCGGCGTCACGGTCGTCGGCAGGCCGCCTGATCTGCATACCCCTCGTCACCGGCCGGCTTCGCCCTCGTCCGGCTCTTGACCCAGGCCCCTGGAAGATGGTCCGATGAGGGACGTCCATAATATGGAACGTCCCTTGTCACGTTTATCCAACCGGCTGTGCCGTCATGAGCGTCTGGGTCCCGATCGGTCTGACCATCGTACTCCTCCTGATTCCCGCCTTGTTGAGCCCCGGCCGACGTCCGTCGCCTCGCGTCTCGAGGCCGGGTGAGATCGTGCCGAGCCTCCTGCCCATCTGGTGGCTGACCCGCTTCTACACCCGATCCTTGCACCGCCTGCGATCCAACGGCTGGGCCCCGCTCCCCGAACGCGGGGCGGCCATCCTGATCGCCAACCATACCTGCTGCATCGACCATCTCCTTCTGCAATCGCGATGCCGTCGGGTCCTGGGATTCATGATCGCCAAGGAAATGTACGATCTACCGATCGTCCATTCGTTCTGCCTCCTGACGGAATGCATCCCGGTGAATCGCGACGGCCGGGACATCCAGGCGACCCGCGCCGCCCTGCGGACGTTGGCGGAGGGGAAGGTCCTGCCGATCTTCCCTGAAGGTCGGATCACGCCCGAGTCGGGCCGAAGGCTCGGGCCGATGAGGGCGGGGGCGGCGTTCATCGCGGTCCGGTCGGGGGTTCCGGTCGTCCCCGCGTTCATCTCGGGGACGCCGGCGACGATCGACATCGGCCCGGCGCTCTGGTCGCCGTCGCGCTCTCGCGTCATGTTCGGCGAGCCGCTCGACCTCTCCGACTTCCACCCGTCCCAGGCCGCCGATAAAGACGTTCTCGCGCGCGTCTGCGAGCGGTTCGATCAGGCCCTCCGCGATCTCCAGGAGCGGAGCTTCCGCGAGTTCGGCGGGGTCCCGGCGCGGATCGAGGAGCCTGCCGGGATGGGGCCGGTCGAGTGACCCCCCTCGGACTCGTCGACCTGTTCGACCGCTATCCTCCCTCCGAACGCCCCCTCGAATCGCCCACTGCGCTGAGCGCCGCCGGCGGCCTCAGCGGCTCGCTCCTCTGGCGTTACCGATCGACGAACGGCGACCGCCTGGCCCGCGCCTGGCCGCCGACGACCGGGCTCGATCGCGTCGAGAGGATCCACGCCTGGCTTCGCCTGCTCGCCGATCTCCCGTTCGTCCCCCGGCCGATCCACATGCTCCTCGGGGAGACGGCGGTCTCGCTGAGGGGCTGTTGCTGGGAGGTGGTCCCCTGGCTTCCCGGCGCCGCCGTCGCCGGATCGCTCCCTACCGCCGCCAGGGTCCGCGCCGCCTTCGGGGCGCTGGCGGAAGTCCATGTACGGATCGCGCGGGTCGACGCCCGTCACGGCGAGAGTCCCGGCCTGGCCGTCCGTCGGGACGAGCTGGACCGCCTGGCGCGGGGGGGCTTCGAAGCGATCGCAAGGGCCCTGGAAGCGCGATCGGACGACTCGCTTGCGGGGCCTGCGTCCACCTGGCTGGAGCTGGCGCGTCGTGTCGCGCCGGTGGTTTTGGCGTCGACGTGGAAGGCGAGTCGGGCCGCGCTCCCGTTGCAGCCTTGCCTCCGCGACGCCCGTCCGGAGCACTTCCTCTTCGTCGGCGACGCCCTGACCGGCCTCGTCGATTACGGGGCGATGGACGTGGAGTCCGTCGCGGCCGACCTGGCCCGGCTCTGGGGGGAGTGGCTCCCCGGCGGCGAGGGCGAGGCGTTGCGCGCCGAGGGGCTCGCGGAGTATCGGCGGATTCGGCCCGTGGGAGCGGCGGAGCTTGAGGCGGCCGTCGCGTTCGAGGAGCTGGCCGACGTGCTCATCGCCGAGCGCTGGATTCGCTGGCGGTATCTCGAAGGCCGTCGATTCGACGACGAACGGGCGTTCGACGACGGGATCGCCCGAGGGCTCTCGCGGCTTCGAGGGCTCGCCGGCCGACGCGGCCTGGGAGCCTGATTCAGCCGCGAGGCCCTATCGGTCCCGAGCCGGAAGGGTCGGCGAGTTGGTCGGCCGCGCCGGTGAGGATCCGCCGCGCCTCGTCCTGATTGATGCTCACGCGCTGGATCGCCAGGGCGCGGCCGCTCTCGGGGTCGATCGAGATCAGGGCGCCGTTCAGCCGAGGGTCGCCGGTGGCCACGTCGAAATGGGTCGGGACGGAGGAGAGCGTCGCGGCCAGGACTCGGTCGTAACGTCGGCCCAAAATCCCGTCGTGAGGCCCACTCATGCCGACGTCGCTCTGGAAGGCCGTGCCGCCGGGGAGGACCTGCTCGTCCGCCGTGGCGACGTGGGTGTGGGTGCCCAGGACGGCCGAGACGCGGCCGTCGAGGTAGCGACCCAGGAGTTGCTTGTCGCTGGTGGCCTCGGCGTGGAAGTCGACGAAGACGACCCGGACGCCGGGGCCGATCTGGTCCAGGAGCCGGTCGGCGGCGCGGAAGGGACAGTCGACGGGCTTCATGAAGGTCCGCCCCAGCAACGAGAAGACGGCCACCGTCGTGCCGTCGCGGGCCTCGACGATCGCGAGGTCCGGGCCGGGGGCCTCGGGGGGCAGATTGGCGGGCTTGAGGACCCGGTCCGATCGGTCGAAGACCTGATGGATCTCATCCTTGCGGTAGACGTGGTCCCCCATCGTCAGGACGTCGGCCCCCGCCTCGGTCAACTCCTCGAAGCAGCGCAGGGTGAGCCCCGAGCCCCCCGCCGAGTTCTCGGCGTTGCAGACCACCAGTCCGATCCCCCATCGCGGGATCAGCCTGGGGAGCAACTGCGCGACGATCTTGCGACCCGGGGCCCCGACGACGTCGCCGATGAACAGGATCTTCAGGGGGGACTTGCGTGCCGGATCGGTCGCCATGGGAACCTTCTCGATCGATGAAGACGAGGCCTCTGGAGTCGGTTTCGGATGTTGCTCTTTGGATGCCTTGACCTGTCGGACGATCCGTCGCGCGTCGGGATCTCGAACCGTCGATCATCGCATGACGAGGCCCGGCCGGGAAGCGTCGTGCAGGCGCGGAACCGAGCGATGACGAGGTCCGTCCAACAGGAGGCCAGGCTCCGACGGCGGGCCGACCGACGGCGGGCCGACGTGTACGTCTCGACCCTCCGGCGGTACGTCGAGGCGATGGGGGGGAAGCTCTCCATCACGGCCGAGTTCCCGGACGGTCCGCCCGTCCGGGTCAAGCAGTTCGGCGACTGGCGCCGAGAGCCGGACGAGGGCGGCCCCGAGCCTGTCGGGGGGGCGTTCAGCGGGCGTATTCGACGTTTCGGGTCTCGCGGAGGACGGTGACCTTGACCTCGCCGGGGTAGGTCAACTGGGACTGGATGGCCTTGGCGATCTCGCGGCAGAGGGTCGCGGCGGAGGGGTCGTCGACCTGTCGGCTGTCGACCATGACGCGGACTTCGCGGCCGGCCTGGATGGCGTAGGCCTGCTCGACGCCGGGGAATCCCAGGGCGAGCGATTCCAGCTCCTCCAGGCGGCGGACGTACTTCTCCAGCGTCTCCCGGCGGGCTCCGGGCCGGCTGGCGCTGACGGCGTCGGCGGCGGCGACGAGCACGGTGTAGGGGGCGTCGACGCGGAGGTCGTCGTGGTGGCCGAGGGCGGCATGGGTGACCTCCTTGCCCTCGCCGTAGCGCCTGAGAAGCTCGGCGCCCACGGCGGGGTGGCCCCCTTCCATCTCGTGATCGGCCGCCTTGCCGAGGTCGTGCAGGAGGCCGCAGCGGCGGCCGAGGGCGCCGTCGAGGCCGATCTCCTCGGCCATCATGCCGGCGAGGAAGGCCACCTCGATCGAGTGCCGCAGGACGTTCTGCGAGTAGCTGGTGCGGAACTTGAGCTTGCCCAGGTAGTCCAGGATCTTGTCGTGGAGGCCCACGACGTCCACCTCGCGGGCGGCGTCGCGGCCGACCTTGCGAATGTGCTCGTCCATCTCGTCGTGGGTGTCCTTGACGATCTCCTCGATGCGGGAGGGGTGGATGCGGCCGTCCTGGATGAGCCGTTCCAGGGCGAGCTTGGCGACCTCCCGGCGGACGTTGTCGAAGCCGGTGACGATCACGACGCCGGGGGTGTCGTCCACGATCACGTCGACGCCGGTCGCCTTTTCGAAGGCCCGGATGTTGCGGCCCTCGCGGCCGATGATCCGGCCCTTCATCTCGTCGTTGGGGATGTCGACGGTGCTGACGGTGATCTCGGCGGTGTGGGACGCCGCGAAGCGCTGGATGGCCACGGCCAGGATCTCGACCGCACGCTCCCTGGAGGTCTCCCGCACCTTGGCCTCGTGCCGGAGGATCCGTTCGCCCGCTTCGCCCCGCAGGTCTTCCTCGACCCGGGCCAGCAGCAGCTGACGGGCCTCCTCGGGCGCGAGGCCGCCGATCCGTTGCAATTCCTCCAGGCGTCGGGCTTCGAGCCGATCCGTGGCGAGCCGACGCTCCTGGATCTCGGATTCCTGATCGGCCTGGCGGCGGCGGACGTCTTCGAGCTGCCGTTCCTTGTCGTTGAGGAGGTCGAGCCGCTGGTCCAGCAGGTCTCCACGCTTTTCCAGCCGGCGTTCCTGCTCGCGGAGGTCGCGCCGGGTCTCCTCCATCTCCGCTTCCAGGGCGTGGCGGTGGCGGAGCGCGTCCTCCTTGGAGGCGAGGTCCGCCTGCATCCGGATGGTCTCGGCTTCGCGGTGGGCGTTGCTGAGGATCTGTTCGACGAGCCCTCGGGCGGTCGTCGCCCGGTGCCGGGCCGAAACGTAGAAGGCGGCCCAGGCGCCAAGGACTCCCAGGATCAGCCCGATCAGGCCTCCAGTCATCTGTCCGTACACGCCGGCCGGCCTTTCCAGGTCTGATTCGCGACGACTTCCGTCCGGTCGAGCCGGCGTCCGGTCACCCTTCGGGCCCGACCTTCGATGGAGGTCTCGCTGAAGGGACGGGAGGGGGCGAGCCCTGGGCGAACCACGGGGCGAGTCCGACTCCGCAAGCGCGGAAGGCTCGGACGCGCGTCTGCGCGGAACGACCCCCGCGTCTGATCGACGCCCGAGGCCCGGCCTCTACTTTATCAGAAGGGCGGGGCGGGTCAATCGCCCGCCGATCCGCCCCCGCCCCCTGCCTCGCGGGGGTCGCGGTCATTTGGCCCTGCGACGATAGGTCATCTGGAGGATCTTGAGATACTCCCCCTGGGTCTCGTCGTTCTTCAGGAGGAACGTGAATTCCCGCTCGTCGTCCCCCTTGAGGACGGTCACGGTCTTCACGTCGTAGGGTTTGCCGGTGCGGGGGTCTGTCGACTTGCCGAAGCTCGTGAGGGTCTTCGCGGCCTGGTCGTAATCCCCCTCCAGGATCATCATGTGAGGGTCCGTCGAGTCGACCCAGACGTCGATGAATTTCTTCTTGTCCGGGTCGTATCCGCTGATGCCCCGCCCGGTGAAGGAGTGGCCCGCCATCTCGCCCTCGAACTTGCTGAGGATCCAGAGGCCGCCGGGCATCAGCGTGATCTCCTCCACGCCCTTCGAGGTCTCGGGGGGGCCGTCGGGCCCCTGGGTCCAGACCTTGACTTCGGCGTCCCACACGCCGACCTCCTTGGCCATTTCGCGATGCTCGGCGGTCGGCTTCGCGGCCTCCTGCGCCTCGATCGTCCCCGCCATGGCAGCCAGCCCCAGGAGCGTCCCCGAGAGCATCCGCAGCGTCGTCTTCATGCTTTCCCCTCGTGAGTGGTGTTCGCAAGAACAGATGACACGGAGGGGACTATGCGGTCCGCCTGACGATTTGTCCAGTCGGTTCCGCCCCCGCCCGTCGTTTTCCCGGAAAGAGGTTCGACGGGGAGGGGGGATTCTTGAGGCGCGGCGTCAGCGGGGCAGGGCGGGGAGATCCGAGAGGGCGTCCGCGGCCGAGGCCGGGGAGGCGACGGCCGGCGGTTCGGCCGGGTCGCGGGAGTCGGCGGGGTCCGCGAGGCCCAGGTGCTCCTGAAGAATCCGCCGGACCTCGCGGATCGCCAGGGCGTCTTTCTGGACGCCGTGGTCGGACCGGACGATCTTCTCGGAGGCCGCCCCTTCCAGGTGGGAGCTGCGATAGGGGACGACGCCGTCGGTGGTCTGGCGGCGGTCGTCGGGCCGGATCGAGCCGATGATGGAGTGGAAGACGACGCCGGCGGCCGGCTGCATGTCGAGGATCGCCATCAGGATGGGGGAGTCGGTCGCCAGGGTCTCGATGCTGGATGGGAACCGTCGGAAGCGGCGGTTGAAGGCGTCCGGGTTGTCCTTCACAAGCTGGCTGAGGAGCTTGTGGATGTAGTCCGGGTCCGAGATCAGGTTCGTGCTGACCCGGCCGATCACGCTCCGCGAGAGGTCCGAGCCCCGGTGGGGAGTGGCCAGGAAGACGACCCGTTTGACGAACGGCAGGGGCTCGAAGAAGAGGAGCTTGCGGAGCTGGGCGAGGACGTCGGGCGGCCCGAGGATGTCGTCGAAGGTCTGGTCGGAGTTGAGCTGCCAGAGTTGTTCGCCGCTGGAGACGACCATGCAGTGGCTGAGCAGCCCGCCCATCGAGTGTCCGAGGAGGACCATGCGGTCGAAGGCCGGGTCGCGGCCGTCGGGGTCGTAGGTCGCCTTGGCTTGCGCCAGGGCGTCGCGGAGATTGGCCGCGGCGATCGGCAGGGGGACGCCGGTGGGGTACATGTAGAGGAAGAACTGGTAGCGGTCCCGGATGTCCGGGTCGCGCTGAAGCTCGTTCAGCATGGGGATCCAGGCGAGCGGGCTGCTGATGAGGCCGTGGACCATGACGACCGGGATCTTGCCCGGCTCATAGGGGCGGATCATCAGGAGGTTGGCCCGCTCCAGGAGTTGCTCGGGACGAATCAAGCCCGACCAGCGGAAGCGTTCCAGGTCGGTGTTGGACCACATGTAGGCCAGCGGGGTGGTCAGGTCGATCTCCAGCGCGATCTGGTTTCCGGGCTCGCCGACGACCTGGTACTGGATCGGGTCGACGAGCTGGAGGGTGCACTGGCGGACCTGATCGACGGCCTCGCCGGGCTCGCGGAGTCGCGAGTCGGGGACGAGGAACGCCGTCAAGGGGAAGGCCATCTCGGCCGGATAGAACTGCTCGTTCGCCGGGCGGTCGGCCTGCTTCGGGTCGCTCTCGCGGACCGCGATCAAGGGGACGCCGATGCCGTACTGGTTCCGGCTGGTCGCCAGGCCGCCGACCTCGTAGTCGCTGGTGGGCAGGAGTTTGTGGATGTCCGCGGCCTTCCAGGGGGAGTCTCGGAGCGAGACCTGCAACTCCTGCTCGCGGTCGCCGGCCTTCAGCTTGATCTTGCCCTGAGGGTCGATCGGGTTCTTGGACTGGGCGGCCCGGATGATCCGTTCGAGGCCCGCGTTGTAGATCTCGCAGGCGAGCCGGTAGCGGGGGTCGGCGGGGGCCCGGCCGCCGGCCAGTTCGGGGTCGAACAGGTAGTCGTACGCGTAGGCGACGGCGTCCTGGTAGCGTCCCACGGCCACGGCCTTGCGCCAGCGGTCGTTCTTGCAGCCGTCGAGCCAGGAGAGCTCGGCCAGGGCGTAGACGATCTCGGCGCTGGGCTGGGCGCGGGCGAGCTTCTCCAGGCTGAGGAGCGTGTGCTCGACGTCCTTCCGGTAGCGTTTCTCAAGGTCATAGCGGCGGAGGGTTTCCAGCGTACGAGGGCTGGGCCGGTCAATCCCGGCGACGCTCTGCTGGAACGCGGTGAGCCCGCGATCTCCGCGAGCGGCCTGGATCGTGATGTCCGACCATCCCAAGAGCGTGGAAGCCGTCAGAACGAGATGGGCGATCGACATGTCGGGTCACTCCCTCGACCCCTGCGGCGGCTCTATTCGGGCGGCAAGCCGGCGACCGTTGCACCGGGGCGGACTCGCCGGTCCCGGAAGGCGGATCATGCCCGGCGGCCCGGTCGCGGTCAATGTCAGGTCGAGAAGCCGGAATCGCCCCCCGGCTCCCCCGCGATCCCGACGTCTGGCTTCGATTGGGTTCGTTTTCGGTGCGGCGCCTCCTGTCGGGACTCGTGGAGTCCCGGTTACCAGGCCCTCGCGGGGGCCGGCGATTGGGTTCGTTCGGTCGTTTTCGTCGGCGGGCCTCCTCCCTGCGTCCGGTCCGGTTTTGCGACGATTCCCGCCCCCGTCGTCGACGGCCGTCGACGACGGAATGGGTTCGATTGCAAGTCGGAATCGGCCCATTATTCGGCGGAAACTGTTTGTGGCAAGAGGCTTTCGGGATTTGGTCGATTGGCTTCGTTCGGCGGATTCGGGTCTCTCGTCGCGCGTTTCGGGGCGATCGCGTGGACGCCGTCTCCCCGGCGGGTCCGCACGTCGACCCAGGATCGATTGGGTTTGATCGCGCCTCGATTCTCGACGGGCCGAAATTCCGGGCCGAGTTTTGGAAACGGGGAGTACGGTGGAGTAGATTGGGTTCGTTCGGCGGATTTTCAATGGTCGGGGAGTGCCGCGCCCGAGGGCGGACTCTCGGGCGGTCACGAAACGGCGAATTGCCAAGGAGCGTCGGCGGCGTGCGCGCACGCCTCCCTTCCTTGACATTACGACCGATCCGCCGATTAGCGAGAACTCCCTCGGATCGGCCCTGGGTGGGACGTCGACAGCCTTCGGCGCGCCTCCGGGACGGGCGGCGGGGCGGTTGCGATTTTCAAGGCGCGGTTGCACAATTCAAGGTCGACTCGTCCGGACGTCGGGCGTGGCGGGTGGTCGGGTCCACTCGCCGTGGGACGTCGAATCGACGTCGGCCTGCCGACAGACGGGATGAAGGTCGCTCATGCGTAGGATGCTGGTTCGAACGCTGATCGTGGCGGCCCTGGTCGCGGTCGGGACGGCGGCCTGGTACGCCTACCAGGCGCAGCTCCGGAAGAAGCTGCCGGCGGGCATCGTCTCGGGGAACGGCCGCGTCGAATCGGTCCAGGTGGACGTGTCGGCCAAGTACCCCGGTCGCGTCGTCCGGATCTTCGCCGAGGAGGGCGACCTGGTCCGCAAGGGCCAGGTCCTCGCCCAGATGGACACGGACGAGCTGGAGGCCAAGCTGGCGAGCGGCAAGGCCAAGATCGCCGAGGCCCAGGAGAACGAGAACCAGATCAAGGCCGAAATCGTGGAGCGGGAGGCCATCGTCCGCTATCAGAACCAGGAGTTCGCCCGCAACCGGGAGCTTTTCAGCCGTCGCGTCGTTTCACGCGAGGAGATGGAGAAGTCGCAGACCAAGCGCGACATCAGCGTCGCCGCGGTCGACTCGGTGAAGGCCAAGCTGCAGGTGAACATGCGGACGATCGAGGCCGCCACGGCCGATCTCCAGGACGTTCGCGCCAAGCTCGCCGATTCCACGCTCCTCTCCCCCGTCAACGGCCGCGTCCTCTATCGACTGGCGCAAGAGCGCGAAGTCCTCGGGGCGGGGGGCAAGGTCTTGACCCTCGTCAACCTCGACGACGTCTACATGGAGATCTTCCTCCCCTCGGACGAGGCTGCGCGGATCGAGATCGGGGCCGAGGCGCGGATCAGGCTCGACGCCTACCCGGACTACTCGGCGCGGGCCAACGTCACCTTCGTCTCCCCGGAGGCCCAGTTCACCCCCAAGCAGGTGGAGACCCGAACCGAGCGCGACAAGCTGATGTTCCGCGTGAAGCTCAAGGTCCCGGAGGAGCTGATCCTCCCCTACATCGAGAAGATCAAGACGGGCGTCCGAGGCGTCGGCTACGTCAAGCTCGACCCCGCGACCCCCTGGCCGGCGAACCTCGACCGCCGCTTCCCGCAGGTCGTGGCGGACGAGGCGGCCAAGGCGAAAACCGCGCCCGAGCCGGCCCCGAAGCCCAAGACGGAACCGACCCCGGTCGAACCGCCGAAGCCGGTCGACGCCCCCAAGGAGGGCGGACCCGAGGCGAAGCCGTCGGCTCCGGAACCGGCGCCGGCATCGGCACCGGCTCCGACCTCGGAACCGAAACCCTCGATCTAGCCTGACTAGCCCCGGAGGAGGGGACCGCTGATGGCAATCGGGGAGGCACCCGTCGCGACGGTCGACTCGGTCGTCCACGCCTACGATCGTTCGACGCGGGCGCTCGACGGCGTGACGGTCGAGTTCCCGTCGGGCTGCATGATCGGGCTGATCGGGCCGGACGGCGTCGGCAAGTCGACGCTCATGGGCCTGGTGGCCGGTTCGAAGCGGATCCAGGGGGGGCGGATCGTCGTGCTCGGCGGCGACATGGCGGACGTCGGGCATCGTCGCGACGTCTGCACCCGGATCGCTTACATGCCGCAGGGGCTCGGCAAGAATCTCTATCCCGAGCTGAGCGTCTACGAGAACATCGACTTCTTCGCCAGGCTGTTCGGCCTGTCGTCGGCGGAGCGTCGGGCGCGGATCCCCGCGTTGCTCCAGGCGACGGGGCTGGGGCCGTTCCCCGACCGCCCCGCGGGCAAGCTCTCCGGGGGGATGAAGCAGAAGGTGAGCCTCTGCGCCTCGCTGATCCACGATCCCGACTTGCTGATCCTCGACGAGCCCACGACGGGGGTGGACCCGCTCTCGCGCCGCCAGTTCTGGAGCCTGATCGACGCCATCCGCGAGTCGCGCCCGACGATGAGCGTGCTGGTCTCGACGGCCTACATGGACGAGGCCCAGCAGTTCGACTGGCTGATCGCGATGGACGCCGGCCGGATCCTGGCGACGGGGACCGTCGCCCAGATCCTGGAGCGCACCGGGACCGAGGATCTCGAGGAGGCGTTCGTCGAGTTGCTCCCCGAGTCGGTGCGCGGCGACCGGAAGCGGCTGACGATTCCGCCGCGGGTCGAGGTCGAGGGGCCGCCGGCCATCGTGGCGAAGGGGCTCACGAAGAAGTTCGGCGACTTCACGGCCGTGGACGCCGTCACCTTCACGATCCCGAAGGGGGAGATCTTCGGCTTCCTCGGCTCGAACGGCTGCGGCAAGTCGACCACGATGAAGATGCTGACCGGCCTCCTGCCGGCGACGTCCGGCGAGGCCTTTCTGTTCGGCGAGCCGGTCGACGCGGGGAGCCTGGAGGTCCGCAGGCGCGTCGGCTACATGTCGCAGGCGTTCTCGCTTTACGGCGAACTGACCGTCTCGCAGAACCTCTGGCTGCACGCGAGGCTGTTCCACCTCCCCCCCGGCGAGGTCCCCGGACGGATCGACGGCCTGGTCGAACGCTTCGGCCTCCGGCCCTACCTCCACCACTCGTCGGAGGAGCTGCCGCTGGGGCTTCGCCAGCGGCTCTCGCTGGCCGTGGCCGTGATCCACGAACCCGAGATCCTGATCCTGGACGAGCCGACCTCGGGCGTCGACCCGATCGCGCGCGACGGCTTCTGGGAGCTGCTGATCGATCTTTCGCGGCGGGAGTCGATCACGATCTTCATCACGACCCACTTCATGAGCGAGGCGCTCCGGTGCGACCGGATCTCGCTGATGCACGCGGGGAAGGTGCTGGCGTGCGACGCCCCGGTGAAGCTGATCGAGGCCGTCGACGCCCCCGACCTGGAGTCGGCGTTCATCACCTACATGGAAATGGCCATCGGCGAGGGCGCCGGATCGGGCCAGGACGAGGAAGCGCGCGCGGCGCTCGCCTCGGCCGTCGCGGGCGATGCGAGCGCCGCTCACGCGACCGGGAACGCCTACCTCAGCCCGCGACGGCTCCTCGCGTACAGCCGTCGCGAGACCCTGGAGATCCTCCGCGACCCGGTCCGCCTGGCGTTCGCGTTCGTCGGCTCGATGCTCCTGATGGTGATCTTCGGCTACGGCATCACGACCGACGTGGAGGACGTCCGCTACGCGCTGCTCGACGACGATCAGACCCCCGCGAGCCGGGGCCTTGACGAGGCCTTCGGCGCGTCGCGGTCCTTCCTCCGGCTCCCCCCCGTCCAGTCCCCCGACTCGGGCGACGAACGGCTGAGGTCCAACGACCTCTCCCTGGTTCTGGAGGTCATGCCCAACTTCGGCCGCAACCTGAAGCGAGGCCAGGAAGCCGAGGCCCGCGCCATCATCGACGGCTCCAGCCCCTTTCGCGCCGAGACCATCAAGCAGTACGCCGAGGCCACCCACCTGACCCACATGGAGGAGGTCTATCGCACCGAGTTCGCCGGCGAGACGTTCGCCGCCACGTCGAGCGTGCAGGGGCGTTACCGCTACAATCCGACCTTCGAGAGCATCTACGCCATGGCGCCGAGCGTGCCGCCGATGCTCCTGATCCTGATCCCGGCGATCCTCATGGCGGTGAGCGTGGCGCGCGAGAAGGAGCTGGGCTCGATCGTCAACTTCTACGTCTCGCCGACCTCCCGGCTCGACTTCCTGATCGGCAAGCAGCTCCCGTACATCGCGATCGGGATGATCAATTTCGTCCTGCTGTCCGCGGTGGCGGTCCTCCTCTTCGGCGTGCCGATCAAGGGGAGCGCCGCCGCGCTCATGCTCTGCTCGCTCCTGTACGTCACGGCGACGACGGCGCTGGGGCTGGTGATCTCGGGGATCACGCGATCGCAGGTCGCCGCCGTGTTCGTCACGACGATCGTCACGATGGTCCCGACCGTCCAGTTCTCGGGGATGCTCCAGCCGGTCTCCACGCTCGTGGGATCGGCGCGGGTCATCGGCTCGGTCTGGCCGACCACGTACTACATGCACGCCAGCGTCGGGGCCTTCACGAAGGGCCTGGGCCCGAGGCTGCTCCTGTACGACGCCCTGGTGCTGGCGGCCTTCGTCCCGGTCCTGATGCTGGTCGCCCTCGCCGCGCTGCGCCCCCAGGAGGAGTAGGCCGTCGAAGCGGAACAGGTCCCTCGAAAGGTCGTCCGGCCGAACCGGCGAGGGTCGAGATCGAAGCCCATTAACCCAGGTCAGGCCGCAACGTGGAATCGCTCGCCAACATCTTCTGGCTCGGCGTCAAGGAGCTGCGGAGCCTTCGCAGCGACAAGGTGCTCGTCCTGTTCGTGATCTACGCCTTCACGGCGTCGATCTACACGCAGGCGCGGGGGACCTCGTCGGAGGTCTACAACGCCTCGATCGGGTTCGTCGACGAGGACGGCTCGGCGCTCTCTCGCAAGCTGTTCCAGGCGTTCTACCCGCCCCGATTCCAGAAGCCCGTCCTGATCCGCTCGGACGAGGTGGACGAGGCGATGGACTCGGGCCGGTTGATGTTCGTGGTCGAGATCCCGCCCCGGTATGAGCAGGACCTGAGGGCGGGTCGGCAGGCCGAGGTGCTGGTCGTCGTCGACGCGACGGCCATGCTCCAGGCGAGCATCGGCGCGTCCTACATCCAGAACATCATCTCCGGCCAGGTGGCCGAGTTCCTGTCCCGATCCGACCCGAATTTCCGCTACCCCTCGCGACTCGTCGTCCGCAAGGCGTTCAACCCCAACGGCGACACCTCGTGGTTCAACAGCATCGTCGCCATGATCAATCAGGTGACGCTCCTGACCACGGTGCTGACGGGCGCGGCGCTGATCCGGGAGCGCGAGCACGGGACGATCGAACACCTGCTGGTGATGCCGCTGACCGCCTTCGAGATCGCCGCGGCCAAGATCTGGTCGAACGCGCTGGTGATCCTCGCGGCGGTGTGGGCGTCCCTGCTGATCGTGATCCGGGGGGTGCTCCAGGTGCCGATCGCGGGGTCGCCGTGGCTGTTCCTGGGGGGGGTGATCCTCTACCTGTTCTTCGCCACGGCGCTGGGGGTGTTCCTGGGGACCGTCGCCCGGACGATGGCCCAGTTCGCGCTTTTGATCATCCTGATCCTGATCGTGCTGCAACTCCTCTCGGGGGGCTCGACGCCGGTCGAGAGCCAGCCGGAGGCGCTCCAGCGGATCACGTATCTCCTCCCGTCGCGGCACTTCGTCGCCTTCTCGCAGTCGATCATCTACCGGGGGGCGGGGATCGGGGCGGTCTGGCCGGACTTCCTGGTCGTCACGCTGGTCGGCGCGGGGTTCCTGGCGTTCAGCCTGCAACGGTTCCGGCGGTCGATCGCGGTCAGCCGCTGACCTCGGCGGCCGGGGCGGCGGCGGCGGGCTCGGGGGCGCTCACGGATTCGAGGTAGGCGTCGAGGATCTCGTCGATCGGTCCGTCGCCGACGAGTCGGCCCTTGTGCATCCAGAGGCCGCGGTCGCAGAGCTCGCGCAGGGTGCTCAGCTCGTGGGAGACCAGGATGACCGCGTGGGAGCGTTCCATGACGCCCCGGATGCGTTCCTTGGCCTTCTCGCGGAACGTGGCGTCGCCGACGCCCAGGGACTCGTCGACCAGCAGGATCTCGGGGTCGATCTCGGTGGCCACCCCGAACGCCAGGCGGGCGTACATGCCGCTGGAGTAATACTTGAGCGGGAGGTCGGCGAACTCGCGGAGGCCGGTGAACTCGTGGATGCCGTCGACCTTCGCCAGCATCTGCTTGCGCGAGAATCCGAGCATGGCTCCGTTGAGCAGGATGTTGTCGAAGCCGGAGAGCTCGGGGTTGAAGCCCGCCCCCATCTCGATGAGCGGGGCGACCATCCCCCGGACTTCGAGGAGGCCGCTGGTGGGGGGGTAGATCTTCGCCAGCAGGCGCAGCAGGGTGCTCTTGCCCGCGCCGTTGGAGCCGACGACGCCGATCCGCTCGCCGCGACGGATGCGCAGGTCGATGTCGCGCAGCGCCCAGAACTCGGAGTTGGGGACCTGGCGCTCGCGGCGCAGGAGCAGCTCCAGGAAGGCGCGCTTGAGGGTGTAGGTCTTGTCGGAGTAGTTGACGAACTTGAGGGAGACGCCTCGGAGCTCGATCAGGGGGTCCACGGCTTTGATCCGATCCTTCCGAAGACCCCGGCTCCGGCCCTCAGAGTCGGAAAACCATCTTGTCTTCGTTGGACTTGAACGTGGCATAGCCGATCCCCAGACTGGCGGTCGCCAGGGCGGCGGCGGTCAGCACCAGGCTGAGCTGCGGCCAGGCCCCGTCGCACAGGATGTCGTGGAAAATCTCGATGAAATAGAAGGCCGGGTTGAGCCAGAACCGCCACTGGAGCGACTCCTTGAAGTCGCCCGCGCGGTAGATGATCGGGGTGGCGAAGTACCAGGCCTGGATGAAGACGCCGACCAGATGGCCGCAGTCGCGGAAGAAGGTGTTGGCCGTCGCCACCAGCAGGCTCAGCCCGAGCGTGAAGGCGAAGTAGAGCGCGATCGCCACCGGCAGGAAGATCATCGAGATCGACGGCCGCGCGCCCAGGGGCACCATGATCAGGAAGAGCGCGACCAGCGAGAGGACGCTCGTCACCAGGTTGATCAGCACCCGGACCAGCGGGAAGACCAGCTTGGGGATGTAGATCTTCCGGATCAACACCTCGTTCATGATGATGCAGACGGCCGACTCGCCGATCGACCCGGCCATGAAGGTCCAGGGGACCATCCCGGCCAGGAGGTAGAGGCTGTAGCTGCCGCTCCCCGGCGGGGGGGCCGGCATCAGGTTCGAGAAGACGACCGAGAGGACCGCCATCATCAGGAGCGGGTTGATGAGCGTCCAGAGGAAGCCCATGAACGACCGCTGATAGCGGACCCGAAGCTCCTGGACGACCATGTTCTGGACGACCGGCCAGAACCGGACGAGCTCGCCCCGGTCGTTGTCCAGGCGGCGGCGCCAGACCTGGGACCATCGCACCGACGGGGGCGCGGGGAAGGACTCCCCGGCCTCGGTCGTCGTTTCGTTGCAGACGTCCATGTTCACGAGACAACCGTCTCCCTGCCTCGGACCGCGACGAGGCCCGTTCGTCCCCTGGCCCGACCGGGCGGATCTTACGAGGAAGCCGGACTTCGCGGAAGAGCAACCGTCGGGGCCCGGCCGACCTTCCGCGAGCCGGTCGATCCGCGCGGTCAGTCGTTGTCGTCGCGAGGGGTGACGGCCCGGACGCCGACGCGGGCGGCCAGGCGGACCTTCTCGCGGTTGGGCATGTCGCCGATGTACTTGGCGCGGAGGGCGTTCAGCCAGCGGATCTCGCGGCCGTCGTAGCTCACGAGGACGTGGGTTAGGGTCGGCCCGGCCAGCCCGAACGCACGCTGGATGCCGGGGACGACGTCGGCGTTGGTGGCGATCTGGTTGTAGCCGACGCCGACCGCGGCGGCGAACGCCGCGTAGTCGATCCGCGCGATCTCGGTCGCGGTGGTGCGGCGGTAGAGCGGCTCCTGGAGCATCTGCATGTAGTGGTAGGCGCCGTCGTCGAAGACGAAGAACTTCACCGGCAGCCCCATCCGGGCGGCCGTGGACATCTCCATCGCCGACATCAGGAAGCAGCCGTCGCCGGTGACGCAGACGACCCGCCGGTCCGGCCGGACGCGCTGCGCGCCGATCGACGCCGGGATCGCCCAGCCCATGCTCTGGTTGTCCGCCGGGGTGAAGTACCGGCGAGTCCCCTGGACCTCGACCGCCTCGGAGGCCCAATGGGTCGACGCGGTGACGTCGACGAACACCAGTTCCTCGGGGCCGAGGACGCAGCGCATCTGGCTGAGGAAGAACATCGGGTCGACGCACTGGGTGATCTGCTGGGTGCGGGCGACGCAGCGGTCGACCTTCCGCAGCCTGTCGATCTTGCCCCAGAGCGCCGGGTCGGGGGGCCTCCGGACGGCCGCGGCGTCGCCCAGGAGCCGATCGAGGAAGACGCGGGAGTCCGACGCCAGGCAGTGGCTGGTCGCCATGTTCTTCCCCAGGTTCTGGGGATTGACGTCCACATGAACGACGTCGATCTTGGGGAGGGCGTAGTTCGCCGTCGAGACCTCGCTGTAGCGGACGCCGACGGCCAGGACGAGGTCCACGTCCTTGAACGCCTTCTCGGCGGCGCGGGTCCCTTGCTTGCCGTAGCCCCAGCCCACGGCCAGGGGGTGGGCGTCGGCGATGACTCCCTTGCCGCTGACCGAGGTGGCCACCGGCGCCTGGAGCATCTCGGCGACGGCGGTCAGCGACGGCCCGGCGTCCACGCAGCCGAGCCCGGCGTAGATCCCGATCCGCTTCTTCCTGTCCTGAAGGTGGCCGACGATCCGCCGATACGCCGCCTCGTCGAACGGCGACGGCATCGGGGGAGGGGGGGCCTGGTCGTAGTCCCAGACCTCGCTGAAGAAGGGGTAGGGGATCACGACGCCGACCGGGCCGGGCTCGCCCGCCTGGGAGAGCCGGAAGGCGTGGAAGATCGTCCCGGGGATCTCGGCCTGGTGGCGGACGACGAAATGGGCCTTCACCACCGGCCGCAGCAGGGCCTCGTTCGCCAGGCCGTGGACCTGCCCGATGGGGGCGTCGGCCGAGCGGTCGATGTCGGTGATGATCGCCACCAGCGGGATTCCGTCGTAAAGGGCCTCGCCGAGCCCCGTCAGGCAGTTCGTGAGGCCGGGGCCGGGCACGACCGAGAAGGCGCCGGGGACCCCGGTGGCGCGGGCCGCGGCGTCGGCCATGACGCTGGCGGACGCCTCATGCGCGACCAGCATGTACGGGACTTCATAGGCCTTGAAGGCGTCCCAAAGCTCGTTGTTCTGCGCGCCGGGGATGCCGAAGACGCAGGGGACGCCCTGGCATCGGATGGCGGCGGCGGCCGCCTGGGCGCCGGTCATGCGGCCCCGGACGCCGTCGCGATGGGCCTGGCGGCCCAGCTCCACGCGGCCGGCCGCGGAGGCTTCGGGCGTCTGGGTCGCGGCCGCGACCGCCCCCGCCGCCACGGCCGCAGTCCCCATCGCCTGGCGACGGTTGAGCTTCGGCGTCATGTTCCGACTCCCTTCGGATAGTTCCGTCCTTGTCGAGACGCGCCCCGATTCCACGGGACGTACGCCTCGCGCATCCCTGCAAGGGATTTATCGACTCGATCGGGCCGCCGGCTCGTCTCGGGCCGCACCGGTTTCGCGGGCCCCGGCGCACGATCCGCACGACCGGCCCAGGTTACCGGGGCGCGGGGCGGACGAACGGCGCGAGGACTTCGGGTCGATACTGCGAGCGGTCCTCGCGGATTCGCCGGATGCACTCCAGGACGATCGGGCCCCGGTAGCCGATCGCGTCGAGGGCGCTGAACCAGGAGGGCCAGTCGATCGTGCCGTGACCGGGGGGATGATGGGAGTCCTTGCCGCCGTCGTTGTCATGGACGTGGGTGGTCGTCAGGAGGTCGGCGGCGGCCAGAGTCTCGCCGACGGCGTCGGCCGAAAGATGGGCGTGGGCCACGTCGAGGGTCAGGCCCAGCTCGACGCGGGACAGCTCGCGGACGAGCCGGGCGAGATCCCCCATGCGGCTTCCGGGATGGACCCCCGGCGGCATGTTCTCGACGGCGACGACCAGGCCCGTCCCCCTCGCGTGGTCGGCCAGCGCGGAGAGCCCGCGGGCGAGGGCGTCGCGGCGGGGCTCGCGGTCGGCCTCGTCGGAGAGCCCGCCGGGATGGACCACCAGCGTCCGGCCCCCGGCGGCGGCCAGCCAGTCGAGACAGCGCCTGAGGTCGTCGACGGACGCCTCATGGACGCTCGGCTCCGGCGAGCCCAGGTCGACCCGATCGGCCCGGATCGACTGGCCTCCCCAGCATCCATGGGCGCTGTGGAGCGTGAGACCGCGATCCGCGACCTGGTCGCGGAGGAGCGTCGGGTCGGGCTCGACCTTCCAGAGCGGGAGGATCTCCAGGACCTCGGCGCCGATCCAGGCGGCGAGGTCGAGTTCGGCGGCGAATGGGGCTCTCGGGTAGCCGTAAACGACCATCGTCCCCAGCACGCGACGGACCACTTTCACCATCCTTCGCCATCGTTCGGGCCGGCCGCTCGGGGGTGGTGATACCTCTTGTCGAACCGTCTCCCGCGAGTCATGATAGCAGCGAAATGGCTCCCGACCATCGCTTTGCTTTTTGCCGACCACGCCGAATGGGGCTGGAGGGGCCTTCGACCGACCCGCAGAGGGCCGATGCGCCCGGCGATCCCGGCCTCGCGTCGGTTTTGCTCGCCTCGGGTCGACGTTGCGTAGAGCTAGAGAAAGGAAACCCGCGTAATGCCTCCCGCGCCCCTGCTCGACCCTGAATCGATCGACACCGCGAAGGTCCTGCTCGACAGGGACCAACTACGCGAGGTCAACCCCCAGCGGTTCGAGATGGAGCAGCTCACGGCGATCGTGCTCATCGACGAGGCGGAAAAGCTGATCGTCGGCTATAAAGACGTCCTGCCCGACGAGTTCTGGGTCCGCGGCCACATGCCCGGCTATCCGCTCCTCCCCGGCGTGCTGATGTGCGAGGCTGCTGCGCAGCTCGCGAGCTGCTATTGCGTGAGCACCCACCTGATCAAGGAAGGTTTCGTCGGCTTCGGCGGGATGGAAGACGTCCGATTTCGAGGGCAGGTGCGGCCTGGAGACCGCCTGCTCCTCATCGGCAAGGCGACCCGCCTGCACCGCCGCCAGACCATCTTCGACGTCCAGGGTTTCGTGGGGGGCAACATGGTCTTCCACGGCCGGATGATCGGAGTCAACATGTCGCAGCAAGACTCCGCGAGCTGACCGCCCCCGCCCGTCCCTCCCGTCGCCGAAGATTGCCCCTCATGACACGCCCTCGCGCCGATCTCGACGTCTCTTCCGTGCTCCTCGACCCCCAGGGCTTCCCCGGCGACGAGCCGTTGCGCTGGGCCGAACTCTTCGGCGACGACCGCCCCGTCGTGCTGGAGATCGGCTCGGGGAAGGGACTCTTCCTGGCGAACGCGGCGTCGAAGCGCCCCGACCACGGCTTCTTCGGGATCGAGATCGCCAAGAAGTACGCCCGGCTCGCCGCCGAGCGGGTCGTGAAGGCGGGCCTGACCAACGTCCGCATGTGGCCCGGAGACGCCGGCGCCCTGATGGCGCGGCGGACCCTCGCCGCGAGCCTGAGCGAGGTCCACGTCTACTTCCCGGACCCCTGGTGGAAGAAGCGGCACAAGAAGCGCCGGGTCTTCAACGAGACTCTCCTCGGCTCGATCGCCAGGGCCCTCCGGCCCCAGGGCGAGCTGCACGTCGCGACCGACGTGGAGGAGTACTTCGGCGTGATCCGCGAACTGGTGGCGGGCGACGCCCGGTTCGTGGAGATCGACCCCCCGCCGCTCGGCGAGCCCGAGAGCGACAGCGACTACCTCACCAACTTCGAGCGCAAGTATCGCATCGAGGGGCGGCCGGTCTATCGGTCGAGCTACCGCCTGGCGTGATACCAAAAGGCTTCGGACGGACACGGGTTCGGGGACGAATTCGTGGCACCCGAGCGTCGCGACGCCGGCGCGACGGCGAAACGCGAAGGCCCCGGGAAATCCCGGGGCCTCGCTCGCTGTTCGGGTTCGCGGGATGATCCGCGTCGTCAGGAGGTCGCGACGGCCGTCTCGTAGGCCCGCTTGCGGGCGGAGGCGCCGGCGGCGTCCGGGTTGCATTCGATCTGGTAGAGGTCGCGGCCAGTCTCGGTGGGATAATCGCCGGTGATGCAGGCGCGGCAGAGGCGGTCCGGGGCCAGGCTGACCGAGCGGGCGATCGAGTCGACGGGGAGATAGCGGAGGCTGTCGGCCCCGAGTTCGCGGGCCATCTCGGCCTGCGCCTCCTCGGAGACGATGTAGCGTTCGCCGTCGAACTCGGCGTACTTGGTGGCGAACAGCTCGTTCCGCGTGGACATGTCGATGCCGTAATAACACGGCGCGATGATCGGCGGGCAGGCGACGCGGAGGTGGATTTCGCGGGCGCGGCCGCGGTCGCGGATCTCGTGGACCAGGGCCCGCATCGTCGTGGAGCGGACGATGCTGTCCTCGACCAGCAGGACCCGCTTGCCGGCGAGGACCTCGGGCAGGGGGGTGTACTTGAGGCGGGCCTTGGCGGCGCGGTCGGCCGTCCCCTCGATGAACGTCCGGCCGACGTAGCGGTTGCGCATCAGGCCCTCGACCGAGGGGAGCCCCAGAGCGAAGGCCATCGCGTCGGCCGCGGCCTTGGCGGTGTCGGGGACCGGGACCACGATGGTCCCCTCGTCGAGCGGAACCGTCTCCAGCCGCGCCATCTCCTTGCCCAGGCCGGCCCGGCTGAGGTAGACCGAGCGGTCGTCGAGCGTGCTGGCGACGTTGGCGAAGTAGATCCACTCGAAGAAGCAGTGCGCCTGGCGGGGCGAGGGGGCGTAGCGCTCGATCCGGAGGCCGGACGCGTTGGCGATGGCGATCGTGCCGGGCTCCAGCGAGTGGATCTTCTGAAATCCCAGGTTGGCCAGCGGGGAACTCTCGCTGGCGACGGCGAACAGGGGGCCGTTCTCGGCGATGCAGAGGGGGCGGAACCCCAGCGGGTCGCGGGCGACGACCAGCTCGCCGTGGGCGGTGATCAGGACGATGTTGTACGCCCCGTCGAACCATTCCGAGAGCCTCCGGAAGATGCCGACCCAGTCGGGGTCGACGTCCTCGTTCTGCAGCTCGTAGGCCAGGGCGTGCATGATGATTTCGGTGTCGGTGTCCCGCTTGAGGTGGTAGTCCCCCTTGGAGAGCAGCTCTTCCTTCAGCGTCTTGTAGTTGGCGAGCTGGCCGTTGAAGGCGAAGGCGAACCACTTGGTCCGGCGGCCGTGGTCGCGCTCGAACGGCTGGGCGTTGTACCGGTCGTCGCCGCCGCAGGTGGCGTAGCGGACGTGGCCGATGGCGATCGGGCCGTCGACGCCGGTCATGATCGATTCGAATTCGGACTTGTGATTGAGGCGGAAGGCCTCGGCCACCGTACCCAGTTCCTTGTGGACCCGGATCAGGGCGTTCCGGTCGGGCCGGAAGCTGGCCATTCCGGCGGCGAGCTGGCCGCGGTTCTGCATGTCCAGGAGCATCCTCGGCACCAGCCGGGCGACGCTGTTGACGTCGCCGGGAATGGGGCACAGCGGCGAGGCGGCCGCTCCCGGAGCATGAAACACCGCCGCAACGCCGCACTCATGGTGAAGCTCACCCATATGAGGTGGGATCCCTGATTCGGCCCCCGGAGGGCGGGACCGTCGAGTTGTAGTGGTGGAGAGACGACGTCCGAGGAGGAGACGCGGGCCCGGTTTCATCTAGGCCGCCGCCGACCCGTGATTATAATAGTGACGGCGGCTTCCGACAACCTTCACCAACAGGGTCGTTGGGAATTCAGGCGGCACGACGAGGGGAAACGGACGACTCCTCCCAGCCTGTCGATCGAAGCCGCGGTCCCGTTGCCAGGACGCACCGTCGACGGTGCGGAATGAGAGCCTACCCTTGAAGACGAAGACCGACGCCGGGCGGCCGTCCCGGCCCTGGACCACGCGCATGGTCGACGAAGCCGCCGCGATCCCGTCCCCGACGCCGAGCACGCCGCCGGTCCGCGACCTGGTGCGCGACGAGGTGGTCCTGTCGGCCCAGACCTGGGTGGTCAAGGTGGGGACGAGCGTCCTGGCGGGGCGAGACGGGCGCCTCGACCTGGACCGGATCGACCACCTGGCCGAGCAGATCTGCAAGATCCTCGACACCGGACGGAAGGTCGCCCTGGTCAGCTCGGGAGCCGTCGGCGCGGGGATCGGCCGGCTGGGGCTCAAGGGGAGGCCGGACAACCTCCGCCAGCTCCAGGCCGCCGCCGCCATCGGCCAGTCCTACCTCATGCGTTGCTACGACGAGGGGATGCGTCGGCGGGGGCGCAACGCCGCCCAGGTCCTCCTCACGCACGAGGACTTCGACGGCCGGGCGCGCTATCTGAACATGCGGAACACGCTCCACGCCCTCTTCGAATGGAACGCGGTCCCGATCATCAACGAGAACGACACGATCAGCGTGGACGAGATCAAGTTCGGCGACAACGACCGCCTCGCCGCGATGGTCGCCAACCTGATCCAGGCCCAGCTCCTCGTCATCCTGAGCGTGGTCGACGGCCTTTACCTGACCGATCCCGCCAAGCCGGGCCCGGCCGAGGTCGTCTCGTGCGTCCCCCAGATCGGCGACGAGGTCATGGCCCTCGCCTGCGGGGGCCGCAGCGCCCTGGGGACCGGCGGGATGCAGAGCAAGCTGGCGTCCGCCAGGCTCGTCACCCAGGCCGGCGGCTCGGTCGTCATCGCGTCCGGGACCCGCCCCGAGCCCCTGACCCGAATCCTGGCCGGCGAGGAGGTCGGCACGCTGTTCCTCGCGCACGGCAGCAACCACCCCGCCCGCAAGCGCTGGATCGGCCTGACGGCGCGGCCCCGAGGCCGGATCGTCGTCGACGCCGGCGCCCGCAAGGCGCTGGAGACCGGGATGCGAAGCCTGCTGGCGATCGGCGTCGTCGAGGTCGTCGGCGAGTTCGAGAAGGGGGACGTGGTCGCGGTCTGCGACCCGGAAGGCTGCGAGTTCGCCCGCGGCCTCTCGAACTACGACGCCAAGGACGCCCGCGCCGTCCAGGGCCGACACTCGCTCGAGGCTCGGGCCTTGCTCGGCCCGTCGATCTATGACGAAGTCGTCCACCGCGACAACCTGCTGCTGATCCTCTGACCCGATCGAGCGACCCTCCCCGGCGGAACGACCGGCCGGACCGGGCCTCCCGGCGCCGCATTCGCGAAAGAGCCGTACACCCCGACGGGGAGAGCGGCCGATGTTCAGGGCGAGTCGGGATCGGCTTCCGCGCGAGAAGCCGTCGCGCACGACGGCTTCTCGCAGGAGTCGGCGACGCGTACAATCCAAGGGACGCGTCGATTCGACCCAGCCCGTCCCCGGCGAACCGATCGGTGGTGAGGCCCGTCATGATCTCGACACGACTGTACGAACTCGTCCGCCGGCATCTCCCGACGCTCCTCGCGCCGGCCGCGCTGCTGCTCCTTTCGGCCCTCCCCGGGAACGCCTCCGGCCAGGGATTCGGGCCCGACCCGTTCCGGCCCTACAACTCCCAGTACGACCCCTACGTCTTCGGGGTCGCGCCCGGGGCCTACGACGCCGGCGGCAACGCCACCCTCAACCGCGCCGGCGTGCGCAACGCCAACCAGTTCCAGAACTTTCTGGAAGGGCTCGATGAGCGGGGCAACCGCTACGATCGGGCGAACCGGGCCTACGACCGCGACTACAACCGTTTGTACAAGCCCAACTCCAAGGCCGACGCCCGCTTCGAGAACCGTCGCAACGAAGTCAGCGACGTCTATTTCCGCTATCTCCGCGAGAAGGACCCGCGCAAGCGCGCGGCCCTCTTCAAGGAGTACACCCAGGCCCAGAATCGTTCCGCTCGCGGACTTTCCGACGACCCGAACGCCCGCGGGGGGCGGCGGGGCCGAACCGCCGTCGACGATGGGCTGCCCGTCGCGCCGCCGCTCGATCCGGTGCGAGGTCGGGCCGAAGCCCCCGCCCCCGCGCCGGCGCTCCCGGGCGAGGAATCCCCACGCCCGCCCGATTCCCCCCGGTCCCGACGGTCCAATCGGCCCGCCGCCCCCGCCCCCCCCGCGACGACCGGCCCCGCCCCCTCCGAGGTCCTCGATCGGGCCCTGCGATCGGACGACGCGACGGTCCCGCCGGCCCCGCCCCTGACCCCCTGAACCCGTCCCGGAGAGCTCGCGACGAGCCCGGCGAAGGCCCGTCGGGCCGCCCCGGAAATCTCTAGAGCGTTGACGGTAGCGAAACGGACCTTACAATTGGGTCCGAGACATCAAGACGCGGTCCGTGCGGATCGCATCCCGAGCTCCATCGTCGTACACGACAGCCCTGCCTGTCGGACGTTGGATGCGGATCCGGGATGCGATAACGGCGACGTCCCGATCGGGGACGGCCGATTCCGACGCGAAGCGCGTCTTTTTTCGGCGGGGACTTTGTGAAACCCTTCACAAGGTCGACCCGACGATCCATCGTGCGGGGGTCCTTCCAGAGACGATGAGCACCGACTTCACGCCGATCTTCCTGTTCCTGGCGATCGCCGTCGGCACTGGGTTGAGCATGCTGGTGCTCAGCGCGTTGCTGGGGCCTCGCAAGGAGACGCGGGTCAAGCAGATGCCGTACGAATCGGGCATGGACCCGATCGGCGACGCCCGCCAGCGATTCGACGTCCGCTTCTATCTCGTCGCGATCGCGTTCCTGCTGTTCGACGTCGAGCTGCTGTATCTGTACCCCTGGGCCGTCGCCCAGTGGAGCGCCGAGCCGGCCCTGGCGGCGTCCGCCGCCGCGGTGGCGGGGACGACGGTCGCGGCCGGGGTGCCACCGCTGTTCCGGGCCCTGGTGTTCTGCGAGATCATGGTGTTCGTGGCGATCCTGACGGCGGCCTTCGCCTACGCGTGGAAGAAGGGGGTCTTCGAATGGCGATGAATCCGTCGACGACGGCCGGCGGCCCGCGGGCCGGCTCCGACCTGATCGTGACGCCCGCCGGCGAGCCCGAGGTCCCGGAGAACGTCTTCCTGACGACGATGGACTCGGTCGTGAGCTGGTGCCGCAAGTACAGCCTCTGGCCGATGCCGTTCGCCACCGCCTGCTGCGGCATCGAGCTGATGGCCGTCGGCGCCAGCCGATTCGACATCGCCCGATTCGGGGCCGAGGTCATGCGGTTCAGCCCCCGCCAGTGCGACCTGATGATCGTCGCCGGCCGCGTGGCCATGAAGATGATGCCCGTCCTGCAGCGGATCTGGCTCCAGATGCCCGAGCCCAAGTGGTGCATCAGCATGGGCGCCTGCGCCAGCACCGGCGGGATCTTCGACACCTACGCCGTGGTCCAGGGGGTCGACCGCTTCATCCCGGTCGACGTCTACATCCCCGGCTGTCCCCCGCGCCCCGAGCAGATCCTCCGGGCCCTGATGGACATCCAGGGGAAGGTGCAGAAGGGGGGGACGACCTTCGGCAACGAGGGCCTTCCCGAGCTTCGCGCCCGCGAGCGTTACATCCTGGCCCAGCGCGAGGCCGAGCCCGGCGCCGGCATCGCCGCCGAGCGCGGCGACGAGGACCGCTTCGGTTACCGACTCCCCGGCGGGCCGTCGCAGCTCGGCCTGGAGGAGACCCGATGAGCACCGTCGAAGCCGCCCCCGCCGGCGCGAGCGAGACGATCCTGGCGACCCTCTCCGCCCACCTCGGCGAGGAAGCGTTCTGCGTCTCCCGGTTCCGCGACAACATCCGGATCTTCGTCGCCAAGGAGCGGCTGATCGAGGTGTTGACCGCCCTCAAGGATCGTTGCGGCTGCAACTACCTGTCCGAGCTGGGAGGGGCCGACTATCTCGGCTACCCCGGCCGCGTCGGCAGCCGTTTCGAGGTCCACTACGTCCTTCGCAACCTCGACGCCGGCGGCTTCGTGGTCGTCAAGGCGGGGGTCGACGACCCCGATCCCACGCTCCCTTCGGCCTTTCCCCTCTGGAAAGGGGCCGACTGGCTGGAGCGCGAGGTCTTCGACATGTACGGCATCCGATTCGAAGGCCACCCCGACCTTCGGCGGATCCTCATGCCCGACGAATTCGCGGCTTACCCGCTCCGCAAGGACTACCCCCTGCGAGGCCGAGGCGAGCGCCACAACTTCCCCCGGCTGACCCGGGAAGAGTCCTGAGGCCGACGGCCCCCGTCGCCGGTCCGCATCGAATCGACGACTTTCCCCCAAGCGAGGCCTGAGAGAGACGTCATGCCGGTCCACTTGCTCGACGAGCCCGAACTGGAATCCGAGGCCAGGCAGGCGACCTGGACTTTGAACTTCGGCCCCCAGCACCCGGCCACGCACACGACGCTGCGGCTGATCCTGGAGCTCGAGGGTGAGCGGATCGTCAAGGCGACCCCCGACATCGGCTACCTGCACTCGGGCTTCGAGAAGCTCGGCGAGCACCTGAACTACAACCAGTACGTCACGATCGTCGACCGCAAGAACTACATCAGCCCGCCGATGAACGAGGTGGCCTGGCACCACGCGGTCGAGACCCTGCTGGGCCTCGAGCTGACCCCGCGCTGCCAGTACATCCGGGTGATCATCGGCGAGCTGGCGCGGATCTCCGACCACCTCCTCTGCACCGGGGCCGCGGCGCTCGACCTGGGGGCGTTCACGGCGTTCCTGTTCGCGTTCAACCTCCGCGAGCAGATCTACGACGTGTACGAGGAGATGTCGGGCTACCGGTTCCATCCCGGCTACACCCGCGTCGGCGGCGTCCTGTACGACTTCAACGATCGCGTCCTCGACCGCGTCCGGAAGGTGCTGCACTCCTTCCCGAAGGTCTTCTCGGACATGAGGAAGCTCCTGTTCCGCAACCGGATCTTCCTGGACCGGATGCGGGGGGTGGGGACGCTCAGCAAGGCCGACGCGATCGCCTACTCCTGCTCCGGCCCGATCGCCCGGGCCAGCGGCGTCCACTGCGACCTCCGCAAGGACGCCCCGTACCTGGCGTATCCGGACTTCGACTTCGAGGTCCCGTACTGCGAGGAAGGGGACTGCTGGGCCCGGTTCATGGTCCGCATGGAGGAGATGCAGCAGAGCGTCCGGATCATCGAGCAGGCGATGGCCAAGCTCCCGTCGGGGCCGGTCAACCTGCCGATCGCCGACAAGCTCAACCTGCCGGACAAGGCGACGACCTACAACAGCATGGAAGGGCTGATCCAGCACTTCGAGCTGGTGATGCCCAACCGTGGGTTCGAGACGCCGGTGGAAGAGGTCTACGCGGCCGTCGAAGGCCCCAACGGCGAGCTGGGATACTACCTGGTGGCCGACGGGACGGAGTTCGCCTGGCGGGCCCGCACCCGTCCCCCCTCGTTCATCCATTTCTCGGTCTTCCCGCACATCATCAAGAACCACATGCTCGCCGACGTGGTGGCCGTGCTGGGGAGCCTGAGCATCATCGCCGCCGAGCTCGACCGCTGAGCGGGCCGGCGCCGCGTGGGAATGGAGCAAGATCGAACCCGGCGAACCCCGCCGAACGCAAGGAACCCCGTCCGATGGCAGCCGAAGCCCCGCCCCGCCCGCCGCAGCGGATCGCGCTCCTCACGGAGCCGCTCCGGGAGAAGATCCGTTCCCTCTTCCCGCGCTACCCGAGCAAGCGGGCCGTGACCCTGCCGGCGCTGCACCTGGTGCATGAACACCTGCGTTGCGTCCCCTTGCAGGCGATGACCGAGATCGCCGAGCTGCTGGAGATCGCGCCGGCCGAAGTCCACGACACGATGAGCTTCTACGGCTTCTTCCCGCAGGCGCCGATCGGCGACGTCCGGGTCTGGGTCTGCCGTTCGCTCTCGTGCATGCTTCGAGGGGGCGACGAGCTGCTGGGCCACGCCTGCGAGCGGCTGGGGATCCACCCCGGCGAGACCACCCCCGACGGCAAGCTCACCGTCGAGTTCGCCGAATGCCTGGGGATCTGCGACCACGCCCCCGCGGCCCTGGCGGACGACGGCCGGGTCTACGGCCCGCTCGACGAGGCGGGGGTCGACGCGATGCTCGACGAGTTGAAGAAGGGGCGGCGCGACGAACCGCCCCGTGCGTGACCGGAGACCGGTCCGACGCCCCCGGACGCCCCGAATCGATCGCCGACGCCCCAGGAGATCCCAAGCCCGTGGCCACGTTTGAACCCGTCCTCAGCCGCAACTGGAACGTGCCCGACGCCCGCTCGCTCAAGGTCTACGAGTCGCGCGGCGGATACCAGGCCGCGCGCAAGGCGCTGACGACGATGGACCCCGACGCCGTCGTCAACCTCGTCAAGGACTCGGAGCTGCGCGGTCGCGGCGGCGCGGGCTTCCCGTGCGGGCTCAAGTGGACGTTCCTTCCGAAGGATCGGAAGGAGACCCTGATGTGCGTCAACGGCGACGAGAGCGAGCCGGCGACGTTCAACAACCGCTACCTCCTGGAACGCGACCCGCACATGTTCCTGGAGGGGATCCTGATCTCCTGCTTCGCCACCCGGGCGTCGACGGCCTACGTCTACCTCCGGTTCGAGTACATCGAGGCGACCCGGATCATCGAGGAGGCGATCGCCGAGGCGCGGGCCGCCGGCCACCTCGGGAAGAACGTCTACGGCAGCGGCTTCGACCTGGACGTCTGGGTCCATCGGGGCGCCGGGGCCTACATCTGCGGTGAGGAGACGGGCCTGATCGAGAGCCTGGAGGGGAAGCGGGGCTGGCCCCGGATCAAGCCCCCGTTCCCGGCCATCGAGGGCGCCTTCCGCAAGCCGACGGTCGTCAACAACATCGAGACCCTCTGCTGCGTCCCCCACATCGTCGAGCGGGGGGCGTCGTGGTTCAAGTCGATCGGCACCCCCAAGAGCTACGGCCCGAAGCTCTACACGGTGTCGGGCCACGTCGAGAAGCAGGTCTGCGTCGAGCTGCCGCTGGGCGTCACCTGCCGCGAGCTGATCGACGACCACGCCGGCGGCGTCTGGAAGGGGAGGAAGGCCAAGGCGGCGGTCCCCGGCGGCATCAGCATGGGCCTCCTCTCGGCCGACGAGCTGGACACCCCGCTCGACTTCGAGAGCCTCCGCAAGCCCGGCTGCCTGGGCCTGGGGACGGCGGCCGTCACGGTGATCGACGACCACACGCCGATCATCGACTACCTGATCAACACCGCCCGGTTCTTCGCGCACGAGAGCTGCGGCCAGTGCACCCCCTGCCGCGAGGGGACGGCCTGGATGAGCAAGACGATCCACCGCATCAAGAACGGCGGCGGCCGGGTCGAGGACCTGGACGTGATGCTCCACCTGGCGAACAACCTGGGGATCATCCCCGGCACCACCATCTGCGGCCTGGCCGACGGCGCCGCCTGGCCGATCAAGAACGCCCTGGGCAAGTTCCGCGGGGAGCTGGAAGAGTACATCCGGACCCACCAGACCCCGGGCGCCGGGCCGACCCCGCTGCAGCTCGACATCGCCGCCGGCCGCCGCGTCGACCTCGTCCAGGTCGGGAACGCGATCGCCGCCCCCCCGCCGGCCGCCGCCCTCCACTCGCCGGGACGGCCGACCGCCTGAGGACGACGGACCGCGACGAGCCTTCCCCATACAAGCCCCTTGGACCGGAACGAACGATGGCCACGATCCTCATCAACGGCGCCGAATACCCGATCCCCGAGGGGGAGAAGCTCAACGCCATCCAGATGGCCAAGCGGGTCGGCGTCGAGATCCCCTACTACTGCTGGCACCCCTCCCTGTCGGTCGTGGCCAACTGCCGCATGTGCGAGGTCGAGGTCGGGGCCAAGGACCCGAAGACCGGCGAGGTCAAGATGATGCCCAAGCTCGTCCCCGGCTGCCAGACGCCGGCCAAGGACGGGACGGTCCTCGTCACCGACAGCCCGAAGGTGCAGGAGCACCAGCGGATGATCATGGAGATGCTCCTCCTGAACCATCCGCTCGACTGCCCGGTCTGCGACCAGGCCGGCGAGTGCGGGCTTCAGGACTACAGCTACCACCACGGCCAGTCCACCCACCGCTTCCTCGAGGAGCGGATCGTCAACCCCCGCAAGGACGTCTCGGACCTGATCCAGCTCAACCAGGACCGGTGCATCATGTGCACCCGCTGCGTCCGGTTCACCCGCGAGATCACCCAGACGGCCGAGCTGCAGGTCACCCGCCGGGGGAGCCACGCCGAGATCGCCACCTTCCCCGGCGTCACGCTCGACGACAACCCGCTGGCCGGCAACGTCGTCGACCTCTGCCCGGTCGGCGCCCTGCTCGACAAGGACTTCCTCCACAAGCAGCGCGTCTGGTTCCTCTCCAAGCACGACTCCGTCTGCACCCGCTGCTCGACCGGCTGCAACATCAGCGTCGAGGAGAACAAGGGGAAGGTCTGGCGGGTCAAGCCCCGGAACAATCCCCACGTCAACGACTACTGGATCTGCGACGAGGGCCGCTACGGCTACAAGAACGACGCCGCCCCCGAAGACCTGCTCGAGGCGAACTACGCCCTCAAGGGCGGCGACCACGTCGCCGTGGCGATCGACGAGGCGGTCAAGCTCGTGGATCGGGGGCTCAAGCAGGCCGTCGTCGACGGCCGCCGGATCGCCGGCGTCCTCTCCCCCTTCCTGACCGTCGAGGAAGCGTACCTGATGGCCCGGTACCTGAAGGGGGTCGCCGCCGACGCCGTCCTGGCCGTCGGCCCGGTGACGATCCGCGGCGAGGACCAGACCTTCACCCCCGGAAAGACCGAGGGACGCTCGGGCGACACCACCTTCCTGGTCCCCCGGCCGTTCACCATCCACGCCGAGAAGGCCCCCAACGTCCGGGGCGTTCGGGCGGTTTTGGAGCACGTCCAGGGCTCGGTCGTCGAGTACGACGACATCCTCAAGAAGGTCGAGGCCGGCGAGGTGGGGGCGCTCTACGTCGCGTCGGGCTCGCCCGAGGAGTGGATCGACGAGGCGACCGCCTCGGCCGTCCGCGACAAGGTGGGGTTCGTCGTGGTCCAGGACTCCCGCATCAGCGCCCTGGCCCACAAGGCCGACGTGGTCCTCGCCGGCGGCACCTACGCCGAGAAGGCCGGCAGCTATGTGAATGCGGACGGCCGGATCCAGTACGCCGAGGCGTCGCTCCCGCCCCGCGACGGCTCGCTGCCGGATCTCGACCTGTTCGCGATCCTGCTCGACCGCCCGGGCGGGCCTGCGAGGTCGGGCGACGTGCTGGCCGAGCTGGCCGAGACGGCCCCGACGTTCGCCGCGGCGAAGGGGGGGGCGCTCCCCGAGTACGGGGCGCCGCTGGATCCGTCGGCCCCCCGCGAGGACGGGCCGCCGCCGTTCGTGGACGCCTGGTACGCGCCGATGGGCGCGGCCAAGTCGCGTTGAGTCGAGGTCGGGCGAAGGTCGGGCGGAAGTTGATCGGGTCGGACGGCTCCGGGACGATGCGGCAAGGGTGAATTTATGACGATTTGGGTGTTGATCGGGATCCTCATCAAGATCCTCGTGATTGTCGGGGTGACTCAGGGGACGGTCGCGTACCTGATCCTCGTCGAGCGGAAGGTCGCCGCGTACGCGCAGGACCGGATCGGGCCCAACCGCTGCGGCAGCCAGTTCGGGCTGCCGGCCGCCCTGCTCCAGCCCCTGGCCGACGGCGCCAAGATGCTGCTCAAGGAGGACGTGGTCCCGAAGTACGTGACCAAACCCCTCTACATCCTGGCCCCGTGGATCGCGATCGTGACGGCGATGATCGGCTTCGCCGTCGTGCCGTTCGGCCCCGTCGGCCCGGGCCAGATCATCGACTTCCAGATCGCCCCCAACGTCGACATGGGCCTGCTCTACGTACTGGCGGTCGGCAGCCTGGCGGTCTACGGCGTGATCCTCGCCGGCTGGGCGTCGAACAACAAGTACGCGTTCATCGGCGGCATGCGGTCGAGCGCCCAGCTGATCAGCTACGAGATCCCGCTGGGGATGTCGATCCTGGGGATGCTGCTCATTGCCGGCTCGCTCGACATGAACCAGATCATCGCCTGGCAGAGCAACAACGTCTGGGGCGTGTTCGTCCAGCCGCTGGGCTTCATCCTGTTCTTCACGAGCGCCTTCGCCGAGACCAACCGCCTGCCGTTCGACCTTCCCGAGTCCGAGCAGGAACTGGTGGGAGGCTTCCACACCGAGTACTCGGCGATGAAGTTCGGCATGTTCTTCCTCGGCGAGTACCTGCACATCATCACGATCAGCTTCATCACCGTGATCATGTTCTGGGGCGGCTGGCACCTCCCGTTCCTCGGCCTGACGCCGGAGTCGAACAGCCTGCTCAGCACGGTGCTCAAGGTCGGGATCATCACCGGCAAGGTGTTCCTGGTCATCCTGTTCATCATGTGGATCCGCTGGACGCTCCCCCGGTTCCGGTACGACCAGCTGATGGACCTGGCGTGGAAGTCGATGATCCCGCTGGCGCTCATCAATCTGGTGGCCACCGCCGGCGTCGTGCAACTGGTCCGGACGTACTGGAACTGAGCGGCCCCGGCGCTCGCCGAGTTGAATTCCACGCCCCGCCGCGGCGGGACCGCAAGGAGCCCTAGGAACGTGCGAGTCGACGACCCGAAACTCAAGAAGATCGAGCCGCCGAAGATGACGCTGGGGGACCGGTTCTACCTCCCCCAGGTGGCCGCCGGCCTCGCCGTCACGGCCAAGCATATCTTCGGCGTCGCCTTCCAGGACACGGCGATCACCGTGCAGTACCCCGAGGTCCAGCACGTCCCGAGCCCGGTCTACCGGGGCGTGCACCGCCTCAACAAGGACGAGGAAGGGCGGCCCAAGTGCGTCGCCTGCATGCTCTGCGCCACGGCCTGCCCGGCGCACTGCATCGACATCGTGGGGTCGACGGCCCCGGAGTCCTGGCCCGACCGCGAGAAGTACCCCGAGAGCTTCGTCATCGACGAGCTGAGGTGCATCTACTGCGGGATGTGCGAGGAAGCCTGCCCCGTCGACGCCATCGAGCTGACTGGGCTGTACGACCTCACCGGGCTTTCCCGCGAGGAGATGATCTTCGACAAGACGAAGCTCCTTTCGGTCTTCGACGTGACCCGCGACGCCGAGCCGATGCGATTCACGACGCCGCCGCCGCCGGCCGACTCGTCGGCCGCGACCCAGGCCCTCGAATCCCCCATAAGTTGATCCATCGAGGCCGACGCATTCCAGGGGGCCGAGAGACACCCCGCCCGACCCTTTAAACGACCAGGCGACGAAGTCCCATGACGACCGGCTCCTTGATCCTCGCGACGATCGGCATCCTCCTCGGGGCGACCGGGACCTACCTCCTGCTCCCGCACCGCCGGGGCGAGGCCAAGGCTCGGACGATCTACATCCTGGGCGCGACCTTCGCCGGCCTGGGGCTCCTGGGCTTCCTCGCCCTGCTCTCGCCGCCGGCGCTCTCGCCGCTGGCCGACCTGGTCGCCGGGTCGTTCTTCTACGTCTTCGCCGGCGGCGCGCTGGGCTGCGGCGTGATGACCGTGACCAGCCGCAACCCGGTCTACAGCGCCCTCTGGTTCGCGGCCGTCGTCGTCTCGGTCGCCGGCCTGTTCCTCCTGGCCGACGCGCAGTTCCTGGCCGCCGGCTCGGTCATCGTCTACGCCGGGGCCATCATCGTGACGTTCCTGTTCGTCATCATGCTGGCCCAGACCGAAGGCCGGGCCGTCTACGACCGCGCGGCGCGGTCTCCGGGCCGGGCCGTGTTCACCAGCTTCCTCCTGCTGTGGTCGCTGGCCTACTGCCTGGCGAGCATCCAGGGGACGCCGAACGGCCCCCCCGTCGCGGGCGACGCGCCGACGCCCGAATCCCGACTGGTCCGCGGTCGCGAGATCGCGGCGTTCTACCAACTCGCCGAGACGAACGAGGCCCGCAAGGCGCTCGAGCGGACGCTGAGGCCGACCTCGGCTCTCCACGCCGACGGCGACCTCTCGAAGCCGAAGCCGAACGTCGCCGGCCTGGGCGAGGCGCTCTACACGGACCACCTGCTGACGGTGGAGCTCGCCGGGTCGATCCTGTTCGCCGCCCTGATCGCGGCCGTGCTGATCGCCAACCCGAAGCGAGCCGACGCCGCGCCGGGCGCGCCTCCGAACGTCGAGGCCTGACCCGGAACCGGACCCGATCGATCGATCGCCGACGCCCCCGCGACGCACCTTTTCCTGGAACCCGCTGGAAGAAGCCATGACCGACCCGTTCACGATCGAGCTGCTGAGGAACTACCTGCTGGTGGGCGCGGCGCTCTTCGCGCTGGGGATGCTGGGGTTCATCGCCCGTCGCAATCTCATCGTCATGTTCCTGTCGGCCGAGATGATGCTCCAGGGGGTGGCGCTCTCGCTGGTCGCCTTCGGCCGCTACCACGGCAACTGGAGCGGCCAGGTCTTCACGATCGTGATCCTGACCATCGCGGCCTGCGAGGCCTCGATCGCGATGGCGCTGGTGGTCGTGCTGTTCAACCGGCGGTCGTCGCTGGACGTGACGCTCTGGCAGGACGTCCGCGAGCCCGGCGTGGACACGACCGACCTGGCCGACCAGGCCGCCGAGGCCGCGCCGGTGGACGGGACGGCGGGCGTCGAGTCGTATCCCCAGCTCACCCCGGCCGGCATCGAGCCGGCCCATCCGATCCAACCCTGGACCGAGCGCCGTCGCTGAGGCCGGACGCCGGGGGCGTCCATCGACGATTGCGAGACTGGCGAGTCGAAACAAAGAGGAGCGGCGACGTGTCGGGTTTCTTCGTGCAAAACGTCTGGCTGATACCCTTCTTTCCGCTGCTCGGCGGGCTGATCGCGGGGCTCGGCGCGCGTCGGTTCCGGTTCGACGCGGCGATCCCGGTCGCGATCGGCGTCGCGCTGGCGTTCCTGGTCTCGCTGGGGGCGTGGGCCTCGGCCGGTCCGGAAACCACCGTGCTGGTCTCCAAGTGGATCACGGCCGGTTCGCTCGTCGTCCCGCTGGAGTTCCGGGTCGACGGGCTGACCACCCTGATGCTGTCGATGGTCACGTTCGTCTCGACGCTGGTGATCGTGTTCGCGTCGGGCTACATGCACGGCGATCCGGCCTACCCCCGGTTCTTCACCCTGATCGGGCTGTTCGTCTTCTCGATGACGGGCCTGGTCCTGTCGAACAACTACCTGCTGACCTACGCCTTCTGGGAAGGCGTGGGCGTCTGCAGCTACCTCCTGATCGGGTTCTGGTACACGAAGCCCTCGGCCGCCGCCGCGGCGCTGAAGGCGTTCATGATCAACCGCGTGGGAGACGTCGGTTTCGCGCTGGCGATCTTCTGGCTCTGGACGATCGTCCCGAACCACGACCTCAGCTACCAGAACGTGCTGGCCGAGGGGACGCTGAACGGCTTCTCGGACGCCGCGAGGATCGGGATCCCGCTCCTGCTGTTCTGGGCCGCGACCGCGAAGAGCGCCCAGCTCCCGCTCTACGTCTGGCTGCCGGACGCGATGGAAGGCCCGACCCCGGTCTCGGCCCTGATCCACGCCGCGACGATGGTCACGGCGGGCGTCTACCTCATCGCCCGCTCGACGCCGCTCATCGCCCTGGCGCCGGAAGTCCAGTTGACGATCGCGATCGTCGGCTGCGCGACGGCCCTGCTGGCCGCGCTGATCGCCTTGACCCAGAACGACCTGAAGCGGGTGATGGCCTACTCGACGGTCAGCCAGCTGGGGTACATGTTCATGGCCCTCGGTTCGGGGGTGGGCTCGGTGGCGCGGCTGGCGATGGTCGCGGCGATGTTCCACCTGTTCACCCACGCGTTCTTCAAGGCGCTCCTGTTCCTCGCGTCGGGGAGCGTCATGCACGCGATGGGCGACGTGATCGACATGAGGCGGTTCCGGGGCCTTCGCCATCGCCTGCCGTACACCTGCGGCACCTTCGCGATCGGCGGCCTGGCGCTCGCGGGCGTCTTCCCCATGGCCGGATTCTGGAGCAAGGACGAGATCCTGCTCGCCCTGGAATCCGCCCCCCACGCGGCCGAACACCTGCATCTGACCTTCGGCTGGGTGTACAAGGTCATCTACTGGCTGGCGATCCTGACCGCCTTCCTGACCGCCTTCTACACCTTCCGCGCCTTCTTCATGACCTTCTGGGGGCCCGAGAAGCTCCCGAGCCCGGACGATCCCGAGGCCCCGCCGGTCGACGACCACGCGGCCCACGGGCACGGCCACGGCCATGACGACGCCCACGGGCACGGCGGACACCACGTCGGCGAGGAGTCGGCGCCGATCATGACGATCCCGCTCATGATCCTGGCCGGGTGCGCCGTCCTGGTCGGCGTGGCCTTCGGGCCGACGGGCTGGTTCGAAGGGCATCTGCACCACACGCTCGGTTTCGAAGGCCTGCCCGAAGGCGAGCACGCGTTCAGCTGGGGGACGGCCCTCATCAGCACGATCGCCGCGCTCGCGGGCATCGCCCTGGCGTATCGCCTCTACGCGGCTCCGAGCCCGGTGCCGTCGCGGATCGCGGCGTCGATCAAGCCGCTGTATCGCGCCTCGCTGGACAAGTTCTACGTCGACGAGATCTATCACGCGACCGTGATGAAGTTCGTCCAGGGTTTGGCGGCGGTGTGCCGCGTCCTGGACGTCCGACTGGTCGACCGGCTGGTCGAGGGGGTCGCGCAAGTCCCCCGGCTGGCCGCGAAGGACGTGCTGTCGAAGTATCAAAACGGCCTCATCCAGTTCTATGCGGCGGCGTCGGCGCTCAGCGTCGCGGTTCTGCTCCTGGTGCTGCTCTTTTCCTGAGGACTCACGACCGACCCGCGAGGGCGACGGCCGAGCGGCGAAGGCTTCCGAGGATGGTTTCGATGGCGACACTGTTGGCGGTCACCGTTTTCCTCCCCTTGATCGGCGCGCTGGTGCTGGTGCTGACGCCCGGCCTGGACAAGGGGGCGTCGCGTCGAATCGCGCTGGGTTTCAGCCTGGCGTCGCTCGCCGCGTGCCTCGTCCTGCTGGCGGGCTTCGAGCCCGCCGTCACGACCCCCCAGTTCGCCTACGGGCCGGACGCGGGGCCGTACGGCCTGAGCTGGCTCGACCGCCCGGACGTCCGCTTCGCGCTGGGGCTGGACGGCCTGTCGATCTGGCTGTTCGTGCTCACCGGCCTGCTGATGATCACGGCGGTCCTGTCGTCCTGGGAGTCGATCTCGGACCGGGCGCCGCTCTACTACGCGTTCCTGCTGGCGCTGGAGACGGGCCTGCTGGGGCTGTTCGCGGCCCTGGACGTGGTCCTCTTCTACATCTTCTTCGAGTTCACCCTGATCCCGCTGTTCTTCCTGATCGGCCTCTGGGGCGGCCCGGAGCGGCAGCGGGCCTCGGTCTACTTCTTCCTGTACACGCTGGCGGGGAGCCTGCTCACGCTGCTCGGGGTGATCGCGCTGGTGGTCGTCCACATGCAGTATTCGCCGGACCATCAGCTGACCTTCTCGATCCCCGAACTGACCCGGGGGCTGGCGAGCTTGCCCTGGCCGGCCTGGTATCAGGTCGATTCCTGGACCAGCCCGCAGGTGCTCATCTTCCTGCTCCTGTTCGCGGGCTTCGCGGTCAAGGTCCCGCTCTTCCCGTTCCACACCTGGCTGCCGCTGGCGCACGTCGAGGCGCCGACGGCCGGCTCGATCGTGCTCGCCGGCGTGCTGCTCAAGGTGGGGAGCTACGGCCTGATCCGCTTCAACCTGGGGATGACGCCGCTGGGGGCGGCGGCCCTCTTCCCGCTGCTGGCGACGCTCTGCGTGGTGGGGATCATCTACGGGGCGCTCGCCGCGTTGGCGCAGACCGACATGAAGCGTCTGGTGGCCTACAGCTCGGTCAGCCACATGGGCTTCATCGTCCTGGGCATGCTGGCCATGAACGACACCGGGCTCAACGGGTCGATCATCCAGATGGTGAACCACGGCCTGACGACCGGGGCGCTCTTCGCCTGCGTCGGCATCCTCTACGACCGATACCACACCCGCGAGATGAACGCGATCGGCGGGATCTGGCACCGGTTCCCGCTCCTGGCCTTCTTCTTCATCTTCTCGTCGATGGGGGCCGCCGCCCTCCCCGGGCTGAACGGCTTCGTCGGCGAGTTCCCGATCCTGGTCGGCATGTTCGCCTACAGCTGGAAGGCGGCCTCGCTGGCGACGCTCGGCATGATCCTCGGCGCCTTCTACCTGCTCCTGCTGCTCCGCCGCGTGGTCTTCGGCCCGCTGGTGGAGCCGGTCGCTCACGGTGAAGGCGAGGGGGACGGCCACGGCCACGGCCACGGCCATGCGGAAGTCCGGCCGCTGGGGTGGTACGAGATCGCGTCGCTCGCGCCCCTGGCGGCCATGATCCTCTACATCGGCCTCGTCCCCGAGCCGTTCTTCGCGAGGATCCGACCGGCGGCCGCCGACATCGTCCAGATCATGAACGCGGAGCAGGCCAAGAAGGCGGAGGCGGAGGCGGTCGCCGAGACCGTTCCCGCCGACCCCGCCCCGAACGCCGCCGCCCGGATCGAGGCGGCCGTCTCGATGCGGACCCCCGAATCGCGCTGATACAGACACCCGACGTAAACGCTTAAACGGAAAGCCGGAGATGACCCTTCAGCTCGCCTATCGGACGGTCCAGGAGACGCTCCTGGTCCTGTCGCCCGAGATCCTCCTGCTGGCGGTGGCGATCGTCATGATGACGGCGGCTCCGTTCGTCCGCGTCCCTCGCCGGGGATGGTGCGGCCTGTCGGCCGTCGGGCTGGTCGCGAGCCTGCTCGCACTGCTGGCCTCGCGGGACGTCCACCCCGACGTCTACATCGGCGCGGCGTTGAATGACGCGCTGTCGTTCTACGTGCGGCTGTTCGTGATCCTGACCGGGCTCGTGCTGCTCGGCCTGGCGCATCGCGAGCCTCCCGACGACCGCGCCGCGGAGTTCTTCGGCTCGTTCCTGATGATCCAGGCCGGGACGATGCTCGTCGCCGCGTCGAACGACATGATCCTGCTCTTCGTGGGGCTGGAGCTGGTCAGCATCCCGACCTATCTGCTGCTCTACCTCTCGCGGCGGACGGCGTCCACGCAGGAGGCGGTCACCAAGTACTTCTTTCTGAGCATCTTCTCGTCGGCCCTGCTGCTGTACGGGTTGACCTTCCTCTACGGCCTCGCGGGGACGACGAACCTCAAGGCCCTCTCGGTCCTGACGGCCTTGCCGTACGTCCCGCAGCTTTCGCTGGGATTGCTGGCGGTGCTCTTCCTGATGGCGGGGCTTTGCTTCCGCGTGGCAGCGGTGCCGCTCCACTTCTACGCCCCGGACGTGTATCAGGCGTCGCCGGTGGTGATCGCCGCCCTGCTGTCGTGGGTGCCGAAGGTCGTCGGCTTCGTGGCGATGATCCGGGCGCTGACGTCCGTGTTGGCGTTCAAGGGGCTGGACGACCCGCTCGTCCACAAGACGGTCTTGCTCTGCTGGATCATCGCGGTCGCCACGATGACCCTGGGCAATTCGGTCGCCTTGCTCCAGGCCGACCTCAAGCGGCTGTTCGCTTACTCCTCGATCGCGCATGCGGGCTATCTCATGGTCGGGGTGACGGCCGCCTTCGCGGGGGGCTCGCACGGCTCGTCGTTCTACTTCGGCGTGGAGGCGGTGCTGTTCTACCTGGCGGCTTACGCCTTCATGACCCTGGGGGCGTTCGGCGTGATCCTGGCGCTCCGCAAGCCGGACGGCCGGCCGGTCACGACGATCGGCGACCTGTCGGGCCTGGGCTGGAGCCAGCCGATCGTGGCGCTTGGGATGACGCTCTGTCTCCTGAGCCTCAGCGGCATCCCGCCCCTCGTCGGCTTCTTCGGCAAGCTCCAGATCTTCGCGTCGGTCTTCTCGGCCGCCTCGGGAGACGAGGCCTGGTCGCTCCAGCTGCTGGCCATCATCGGCGTGCTCAACGCCGCTGTGGGGGCTTTCTACTACCTGCGGATCATCGTCCTGATGTACTTCAAGACCCCCTCGGAGTCCGTGCAGGCCGTGGGGGGCTGGCCGGTGGCGCTGGCGACCGGCGCGTGCGCCTCTCTCTGCCTCGTGTCGGGGATCTATTCCACCCCGATCTCCCGCGCCTGCCGCGCGGCGGCCGTCGCGGCCAACGTCCGACCCATCCCGGAGAACCACGACGCCCCCGCCGTCGTGGTGGGGGCCCGCACCGAAGCGTCTCCGACGGGAGCGGCCCGCGACTGACTCAGGGGACGTGCGCGACCCATGAGGGTCGAACCGGCACGCCCCAACGCTCTCCGAACGTTTTCTCGCACCAAGGGGGCCTGATCAGGCCCCCTTGGCTTGCGCCACGACGGCTTCTTCGACCCGCTCTCTCCCGAAGACCCCGAAGTAGGCGATCGAGCCCAGGGCGATCCCGAGCAAATCGAACAGGCCGTCGTCGATGTCGGCTTCACGGTTCACCACGGGCATGAGCTGCCCCAACTCGGTGATGACGGCGATCGCCAGGCCGGCGAGTACCACGAGGGCGAGACGCTTTCGGACCGGGGCGGCCTTCAGCCAGAGGAAGGCGAAGCCGGCGAACAGGCCGGAGTGGGCGACCTTGTCCAGATTCGGGATCATGAAGCCGCCTTCCCCGCCCGCCTGGTCGACGATCGTGCGCGGCATCCAGCAGAGGACGAAGATGAGCAGGGTCCAGCCGATCGCCGCATAGAGCCAATGTCGCATAATCCGTCCTCGTGGGAATCACTCGCTCGCACGCGCCGAACGGCGTCGGCGTCGTCCCGGAGAGTCGCGATCGCGTCTCCCCCGGCGTCATCCATTCTATCCAATCGCTTTCGGTTTCTTCTGCTGCCGATCGCCCGATCCGATGTCTCGACTAGAGGGGAGATCTCCGGGCGTGAGCCGCGGCCCAGGGCCGATGGGTTGACGGCCCGCGGGCGGGAGGTGCTCCCACGCGCCCATCCCGCATACCGATCGTCGGCGTCGCCTGGTATCTTCATCGAGACGGCTCCCTAATCTTGACGAGATTTCGGCGAAGGACTTCCATGGCGCGATCCACCACCGCGACGTCCTGGCGTGCGTCGCCATCACAGGGCCCGGCCGAGGGCGACGACGAGGAAGCGGCCCGTCGGGAGACCCGACGGAACCGGCGGGAGTCGATCGAGTCGCTCGTCGTGGTCGTCGTCGGCTTCCTCGTCTGGAGCCTCGAAGCGGAAGGCTTCGTGATCCCCACCGGCTCAATGGCCCCGACCCTGCTGGGCCGCCACAAGGAGGTCGAGTGCCCCGAGTGCGGCTGGACCTATCGCGTCAACGCCGACTGCGAGGTCGAGGCCGTCGGTGCGGGGGGACGGACCGGACTCCGGGTGACCTGGGGCGTCTGTGAAAACTGTCGGTTCTCGGCGCGGATCGATGACCGGCCCAGCTTCGCCGGCGACCGCATTTACACGGTGAAATCCGACGTCGCGATCCCGCTCGTTCCGGGCCTTGGCCGCGTGGAGCCGAAGCGATGGGACGTGACGGTTTTCAAGCTCCCGGAAGACCCGACCGTCCGCTACATCAAACGGCTCGTCGGCATGCCCGGGGAAGTCCTGCGGATCAAGCAGGGGAATCTGTGGCGGAGCGACATCGACGACGGCGAGGCTTTCGAAATCCTGCGCCGGCCTCCCGAGGAGTCGCTCCAGGTCAACATCCCCGTCCACGACGACACCTATCGGCCGCGCCGTCTGGCCTCCGACCCTCGGTGGCGACGCTGGACGTCCCTGGGGGGATGGGAGGAGTCGACGCCGGGGATCTATCGGGCCGCGTCCGACGAAGGATGGGACGAGCTTCGCTATCGGCACGTCGTCCCCTCGCCGGAACAGTGGGAGGCGCTCGCGGCGGGCCGCGAGCCGGACGATCCCCCTCAGCCGACCTTGATCACCGATTTTAGCTCGTTCAACACCGACCTCGCCCCCCAGAACCTGCCGCAAGTCCGTTTCGTCACGCGTCCCTGGTTCCAGCCCCACTGGGTCGGCGATCTGGCGCTTTCGCTCCGGCTCGACGTGGCCGGGCCTTCGGGCCGGGTCCGGATCGAGCTGATCGAAGCGGGCGTGTCGAATCGCTGCGAGATCGACCTGGCGACGGGAGAGGCCCGCATCTTCCACGGCGACGACCCCCTGGGGGAATCTCGGCCGACCGCCGTGAAGGAGCGGGGGTCCTTTGATCTGACCTTCGCCAACATCGACGATCGGCTGACCCTCTGGGTGGACGGCGTCCGTCCCTTCGGCGACGGCCTGGCGTACGGATCGGGCGAGGGCGATGCGTACCTGACCCCGACCGTGGACGATCTGGAACCGGCCCGGATCGCCGTGAGCGGAGCCGAGGTCGCGGTCGGCGGGCTTGTCCTCAAGCGCGACGTGTACTACACGCAGTCCCCCGGCGACCCCGATTCGGACGACCTGCTCGACTACCGGGGCCGACCCCCTCGCGACCTCTTCGCGCTGCTCGCCGACCCGTCTCGGTACGGCGGCCTTCGATGGCGGACGCCCCGTGATTATCCGATCGAGGCGGGCCGTTACATGATGCTGGGGGATAACAGCTCGTGGAGTCGCGACGGCCGGGCCTGGACGCGGGTCGACCAGACGACCCCCACGGCGCCCGACCGGGGCTGGGACGACTCGGGCCGGGAGAGCTGGGAAGTTCCCCGGGCGCTGGTGATCGGTCGCGCGTTCGGCGTCTACTGGGCCCACATGCGGCCCGTCTGGCCGCGATTTCGGTGGGGTCCGGACCTGGTCCTGCCGGCGAGACCTAACGTGGAGGCCGTCCGCTGGATATACTGACGGGGCCGCCGGAATCGAGCGGCGGCGTCGATGCGGGCACGGCCGCAGGTTGACGGTCGCGACTCGACGACCGATCATTCAGCGAGCCGATCCACGCCCCTCGGGGATGCTCTTGGAACTCAGTTTGAACCTTAGGTCGCGACGGTGCGTAACTATGGTCAAGGTCATCGGCACGGATTCGGCGGAAGGCCTCGCCCATCAAACGGACGAGGAACTGATGCGCCGGTATCGCGAAACCGGTGACGAGGACGTCTACAACGAATTGGTCCATCGCTACGAGCGGGAGCTTTACCGCTACCTGGCGCGATACATGGGCGACCCGTCGATGGCGGAGGACGTGTTCCAGAACACGTTCCTCCAGATCCACCTCAAGCGTGGGTTGTACGAGGACGGACGCCCGTTTCGACCCTGGCTTTATGCGATCGCCACGCATCAGGCCGTCGACGCGCTCCGGAAGGCGGGGAGGCATCCGACCGTGAGCCTGGACCAGCGCCTGGCCGCCTCGCAGGGGGAGTCCGACGCCGGTTCGCTGCTGGACATGCTCGTCAACGACGATTCCGGGCCGCTGGCCGATCTCCAGGCTCAGGAACGTCGGGAGTGGGTGCGAGAGAGCGTGGAACGCCTGCCCGACACCCTGCGTCAGACCCTGATCCTCGCCTACCACCAAGACCTGAAGTACCGGGAAATCGCCGAGATCCTCAAGATTCCCGTGGGAACCGTGAAATCGCGCCTTCATGCAGCCCTCGCCAAGCTCCAGCAGATGGCCAGGGTCGCCAAGCGGGACGGGAAAGAAGATTGACGCCATGAACGCCGACGAACTGCTTGATTTCGCTCTCGGCCAGCTCGACGACCCGCGGCGACGAGCCGTCGAGGAAGTCTGTCGGGCGGATCCGGAAGTCGCGGCCAGGATCCAGCGGGCCCGACACGCCATCGACGGCCTCCTCGACGACGGCCATGACGTCGCCCCGCCCCCCGGCCTTGCGAGCCGAACCGTCTCCTTCGTCGCCCAGAATCGGGCCGCCGCACCCTCGATCCTCGACTACGCCCCGATGCGGGTCCCGTTCCGCTGGGCGGACTTCGCCGTCGCCGCCAGCATCTTCGTCGCCGGCGTCCTCACGTTGATGCCGGCCGTGCAGCGCTCCCGAGAGCGGATGAATCAGGCGGGCTGCGTCTTCAACCTCCAGCAGCTCGGCAACAGCCTGGGGCAGTACGTCTCGACCCATCAGGCGTATCCCTCGCCCCCGGACGACCGCGGCGACGCCCAGAGCGGCCTCTTCGCGGCCCTCTTGCAGGATGGGGGTTTCCTCCGCGACGTCTCGCTCCTCGACTGCCCCTACAACGGCCGTTGCGACTTGCAGCACGCCCGCCGGATGGAATCCTTCGAACAGGCCGACGCGCTGAGCAAGCAGGACCCCGCCCAGTTCCAGAAGATGGTGTGCTGGGACTACGGCTACAATCCGGGCTATCGCCACGCCTCGGGACGGCTCGGTCCCGTATCGGCCCGCCCCGCCTCGATGATCCCGATCGTGGCCGATCAGCCCCCCAACGCCGCCCACCTGGGCGACGTCGGCCGCAACAGCCCCAACCACTTCGGCGCCGGCCAGAACGTCCTCTACAGCGACGGCGCCGTCCGCTGGCTGCCGACCCGCCACGTCGGCCCCGACGACATCGACGTCTATCTCAACAACGCCCGCAAGGTGGAGCCCGGGGTCCACGAGCGCGACTCCGTCATCCTTCCCCGCGACCATCCGTTCGGCATCTCTCAGGGACGCTGAACCCCGAAGCCCGAACGAATCCCTGGAGACTCCACGCGACGCGGCCCCTCGGCCGCGTCGCTGGCTTTCGAAGGCGCCGCTCGCCGCCAGCCGAGACAGGGGTCTTGAGCGGGGCCCCGGCGAGGGATATGGTCGCATCCTCATCCGTCGCGTCCGGCGGGGTCGCCGTCGTCTGGGGAGACGTTCCATGCGGGGTCGCTCGACGTTCGCCTTTCTCATGGGCCTCGGCCTGACGCTCCCCACGGCTTCCGCAGGGGTCGATCCGGCCCGGCCCAACGTGGTCGTCGTCATGCCGGACGATATCGGCCATGGGGATTTCTCCATCAACGGCAGCCCGATCGTTCGCACGCCGAACGTCGACGCCTTCGCCCGCGAGAGTCTGCGGTTCACCGGCTTCCACGTGAGTCCGACCTGCGCGCCGACCCGCGCCGCCTTGCTGACGGGGCGGCACGAGTTCAAGTCCGGGGTGACTCATACGATCAACGAACGCGAGCGTCTGGATCTGAGGGCGACGACGTTCGCCCAGGTGCTCAAGGCGAACGGCTACGCGACGGGCATCTTCGGCAAGTGGCACCTCGGCGACGAGGCCGAGTACCAGCCCGAGCGTCGCGGGTTCGACGAGACATTCGTCCACGGCGGCGGGGGCATAGGCCAGTCGTATCCGGGGAGTTGCGGCGACGCGCCGGGCAACACGTATTTCGATCCGGCGATCCGTCGCAACGGCGTCTTCGAGAAGACCAAGGGGTATTGCACCGACGTATTCTTCGACCGGGCTTTGGCGTGGATGGACGCCCGTCGGAGAGCCGCCGCCCCGTTCTTCGCCTTCATCACGCCGAACGCCGCGCACGTGCCGCTCCAGTGCCCCGAGGACTATGCGAAGCGGCACGCGGACGAGGTCTCCGAGGACGTCGCCCGGTTCTACGGGATGATCGAGAACATCGACGACAACTTCGGGAAGCTGACCTCGGCCCTCCGGGACTGGGGCATCGAGCGCGACACGCTCGTCATCTTCCTGACCGACAACGGCGGGACGCTGGGCGTCCCCATCTTCAACTCCGGCATGCGAGGGCGGAAGGTCGAGCCCTACGAGGGAGGGACGCGCGTCCCCTCGTTCTGGCGATGGCCCGCGGGCGTGCAGGGGGGGCGGGACGTGTCGGGGCTGACCGCGCACGTCGACGTCTTCCCGACGCTCGTCGAGATCCTGGGCGTCGAGCCGGGCGAGGAGGTCCGCGGCCAAGTCGAGGGGCGGAGCCTCGTCCCCTTCTTCCGGGACCGGCCGGTCGACTGGCCCCGACGGACGCTGGTGACCCACGTCGGGCGATGGGGGCGCGGCGAGGTGGCGGCGTTCAAGTTCCGAGGCGTCTCGATCCGCGACGATCGCTTCGCCCTGGTGAACGACGCCGAGCTTTACGACCTCCAGTCCGACCCTGGCCAGAAGTCGAACGTGATCGCCGACCATCCCGAGGTCGTCGAGCGGCTCCGGGCCGAGTACGAGACGTGGTGGGCCTCGATCCACCCCGGCCTGGTGAACGAGGACGCCGTCGGTCCCAAGATGAATCCCTACCACGAATGGTACTGGGAGCAGTTCGGAGGCGGCCCGAAGTCCTAGTCTTCGCCCCCCTGGCGTCTCGCGTCGCAGAGGAGGATGGCGAGCATCGTCTTGGCGTCGCTGATCCGGCCGTCGTGCACCATGGCGACGGCCTCGTCCCAGGGGACGATCCGGTTCTCCAGGCGTTCATCGGGTTGGTGATCGGTGGGGCCGGGGGTGAGGTCCTCGCAGAGATACAGGAACATCCGCTCGGTCAGGATGCCGGGGCTCACGTGCCACTCGCGGAGGAACGTCACCTTCCCGGCGCGGAAGCCGGTCTCCTCGGCGAGTTCGCGAGGCGCGGTCCGCTCGGGCGTCTCGCCCTCGTCGATCGTCCCGGCGGGGATTTCCAGGAGCGTTTCGCCGATGGCGTGGCGAAAGTTGGCGATGAGGCAGACGTGGTCGGGGTCGACCATCGGCACGAGCGCGACGGCTCCTCGATGGATGACGACCTCACGCTCGGCGAGGCCGCCGTCCGCCAGGCGGACGGGCTGCATCGCGAGGTCCAGCTTGGTCCCTCGGTAGATCACCCGCCGCGGGGGGAGCGGTTCGGGCACGTCAGGAGGCCCCCGACGGGGCCGTCCGTACGGTTAGGACGGGGCAGGGGGCTTCGCGGACGATCCGCTCGGCCACGGAGCCGAGCAGGACGTGGCTCAGGCCGGTCCGGCCGTGGGTGGCGATGACGATCAGGTCGGCCTTGATTTCGGCCGCGTGGTCCACGATCGCCTCGGCCGCCACGCCCCAGCGGATGGCGGTGGTCACGCTTTTGGGCGTCCCCCACTCGGGCTTGATCACCGTCGCGAGGGCTTCCGTGGCGCGTTTCTCATCGTCCTCGTAGTACTGGGCGGGCATGACGGGCATCAGCAGCGGATCGGGACCGGCCGGCACCATCTCGGAGAGGACGTGGATGACGTGCAACTCCGCCTGGAAGCGCTCCGCCAGCCCGCAGGCGTAGCGGAGCGCGTCCTCGGAGTGCGAGCTGAAGTCCGAGGGCGCCAGGATTCTCGCGAAGCTGATCATGGCAGGGTCCTAGCGGACGCGGGTCGATCAGGCGGGGCCTTCGTGGACGAGCCGGCCGAACCGCTGGCGAAGGTCGCGGGTGATGGGACCGGGCTTGCCTTCGCCGAGGGGCCTGCCGTCGCATTCGACGACCGGGATGACCTCGGCCGCGGAGCCGGTCAGGAAGCACTCGTCGGCGGTGTAGACGTCATAGCGGTCCATGGTCCGCTCGACGACCTTGTACCCCGCCTCGCGCGCCAGGTCCATGACGGCCGCGCGGGTGATCCCCGCGAGGATGCCCGAGTCGATCGACGGGGTGTGGAGCTCCCCCTTGTGGACGACGAAGATGTTGTCGCCGGTGCACTCGGCGACCTCGCCCTTGTGGTTGAGCATCAGGGCTTCGAGGCAGCCGGCCAACGCCCCCTCCATCTTGGCGAGGATGTTGTTCAGGTAGTTGAGCGACTTGACCCGCGGGTTGACCGTGTTCGGGTGGCTCCGGATCGTCGCGGCGGTGACGATCTTCAGGCCGTGCTCATACAACTCCTCGGGATAGAGGCTGATGAGGTCGGTGATGATGATGACCTGCGGGTCGGTCGTCTTGCGAGGGTCGAGGCCCAGGCTTCCCGAGCCCCGAGTGACGACGACGCGGATATAGGCGTCGGTGAGCTTGTTGGCGGCGAGGGTGTCGACGATCGCGGCGGCCATCTCCCGCCGCGACATCGGGATCTGCAGGTGGATCGCGACGGCCGACGCGAACAGCCGATCGACGTGTTCCTCCAGGCGGAAGACCCGGCCTGAATAGGAACGAATCCCTTCGAAAACTCCGTCCCCATAGAGCAGGCCGTGATCGAAGACGCTGATTTTGGCGTCAGCTTTGTCGTAGAGCTTGCCGGCGATGTAAACTTTGGGGCTCATACGGCCTTCCCGCTCCCGCGCCGCGTTTGGGCCGCGACATCACGCACCCGTTATCGGTTGGACTCAGACCAGCGCGGGGACCCATTCCTCGATTCGCCCTTCCGCAAGCCGAACGACCCGGTCGGCCTGGTTGGCGATCTGTTGATCATGCGTGACCAACATCATAGTCAGGCTCCGTTCCTTATTCAAGTCGCGGAGCAGCTCCAGGACCCCCTGTCCGGTGGCGGCGTCGAGGTTCCCCGTGGGCTCGTCGGCCAGGAGGACTTCGGGCCGGCCGACCAGGGCCCGGGCGATGGCGGCGCGCTGCATCTCGCCGCCGGAAAGCTCGGACGGGTGGTGGGTCAGGCGGTGGCTCAGGCCGACGCGTTCGAGCATCTCCTCGGCGTCGCGGCGGATCGTCTTGCGCTGCTTGATGTAGGCGAAGAGGCCGGACCGGATCAGGTGCGGCATCATCACGTTCTCCAGCGCGGTCAGCTCCGGCAGGAGGTGGTAGAACTGGAAGATGAAGCCGAAGGTCTGGTTGCGGAGCAGGTCGCGCTCGCGGTCGGGGCGGTCGTCGATCCGGCGGCCGTCGAGCAGGACCTCCCCCGCGTCGGGCTGGTCGAGCAGCCCGAGCAGGTGGAGCATGGTGCTCTTGCCCGAGCCGCTCGCCCCGATCACGGCGACCAGCTCGCCGCGGGCCGCCTCCATGTCGACGCCGTGGAGGACGGGGACCTCGATCTTCCCCTTCCGGTAGCTCTTATGCAGGCCGAAGGCCGCGATATGAGTCGTCATCGTCCTGGTCTTCCGTGTGGGTCCGGGTCGGAGGATTGGAAAGCGACGCGGCCGGCGCGGGGGCGCCGGGAGGGTCATTCGAATCGAAGGGCCTTGACCGGGTGCATCCTGGCGGCGCGTCGGGCGGGCCAGATGCTCGCCCCCACGGCGATCACGAGCGCCCCGATGACGATGGCGACGACCGTGTGGGTCTCGACGAGGGTCGGGATGCGGTCGAAGTAGTAGATCGAGTCGTCGAAGACCTTGTGCTTGAGGATGACGCTCAGCACCTTCTCGATCTCGTTGATGTAGTGGACGAACAGGAGTCCGCCGACCATCCCCACGCCGCTCCCCACGATCCCCAGCAGCAGGCCGTAGCCCAGGAAGATGTTGCGGACGCCCGAGGTGGACGCCCCCAGGGCCTTCATGATCCCGATGTCCCGGGTCTTCTCGACGACGATCATGGAGAAGATCGCCAGGATGCCGAAGCCCGCCACCGCGATGATGAAGAAGAGCAGGATGTTGAGGATGCTCTGCTCGATCGCCACCGCCGCCAGCAGCGGACCCTGCTTCTGCTCCCAGGTCCAGACCCGGAACTGCATCGGCGCGAGCCGCTCCAGCCCGAGCTGGAGCCGGTCGGCCAGCCCGTCCAGGTCGGCCCCCTCGCGGATCTTGATCTGGATCTGGTTGACGGCCCCCTTGCCGTCCTCCCGGATCAGGTTGCGCGCCCGCTGGAGCTGCTCGAGGGGGACGTAGACGTGGGTCGAGTCGTACTCGCTCATCCCGCTCTTGAAATAGCCGACCACTGTGAAAGCGTCGAACCCCGGCTCCGGGACCTTGCCGTGCTTGGGGAAGGCGAGCGAGATCTTGGACCCCATGCCGGCCAGGTAGATGTCTTCCTTGCCTTGCCCCATGTGGTAGGTCGCGATCGCGTAGCCGACGATCGCGCCATGGGTGGGGACCTGCTCGTCCTGCTGCTTCTCCAGGTACTGGCGGGTCGCGTCCATGAAGGGGTCGGGCTCCTCTTGCTGGAGCTCGCGGAGCCGCTGGCCGGCGGGCGATCGAGCCTTCAGTTCTTCGGAGACCTCGAACGACGGCGGGATCTGTTTCCCTTCCTGGTCGAACAGGTGCTCGGCGAAGTCCCCGGTCCTGGCCCGATCCATGGGATGGACGCCGATGATCTGGACCGGATGGGTCCGGGAATCCGCGCCGATCTTGAAGCGCATGATCCCCGGCGTCTCCATGGTCGGGGCCATGGCGAGGACGTCGTCGCCGCCGACGTCCTTGATCCGGGCCATGACTTCCTCGTAGTTGAAGAAGCCCTCGAACGAGCCGGATTCGACGATGATGTCGGCGAGCACGCCGTGGAGGCGGTCGCGCATCTTGTCGGCGAACCCGGCCATGACCGAATTGACGACGATCATCGTCGCCACGCCGAGCGTGACGCTGATGATGCTCGCCAGCGCGATGTAGCGGGTGCGGAGATACCGCCAGCAGAGCAGGTACTTGTACACGAGGCCACTCCTTCCCTGGAACCAGCCTTCGGACCAAGGCGGCGACCGCCGCCCGCCTTCGTCGACGTTCGAATCGCGGACGGTCGGATCAGATCAGATTTCGGACTCGTCGTCCTCGGCCGCCGCCGGCTCGCCCGCCGCGGCGGCTCGGGCCGACAGTGGGCGCATCAGCGGGAACAGGACGACGTCGCGGATGCTCGACTTGTTCAGCAGGAGCATGCAGAGGCGGTCGATGCCGATCCCCAGGCCGCCGGCGGGGGGCATCGCGTTCTTGAGGGCCATGACGAAGTCCTCGTCCATCTTGGCCATCGAGTCTTCCTCGGCCTGGCCGGCGAGCTGGCCCCGGAAGAGCTGCTCCTGCAGATACGGGTCGTTCAGCTCGGTGTAGGCGTTGGCCAGCTCGATGCCGTCGATGTACAGCTCGAACCGCTCGGCGAGCCTGGGGTCGGACGCCTTCCGCTTGGTCAGCGGGCAGATGGCCGCCGGGTAGTCGATCACGAAGATCGGGCCGGCGAGGGCGTCCTCGACGGTGGCCTCGAACAGGTCGCTGATCACGACGTCGCGGTCGCGCCCCTTGGTCGCGATCCCGGCCGCCTCGGCGCGGGCCTTGACGGCCTCGTAGTCGTCGGGCTCGACGCCCGCGTGTTCGCGGAGGAGGTCCAGGTACGCCCGGCGAGGCCAGGGGGGGGTGAAGTCGACCGTCTTCTCGCCCCAGGGGCGCACATGCCCGCCGCCTAGGGCCTGGATCGAGGCGCAGATGAGGGCCTCGGTCAGGTCCATCATCGAGTGATAGTCGCCGTAGGCCTGGTAGGCCTCCAGCATGGTGAATTCGGGGTTGTGCTTGGGGCTGATCCCCTCGTTGCGGTAGACCCGGCCGATCTCGAAGACCCGCTCCATGCCGCCGACCAGCAGCCGCTTGAGGTACAGCTCCGGGGCGATCCGCAGGAAAAGCTCGATGTCGAGCGTGTTGTGGTGGGTGACGAACGGGCGGGCCGCGGCGCCGCCGGCGATCGACTGCATCGTCGGCGTCTCGACCTCGACGAACCCGCGCTCCTCCATCACCTTGCGGAACGTTCGGACGATCGTCGAACGGCCCAGGAAGGTCTGGAGCGACTCGGGATTGGCGAACAGGTCGACGTAGCGGCGGCGATACCGCATCTCCAGGTCGGTCAGCCCGTGCCACTTCTCGGGAGGGGGCGTCAGGCTCTTGCCCAGGAACGTCAGGGCTGTCGCGAAGACGGTCAGCTCGCCCGTCTTCGTGTAGCCCAGGGTCCCGTCGACGCCGATGAGGTCGCCCAGGTCCAGCAGGTCGACCAGGCTCCAGGCGAGGTCGCCCACCTGCTTCTTGCCGACGAAGACCTGGATCCGCTCGGTCCAGTCGCGGACCTCGAGGAAGACGACCTTCCCCTGCCCGCGACGGAGCATGATCCGGCCGGCGATCCGGACGGCCGGGCCGGGCTCGGCGACCTCCCCCTCGGCCGGCTTGGGATAATCGATCGCGCGCACGGCGGCGATGGCCCGGTGATCGTCGAACCGCTGGCCCCAGGGATCGATCCCCAGCTCGGCGATCTTCTTCAGCTTCTCAGCCCGCACCGCTTCCAGGCCGTCTCGCGACTCGTCGGACATCTCGCCGCCTTAATCCTTCATTTTTTTCGACTTCGGGAAACTTGAGGCAAATTGTAGTGAATAGGACGAACGGGTCAACGGCAACCGGCGCTCCAAACGAATGCGCCGCGTTGCGGGGGCTTCGTCGTCCTCCCGTTCCGATCCGTCCGCGCCCCTTGATTTTCGGCGAGGTTGCGTCAAGCTAGGTAAGATATCCGCTCGGCCGTCCTCGTTGATCCCTCTCCCGCGACGGAGCGTCTTCATGCCTTTTCCGCGTCTCGTGCCCGCGCTCGCGGGGCCGTCGATGGTTTTCCTCGCTGCGTTGGTCCCGCTCTTCGGCCAGGAGCCCGCGCCGGTCGAGAACGTCTCGACGTTCGATCCCCGGTCGCCGGAAGAGGAACGCAAGGCCCTGCACGTTCCGCCAGGCTTCGAGGTCCAGCTCGTCGCGGCCGATCCCGACATCCAGAAGCCCCTGAACCTGGCGTTCGACGATCGCGGACGGCTCTGGATCACGGACACCATCGAATACCCGTACGCCGCGGCCGAGGGCGCGAAGCCTCGCGACACGGTGAAGATCCTGTCCGACTTCGGGCCCGACGGCCGGGCGCGGAAGATCGAGACCTTCGCGGACGGCCTGAACATCCCGATCGGGCTCCTCCCCCGGCCCTCCGCGAAGGAGGCGCTGGTCCACAGCATCCCGAACATCTGGCTGCTCAAGGACTCCGACGGGGACGGCAAGGCCGACGTCAAGGAGCCGCTGTACGGGATCTTCGGCAATCGCGACACCCACGGGATGACCAACAACTTCACCTGGGGATATGACGGCTGGATCTACGCCTGCCACGGCTTCTCGAACGATTCCGAGGTCGCGGGACAGGATAAGCAGGCGATCAAGATGAACTCCGGCAACACCTACCGGATGCGGCCCGACGGCTCCCACGCCGAGTACGTCTCGCACGGCCAGGTCAACCCGTTCGGGCTGGCCTTCGACGAGATGGGATATCTCTATTCGTGCGACTGCCACAGCAAGCCCCTCTACCAGCTGATCCGGGGGGGCTACTACCCCAGCTTCGGCAAGCCCGACGACGGCCTGAACTACGCCCCCGAGATGGTCACGCACGACCACGGCTCCACGGCGATCTCGGGCATCGTCAGCTATCAGGCGAACCAGTATCCCGAGGAGTATCGGAAGACCGTCTTCATCGGCAACGTGGTCACCAACCGGATCAACCACGACAAGCTCGAATGGGACGGATCGAGCCCCAGGGGGATCGAGCAGCCGGACTTCCTCTGGAGCGAGGACAACTGGTTCCGCCCGGTGGACCTGGAGCTGGGACCCGACGGCGCGATCTACGTCGCGGACTTCTACAACCGGATCATCGGCCACTACGAGGTCCCGCTGACCCACCCCGGCCGCGACCGCACCAGCGGGCGGATCTGGCGGATCGTCTACAAGGGGTTCGACGGCCGCCCGGCGCCTTCCCCCGAGGCCGTCGACCGCACGACGGCCGGCGTCGAGGCCCTGACGGCCGACCTGGCCAGCCCGACGCTCCCCGTCCGCACCGCCGCGGCCAATCAGCTCGTGGAACGGGGGGGCGAAGAAGCCGTCGCCCGGCTCCGCGAGATCCTGAGCCATGATTCGAGGCCGACCCCCCAGCTCGTGCACGCCCTCTGGGTGCTCGAACGGCTCGGCAAGCTCGACGACGAGACGTTGCTGCGGGTCGCCCGGACGCCCGCCGAGCCGGCCGTCCGCGTCCACGGCCTGCGCATCCTCGTCGACCGCCCGACGCTCGCACCGGCGACCCGCGCCTTCGCCATGGCCTCGATCGAGCACCCCGACCCCCACGTCCGCCGGGCCGCGGCCGAGGTCCTGGGGGCGCATCCCGAGATCGCCTTCGTGCGGCCGTTGCTGCGATTGCGGCAGTCGACGACCGCCGAGGACACCCACCTGGTCCACGTCGCGCGGATGGCGCTTCGGGACCAGTTGAAGGACGATTCGATCTGGTCCCGGATCGCCGCCTTGCCGCTCAACGACAAGGACCGTGCCGACCTGGCTGACGTCGCGGTCGCCGTGCCGGCCGCCGCGCCGGCGGCGTTCCTCCTGACCCACATCCAGAACTTCCCCGAGAGCCCGGAGAACGTCGCCCGCTATATCCACCACGTGGCCCGCTACGGCGCCGCGGACCTCGCCCCCGCGCTCTCCGAGCTGGTGGCCTCCGGCGACCCGGACCCCCGGCGTCGCCTCGACCTCCTCAAGATGATCCAGCAGGGAATGCAGGAGCGGGGGACCGGGACGCCCGCCGAGGTTCGCCAGGCGGCCCTGGATCTCGTCTCGGCGTTCCTCGGCTCCAAGAACGGCGACGATGTGAACGCGGGGATCGAGGCCGTGAAGGGGTTCCAGCTTCAGGAGGCCATCCCCGGCCTGGAAGCCGTCTTCGGCCGCGAGGATCTCCCGGAGAGCCGCCGCGCCGAGGCCCTCGCGGTGATCGCCGCGCTCGACATGCCGGCCGGTTTGGCCCGCCTGAAGGGGGCGCTCGACGACGGCCGGCTGTCGCTCCCGCTCCGCGAGGCGGCGGCCGTCGCGCTCGCGAACATCGAGAAGCCCGAGGCGCGGGAGGCGGTCCTGGCGTCGCTGGCGATCGCTCCCGAGGCGCTCCAGTACACGGCCGCCGCGGCGCTCGTCCGCCGCAAGGACGGGGCCGAGGCGTTCCTGGCCGCCGTCGCCGCGGGCAAGGCGTCGGCCCGCCTCCTCCAGCAGCGTCCGATCGTGATCGGCCTGGAAAACGCCGAGATCCCGGACGTGGCCGATCGGATCGCCACCCTGCTGGCCGGGCTCCCGCCCGCCGACGAGCAGCTTCGCGCCTTCCTGGACCAGCGCCGCGAAGGGTTCCAGAACGCGACTCATGAGCCGACCGCCGGCGCCAAGGCGTTCGAAGTCCGTTGCGGCGTCTGCCACCAGATGGAAGGCAAGGGGGCCCGCGTCGGCCCGCAGCTCGACGGCGTCGGGGTCCGCGGGCTCGACCGGCTGCTCGAAGACGTCCTCGATCCCAATCGGAACGTCGACCAGATGTTCCGCACCACCATCCTGGCCCTCGGCGACGGCCGCGTCGTCAGCGGCCTGCTGCTCCGCGAGGAAGGCCAGGTCTTGGTCCTCGCCGACGATCAGGGCCGCGAGGTCCGAATCCCCCTGGAGGAGGTCGAGGAGCGAAAGGTGGTCCAGCTCTCCCCCATGCCCGCCGACCTCGCCCGGCAGATCCCCGAATCCGAGTTCTACGACCTGTTTTCGTATCTGTTGGGCCGGACCGAACAGAAGCCGGAGCCGACGCCCACGCCGGAACCGGGACCTTGAGCGAGGGACGACGTACCGGCTGGATCTGGAGCCGGGCGAGCGGCGCGGCGATCGCGTACAATCGCGTCGACGAACGACGGGCCGGACGCGGCTGCGGTCCGCGATTTGCGGGCGTCGAGAGGGGAACTCGCACGCTCGCCGCGCGAAGCCCTTGGGCCTTACCAGGAGAAATCGCAATGAATCCCTCGAACAACCTCCATCCCAATCGACGCGAGGTGCTCCAGGTGGGAGCCGCCGGCTTCGCCGCGATGTCGCTGGGCGCGTCGCTCGTCGCCTCCGAGGAAGCCAACGAGCAGGGCGTCCCCCTGCGTCCGCTCGGCAAGACCGGCGAGAAGGTCTCGCTGCTGGCGCTCGGCGGCCACCATTGCACCCGGGCCAGGGAGGAGAAGGATTCCCTCCGCCTGATCCAGCGGGCGGTCGACGAGGGGATCACCTTCCTCGACAACGCCTGGGACTACCACGACGGCGGCGGCGAGGAACGCATGGGGAAGGCCCTTGAAGAGGGCAAGCTCCGCGACAAGGTCTTCCTGATGACCAAGGTCTGCGGTCGCACCGCCAAGGAAGCCCAGTCCAACCTGGACGACAGCCTCCGGCGGCTCCGCACCGACCACCTGGACCTCTGGCAGTTCCACGAGATCAATTACGACAAGGACCCGGATCGGGTCTTCGCCGCCGAAGGGGCGATCGAGGTGGCGCTCAAGGCCAAGGAGCAGGGGAAGGTCCGGCACATCGGCTTCACCGGCCACCGCAACCCCGAGGTGCACCTCAAGATGCTGGCCAAGCCCTACGACTGGGCCACGGTCCAGATGCCGCTCAACGTCCTCGACGGCACGTTCCGCAGCTTCCAGAAGCAGGTGCTGCCGGTCCTCGTCGAGCGCGGGATCGGCGCGATCGCGATGAAGAGCCTGGGCGGCAACGGCGGGATCGTGAGCAACGTCAAGGTCCCCGTCGAGCAGGCGCTCCGCTACGTCCTCTCGCTGCCCATCTCGGCCCTCGTCTCGGGTATGGATTCGGAGGAGATCCTCGAGCAGAATCTCAAGATCGTCCGGAACCTCAAGGCGATGGCCCGCGACGAACTAGCCGCGCTTGAGGACAAGTACAAGGCCGCCGCCAGCGACGGCCGGTACGAGGGGTTCAAGACGACGAAGAATTACGACGGCCCGGTCCACCAGAAACAGCAGCAGGTGGGCTGATCGATCGATCGACCGAGCCGAAGTCGGCCGGGCCTCAGGCCAGCAACGGCGTGAGGACCCGACCGGCGACGTCGGTGAGGCGTTCGTCCCGGCCGCTGTGCAGGTGCGTCAACTTCAGGTGATCGATCCCCATCAGGTGGAGGATCGTCGCGTGGATGTCGTTGACGTGCGCGCGGTCGGCGATCTGGTTCAGGCCGATCTCGTCGGTCTCGCCGAGGATCGTCCCCCCCTTCACGCCGCCGCCGGCCATCCACATGGTGAAGCCGGTGGAGTTGTGGTCGCGGCCCCGCCCGCCCCCCTGGCGGACCGGGGTCCGGCCGAACTCGCCCCCCCAGACCACCAGGGTCTCGTCGAGCAGCCCGCGCTCCTTGAGGTCGGTCAGGAGGGCGGCGACGGGCTGGTCGGTCAGGCCGCACATCTTCTCATGGTTGGCGTCGATGTCGTCGTGCGCGTCCCACTGCATGGCGACGGGGCCGCCGCCGGAGTAGAGCTGGACGAACCGCACGCCGCGCTCGACGAGCCGGCGGGCGAGCAGGCAGCGGCCGCCGAACTCTGCGGTTCGCTCGTCGTCGAGGCCGTACATCGCCTTGGTCCGGGCCGATTCGGTCGCGAGGTCCACCGCCTCGGGCGCGGCGCTTTGCATCCGGTACGCCAGCTCGTACGAGGCGATCCGGGCGGAAAGCTCGGTGTCGGCCGGGTCCAGCCCGCGCTCGTTCATGTCCCGGAGCAGGTCCAGGACGCGACGCTGGCGCGACGGATCGAAGCCGCGGGTGGGCTTGAGATTGACGATCGGCGCGGGGCCGCCGCGGAGGAGGGTCCCCTGATGGTGGGCGGGGAGGAAGCCGGCGCCCCAGCAGGGCGCGCCCCCTTCGGGCGTCCCCTCGGGCTGGGTCATCACGACGTACGACGGCAGGTCGTCGCTCTCGGAGCCCAGGCCGTACGTCACCCAGCTCCCGAGGCTGGGATACCCCGTCAACACCCGCCCGGTCATCATCTGGTACATGGCCGGGGCGTGGATCACGCTGTCGGCCACGCACGAGCGGATCAGGGCGATGTCGTCGGCGTGCTTGTGCAGGTGGGGCACGAGGTCGGACATGTCCATGCCGGACTCGCCGTAGCGTCCCCATTTCCGCTTCGACGCCAGGCAGAGCGGGTCGCTCTCCAGGAACTGGCTGTGGATCTTGCCGAAGCTGGGGGGGAGCGGCTGGCCGTCGAGCTTGGCCAGCATCGGCTTGGGGTCGAACAGGTCCATCTGGCTGGGGCCGCCGGTCATGAACAGGAAGATGCACCGCTTGGCCCTGGCCGGATGGTGCCCGGCCTTCGCCGCCAGCGGGTTCGTCGAGCCGTCGGCCTTCGCCGACCGCTCTAGCAGCGACGCCAACGCCAGCAGGCCGAAGCCGTTCCCCGTCCGCTTCAGCCACTGGCGGCGGTTGAGCGGGTCGATCTCCGGGGCCGTGACGCCGGGGCCGGGACAGGTGTTCGCATGAGGAAACATGAATGAGGGCCTCAAGAGATCGCCGGGGCGTCTCGAGTTTCGTCGAGCTCGCCGAACAATTCGGCGAGCGACAGGCGGAACCCGGGAAGGATGTCACGGAGCTCGATCACGTCCGTCTCGCGGTAGGTCCGGGGCTGGGCGGCCTCGCGCTCGTGGATCACGATCGTTCGCTCCACGGGGTCCACCATCCAGACCGATTGCGTCCCCGAATCGAAATACAACCGCCGCTTCCGACTCATCTCGGCCGGCGTATTGCTGGCGCTCAGCACCTCGACCGCCAGGTCGGGGCTGACATCCGCGATCGCCTCTCTCCCCACCCGGCCGCCTGGATACCGGCCCCAGCTCACGAAGGCCACGTCCGGGACAAGGACCACTCCGGGGGCGACCCGATACGGGCCGTCGGCGACCGTGGTGACGCCGAGCTTCCGACTCCGGACGAACGCGCGGATCATGGCGTGGATCGCCCCGGCGATGATCGACTCGACGTGCCCCATCCCCTTCTCCACCAGGACGCCGTCGACCAGCTCGCAGAGGACGCGTTTCTTCTCGTTGACGGCGATCGCGTCCGCCTCGGTCGCGGAGCCGGGGGGGGGCTTCATCAGGATGCGGGCCGGGGCCACGCCGCCCAGCCGGTCGATCAGGTCCTGCATCGTCTCGGGCTCGATCCCGATTTCCGTTTCGACGGACATGGCGACTTTCCCCTCGGCCTTCGAATCCCTGCGGACGATCGCGGCGGGGCCCCTACGGAATATACAGGAATTCGTTGCTGTTGATGAGGGCCAGGGCGAAGTCGTCCCAGGCGGCGGCCTCGCCGTAGGTGGAGCGCTGGCCGTCCAGGAACGTCGTCGCGTGCGTCAGTTCGTCGTCCGAAGGGGCGCGGTTGAGGACCACGGTGTAGGCGCGTCGGATCCGGTCGGCCGGGGAGCCGGGGGCCTCTCGGTGGAGGCGTTCGGCCAGCGCGTGGGCGCGGTCGAGGGCCATATCGCCGTTGAGCAGATTCAGGGCCTGGAGCGCATGGGTGCTCGTCTCGCGTCGGGGGCAGGACGTCTGGTTGTCGGGCGCGTCGAACGACTCCAGCAGCGGGTAGCGGACGTTCCGTTTCTTGAACAGGTAGATCGAGCGGCGGTGATGCTCGGTCGGGTCGGGGTCGACGGGCCAGAGGTCGACCTCCTCGGCCTCGGTGAAGATCAGGTCCTTCACCTCCTTCTCTAGCGGGGCCAGCACGCCCGGACCTCCCGATTTGAGGTTCAGCTCCCCAGAGACGGCCAGCAGGGCGTCGCGCAGGCCCTCGGCGTCGAGCCGGCGGCGGTTCATCCGGCCGAGCAGCGAGTTCTCCTCGTCCAGCTCCGTCAGCTTCGGGATCGGCCGGCTCGACTGGCGGTACACGGCCGACGTGACCATCAGCCGGTGCATCGGCTTGAGCCGCCAGCCGTCGTCGATGAGTCGGGCGGCCAGCCAGTCGAGCAGCTCGGGGTGCGAAGGGGGTTCGCCCCGGACGCCGAAGTCGCTGGGGGTCATGACCAGGCCTCGGACGAAGTGATTCTGCCACAGCCGGTTGACGATCACCCGGGCGACCAGGGGGTTCCCCGAATCGGACAGCCAGCGCGCGAGCGCGGCGCGACGGCCGCTCGACGTCTCGTCGCCCTGGATTGACCCCTCGGTGAAGGCGTCGGGACGCTGCGAAACCAGGATCACGCCCGGGGGCCGGGGCTCGACGCGCGGGCCCTTGCTCAGCGGGTCGCCCCGACGGTGGACGAACGAGTCGGGCGGGGTCGCCGATCCATCGGTCAAGGCCATCGCGTGTGCGGGAGGGCGGGGGAGGGTGCGGGCGATCTCGTGGATCCGCAGCTTGAGCGACTCGCGGCGCGCGAAATCTTCCGGGTTCTTCGAGACGGCGTGGGCGACGTCTTCCCAGGTGACCCGGATCGAGTTCGCCAGGCCGTTGGCGATGCGGACCTGCTCGGGCGTCCGCTCCTTCTCGGGAATCGCCAGGAGGGCGTTTTCCTCGGCGGAAAGCATGGCCCGCCGCTCGGCGGCGATCGCCTCGCGATACGGAGCCTCGAGCGTCGCCATCTCCTGCTTGAGGGGCGCGGTCTTCGCGTCGATCGCCTTTTTCGCGGCCTCGAAGGCCTCGACCTCGGCCGGTTCGGCGAGGGAGGGCTCCGTCAGCTCGCTGGCGGCGAAAAACGCCTGGAGGCGGTAGTAATCGGTGGTGGGGATGGCGTCGAACTTGTGGTCGTGGCAGCGGGCGCAGCCGATCGTGAGGCCGAGGAAGACGGAGCCGACGGTCGCGGTGATCTCGGTCAGCTCGTTCTGGCGCCGGACCTCGGGGATGATGTTGCCGCCGACGACCTCGCGGGGGCCGGATCGGCAGAAGCCGGTGGCGATCAGGGCGTCGCGGTCCCCCCTGGCGATCTCGTCGCCGGCGATCTGGAGGGCGACGAACCGATCGTACGGCATGTCGGCGTTGAGGGCGTCGATGACCCAGTCGCGATAGCGCCAGGCGTCGGGGCGTTCGGCGTCGAGTTCGAAGCCGTTGGAGTCGGCGAAGTGGGCCAGGTCGAGCCAGTGCTGGCCCCATCGCTCGCCGAAGCGGGGGCTGTCCAGCAGCCGGTCGACGACCCGTTCGTAGGCGTCGTCCCGGTCGTCGGCCAGGAAGGCGGCGGCCTCGTCCGGGGTCGGCGGGAGCCCGGTCAGGTCGAACGTGACGCGGCGGAGCAGCTCGGCGCGGTCGGCCTCCGGCGAGTGGGGGAGTTCGGCCAGCTCCAGGTCGGCCAGGATGAAGCGGTCGATCGGGTTGCGGATCCACCCCGATTCCTCGACCTCGGGGGGCTCGCTGGGCTCCAGGGGCAGGTAGGCCCAGTGGTCGCGCTGATCGGCCGAGAATTTCTCCAGCTTCGCGAGCGGGGCGGGAGCGCCCGCTTCGCCCTCGGGATCGTCCCCCATCGCGGTCACGCAGGCGGCGACGAGGGTGATCCAGGCCGTCGCATGCGCGGCGAGTCGCTTTCGCGGGGTCGCGACGCGGGGGCCGAGGCTAGGCGAACGCATGACGCTCCATCCTCCCGATCGATGCAGGCGCGGACTTTCGCTCGACACGATGGTATTGTGCGGAACGGCCGCCGAACCGGCAAGCAACAATTGTTTGACGCCGAGCGGTCCGGGCCGACGGGGGGCGGGTTATTCATGGCGTCGATCGAGCTTCGAGGGGTCTCCCGCCGGTTCGTGGCCGGAGGCCCGGCCGCGCTGGACGGGGTGGACCTGGCGATCCCGGACGGCGAGCGGTGGGCGATCCTCGGTCCTTCGGGGTCGGGGAAGACGACGATTCTGCGGTTGGTCGCGGGGCTGGATCGGCCCACCTCGGGGAGCGTCTGGTTCGACGGCCGGAGGATGGACGAGGTCCCGCCGCACCGTCGCGACGTCGGGATGGTCTTCCAGAATCCCACGCTCTATCCTCACCTGGACGTTGCCGGGAACCTGGAGTTCGGCCTCCGGTCGCGGGGCGTCCCCCGCGGCGAGCGTCGCCGGCGCGTCGCCGAGATCGCGGCGTTGCTCAGGCTGGACGGCCTGCTCGCCCGCTCTCCGGATGAACTCTCCGGCGGGGAGCGCCAGCGGGCGGCCATCGGCCGGGCCCTCGCGCCTCGCCCCGCGGTGCTGCTGCTCGACGAGCCGTTCTCCAGCCTGGATTTACCGCTCCGCACGACGCTGCGGCGCGACCTCGTCGACCTCCACGATCGGCTCCGGCCGACGTTGATCCACGTCACCCACGACCAGTCGGAGGCGCTGTCGCTGGGACGTCGGGTCGCCCTCATCGAGCGCGGCCGGATCGTCCAGGTGGGGAGTCCTCGCGAGATCCACGACCGACCGGAAACGCCGTTCGTCGCCCGGTTCGTCGGCAATCCGCCGATGAACCTGATCCCCTGCGAGGTCGGCCTCGGCGACGACGGGAGCCTGGAGGTGATCCTGGATCCCAGGCACAGCATCAGGTCGACCGTGACGATCCCCCCGCTGGGGATGACGAGCGGGGAGCGTCGCCGGGTTTTGATGGGCTTCCGGCCCGAGCATGTCGCGATCAGCCCGGGCGTCCCCTCGTCGTCGACTTCGGGGGGGACCTGGGAAGCCGCCGCGACGATCCGACGCCTTGAGGACCAGGGGGACGCCCTGGTGATTATGCTGGATCTGGCCGGGGCCGTCGTCCTCGCGCGCCTTCCGGGGGGGGCGGATTTTCGCGAAGGCGAGGCCGTGACGGTCGGCGTCGATCCCGGACGGGTCGTCTGGTTTCCCGCCTGAGATCCTCCGCCGCCTCTCGTCGCGTCATTTCGGGGCGGCTCGTCCCGCCTCCCACGCCTGATGCGCGGCTTGCTGGAGCGGGTTCGAGCCGTCGGGGAGCCGATCGCCGTCCACCTGCCAGAAGAAGACCCCGCGGAAGCCCCTGGACATGGCCCAGTCGGTCTTGAGGCGGATCGACTCCGCGTCGTCGAAGCCGATGACCTTCTTGCCGTCGGGCGAGGTCAGCCAGGGAACCTTGGTCTCGTCGTCCCAGGTCCGCTTCCAGCCCTCGGCCAGCCGCTTCACGGCGTCCTTGTAGTTCACGTCGAATGGCTTCTCGGAGCTTCCCTGGATCGACGTATAGGGTTTCGGGACGTGGAAGCCGCGGCCGTACAGCGGCAGGCCGACGGCGAGCCGGTCGGCCGGTACGCCTCGCTTCTCCAGGAAGTCGAGCATGGCGCGGGCGGTCGACCCGCCGTTCGGCCCGTCCTGGGACGAGGCGAACAGGGGGGCGTTGTGGCCAGCCCTCGGGCTCCACGCGCCGGCGAAGTCGTAGGTCATCACGTTGATCCAGTCCATCGTCTCGACGAGGAAGGCCGGATCCAGTCGGCTGAGCGTCCCGAAGTTGGACGAGGCCGCCATCGTGACCAGCATCTCCCGGCCCTTGGCCTTTCCGATCGCGTCGAGCCGCTTGCGGAAGGTCCGGGTGAGGCGTTCGAAGCCCGGGACCTCGTTGTCGGCGTCGGGATATTCCCAGTCCAGGTCGATGCCGTCGTAATCGAACTCGTCGACCAGCTTGACGACGGCCTCCACGTACCGGGCCTCCGCTTTGGGATCGGCGACGATCTCGCGGAACTGGTCGTCCCAGCCCCATCCCCCCAGGGAGACGAGGACTTTCACGCCGGCCGCGTGGGCTTCGGTCGTGACCGCGCGGCTGGGGACGCTCCGATTCGGGTTGAGCCGGCCATCCCCCCCGGCCGTCACGAAGGCGTGGCAAATGTGGGTGTAGAGGGCGTAGTTCAGATCCTTCGGCGGGCCGAAGAGATAGCCGACGAAGACCTTCTCCCTTTTCGGCTCCTCGCCTCGCGACGTCGGTGAGAGGAAGAGGGTCAGGGAGGCGAGGACTGCGGCCGTGATCGAGAAGCGGGAGAATCGGGACATCGGTCGGCGGGCTCCGTGGCGAAGGGTTCGGCGGGCCTCAGAAGAGTCTCGGCAGGAAATAGACCGAGGTCGCGGCGAGGGCCGCGAGGGCGGCGGCCAACTGGATCCGGGTCGACGCCGATCGGGCGTGTTCGCGGCGGTCGGCGAGGATCGCCGGGGGGAGGGTCGCTCCCAGGAGAAGGCCCCCCAGCAGCCCGCCCAGGTGGCAGGAGTTCGAGACGACCGGGTTCAGCAGCCCCAGCGCGAGCGTGTAGGCCGACCAGATCGCCAGCACCAGGCCGACGCGACGGTCGCGCAGCTCGATCTCCTTCCGGTGCGCGAAGGCCAGGCCGATGACGGCCCCGCCCAGGCCGAAGATGGCGCCGGAGGCCCCGACGGTCGGGACCGGCCCCGTCATGGTGAGCAGGCCGCCGGTCACGCCGCAGGCCGTGTACAGGAACAGGAACGACGCCCAGCCGAAGGCATGCTCGCAGGCCATCCCCAGGATGAACAGCATGATCATGTTGCCGATCAGGTGGTCCGGGCTGGCGTGCAGGAAGCCGCCGGAGATCAGCCGCCAGAACTCGCCCCCCAGCGCCGCGTCACGCTGCATCGCCCCGGAGTCGATGACTTCCTGGAGCCCGTCGAGGCCGCCGATCATCAATTGTCGAGCGAAGAAGACGAGGCAGGCCAGGATGATCAGGATGGTCGCCGGCGGGAACGGGCTCATCCCGGCTTCCAGGTCGATCCGTTCGCGATGGATCATGTCGTCGCGGATCGTCAGGACCTCATCCTCTTCCTCGCGCTCGTAGGGTAGGGCGAAGTCCTCGACCGGGGCGTGAGGGGGCTCGGCGGGCACGGTCCACGACGGGACCTCATGCGGCGGGGGGAAGGCTTCCAGCTCCTCGTCGGGTTTCATCGATCGACGGTCCTCCCGAGGTCGGCTTCAGCGACGCTCTCCGGTGTCCAGCAAGACGCCGAGGGCGATCCCGATCCGACGGTCGATGCGCGGCGGGCGATCGCGCGACATGTCCAGGACGTAGCTGTCGACCAGCGTGAACTTGCGGTTGAACTCGCCCCGGATCTGTTCGTTGCCGTCGGGCGTCGGCGTCACGAAGACGAAGTTCGTCCGCAGGGCGCCGAACAGCGGGCCGAGGAACCGGCGCAGCAGGGAGAGGATCAGCGAGTCTTCCTTGGCGATGAACAGGGGGAGGCCCTCGGCGTCGGCCACCGTCCACTTCTTGCGGAAGATGTTGGAGAGCTGGTTCTTGCGGATCCGGGCCAGCACCTTGGAGTCGGGGCGGCAGACGGTGAAGGTGGTCGTGAAGAGTTCGAATTTCCGGTCCTGGAGCACTGCCAGCAAGAGCTCCTCCTTGGTCTCGTCCGCGTAGAAGTGGATGTGTCGCTTGGGCGACAGCTTGACCGCCGCGACGATCGTCAGCCCCACCGCGATCGCCAGCCCGATCAGGCCGACCACGCCGCCGACCCAGGGGAGCTCGGTCACCTCATGGAGCGCCGCGGCGAGGAGCACGAAGAGGATCGCCGCGAAGATGAAGGTGAAGGCCGCACCGACGACCGCGCCCACCTGCCGGAGGAGTCGGGCGGGCCGTTCGATGTAGAGGATCGGCCGTTTCCCCTCGTCGCTGACGACGTACTTGGACGAGATCGCCATCATCTTCTGGCGCATCAGGAAGCGGTCACGCTGGAAGGCCGGGTGGAGCGCCGCGTGCTCGCCCTCTTCCTCGTCGAAGGGCTCGGCCGAGGCGTAGACGACCTCCTCGATCGGCACAACCTGGACGTTGTCGCAATCGGGGCAGCGGATCTTCTTGCCGGCGAACTCGTCCTTGAGGACGTAAGTCCTGCCGCACAGGGTACACGTCACCGACACGGGCATCGATTGGTCTCCGGAGTCGGCCCGTCGTCCTCCGAGGGCCCTCGGCCAGGCCTTGACTCGGCGTCGATGATCGCGCCGTCGACGCATGAAAGCAAGACTCCACCCGCCCTCCCTTCTCCGGGGTCGTCGTGGAGAAACCTCCACGCGGAAGTGTCGGCCGGGATAGAATCGTGGAGTGCCGATGTGACGAGGCTCAGACCTCGGAGACCGCCGCCATGCCGACCCGGATTTCCATCGTCCCGCTGGCGTCTCTGGCCCTGGGACTGCTGCTTGGCGCGACGACCGCCGGCGCGCAGCAGGGGGGGCGGGACCCGGACGCGGCCCTGACCGATCTCGGGCTCTCGCGCGACAGGTCGCGATACGTCTTCGCCGAGGATGAGCGGGCGGTGCTGGCGAATTACCACGATGCGAAGAAGGCCGTGGGGGAGCTTGAGAAGGCGCAGGCGAAGCTCCTCGACGGGGAGGCCCTGGACCAGCAGGTCGCCGCGCTCCAGGCCGAGGAGCGGCAGATGCGCGCCGAGATCGGGTCGCTGAGATCCGCCGGCGGGGGCTCCCGCTATGGCGGACGGGCGGGCCGGAACTGGTATCGGAATCAGGCGAACGCCATGATCCGCCAGCATGAGGCGTACGTCGGGCAGCTCCGATCCCAGATCCAGCGGGCGACGAAGGCCAAACCCAACCCCAAGCAGAAGCAGCTCGCGGACCTCGAGGCGCGGCAAGCTCGCAACCGGGCCGAGCAAGCCGCGAAGGACGTGAACTCGGCCTACGACGCCCTGGTCGAACGCTACGAGCAGGCCCGCGCCAACCCCGCCGTGCTGAAGGGCCTGGAAGACGCCGGGCGAGCCCGCAAGATGGGATTCCAGCTCGGCCCTTCGGAGGCCGCCGACAAGGCGGGGCGATGGGCGAAGTCTGTCCTCCGCATCCACCCCAAAAAGCCGACGAGCCACAAGGCCGCCGGGGCCGCGACCGGCGCCGTGCCGAAGTCCGGCGACGATTTCGGCCCCATCGAGAAGGCTCGCAAGGTCCCCTGACCCGATCGGATGGATCGACCTGGACGGAGGGGACGCCTTCAGGTCCCCCGGGCGGTCGGCGATTGGCTTCGATTTCGCGGCCGCGGAACGAACCCATTTGACGCAAGTTATTTGTTGGTATTGATTTGCATGTGAATCGCCTCGCCCGGAATTGGCTTCGTTCGGCGTTTTCGATGCGTTCGTCTCACGCATCCCGGTGTCACGTTCCCTGGCGATCGGCCATGCGCGCACGGGCGCCTTACTGGAGAGGATGCGCCCGTTTCGTCGATCGGGGAGGAGATTCGCGTAGAGGGCGAGGGGGGGCGCGGCGAGGGCCGACGCCCGGCGGGGTCGGATTGTCGGCGAGCCGGAACTGCGATAGGGTGACGGGACGCGAACGATCCGGGGCAGGTTTCCGGGCCGCATGTCGCTTCGAGATCGTCGTCGGTGCGCAGCGACGGAGCGGGGGACGCCCGCCGCACTCTCGGCCTCGCGGCCGCCAATTCCGGGATTCGACGAGATGAGCCCAATCGACCCGACGATCGCCGCCATCGTCCCCGCCGCCGGCGCGAGCCTGCGCATGGGGCGCCCCAAGCTGCTCCTGGAATTCGGCGGGCGGCCGTTGATCGCCAGGGTCGTCGAGGCCCTGCTTGCGGCCGGCGCGCAACCGGTGGTCGTCGTCGCGCCCCCCGAGGACGCCCCCGAAGGCCCCGCGATCATCCAGGCCGCCGTCGACGCCGGGGCCGACGTCATCGTGCCGGAGTCGCGGCCGGCGACGATGCGGGAATCGGTCGAGCTGGCCGTCGTCGAACTGGGCTGGTCGGAAGACCCCCCGGCGGGCTTCCTCCTCACGCCCGCGGACAGCCCGAGGCTCGACGCCTCCCTGGTCGGCCGCCTGATCGCGGCCTGGCGCGAACGTCCCGACAGGATCGTCGCGCCGACGTTCGACGGCCGGCGCGGCCATCCCATCATCCTCCCCTGGCGTCTGGCCCTGGAGATCGCCGACCTGTCGCCCGACGAAGGCGTCAATGCGCTCGTCGCCGAGTACGCCTCGGAGGTCGACGAGATCGCCTTCGAATCGGACGCGATCCTCGTCGACCTGGACACCCCCGAGGATCTTCGACGGCTGGAAGACTCGCCCGCCGCGGGGACCACGACGAGGACCGTGCGATTGTTCGCGATCGCCCGTCAGCTTGCGGGGAGCGGCGAGGTCGTCGTTTCGCTGGACGAACCGGCGACGGTCGCCGACCTGCGTCGCGCCCTGGTCGAGCAGCATCCCGCGCTGGGGGCGATCGCGGAGCGGGTTCGGATCGCCGTGGATGACGAATACGCCGATGACGCGGCCGCGCTCCGTCTCGGCGTGAGCCTCGCGCTGATCCCCCCCGTGAGCGGCGGCGGGGGCTGAACCTTTTCGGATCGAGGTCCGTCCCGACATGGTCGAGATCACCGAAACGCCCCTGGATCACGCGGCGCTCACGGAGCGCGTGCGGCATGTGAACGCCGGGGCGGTGTGCACGTTCCTGGGCACCGTCCGCGAGATGACCGGCGACCATCGGACGGTGGCGATGGAGTACGAGGCCTACCCCGAGATGGCGCGCAAGGAGCTGGACAAGCTGGAGGCCGAAGCCCGCCGCCGGTGGCCGCTGATCGAGGTGGCCCTCGCCCATCGGATCGGTCGGCTGGACCTGGGAGACGTGAGCGTCGTCGTCGCCGTCAGCTCCCCCCATCGCGGCGATTCGTTCGACGCCTGCCGATGGCTCATCGACACGCTCAAGGAGTCGGTCCCGATCTGGAAGCGGGAGCGTTGGGACGACGGTCGCGAGGAGTGGATCCATCCCGGGCTCGATTGATCGCGAAGGCGGCCCGCCCGGTTGGTACAATGATCCGGTGGCCCTCCGCAACCCCTCCGAGACGCGCCCGACCATGACCCCCACTCCCGGCCGACTGGTGGACTCGTTCGGACGGGTCCACAACAACCTGCGCATCAGCGTGACCGACCGCTGCAACATCCGTTGCGTGTACTGCATGCCGGAGAAGGTCGAATTCATGCCCCGCGATCAGCTCCTCCGCTTCGAGGAGATCGCCCGGTTCGTCGAAATCGTCGCGCCCCTGGGCGTCGACAAGATCCGCCTGACCGGCGGGGAGCCGTTGCTCCGCAAGGACCTGGACGTCCTGGTGCGGATGCTGGCGGCGATCCCGGGGATCGCCGACGTCGGCCTGACCACCAACGGGATGCTGCTGGCCCCGGCCGCCGCGAAGCTCCGCGACGCCGGCCTGGAGCGCATCAACATCAGCCTGGATACGCTCGACCCCGCGCGGTTCGAGCGGCTGGCCCGGCGGCGGGGGCTCGACGACGCGATCGAGGGGGTGTTCGCGGCGAAGCGGGCCGGGTTCGCCCCGATCAAGCTGAACGCCGTGATCATCCGGGGCTTCAACGAGCAGGACGTCGCGCCGCTGGCCCGGTTCGCGCGCGAGCACGCGCTGGAGATGCGGTTCATCGAGTACATGCCGCTCGACGCCGGCCACCTCTGGGAGCGCGAGAAGGTCTTCTTCGCGCACGAGATCCTCGACGTGCTGGCCCGCGAGGTCGGTCCGCTCGCCCCGGCGGCCGACGGCGACCCTCGCGCCCCGGCGATGGATTACGACTACCTCGACGGCGGCGGGCGGGTCGGCCTGATCGCCTCGGTGAGTCGGCCGTTCTGCGGGAGCTGCAACCGACTCCGGCTCACCGCCGACGGCAAGCTCCGCAACTGCCTCTTCGCGCTGGAGGAGACCGACGTGAAGGAACTCCTGCGCGGGGAAGGCCCCGCCGAGGAAGTCGCGCGGGCGGTCGCCGCCTCGGTCTCCGCCAAGTGGGAGGGGCACGAGATCAACACCGCCCGCTTCATCCAGCCCGACCGACCGATGCACTCGATCGGCGGCTGACCCGCGCGTCCGCCGGTTCAGGTCAGTTCAGGTCAGGTCAGCCGGTAGACCCGGATCGCGTTGTCGTGGAAGAGCTTGCGGCGGCGGTCGGCCGGCAGGTCCTTGACGATCAGCGCCAGGGCGTCGAACCACTCCTTGAGCGGGGCCCCGAGCGTGCAGACCGGCCAGTCGCCGCCGAACAGGACGCGGTCCGGCCCGAAGGCGTCCAGCATGTGGTGGATCACCGGCGCGAGGTCGTCGGGCTTCCAGGACCGGCCCTTGGCGGAAGCGATGATCCCGGAGACCTTGCCGACGACGTTCGGCAGGGCCGCGATCCGGTCGATGTCGCGCTTCCAGACGGCCAGGTCGTCGAAGAGCGGGGGGTTGCCGCAGTGGTCGAGGACGAACGACGTGTCCGGCGCGTTCCTGACGAGGGTCGCCGCGTCGGGGATGTCGGCGTGCCGCATGCAGAGGTCGAAGCTCAGGCCCAGCTCGCCGAGCTTGCGGACGCCCCGGACGAAGTTCGGTTGCAGGCAGGTGCCGGCCGGGGTCGAGCCGTGGAGGACCTGACGAACCCCCTTGACGGCGGGGTCCTTCGCCAGCGGTTCGATGTAGGCCGCGAATCCGTCGTCGGCCGGTCGTCCGCCGATCACGGCCCCGGCGAAGACGTTGCCGGGGTCTCGACAAAGCTCGATCGCCAGCTTCGCCTCCTGCTCGAACTGGGAGGGGGCGGCGTCGATCTCCAGGTAGACGGCCTTCACGACGTCGATCCCCGCCGACGCCTGCTTGTACTCCTGCCATCGCGCGTTCCGGTTCAACTCGCCCGCGCCCGCGAGCCAGGGGGGCTGGAGCTTGTCGAGATCCCAGATGTGGACGTGGGAGTCGACGACGGGCTCCGTCGCCCCGGCTTCGGCGGCCAGGCCGGTGGTCCCGGCGGCCGCTGCGGCCGCGGCGGCGCTCCATCCCAAGAATTCGCGACGGGTCGGCTTCATGCGGTCGGCTCCCGAGGGATCAGGTCAGGCGGTGACGTTGCGCGTGAATTCCTGCTGGCGGATCTGGTAGCGGCGGAGCTTCTGGGGATCGATCTGGACCCCGACTCCCGGGCGGTCGGGGACGGTGAACAGCCCCGGCGAGTCCATCTCAAAGGGGGGGGCGACGTAATCGTCGACGAACCACCGCGCGCTCGGTTGGAGGTCGGTCGGGTACTTGCAGTTGGCGAGCGTCCCGAGGTGGACGCCGTAGGACTGGCCCAGCCCGAACTCGGCGGTCGACCCGACCCAGCAGGCGATCCCCCGCTGGAAGCAATGGTCGTGGATCGCCCGGGCCGGCCCCAGCCCCCCAAGGCGCTGGATCTTGAGGTTCACGATCCGGCCCGCGCCAAGTCTGACGGCCTCGGCCGTCGACTCGAAGGATTCGGCCGTCTCGTCCAGGCAGATGGGGGTCGTGAGCACGGACTGGAGTTCGGCCATTTCGGCGACGGCCCCTCCCGCGTAGGGCTGCTCGATCATCAGGAGGTCGAGCTCGTCGAGCGCGCGGAACAGGGGGGCGTCGGTCGGGGTGTACGCGCCGCCCGCGTCGACCACCAGTTCGACGTCCTCGAAGTGGCGACGGACCGCGCGGGCGAATTCCAGGTCGCGACCCGGCGCGATCCGCAACTTCACGCGGCGATAGCCCTCGGCCAGATGGGCTTCGACGGCCTGGAGCAGCTCGACCACCGAGGGGTACAGCCCCAGGACCAGCCCGGATTCGACCCCCATGCCGATCTGGTCCTCATCGGCCCCGAGGAGCTGGGCGACCGTGACGTGGTGTTCCTGCCCCAGCAGGTCCCAGAGCGCGGTCTCGGCCCCGGCCGTCGCGATCGGGCCGGCGCCCCACGAGGCGGCGGCCTCGCCGATCCGCTCGGTGCAATCGACCGAGAGGCCAAGGAGCCGGGGTGCGACCTTCTCGGTCAGATCCGTCCAGCATCGGTCGACGGCGTCGCCCCCCTCGTTCCGGGGGAGCGGAGAGGCTTCGCCGTGCGCGAGCCCGGAAGACGTCTCGAGCGATACCAGGAGGGCGTCTTTCACGCCGGCTTCCTCGGTCGTCTCGGGCCAGCAAGACTTCATCGGGATCTGGATTCGCGTCACGACGACCCGTTCGATCGGGCTGGTGGATGTGAACACGAGGCGGGTCCTCCCTCAGATCCGAAATGCGTCGGGGTCGCCGGGCGACGCCCATCCGCGTCGTCCAGCTTATCACAACTCCAGCCTTTTCAAACCCTTGGAAACGCTCGAATTGCCGGGAGCGGGAGCGGTTTGTTAGACTGTTCGGGTGAATCGTGGCGACGAGAACGGATCAACAGCCGATGGGTCAACTATGAGTGGTCGTCCAGCCGCCGAGCCCTGGTATCGGGACGGCCTATCGTTCACGTGCACGAAATGCGGGGCCTGCTGCACCGGCGCGCCCGGCTACGTCTGGGTGACGGCCGAGGAGATCGCCGAACTCGCCCGGCATCGCGGCGAGACCCCCGACGCTTTCTCGATGCAGTTCGTACGCCAGGTGGGGCGGCGATACAGCCTGATCGAACGTCCCGGGGGCGACTGCATCTTCTGGGACGCCCAGGCCGGCTGCACGGTGTATGAGGCTCGCCCCATCCAGTGCCGCACCTGGCCGTTCTGGCCCGAGAACGTCGAGACCCCCGAGGATTGGGAGGCGGTCACCGAGATCTGCCCCGGCTCCGGAAAAGGGCGACGCTACACGGCCGACGAGATCATCACGTCGATCGGGATGGTCCGCTCATGAATGGGGGAACGGCCGGGGAGTCCGAACTCGACCTCGCAGGCCAGGCGAGGGGGCCGCTGGCGATCCTCTATCGCGAGCTTGACGCGGCCGTGTCCGAACTGGGCCCGGTTTGCCGGCTCAGCGGCCGTTGCTGCCGGTTCGAGGAGTACGGCCACACCCTGTTCCTCTCCGCCCCCGAGGCCGCCGTGCTCCTGGCCGACGCCCCGCCCCCCGTCCGACCGCTCGACGAGGGTCGGACCTGCCCCTGGCAGGACGCGCAGGGACGATGCACGGCGCGCGAGGCTCGGCCCCTGGGCTGTCGCGTCTATTATTGCGACCCGCGCTTCGACGAGCACGCCCCGCGACTGACCGAACTCTTCCTGGGCCGACTCAAGGCTCTCGTCGACGAGCGGGGGTGGGCCTGGGACTACGCGCCTCTGCATCGCCACCTGCGCGAGGGCGTCGCACGCGGCGAGTTCACGCCGCCGCCGCCGGCTCCCTGATCCCGATCGCGGGCGTCGACGGCCGCGGCCGGGCGCGTCGGCGGAGCCGCCCCGGTTCGGGGCTGGAACGCCCTGGAGATCCTGCGCCGCTCGTGCTGTACATGGGTTTTTCCTTGACACTAATCCATGCGGCTAATACATTTGAGACGTTCCAGCTCCTCAAGCGAGCCGCCCGCGCCTTCGTGGAGATCGCCGCCGTGACGAAAAAAGAGATCGTGAAAAAAATCTCCGATGACATCGGACTCACGCAGCTCAAGACCAAGGACATCGTTCAACGGACGCTGGACGCGATCATCCAGACCCTGGTCACCGAGGGGCGCATCGAGCTTCGCAACTTCGGAGTCTTCGAGGTCAAGCGACGGGCCCCTCGCAAGGCGCGGAACCCTCGGACCGGCGACAAGGTCTTCGTCCCGTCCAAGAACGTGGTGACCTTCAAGCCGGGCAAGGAAATGGAAGAATTGGTGCGAAAGATGAATCCGGATGATCTTCCGCTATTGGAAGACGCCGCCGATGCCGATGTAGAAGGCAACGGACCCGTGAAGCCGGTTCCCGAGACCCAGGCGCGTCACTCGAAGGACTGAGGCCCTCCGCGACCTCTCTCCTCTCCGCGAGACGCGACGCCCGCGTCCCCGAACTCGTATCGAGGGGGGAGGCGGAAGTCGATGCCGAACCGGGGTTTCGGGGGCCGGGCGAAGTGCCCGGGACGGTCCCACAAGCACCGTCCGACCCTGAGCGAACGGGATTTTCGGCTCGAGCCGAGGGTGGACGCCCCGGTGATGAGTCCACGGATCGGAACCACGCAAGGATTGCGCGGCGCGACCGATTCGCGTGATACCGAAGGCGGGAGGAGCCCGACATGCGAAAAATTTTGGCGGCCTTGGCCATCCTGGTCGCCTCCCTCGCACTGTTCGAGGGATGTGCGCCGGTGCCGCTGCCGCGATATGCAGCGTACAAGCCCCGGCGAGTTGAGCAATTGCTCAACGAGTCCGAAAACCTTCGACAGGCGGGGGACGACTGGGAGCGGTTCTGGCTGCTCGACCAGCCCTCCCATATGACGCCGTTCCGCACCCACGGCGGCCTTGGGCCCTGATCCACCCTCAGCCCAACCGACTTACGACGTGACGATGAGGCCGGCCCCGGCGACTCCCGAGGGCCGGCCTTCTTCATGCGCCGAACCGGAAGTGAAGGCGGCGGCTCAGGATCGGCCGACGCCCCCCCGACCTGCTCAGGGGCCCAGGTTGTCGTCGAAGAACCGCGAGATCAGGGCGACGTAACGGCGCGGGTCGGATCGGTAAGCCTCGACGTGCTCGACACCCGGCAGGAACGCCGTCAGGCACGCCGCGCCGACGGCGCGGCCCAGCGATCGGGCCTGGGCGACCGGGACCGTCGAATCGGCCTCGCCGTGGATCAGCAGCATCGGACGGTCGCCCCAGGCCGCCGCCGCCGCGATCGGCACGAGGTCCTCGGTGCGCAGGCCGTAGAGCAGCCGCGCGCAGGCCAGGATGCCGGGGTTGAACCAGGAGGGGAGCCGGCTGTGCTTGCTGAGCTGCCCTTCCAGGAGCCGAGGGAGGTCGCCGTAGGGGCTGTCGAGGACCGCGATGCGGATTGCGGGATTGACGGCCGCTTCCAGGACCAGCGTCGCCGCCCCCATCGAATAGCCGAGCCAGCCGATCCGGTCCTCCTCGTACCCCTCCCCCCGGGCCCAGTCCAGGACGGCGCGAAGGTCGGCCCGCTCGCGACTCCCGAGCGAGAGCCGCGCGGAATCGCTCTGCCCGTGGCCGCGAAGGTCGAACAGCAGCACATCGTAGCCGCGCTCGTGCAGGTCTCTCCCCAGCGCGGCCATTTCGGGCCAGGCGCTCCACATGCCATGCACCAGCACGATGAGGCGGCGTGGGTCGCCGGTGACGAGCCGCCATCCTCGAAGCGTCAGGCCGTCCCGCGTCCGGGTCGTCCAGGGCTCGGCGTCCTGGCTCACGCGGCAGGGGTCGATCCTGAGGGGATGGTTGGTCGGCCGTGTGAGGAGTTCGGCCGTCACGCAGGAGATCGCCAGGTACGTCAGGGCCAGGAGCATCGCGCCCGCGCCCGCGAGCGCGAGCCGGGTGAGCCGAATCCGAGGGCGGGCCATCATCCGCGTCGCCTCCTATCCGCGCCGATCGCGGCGGCGCGTCCCTCGGCCGCCCTGGGCGAGTCTACCGAACGCCAACCGCGCCGAACAGCGGAAACGCGGCGGTGCGCGGGCTCCGACCTGCTCGCCGGGGCGAACGGCCGGGGCCGTCCGGCGGCCTCTTTCGCATCCCGAGCCACCCTCGCGCACGGCGTCTTTGGCTCAAGCGGCAAAACCCCACAGACCGATGAAACCCCTCGGCGAGGGCAAGTCGGCGGAGCGGTTGGGCGCTGATCGAGAGGAGCAGGACCATGGCACTGGCCTTTTCGGAAACCGTCCACGCGACGGCTATTATCGATCCCGAGGCGGTGCTCGCACCGGACGTCCAGGTGGGGCCGTACGCGATCATCGAAGGGTCGGTGCGGGTCGGCCCCGGTTGCGTCATCGAGGGCCACGCCTGCCTCAGCGGCCCCCTGACGATGGGACGCAACAACTTCGTGGGCCACGGCGCGGTCCTCGGCAAGAGCCCGCAGCACCGAGGCTATCGCGACGAGCCGACCGGGGTCCGGATCGGCGACCACAACGTCTTCCGCGAGTTCGTCACCGTCCATCGGGGCACAGTGCAGGGGGATCGCGTCACCACGATCGGCGATCACAACCTGTTCATGTGCAGCTCCCATATCGGCCACGATGTCCGCGTCGGCGACCATTGCACGGTCGTCAACAATGCGCTCGTCGCCGGCCACGCCGTCCTGGGTGATTCGTGCATCCTCTCGGGCAACACGGCGGTCCAGCAGCGGGTTCGGGTGGGCCGCCTGGCCATGCTCGGAGGGATGGGCGCGTCCTCGAAGGACATTCCCCCCTTCATCCTCCAGCAGGGCTACAACTGCGTGACCGGGCTCAACCTCGTCGGGCTGCGACGGGCCGGCTCCTCGAATCAAGCGATCAACGCGCTTCGACAGGCTTTCCGGATCCTCTACCGGGAAGGTCGGCCGATCTCCGCGGCCGTGGAGCGCATCTCCGGCGACCTGGGCGAGTTTCCCGAGGTCGCCGAGTTCGTCGAGTTCGTCCGCGAATCGAAGATCGGCATCAACCCCGCCCGATCGAGCGACCGCGAGAACTACGAGATCCAGTAAGCCCCGCCCGGACCCGGCTCGAGACGAAACCGGGTCAGCGCTTCTCCTCAAGCTGCTTGCGAACCCGATTGAACTCCTGCTCGTCCAGTTCGCCTTCCATCCACGCCTGCCGGAAGGCGTCGAGGAGCTCCTCGGGCGTCGCCGGGTCGATCTCCTCGTGAGCCTCCTGCCACGACCGATAGGCCAGGACGCCCGCCCAGATCATCGCGACCACCAGCGCCGCCAGCCCGCCGTAATAGGAGAAGAGAACCGAGGGGCCGAAGGCCAGCAGCCCGAGACCGCTCGCGAGGTCGAGATTTCCAGAGCCCACCTTGGTGTCCTCCCTATCCGCCGGCCCGGCCCGATCGTCACCTGTCGAGACGCACGCTTGGCCCGGGCGGTTCGGTCGATTATACTAGGTAAATGAGCCGGTGCGCGGGAATCGACCCGTCGGGATCCGCTTCGGGTCTTGTCGGACGTCGATCGCGGCCGAACACTGATCTTCAGGAAGAGGATTTCCGCTCGTCGTTTTTCTGAGGAACAGGGGTGCTCCCATGATTCACCCGAAGCTCCGCGGGTCCGCATGGCTGCTGCTCGGACTTGGGATCCTTTCGGCGCCGACCGCGGCGAAGGCCCAGCTCGGCATCGGCGACATCACGTCCGACCCCTTCACGTTCTACTACGCCTACTACCTGCCGAACCAGCAGATGCAGGCGATGCGGCCCCGCGCCGACGACTCCATCAACCAGGCGGTCCAGCAGCGTCAGTACTACGCCGCCACGTCGAAGCCCAGGCTGTACGACCCGATCTCGCCCTACACCGAGCAGCCGTACGACCCGCTGCGGCCCTACTCGCAGCAGCAGGGACGGGAACGCTCCGCCAACCCCTACCGCTTCGCCCAGGATCCCTCCAATTCCGACGGCTCCGGACCCTCGCTCTACTACGGTCGGGCGACGCAGTATTTCCCCACGCTCCGCACCGGTCGAGGCCCCAACGCCACGGTCGCCAGCGGCGGCCGTCGAATGGGAAGCGGACGCCGCGGCGGCGGAATGGGAATGGGCGGCATGGGCGGCATGGGCGGCATGGGTGGCATGGGCGGCATGGGCGGCATGGGGATGCCCGGTTGATTCAACGCTGTCTCAACGTCTCTGCACGCCGTGGAGCGAGCCTCATCGGACTTGAATGGTGGCGGGGGATTCAGAATGTCGTCCGGGCCTGAGCATCAGAGACTGAGGCCGGAGGAGCGTGCGAACCTCGTCGCCTACATCGACGGCGAGTTGAACGAGGCGGAGTCGCGAGCCCTTTCCACGAAGCTCACGCACAGCCCGACGGCGCGTCGCGAGGTCGACCTGCTCAAGAAGACCTGGGAGGTGCTCGACCACCTCCCCCGTCCTCACGTCAACGAGGAGTTCCACGAGCGGACCCTCAGCTATGTTCGTCAGGTTGAGATCGGCGCCGGGGCGCGGCTGGCGCCCCTGGCCGGAGCGGCGTCGACGGCCTTGAAATGGGCGGCGTGCGCGCTGATGGTCGTGGCCTGCGGCTCGGGCGGCTACGTCGTCGCCCGGCACCTCTGGCCCGATCCCGACGAGCGGATCATTCGCGAACTCAGCCTCGCGGAACATCTCGACGAATACCTGGAAGTCGGCGGGTTCGAACCCCTCGAAGCCCTGAAGAACTCCCCCGAATTCGGCTCCGGCCGCTGAGCAGGGCTTCTGCATGATCGGCAACAGGTCCAGCCCGCCTTATCCCCGTCTCGCCGCCGTGGCTCTCGGCCTGGTCGCGGTGGCGCTCGCCGGTGCCGGGACGCTCGCGCTCGAAGCGAACCGGGCCCGGTTCCTGATGATATCCCCCCTCGATCGGCAGGAGCTTCGCGAGGCCCTCCGCCGCTTCGATCTGAGGTTGAACGACGACGAACAACGGGCGGTCCGAGCGCTGGACGAGCGCCTGAACGCCATGCCCGAAGCGGAGCGCGACGAGTATCTCGTGGTGCTGCGCCGGTATCACAACTGGCTCCACCAGCTTCCCGAGCGAGTCCGCGACGATCTCCTGGCCGTGCCCGTCGCCGGCCGAATGGCGCGGATCCGCGAGCTTTCGGCGAAGTATCCGCCCCCGGACGGGGAGGCTCGCTCGCCCCTGGACTTCGTCCAGATCGGCGGCACCGGCCCGTTCGAACTGGCGGCCCTGGTCAAAGCCTGGTTCGCGCTCTCGCCCGCGGATCGCAAGCAGGTCGACTCTCTCCCCGCCGGCGACCGCAAGTCGGAACTCATCCGCCGAGGTCGCGAGCTCAAGATCCCCCGCGAGCTGAAACCGGACGATTTCGACGAGGCGCGGTGGATGTCCGAGGTGGAGACGCGAATCAAGGAGCTTCGAGGTCCGGCCGGCGGGCCGCGAGACTGGATCGCCCGGATCGAAGGGAAATTCGACCAGGCCGGGCCGCTCGCCGCCGAAGGAAATCCGCGGCCTCGGCCGTTCCTGCGACGGCTCGCGGCGAACCTCTACGTCCAGGAGCACGCCCCGGAGCATCCCGTCGACCCGACCCGCCTGGCGGCGTTCTTCACCGCCACGCCCCCCTGGATCCAATCCACCTTCAGCGCCTTCCCCAGCGACGAGGTGCGGCGGCGGCTTTCCGTCATCTATCGCATCGTCTTCCCCTTCCCTGAGGAATACCGTGCGACCGCTCCGACGCCCGCCCCGAAGCCGCTCCCGACCGTGACGGAGCCCGCGGCGGCGCCGCCCAAGGCCGCTCCCGCGCCCCGGCCGTCGACCGGCGCGACGCCGTTCTGAACGAGGCCGACCCATGAACATGCGAGCGAATCGCGACGTGAACGAGTCGGCGCGTGCGCGGGCGTGGATGGGACGGGCTCTCGAGGAGGCCGCCCGCGGGCGCGGGCGGGTCGAACCGAATCCGATGGTCGGGGCCGTGGTGGTGCAGGGCGACGAACTCGTCGCCGTCGGTCATCACGGCCGTTTCGGCGGGCCGCACGCGGAGGTCGTCGCTCTGGAAGCGGCGGGGGGGCGTGCGCGCGGGGCGACGCTCTACGTCACGCTCGAACCGTGCTGCCATCACGGCAAGACCCCGCCGTGCACCGAGGCGATCCTCGGCGCCGGGGTGTCGCGAGTGGTCGCAGCCCATCGCGACCCGTTCCCGAAGGTCGCCGGCGGGGGTCTGGCCCGGCTGAGGGCGGCGGGGGTCGAGGTCGTCGTCGGCGCGGGGGCGGAGGCCGCCCTGGCCCTGAACGCCCCCTACCTGAAGCGGCTTTTCACGGGCTTTCCTTATGTGATCGCCAAGTGGGCCATGACGCTGGACGGCAAGACGGCCGTCGCCGGCGGGGACAGCCGTTGGATTTCCTCGGCCGAATCCCGGTCTCTCGTGCATCAGGTCCGGGGTCGGATGGACGCCATCCTGGTCGGGGTGGGAACCGTGATCGCCGACGATCCTCAACTCACGGCGCGGCCTCCCGGTCCCCGCACGCCGGCCCGCATCGTGCTGGACTCCCGGGCGCGCACCCCCGTCGATTCCACCCTGGTCCGCACGGCGCGCGAGATCCCCACGATCCTCGTGGTCGGCGGTGACGCCCCGAGCGACGCCGTGAACCGACTGCGGGAATCGGGATGTGAGCTTCTGATCGACCCCGGGGCGGAGCGGCCTTCGTTGGATTTCCTGCTCGGCGAGCTGGGCCGGCGGGGTATGACGAATTTGCTCGTCGAAGGGGGCGGCTTCGTCCTCGGCTCCTTTCTGGACCAGGGCCGAGTCGACGAGGTCGACGTCTACATCGCGGCCCTCCTCGAAGGGGGCGACCACGCCCGGACCGCCGTGCGCGGGCGGGGACGAGCCCTGATGTCCGATTCGCTCCGGCTCAGAGACGTCCGAAGGTCGTTCGTCGGCGACGACGTCCGGATCCAGGGGGAGGTCCCGGCGGCCTGGCGCGAGGCGATGGACAGGTTGTCCGAGCCGGCTCCTCCGGACGAGGCCGATCCGTCTTGACCGGTATGGTGTCAAACCGCTAGACTCCATCGTGGCGATGGCATGGATTTTGCCCTCATAAGGGCTTGTCTTCCTTCGGAGATGCACCTCGTGAATCCTTCACGAAACGGGCATCCGAACGCGAAGCCGGCTCCCAAAGCCGTCGTGGGCCGGGTCAGCCTGTATCTTCGTCAGCTCGAATCGCTCCAGCGCGAGGGCCTGACCAAGACGTCCAGTCACCAACTGGGCGAGCCGTTCGGGATCAAGAACGCCCAGGTGCGGAAGGATCTCGCATTCTTCGGCCAGTTCGGGCGTCCCGGCGTCGGTTACGACGTCACCGATCTGATTCTCGTCCTCAGGCGAATCCTGGGGGTCGACAAGGACTGGCCGCTGATCCTGGTCGGGCTCGGCAACCTCGGCCGGGCGCTGCTGCGTTATCGGGGATTTCAATCGCGGCGGTTCCACATCGTCGCGATCTTCGACACGGACCCGAGAAAGGTCGGCCAGGTCCACCAGGGGGTGCCGGTGGAGCCGCTCGACGAGTTGGCCCGGAGCATCACGGCCCACAAGGTCAGCCTGGCCTTGCTTTGCGTGCCGGCGGAGGCCGCGCAGGCGGTCGCCGACCAGATGATCGACTCCGGCATCCGCGGCATCCTCAACTTCGCCCCCGTGCCGCTCGCCGTCCCCCCGCGCGTCAGCGTGATCGCCGTCGACCTGAGCATCCAGCTCGAGAACCTCGCGTACAAGGTCCAGGGCTCGCTCGACGGCGTCTCCTGGGCCGGTTGAGCGTCCCGGCCCGGCTGGAATTCGGCGATGGCCGGGCCTTCCCGGCGTCCTCGTCTTCCCCAAGGCGGGATCGATGGTTAGAATGCGAGGACGATTACCCGGTGGTGAAACGGTATCACAACAGGTTTTGGTCCTGTCTTTCCAGGTTCGAATCCTGGCCGGGTAGCTTCTTCCCCTCCCTGGACTCGGGCGTCTCCCTGGTCGCGGCTCTCGCGACCTCGCCCTCGGGAACGGCCTCGCGATGCGAGGCGCGGACGTTTCTCAGCAACCGCATGAGCTGATCGATCTCGACCGGCTTGGTCAGGTGGTGATCGAAGCCCGCCTCAGCCGCGAGGGCGCGGTCGGATTCCTGTCCGTAGCCGGTGACGGCGATCAGCCGCAGCGAGCGGCCGAAGGGCTCCGCGCGGAGGTGCCTCGCCACGTCGTAGCCGCTCATCCCCGGCAGGCCGATGTCCAGGACCACGACGTCGGGGCGGCGACGGCGGGCCAGGGCGAGCGCGGAGGGGCCGTCGTGCGCGACGACCACCTCGTGACCGTTCAGCCGGAGGAGCTGGGACATGGCGAGGGCGGCGTCGGAGCTGTCGTCGACGACCTGGACGAGGAGCTTGGAAGACTCGTCCCGCGTCGGGGCGGTCGCGGGGGCGAGGCTCGCGGCGCCGCCCGCGAGGGGAAGCCGCGCGGTGAAGGTGCTGCCGTGGCCGAGGCCCGGACTCTCCGCGTGGATCTCGCCGCCGTGAAGCTCGATGAGCGACTTCACGAGCGTCAGTCCGATGCCCAGCCCCCCTTCCGAGCGGGCGATCGAGCGGTCCCCCTGGGCGAACAGCTCGAACATCCTCGGGAGCTGATCGGGGGCGATGCCGACCCCGGCGTCCTGCACGCTGATCGACAGATGGCCGTCGGCGACGTGGGTCGACAGGCGGATCTTGGAGGCGTCGCCGGAATACTTGGCGGCGTTGGTGAGCAGGTTGACGATCACCTGCTCCAACCGCGTCGGGTCGACGTCGACCATCGCCTCGCCGTGGGCCAGGTCGACGGTCAGTTCGTGCTTCCGTTCGCGGACCAGCGGCGTGACCGAGGTCACGGCCTGTTCGAGGATCGTCCTGGGATCGACCACCTGCTTCTTGACGCGGATCTTGCCGTGGTTGACCCGGGAGACGTCCATCAGGTCGTCGATGAGGCGTGAGAACGTCTTCATCTGGTTCTCGATGACCTGCTTCGCCCAGTCGTGGTGGCTCCTCGCGTCGCTCCGCTTCCAGAGCTGGACGGCGCTGGAGACGGCCGAGAGCGGGTTTCGCAGCTCGTGGGCGAGCATCGCCAGGAACTCGTCCTTCAGGCGGTCGGTCTCCTTGAGCCGCTCGGCGTGCCGCCGGGTCTCCTCCAGGAGCCTGGCGTTCTCGGCGAGGGCCGCCTTGAGGTCGTCGCGCTGGCGGGCCAGTTGGAAGAAGACCTCCACCTTGCTCCGCAGGACGTCGGGCTCCAGGGGCTTGCCGAGGAAGTCGACGGCCCCGGTCTCGTAGCCCCGGAACCGCCGCCGCTGGTCGGCGCTGCCGGCGGTGAGGAAGATGATCGGGACGCGGCGGGTGCGCTCGGCGCCGCGCATCAGCTCGGCCAGTTCGAAGCCGTCCATGCCCGGCATCTGGACGTCGACGAGCGCCAGCGCGACCTCGTGCTTCAGGAGCAGCTCGAGCGCCTCGGGCCCGGACCTGGCCTTCAGCAGCGTCACGCCCTCGTGGCGCAGCAGCGCCTCCAGGGCGACGAGGTTCTCCTCCAGGTCGTCGACGAGCAGGAAGTAGACGGGGACGTTCGGAGTGTGATCGGTCATGTCGGGTCCACGATACCAAGAAGTCGCTCGGCGATCGCCTCCAAGCTCAGTCGCCGGGCTTCGGGGCAGGCGTCCAGGGCGGCCTGGGGCATGGCCGACGCCAGGGCCAGTCCGGGTTCCTGGACCAGGGCGCGGCCGCCGGCCTCGCAAATCGCCCGCAACCCTCGTGAGCCGTCGCCGTTCGCGCCGGTGAGGACGACGCCGACGAGGCCGGGGCCGTAGGCCTCGGCCGCGGTCTCGAACAGGACGTCGATGGAGGGCCGGGAATATCGGACGGGCTCCTCGCTGGAGAGCGAGAGCCTGCGATCGGTCTCGACGAGCAGGTGATAGTCCGGCGGGGCGAGGTAGACGGTCCCGCCGGTGATCGGTTCCTTGTCCTCGGCCTCCTTCACGGCGATCCGGCACCGTCGCCGGAGGAGGTCGAGCATCAGGCTTTCGCGGTCCGGCGGAAGGTGGACCACCACCAGGACCGGCAAGGGATAATTCTCGGGCAGGGCCGGGAGGATGACGGAGAGCGCCTCGAGCGCCCCGGCCGACGTCCCCACGGCCACGGCCTCGGCCCGGGGGTTGCTCATGGCTCGCCTCGCTTCTGATAGATCCGCTCGCCTCGGATGAAGTCGGTGAAGGCCTCGGCGTGACTCGAGAAGTGCAGGCTCTCCTTGGAGCCGAGGCCCAGAAAGCCCTTCCGGGGGAGCGAGTCCTTGAACAGCCCGATCGCCCGGTCTTGCAGTTCGCGGTCGAAATAGATCAGGACGTTGCGGCAGGAGACGAAGTGGACCTCGGCGAACACCTGGTCGGCCGCCAGGCTGTGGTCCGAGAAGACCACGCGACGTCGGAGGCTCTTGTCGAAGACCGCCCCGCCGTAGGCCGCGGTGTAGTAGTCGGAGAGCGACGACTTGCCCCCCGACCGGCGGTGGTTCTCGGTGAACAGGGGGATCCGTTCGAGTTCGTAGACCCCGGACTCGGCCCGCCGGAGCGCCTCGGGGTTGATGTCGGTGCCGTAGATGAGCGTGCGTTCCTCCAGCCCTTCCTCCCGGAACAGGATGGCCAGGGAGTAGACCTCCTCCCCGGAGCTGCAGCCGGCGACCCAGACCCGCAGCGACGGGTACGTCTTCAGGTACGGGACGACGTGCTCGCGAATCGCGCGGAAGTAGTCCGGGTCGCGGAAGAGCTCGCTGACCTGGACGGTGAGGTAGGAGAGCAGTTCGGGCAGGACGGCGGGCTCGTGCAGCACCCGATCCTGGAGCTGGGAGAAGCTTCGGCAGCCGAACCGCTCGCGGGCCTGCCGGAGCCGACGCTTGAGGGACGCGGGGGAGTAGCCCCGGAAGTCGTAGTGATACCTCCGGAGCACGGCCTCCAGGAGGAGGCGGAACTCGATGTCCTCGCTGGAGTCCTGCATGGTCGTCCGGTCTCCTGGTCAGCGGGGCATCCACACGCGGACGAGCGAGAGGAGCTTCTCGACGTCCAGGGGCTTCGCGACGTAGTCGTTCGCGCCGGCGGCCAGGCATTGCTCCTGATCGTCCTTCATCGCCTTCGCGGTCAGCATGATGATCGGCAGCTTCCGCCACTCCGGGCGCTTGCGAAGCTCGGCGACGGCGGTCAGGCCGTCCATCTCGGGCATCATGACGTCCATCAAGACCAGGTCGATCCGGTCGCCGGCCGCCCCCAGCGAGTTCTCCATCGCCTCGATCGCCTCGAGGCCGTTCCTCGCGATCTGCACGATCGCCCCCCGGGGTTCCAGGACGCTCGTCAGGGCGAAGACGTTGCGGACGTCGTCCTCGACGATCAGGATCCGGCGGTCTTCCAGGGCGGCGTCGCGGCTGCGCGCCTTCTCGAGCATCCGCTGATGCTCCGGCGGCAGCTCCGAGACCACCTGGTGCAGGAACAGCGTGACCTCGTCCAGGAGCCGTTCGGGGGACTTCGCCCCCTTGATGATGATCGACTTCGAGTAGCGGCGGAGCTTCTGCTCCTCCTCGGAGGAGAGGTCTCGGCCGGTGTAGACGATGGCCGGCGGGAAGGAGTAGGCGTCCTCCCGGCTCAGGGTCTCCAGGAGCGAGAAGCCGGAGGCGTCCGGCAGCGAGAGGTCGAGCACCATGCAGTCGAAGGTCTCCGACCGGAGCTGCTCCAGGCATGCGGCGGCCGACATCGCGCCCACGGTCTCCACGTCGTGCGAGCTCAGGAGCCGACGCAGGCTGTCGAGCTGGACCGGATCGTCCTCCACCAGCAAGACCCGTCGGAGTCGGCGGGAGAGCCGCGTCTCGAGCTGGCCGAGGGCGTGGGCCAACTCATCTCGCTTCACCGGCTTGAACATGTAGCCGACCGCGCCCAGCGCGAGCGCCGTCTGGGCGTAGTCTCCCGCCGAGACGACGTGGACGGGGATGTGCCGGGTCCGGGCGTCGTGCTTGAGCCGGTCCAGGACCGAGAGGCCCGACTGGTCGGGAAGTCCGACGTCGAGCACCACGGCGCTCGGCACGTACTGCACGGCTACCGCAAGCGCCTCCTCCGCCGTGGTCGCGATCAGGCACTGGAATTTCAGCTCGTGCGCGAGGTCCGCCAGGATTCGCGCGAACGGCTCGTCGTCCTCGACCACGAGGATGACGCGGGCGTTCCCCGTGAGCCGCTCCCGATCGTCGTCGATTCTCCGGGGGCGGGGGGGGGGGGCGGAGCCCGGCGTCGAGTCGTCCAGGAACCTCCGGGGGAGGGAATCCCAGTTCGATCGCGAGTCGGTTGCGGAGTCGGCGAAAGCCCGGTGGGCGACGGGCGACGGACCTGGGGCGGGCCGGGAGGCGACCATCCCGGCGTCGTAGGCCGCGGGTAGGCTGACCGTGAACGTGCTCCCCCGGCCCGGCTCGCTTGCCAGCCCGAGTTCGCCCGCGAGCAGCCTCACCAGTTCTCGCGAGATAGAGAGCCCCAGCCCGGTCCCGCCGTATTTCCGGTTGGTGGTCCCGTCCGCCTGGCGGAACGCCTCGAAGATCACCTCTTGCTGGGCGGGAGAGATGCCGATCCCCGTATCGACGACTGAGAATTCCACGCGGCCGTCGGCGGCGGGGGAGACCCCGAGCGTCACCTCGCCGCGCTCGGTGAACTTCATCGCATTCGCCAACAAGTTCTTCAACACCTGTTCGAGGCGCTGGCGATCCGTCTCGATCGCGGCGGGGCAGCCGTCGGCGATCCGGGTCGAAAACCGCAGGCCCCGCTGGGCCGCGATGGGCTCGAACGTGCGGGCGAGGCCCTGGACCATCTCGGCGATCGGCATCCTCTCCGCCTGGACGTCCATCCGGCCCGCCTCGATCTTGGACAGGTCGAGGATGTCGTTGATCAGCTTCAGGAGATCGTTGCCGGCCGACTGGATCGTCTGGGCGTATTTGATCTGCTCGTCGGTCAGGTTTCCCTGGAGATTGTCGGCGAGGAGCTTGGAGAGGATGAGCGACGAGTTCAGCGGCGTGCGCAGCTCGTGCGACATGTTCGCCAGGAAATCCGACTTGTACCGGCTGGCCTGCTCCAGCTCGCGGGCGCGGAGCCGGAGGTCGGCCTGGGTCCGGGAGAGGTCGTTTCGCTGGCCTTCGAGGAGCTGGGTCTGCTCCTCGAGCTGGGTGTTGGTCTGTTCCAGCTCCGTCTGCTGCAATTCAAGGCGGGCCTGAGACTCCTTGAGCGAACGGCTCTGTTCCTCGAGCTCTTCGTTGGAGACCCGGAGTTCCTCGCCCTGGGCTTGAAGCTCTTCGGACTGCCGCTGGGTCTCTTCCAGCAGGTTCTGGAGATGCGCGCGATAGCGGGCCGAGCGGATGGCGACGCCCACGGACTCCGACACCCGGTCCAGGAACTCGGACGCCGAGGCGTCGATCGGTCGGAAGAAGCCAAGCTCGATCACGCCGTTCACCACGCCGTCCGCGGAGGTGGGAGTGATGACCAGGCCCCGCGGCGTGCCGCGTCCCAACCCCGAGCCGACCGTGATGTACCCGTCGGGCACGTCCTCGATCAGGAACGTCCGGCGATCCTTGACCGCCTGGCCGAGCAAGCCGTCCCCCCACTTGAATGTCGCGGGCGAACCCCCTTCCGCGGAGACGCCATAGGTCGCGAGGCGATGGAAGTCAGCCCCTTCGCCGGTATAGGCGACCCCGGCCTGGGCGTCGAGATACTCCGCGAGGAATCGAAGCAGGCTCTCGCCGAGCTGCTCGATCCGTTGATCCCCTCGCATCGCCACGCTGAGCCGGGTCTGGCCGACCTGGAGCCAGTCGTGATGCCTCACCCGCCGCTTGTTGCGGATGAAATGGTAGCCGACGACGGCCTTGATCCATAGCGTGACGACCCCGAAGCTGCGGTTGATCCGAACCACGTCGCGGGAGACGACCCCCAGGTCGGACGCGAAGTAGGCGATGATCATCAGCAGCGTCGCGACCGCGGCCGCGATGACGGGGACCGAAGGACGCCAGACCCAGAGCGTGAACGCCACGGGGACGAGATAAAGGACCCAAACCGACACGCCCAACGGTGACGCCAGGTCCAGCAGGAAGATGATCGTCATCGCCAGGACGATGGCCGCGTACAGCCAGGGCGAGTCGTCCGGGTCGAGCCGGATCACGTGCTTCGGACTCTCGCCGGGTCTTGCAGCCGAACCGGGGATCTCGCCCTCATCCCCCGAGCTTCTCTCCTCGATACCCACGCTCAACTCCGTACCATGGCCGAGGAGATTCCTCCCTCGTGCGGACCTGTTCTCGCCGGGCTTGGATCGAGGAGTATAGTCGGCCCGAGGCTGGCGCGGCAACCGCGGCCACGATCCGGAGGACGAGCGGGGATCTCGGTTCGGTGGTCTTGAGGCGGTCTTGGGTGGGAAGGCTCGGTCGTGGTCGGGCTCGAATCAGGCGAGGACGGGGACGACCGCCCGCTGCAACCCTCCGGTGACATGGACGGCGTTCTCGGCGTCGATGAACACGTTGACTTCGCTCCGAATCCCGAACTCCTCGAAGTAGACGCCGGGTTCGATGGAGAAGCAGGTCCGAGGGAGGACCAGTCGCTCGTCGTGGGTCTCCAGGTTGTCCATGTTGGCACCGTTGCCGTGCACCTCCTGGCCGATGTTGTGCCCGGTGCGGTGGATGAACCGCTCCTCGTATCCGGCCCGCCGGATCACGTCGCGCGCGGCGTCGTCGACCTCGAAGCCGTGGAGCGGTCGGCCGGATTGGAACGCCTCGCGGACCCGGTCGATCGCGGCGTCCCTCGAGGCAGCCACGATCTTGAAGACTTCCTCATACCTGGAGGGGACGGACGGCCCGACGTACCCCACGCGGGTCAGATCGCTGTAGACGGAACGCGGCTTCTTGAGCTTGCCCCAGAGGTCGATGAGGACGAAATCCCCCGACCGGATCGCCGCGTCTCCGCCGGCGGACGGCTCGTAATGGGGATCGCCGCTGTGGGTTCCCACGGAGACGTTCGGGGGGCTGTAAGTCGTCAGCCCTTGCCGCTCGAAGTGGTCGAGGATGGCGGCTTGCACCTCCGTCTCGCGGACCTCGCCCCCGCCTCGCGTGCGGTCGGCGATCAATCGCCAGGCCAGGTCGAAGGCGGCCGTCGTGACTTTCTCGGCCTCCAGGTGCATCCGCCACTGATCGTCGTCCCAAACGGCTTCGAAAACCTGGATCAGATCCCCGGACGACGCGACCTCGACGCCCAACTTGCGCACGTATTCCAGCGTTCCGCCGTCCACCTTGGATACATAAGGGTTGGAAATTTCCGGAGCATATTCCATCGCCACGCGACGACCGGCGCTGAGAAGGTTCCGCAGACCCTCCTCGAGACCATTCCACGAGCGGTAGATGATCTTCTCGCCCGGCAAGTGATCGAGGGCCTTGCTCTCGATCGCGTGGACCAGTTTCCGTGGCTCGCCGGACGCCGGAATGAAGTAGAAGAATCGCCTCGAACCGGGAGGGACGGACTCCAGGTCCAGGATGCGTCTCGCGGGGAGATTGTTCCCCCGGAAATCATAGAGCAACCATCCATCCGCCCCGAAATCCTGAAGTCGCTTCTGAATCGCAGGCAGGTCGAACATGGTGCGCGCTCCCAGGGGCGAACGACGGATTCGGCTCGCGGGAATCCAAACCCCGGCCGGTCGACGATCAGAGCCGCCAGGGTACTCGGGCCTGTCCTCGGCGGCCAGAGGAGAGGCCGCCTGGGGGAGATTCTCGCGATTTCGTTCGCCCACACAGACCTTGCGGCTCCGCGAGCGTGATCAGGCCCCGCTGCGGGAGCGTCGTCGGCCCCGAGGGATGGCCGCGAGGTAGAGGAGCGGAGGGAAGAGAAGCAGCGTGAGCGAGGAGGGTTCCGGCACCACGGTCGTCGGGAAACCCTGACGGAGCGTCCAGGCGCTCGGCGAGAAGGTCGAGGCGTCGCCGAAGGCGACGTCGCGAGCGAAGGCTTCACTCAGCGCGTCCAGATCGACGGCTTGCTGAGCCAGATCCCTGAGCGTGACGGCGGTCGCCCCGAGATTGTAGGAGAATCCCCAGACGAAACTCGTGATCGCGAAGATATCCCGGTCGTCGCTCGAATTGGCCGTATCGAACGGGGCGAGAGGGTTGGAAGGCCCCTCCACGGCCACGAGGGTCAAATTCCAGACCCCGCTGAACGACTCCACGAGTCGCGCAGGATTGTCCTGGAACGGGAGAGTCCCCGAGATCGGGTCGTAACGGTTGACGTAGAAAGGCGATCCGTCCCCGACCGTCTTACCGTCGGCGAGCCGCGTTCGATCGATGTAGGTGACATCCGGCTTCTGCCAGGAATCGGAGACCTGATAGGCTGGGTCCGTGGAAGTGACGGTCTGAATCCAACGATACTCGTATCCCGCAGGCAGTCCCAGTGCGCCGCCGGGGGTGAAGACGCCCTGGATGGCCGCCCCGCGAACCAGCCCCGAGGGGGTGTCGGTCGCTTCTCCGTGATAGACGTTGACGGCGAATTGTCCCAGGCTCTTCCCGTCGATGGCGACGTCGAAGACCGAATCGCCCTTTGCCGAGCCCAGCCCCATAGCCAAGATCACCAGAGGAAGCGCGAGCAGGCAGGAAACCCGCGAGGGCGTGGCGGTCGTCATGGATTTTGGTCCTGGAGAACCGATCGGAGGAAGCTTCGAAGGCCTGGTCCCGGGAGCAGGATCGCAGCGGGAGGTGGGTCGATCGTTGCGGCGATGCGGGAACAGGGGCCGGTTGGTTGCGACGAGGGCGTCGACCGATCAGGGAACGGCCTGGCTGGACGCCGAAACGACCGCAGGGGCCTCGGCGAGTCGACTGATCCTACCAAAAAATCGGGCGCCCGATTACGAGAATCGGACGCCCTCTGTTACCTAGGAGCGATCACCGTTCACCGCGATGGCGGGTCACTTGGTGAAGCGCTTCCGGAGGCCGAACAGGCCGGCCGAGGCCAGGCCGATGCCGGCCAGGGCGACCGAGGAGGGCTCGGGGACGACCGGGGTCGGCGGGGCGTTCAGGACGGCCGCGAAGCCGTAGACGCCGTTGTTGAACGTCAGGGTGATGTTCAAGCTGGCGCGGCCGGGATCGCCGGTGACGCCGCCGGCCGGGGTGTAGAGGCCTTCGACGTAGAGGTTCAGGAAGTCGGCCGACTGGGTCACGATGTTGCCCAGATCGGCGACGAACGTGCCGTAGGTGCCGTTCATGCTGAAGTTGAAGCCGGCGGCGGCGGCGGCGATGTCGAGGGTCGCGCCGTCGTTGTCGACAACCGTGCCGGCGGTGATGACGGTGAAGTCGTTCGACCCGTCATCCGTGGCCTGAAGCTTCGGGATGGTGATCACGGCCGTCGGCGAATTCAGGTCGCTGCCGGTGGAGGTGACCTTCCCGAGAACGCCGATCGCCAGCTGACCATTGACGTCAGCGGCCTGGACGGAGGACGTGGCCAGGGCGAGGACGACGCCCGCCAACAGAATGCGATGCAGCTTGATCACTCAGTGTCTCCTTTGCTCTTCTCTTAGGTGACGGTCGGAAACGAGAACGAATCGACCTGCTATTCCGAACAAGCAACGTAACCTAACGAATCTGGACGCCGCGAGTCAAGGGACACAACCTCATTCTCTGGGGACTATTGCAGCCCCGAAGCTTTCCGTTGTTCTCGCGAAACATCGAGGGAGTCGGACCATCGTTCCGCCATCCATGTGCCGATCCGGGAAACGACACGACGGAACTCCTGCATTTCCAGGTGATTACGACGCCGGATGGGCGGTTGGCGGCCAGGCCGGCTCGTCCAGCAAATCTCAGGCCGGCTCCCCGCCTTCCCCGCGGATCGCGGCCCCGCCGGTCGGATCCAGTCCGCGACGCTCGCCCTGTGGATGCACGGTGCCATCACGTCCAGGTTGATCTCTTGAGTGTCTTGCAGCGGAACAAAAGCGTTTGCAACTAGGCACAAACGCAAGTTTATAAAAGCACGAAGCCGTTCCTGGACGGGTGCCGAGGATTGAGGCCGGCGAGGGAGGACAGGAAGTCCCCCCCATCGTGAAGTGGAATGAGGTGGGGCTGCCAAAGGGTGGGAAGGAAAACTACCGGGGTCGGGATTCGAACCCGAGACCTGCGGATTATGAGACCGCCGCTCTGACCAACTGAGCTACCCCGGCGTCGAGGGTGAGTGGGCGGGGAAGCTTGTCCCCCGGGCTCACCTCGGCCATAATCACCCTACCAGACGATCGGGACGGATTCAAGAGCGTCTAGCATGAGATGGACGCTCGAATCGATCCTCCCCGTCGTCACCGGCGCAGTCGTCTCTCTCTTCGTCCTGGATTCGGTCATTCGGAAAGCTCAGGCCATGCCTCCCCAGTACATTTACAGCATCGAGAAATTGTCCAAAGCTCATGGGAAGAAAGAGGTTCTGAAGAACATCTGGCTTTCCTTCTATCCTGGGGCCAAGATCGGCGTCATCGGCGGGAACGGCTCGGGGAAGAGCACGCTGCTGCGCATCATGGCGGGGCTGGACAAGGATTTCGTGGGGACGGCTCGTCCCGCGTCGGGCATTTCGATCGGCTACCTGCCCCAGGAGCCCGTGCTCGACGCCCGCTATGATGTGAAGGGGAACGTCGAACTCGCGGTGAAGCCGGTCCGCGACCTCCTCAATCGGTTCGACCAGATCAATGCCAGGCTGGGCGAGGGGCCGGACGCCGACGAGATGGATGCGCTTCTCGCCGAGCAGGCCGACGTGCAGGACGCCATCGAGGCGGCCGAGGGTTGGGATCTCGATCGGAAGCTCGAGATCGCGATGGAGGCGATGCGACTGCCGGCGGGCGACGCCGACGTCTCGACCCTCTCCGGCGGCGAGCGCCGACGAGTTGCGCTCTGCAAGATCCTGCTCGAGCGGCACGACATCCTGCTCCTCGACGAGCCGACGAACCACCTGGACGCCGAGAGCGTGGCCTGGCTCGAACGCCATCTCCAGGAGCACTCCGGCACCGTCATCCTCGTCACCCACGACCGCTACTTCCTCGACAACGTGGTGAAGTGGATCCTCGAACTCGATCGCGGCCAGGGGATTCCCTGGGAAGGCAACTACACCTCCTGGCTCGAGCAGAAGCAGAACCGCCTCGCACTGGAGGAGAAGCAGGAGAGCACCCGACGCAAGCAGCTCTCGCGCGAGCTTGAATGGGTGCGGATGTCGCCCCGGGCGCGAGTCGCCAAGAACCGAGCTCGGCTGCAGCGCTATGAGCAGCTCGCCGCCCAGGATTACGAGAAGCGCGACGAAGCCGTCGTCATCCAGATTCCCCCGGGGCCGCACCTGGGCTCGCTCGTCGTGGAGGCGGAAGGGATCTCCAAGGGGTTTGGCGATCGGCTGCTGTTCGAGGAAATGAATTTCCGACTGCCGCCGGGCGGGATCATCGGGGTCGTCGGCCCCAACGGCGCCGGCAAGACGACGCTGTTCCGCATGATCGTCGGCCAGGAAGCCCCTGACAAGGGAGTGCTCAAGGTCGGGGATTCGGTCGTGCCGTCGTACGTCGACCAGAACCGGGATTCGCTCAACCCGGAGAACACGATCTTCCAGGAGATCACCGGCGGGCTGGATCAGGTGACGCTGGGCCGGCGGAAAATGCCCGCGCGGGCGTACGTGGCGGCCTTCAACTTCAAGGGGCCGGACCAGGAGAAGCTCGTCGGCAAGCTCTCCGGGGGAGAGCGGAACCGCGTCCATCTCGCGAAGCTGCTCAAGAGCGGCGGCAATCTTCTGCTCCTCGACGAACCGACCAACGACCTCGACGTCGACATGCTCCGCGCCCTGGAGGAGGCCTTGCTGGACTTCGGCGGCTGCGCCGTGGTCATCAGCCACGATCGCTGGTTCCTCGACCGGGTGGCCACGCACATCCTCGCCTTCGAGGGGGACAGCCGGGTCGTCTGGTGCGACGGCAACTTCGAGACCTACGAGACCCAGCGTCACGAGCGCCTCGGGACCGAGGCCGACCAGCCGCACCGGATCAAGTACCGGTCCCTGACCCGCTGAGGCGGCGGCGAGCCTCGCTCGAATTCTAAAAGAGGGATCATGCGATTACGTCTTCGCATGATCCCTCTTTTTCGTCAGCCCGCCTCGCGCGTCGCGACGGCCAGATGGTCGACGCAGACGACGAGGGCGTCGGGATCGTCGACGAGGCGTCGGGGCGATTCCGGCGCGACCAGTTCGGCGAACTCCTCACGGCGAGCCGGATCGAGGAAGGGGGAGACGCGGTCCCGGAGATCGGTCAGGTATTCGTCCAGGAAGCGACGCGTGGGGCGGTCGAAGGGGGCCTGGCGGTTGAACGCGAAGCTCCGGAACTCGCAGCCCGGCAGCCCCGCTTCCCGAAAGACCCGGGGGAGATCGCGGGCGATGTAGAACCGGGCGGGATGGTCCGACCGCTCCTGGAACGCCCGCAGTTCCGCCGCCCGAAGGGCGAGTTCGATCTCCACGGGCCAGGAGAGCGTCACATGATGAAGTTCATCGCTCTCGAAGACGACGACGCGACCTCCAGGACGGGCGAGAGCGGCCATGCGGCGCACGGCCCCGGCCGGATCGGGGAGGCTGTACAGGCTCTGGGCGCACCAGACGAGATCGGCGCGGCCTTCGATCAGCGGCGAATGCTCCACGTCGAGTCGCACGAAGCGAACCCTGTCGAGCAGCGACGCCGAGCGGAGCGCCGCCTCCGCCCAGTGCAGGAACGCGGCCGAGAGGTCGACGCCCAGGACTTCCCCGTCGTCGCCGACGCGCTCGGCGAGCCAACGCGTGTAGCTGCCGTCGCCGCACGCAAGGTCCACGACCCGCGAGCCAGGCGCGAGAGGCACTCCTCGGACCACCCGCCGAAGCTCCGGTTCGAAGGCTTCGTGGTAGGCGGCCATCATCCGAGCGTAGGTGGGCAGTTCATCGGTCGGATCCGCACGCTGGTCTGCCACGCGATTCCTCCTCGTCAAAAATCGCGAACCACCCGGGAGCCGCGCGCCCGGGCGCTCCGCCGATCCGGGGGGGCCGGACTTTCACAAGAGGTTGATGCAATGTGGATGTCGACATGAAATTGATTCGACGATTCGCTCAAGCAAGAAGAATGCCGGAGTTCTTGGTTCGCCCTCAATTCCTCATCGGTCTCGCGACCTGGATTTTCGGCTCCATCCAGCCCTCGACGGCATCCGGTTTGCGACTTGGTTTCGGCGTCGGAGCGAGGGCGAGACCTTGGTGAAGCCGAGGCCCGCCCGGGCGATCCCCGATCGCTCGTCTTCGCTGAATCACCAATTCGCGATACCACGAGGCTAGAGGGAGAACTGACGATGACGACCCGCAAAGATCCTGAGAAGTCGATCGACGTCCCGCCGACCGGCAGCCGGAACCCCGACCCGATCACCGACGCCCCGGGCTCCCACCCGGTCGAGACCGGCATCGGCGCGGCCATCGGCGGCATCGCCAGCGGCGCGGCGATCGGCTCGGTCGCCGGGCCGATCGGTACGGCCGTCGGCGCGGCCCTCGGGGCGGTGGCCGGCGGTCTAGCCGGCAAGGGGATGGGCGAGTTGATCGACCCCACCACCGAGGACAACTGGCTCCGCGAATCCTTCCCCAGCCGCCCTTACGCCAAGGGGCAGACCTACGAGGCTTACGAGCCGGCCTACAAGTACGCCGGCGAGTGTGAGACGAAGCACGCGGGCAAGGCCTACAGCGAAGTCGAATCCGACCTTCAGAAGGGTTGGGACAAGACCAAGCACGCCACCCAGCTGTCCTGGGACAAGGCCAAGGGGGCGGTGAAGGACGTCTTTGACTATCGTTCGGCCAACCGCTACGCCGGCGACGCCTACGACCAGTATGAGGGGCGGCCGTTCACCGAGGTCGAGCACGACCTCAAGGCGGGGTGGGGCAAGACGAAGCACGCCGCCAACCTGACCTGGGACCGGGCCCGGGACACCGTGCGCGACGCCTACGACCGCACGATCCAGCTTCGCGAGGAGCGGCTGAAGGTCTCCAAGCATCCCGTCGAGACCGGCGACGTCTCGGTTCGCAAGGAGGTCGTGACGGAGAACAAGACCGTCACCGTCCCCGTCGAGCGCGAAGAGATCGTCATCGAACGCCATCCCGTCTCGGGCCGCGCCACCGCCGGAGGGATGGGCTCCGCCGGCGCCGGGACCGAAGAGGTCCGCATCCCGGTCAAGCGGGAGGAGATCGAGATCGGCAAGGAGACCGTCGTAACCGACGAGGTCTCGGTGGGCAAGCGGAAGGTCCAGGGGACCGAGAAGGCCTCGGGCACCGTCCGCAAGGAGGAACTCAAGGTCGAGAAGCACGGCGACGTCGACATTGACGACAAGGGCGGAAAGCCCGGCCGACGTTGACACGTCGTCGTCGGCGTCCCGCCGAAGTGACATCCAGATGAAACGAACCGGCCCCGTCGAGGACCCATCGCCACTGGCGAGGGGCCTTCGGCGGGGCCGCTGGCATTTTCGAACGCGAGGACCTTGGCCTTCGCGGCTCGGAGGGCGACGAGACAAAAAAACCGCGCGAGCCGGAAGCGGCTTGCGCGGTAGGGGCGGCCGATTCCCACTTCAAGCGGCCGGGCAGTTGTCGCATCGCCCACAGACGTCTCGCGACTCCTCGTCCCCGAAGTAGTCGAGGAGGGAAGCCCAGCGACACGACCGCAGCCTGGCGTAATCGACGACGCGCTGCTGATTCATGCGATCCACCTCGTCTTTCTCCTCGTAGTGTCGAGCCAACCGCATGAGGTCGTCCAGATCGAGGTCGTCGCGGATCAGGAGGAACTTGCCGGCGAGGTCTTCCTTGATGATCCCTTGATTGCGAAAGAAGTTCAGCGACGTCTTCAGCTTGGTTCGGGGCAGGGGGGAGACGGTCGTCAGTTGCTCGAACGTGGGAGGCTCGCCGCCGAACCGCTTGAGGGCGTGGTGGGCGTTGACCAGGTCTTCGCCCGAGGGATATCGCCCAGCCTGGAAGAACGTATGCAGCTTCCAATCGTCGGCGTGGTGCAAGAGCACGCAGCGTGCGTCCAGGCCGTCGCGGCCCGCCCGCCCGAACTCCTGATAGAATGCTTCGAGCGTCGAAGGGGGATGGGCGTGGATGACGTACCGGACGTCCGGCTTGTCGATCCCCATGCCGAAGGCGTTCGTCGCGACCATGATCGGAACGTCGCCGCTCATGAATCGGTCCTGGCTTTCCTCGCGATCCGCCTTCTTCATCCGGCCGTGATACGTCGCGACGGAAAGCCCCGCGCCGCCGAGCCGCTCCGCGATCTCCTTGACGCTCTTGACGGTCGCCGCGTAGATGATTCCCGAGCCTGACTCCTGTTCGAGGAGGACCTTGATCCGCTCGAACTTGTCGTCGTCGCCGTCGGTCTCAAAGGAGAGGAGGTGGAGGTTCGGGCGGTGGAACCCGGTGTGGACGACCTCGGCGTCCGGGATGTGCAATTGCTTCAGCACGTCGTCGACGACGTCGGCCGTGGCGGTCGCGGTGAGTGCGAGCACCGTCGGCCGTCCCAGATCCTCGATGACCGACCCCAGTGCGAGGTACTCGGGCCGGAAGTCGTGCCCCCACTGGCTCACGCAATGGGCCTCGTCGACCACGAACAGGTCGATCGCGCACTTCCGCAGCAGGGAACGGAACTCGGGCGAAGCGAGCTGCTCCGGGGTCGTATAAAGGAATCCCTGGAAGTCGCGCCCGAGGCGGGCCTCGGCGTCGGCGCGCTCGGCGGCCGTCATGGTGCTGTTCACGGCGATCGCCTCGAAACCGCGGGCCCGCAGGGCTTCGGTCTGATCCTTCATGAGTGCGATCAGCGGACTGACGACGATCGTCGCGCCTGGCATCTCCAGGGCGGGGAGCTGGAAGCAGAGACTCTTGCCCGACCCCGTGGGCATGACCACCAGCGTGTCACGCCCTTCCAACGCGGCCTGGACCACGCGCTCCTGACCGGGCCGAAACTTGCGGAAGCCGAACAGCGATCTCAGACGACGCTTGAGGTCGCCACGTTCCACGCCCCGCGTCGCAACGTCGATAACTTCGGTCATATGACCTCCCGTGGCTCGACCGGGCGGAACGAGATCGGCCCGGGGCGCCACATCCTGGATGAAGCGGATTGATGGAACTGGCAGGTGATCATCGGATGGAAATCGCAAAGGCCGTACCGCCATCCGAAAGCCATGCGACGATCCCCGAGCGATCCCCGCCTACCTCGAAACAACAGGTCCTTGCCCTCAGGCCGCGACGAACCCGCTAGCGTTCTCCCCCGAGTTGCATCGACGCCCGAACGCCCTGATGACGAGGAGGCCCGCCGCTTCCCATCGACGGGGAATCGAATTGCTCCAGACTCCGGCGAGGCCGCCGGTCGAGTGAGTTCATGGCCGATGAAACCCCGGAAACGAGGCCGTCCGATGGGGCGATCGACGAATTTTTATGGTTTCCCGGGCCGTGAGGAGGAGTTCCAGGGAAATCGGCCTCGTTGGTATTGAGATTGCAATAACCCTGTCCCTCGTAGGCGGTCACGGAACTCTAACCTCGACCCCGGCACTGAACGGGAGGCTGCCTGCTCCGAGGTTCGGCATGAGTTTCGTAGCACCACATTCAGGGACGCCCGAAGAGAAAACCAGGAGATACGAAATGCGTAAAGGGAATCCGACCATCTTGGCCATGATGCTCGTCGCCGCCGCAACCATCGGCGTCGCCAGGGGCGATGGTGATAAGTCCGACGGCCCGATCGACAGCCTGGGCGACGTCCAGGACACCGCGAAGATGTTGTTCAAGATGACCGACGTCAACAACGACGGCCAGATCTCCCAGCAGGAAGCCGTAGACGCCGGCAACCTGCTGGTCGGCGGCTTCTTCTTCCGCGCCGACGCCAACGGCGACGGCAAGGTCACGAAGGAAGAGGCGGATCAGGCACGTGAAAGCCTGTTCAATCAGCGACCCATCCTCCGGTTCGTGTTCCAGCGGGCCGAGCAGGAGACCGCCGCGCAGGGGACGAAGCCCGAGATCGACCAGGCGAAGCAGAACATCATGGCCGTGGTCGACACCAACCGCGACGCGGCCATCGACGCGTCGGAACTGCGCCAGGGCGTCCAGAGCGCCGTCCAGGCTCTGTTCCTCGCCGGTGATCGCAACAGCGACGGCAACCTCGCCCCGGCCGAGATCAACGCCGCCGTCGTCGAGATGGGCCGCGCCGGCCTCCAGGCTGGTTTCCAGTCCGCCGACCTCGACAAGAACGGCGCGGTCAGCCGCGAAGAGTTCGACAAGGCGATCATCAACCCGGCCCACGTGGTCTTTCGCGTGCTGGACGCCAACAACGACAGCCAGCTCTCGCCTGAAGAGCTTCAGTCGGGCGCCCGGATCATCTTGAACGAGGTGCGGAATCTCAAGGTCCCCGAGCCGGCCAACTCCCTGCCGAAGCAGGTCGAGCGGGCCGTCCAGGGCGCCCCGGCCGCCGCTCCCGCCGCGGCCCCTGCGCAGCCCAGGTAATCCACCCCTCCAGTTCGTTCCATCGGACGATCCGAGGCTGATAACCCGAGAAGATCGGGCCGGGATCCGCGAGACGTTCCGCACGTCTCGCCGGACCCGGTCCGGGTTCGTTTCGAAGCGAGCCCCACATCGAAAGACGATCGGCGACGGCCCCCGTGAGTCGCCCGACGATGGAATTCGACGGGACGGGAGGGTAGCATGGCGCTTCGACGTCGCACCGCGTCGGCCCTCGATTCTTCCGATCCGGGAGTGAGGAGCCCAGGCCTCCGACGTCACGGAGCCTTGGTCATGAAACTGGTCATCATCGGAGGCGTCGCCGGCGGAGCCTCGGCGGCGACGAGAGCGAGGCGGCTCTCCGAAACGGCCGAGATCGTCATGCTGGAACGAGGTCCCGACGTCTCGTTCGCCAACTGCGGCCTCCCCTATTACATCGGGGGCGAGATCGAGGAACGCGAGAAACTGCTCGTCGCGAAGCCGTCCCTGCTCCGGCAGAGGTATCGCATCGACGTCCGCACCAGGACGGAAGCGATCGCCGTCGATCGCGGCCGGAAGATCGTGACGGCCCTCAACCTGGCGGACGGGTCCACCTTCGAGGAAAGCTACGACGCCTTGATCCTGGCCCCCGGCGCAGCACCCTGGAAGCCCCCGATCGCGGGCGCCGACCTACCCGGCGTCTTCACCCTCCGAAATCTGGAGGACGTGGACCGCATCAAGGCGATCGTCGATCGCGGAATCGAGCACGCGGTCGTCGTGGGAGCCGGTTACATCGGCCTCGAACTCGCCGAGAACTTCCTCAGGCGAGGCCTTCGTACTACCGTCGTCGAGTTGCAGGATCAGGTGGTCCCCGTCGTCGACTGCGAGATGGCGACCCCCATGACCGAAGCCCTCCGGTCACGCGGCGCGACGTTGCTGCTCAAGAACTCCGTCGAGGCGATCCACGCGGCGGGGGGAGGCCTCGTCCTCGACCTGAAGTCCGGCGACAGACTTGAAGCGGGTCTCGTCGTCCTGGGGGTCGGGGTGCGGCCCGAAAACCGGCTGGCCCTGGAGGCCGGGCTGGACGTCGGCCCTCGGGGCGGGATCCAGGTCGACGACCGAATGCGCACCAACGACCCGTCGATCTACGCCGTCGGCGACGCCGTCGAAACGGTGGACTTCGTCACGAGGCGGCCCGCCCAGATCCCCCTCGCCGGTCCGGCGAACCGCCAGGGGAGGATCGCCGCGGACAACGTCTTCGGCCGTGAGAGCCGATATCGGGGGACGCAAGCCACGGCGATCGTCGGCTTCTTTGACCAGACGCTGGCGTCCACCGGGCAGACCCAGAAGGCCCTGGATCGCGATGGATCTGCGTACATCAAGGTTTATGTTCACGCCAACCATCACGCGGGCTATTACCCCGGCGCGAAGCCGCTGTCGATCAAGATTCTGATGGAGCCCGGGTCGGGGAAGCTGCTGGGGGCGCAGGTGGCGGGCTCCGAAGGCGTCGACAACCGGATCAACGTGCTGGCGACGGCCATCCAGGCCGGGATGACCGTCCGCGAGCTGCAAGAGGTGGAACTCGCCTACGCGCCGCAGTTCGGCTCGGCCAAGGACCCGGTCAACATGGCCGGCTTCGTCGCGACGAACATCCTCGACGGCCGCTACCCCCAGATCCAGGTCGAGGAGCTGGACGGAGCGGCCGGCGCCGAGGCCGTCGTCATCGACGTCCGCACGCCGAAGGAGGTCGCGGCCGGCGCGATTCCCGGCGCGGTCAACGTCCCCATCGACGAGCTCCGCGAGCGTCTCGGCGAGATCCCCCGGGACCGCCCCGTGGTGGCGTACTGCCAGGTCGGCATGAGAGGCTACATGGCGACCTTGATCCTCCGGGACGCGGGCGTCGACGCCTATAATCTCGGGGGCGGTTATAAGACCTACCTGCTCCATCATCCTGCATCGAATGACCATGTTTGAAGATCACTCGGCGGGGCGAGATGCGCCGACGAGTCAGGGAGGACGTTCGTGACGGCCCTTGATCCCCAGGTCCGAGAGTTCCTCGACAAGCTGGCGACGGCGGACCTGCCGACCGTCGACCAGATGACCCCGGAGCAGGCCCGCGTCCAGATGGCGGTCTCGGCGCGGTTCCTGGGGGCCCCCCCTCGGGTGACCCGCGTCGAGGATCGGACGATCCCCGGGCCGGGGGGAGACCTCCGACTCCGCGTCGTGACCCCCGTGCATCTGGGCGAAGGCCCGGCGCCGGTCGTGGTCTTCTCGCACGGCGGCGGCTGGGTCGTCGGCGACCTCGCATCGCATGAGAACCTTTGTCGGGCGTTGGCGAACGCCTCGGGGGCGATCGTGGCCTCCGTAGGTTATCGGCTCGCTCCGGAGCACCCCTTCCCGGCCGCCGCCGAGGACGCTTACGCCGCCCTGAGCTGGTTCGGCGAGCACGCGGGCGAGGTCGGAGGCGACCCCGCCCGGCTCGCCGTCTGCGGCGACAGCGCGGGGGGAACCTCGCCGCCGTGTCGGCCCTGATGGCGCGCGACCGGGGCGGACCTCGGCCGTTGCTGCAAGTCCTCGCTTATCCGATCGTCGACTGCGACGCCGAGACCGGGAGCTATCATCGCTTCGGGACGGGCTACCTGCTGACTCGCGACGAGATGATCTGGTACATGGACCAGTATGCCCCCGCCCCGCTCGACCGGAGCAACCCCTACCTCTCCCCGCTGCGGGCGGACGACCTGTCGGGGCTGGCGCCCGCGTTGGTCGTCACGGCCGGGTACGACGTCCTCCGAGACGAGGGCGAGCGCTACGCCGAGCGGCTGAGGGCCGCGGGCGTGCCGACGACGCTCTCCCGCCGCGGAGGGATGATCCACGGATTCCTGCGCCGTTATCCGTTTTTCGATCAGGGCCGCGAGGCGGTCGACGAGATCGCCACGGCCTTGCGCCGGGCCTTCGGCCTCACGGGGCCGAGCCGAGGCGTTGACGGAGCCGGATGAACTTCTCACGGAGCCGTCCCCCGCCCAGGTCCGGGTGGAGGATCGAGGTCCCCTCGATGAGCTGGAGCGCGTCCCGCTTGCGGCCGAGCCGGTAGTACGCCAGCGCCAGCCCGTAGCGGGAGTCGAACCAGGCCGGGCTCCCGGCCTTGAGCTTCTTGATACGCAGCCGCTCCACGTCGATGGCCAGCTCGTTGGCGTCGAGGCGGAAATAAGTGTCGGCCAGGTCCCTGAGGAATCGATCGTCGGCCTTCCGGGTGGAGGGGGTCCAACCCTGGAGGGTGGCCTGCGCGGACTGGGGATCGCCCTGGAAGAGCAGGGCTCGCGCCAGCCGGAAGGTCAGCTCGTTGCGCTCGTCGTCCGTCAGCGACTCGTCCCGGAGGAGGGGCTGGATCACGAGCCTGGCGATCAGGCCCATGCGACGCTGGAGGAGGTCGGTCTCGGAGGCCCCGGCGATCAGGTCGATCTGGCGGAGTGCGTCCAGCAGCGCGGGGCGTTCCGAGGCGACGGCCCACGTCGGGTGCTGCTGCGCCTCGCGCTCGGCCTCGACGTAGCGGCCGAGCTCGGCCAGGGCGATCATCCGGGCGAGCTTCGCCTGGTAACGTCGGGCGTCGGTCAAGCTCGCCTTGGCGGCCTGTTCGGCGGCGTCGCGAGCGGTCGCGGGCTTACCGACCACGGGGACGAGGTTCAGCCTCGCCCGACAGACGAGCAACTCCGCGCGTTCCGCGTCCGGGTGTTCCCGCGCCATCGCCAGGCTCTCGTTCAGGAAGGCCGTCGCCTCGGCGTAGCGCGCTTCGAGCCCCTCGCGCTCCTCGGCGGCGACCTGGGCCTCCAGGGAGTGTCGGTAGCTCTCGCAGGCGGCGGTCCGCGCCTGGATCCAGCGCGGGGAATCGACCGGGACGGCCTTCCAGAGCTTCAACGCCTCCTCGCTCCGGCCTCGCGCCTGTAGCAGCATCCCGAGCATCCAGCGCGCTTCGTTGGAGGTCGGATCATCCGAGAATTCGTGGATGTGTCGCTCCAGGGCCCGCCCGTAGGAATCGGCGTCGACCCCCGCGACCCCGGCGGCGAGCGCCCGCCCCCTCGCCAGCGACTGGAGCAGGCTGGCTTTCGGTCGCGCGCCTCCGGCCTCGCGATCGGCGACGACCTTCTCGAGCACGGCGTCGGCCTCCGAGTAACGGCCGGCCTGGAACAGGAAGCCCCCCGCCCGCAACCGCGACGCGGCGGCCTGGTCGCGTCGACCGAGTCGGTCCGCGCTCGCGGCCGCCTTCTCCGAGGCCCCTGCGGCGGACGTGAGATCTCCGAGGATTTCGAAGCCCTCGGCGATCGCGTCCCAGAGCGGCGGGGAGGCGTCGGCGTCGAACGTCGCGCCGGCGCGGGCGATCGCCGCCAGGGCCAGCCGGAGCTCCGGGGCGTTCGCCTCCCGGAGCGGCTGAATCCGCCGCACGAGATCGTCCTCGATCGTCCGCCGCGGCGCGCGGTCGGCCGGGTCCGCCGCTTTCCACCGGGCCAGGTCGATCCGCACTTGCTGGAGGGCCTTGCCAGGCGGCGGGAGCTGAGAGGCCTCCACCCGCTTTTCAGCTTCGTCGAACAGGGACTGATCGATGAGGATGGGGACGAGCGCGTCCATAAGCTCGGCCTCGGGCGGCGGCGGGACGGCCTTCGCGGCGACCTCGATCTGAGCGGCCGCGTCCGCGAGCTTTCCGGACTGGCGGAGCAACTCGGCCTTCAGCAGCGCGTGGAAGCCGAGGAGGCTGGCCTCCGACGGAGGCTCCTTGAGGAAATCGAGGGCCTCCTCACGTCTCAGGGCGGCCGTGGGCGCCCCCGCGGCTTCCAGGGCGGCTCGATCGGTCAAGGCCCAGGCGAGCCGGAATCGGATGTTGTCGGACAGCCCGCCCGCGGCGCCGCCGACGATCCGGCGGAGGCGGGCGATGGCGTCGTCGAGGGCCGCCGATTCCTTCGCGGTCTCGCCTCCGACGTGCGTCGGAAAGAGGGCTCGCTGATCGTGCCGGGTCCGGGCCTGCGCCCATCGGTACACGGCGGCCTGGAGCCCGAACTCCCGCTTCCGGGGATGGTCGGGATTCTTGCGATCGAACTCGTCGAGCAGTTCGACGGCGGCGTCCCAGCGGCCGAGTTTCGCGTCGAGTCCCGTCGCGACCCGCGCCGAGCGATCCAGGGTCGCGGTCATCTCCAGCGCCAGTTCCTCGCGGTCCGCCAGCTCGAGGGAACGGTCCTCCAGCCGGGCCCGAATCGCCTCCAGATGGCGGCTGGTCTCGTCGGGCTCGGGCCCCTGTGCGCGGGCGCCGCCGATGACAAGGGTCAGCGCGACGGCGACGAGCGATCCCCGGACGATTCGCGATGTGTTCGACACGACGATCCCTCCCCCGCCGAGCGGCCGACCTTGGCGACTCACCATTCCCATCCCAGCGTATCCCAAAGCGTTCGCGGCGACACGACGGCTTCGAAACGGACGGGGGGGCGTCGCGACGCCCCCCCGTGAAAGACTTCCTCGGCCGGAGCCGCTTAGTGGCCGACCGCGCCGGGCTTGGAATGCGACTCGGCGTCCTCGCGGATCTCGCCGATCTGCTCCTCGCGGAAGATGAGCGCGAAGATCCCCATGCACAGCAGCGTCAGCAGAAGCGGGCCCATCCAGATGCCTCGCCAGTTGTGGACGACGGCGCCGTCCACCGTGCTCGCGAAGAAGTCCAGGACGTAGCCGGCGATCGCGCTGCCAGCGACCGTGCCGAGGCCGTAGATCACGAACACCAGGAGCGACTGGGCCGACGCCTTGATGTCCCAGCTCGCCGAACGGTCGACGAACATTTGCGCGACGATGAAGAAGAACCCGAACGCGAAGCCGTGCAGCATCAGCGTGCCGACCATCAACCAGGGGGGATAGCCCAGCGCCGAGAATCCGAACCGGATCGCCCAGGCCCCCATGCCGATCATCATCGTCTTCTTGAAGCCGAACTTGCTGACCGACCAGGGGATGAACAGGACGACCACGGCCTCGGCGATCTGCGAGATCGTCATGAAGGCGCCGACCTGCTTGGGATCGATGCCGATCGATTCGAGGAAGAAGTTCTCGCAGGCGAAGTAGAACGCCAGCATGATCCCCACGAGGCCGGCGACCACGATCAGCACGGCGAACGACCGGAACTTCATCAGTTCCAGGCACTCCAGGACGGCCGACTTCTTGTCGATGGGGTCGGTCTCCTTCGCCGGCGCCGGCGGCGTGTGCGGAAGCGTCAGGCAGTAGACGCCGTACACGACGGAGAAGAACCCGGAGACGCGCAGACAGTCCTTGTAGCTGGGCTCGCCCACGTACGGCAGCGCGAACAGGGCCTGCCAGAGCGGAACGATCGACGCCCGCCAGAACGACAGGAAGTTCTCGAACGGACCGTGCAGGTTCAGGAGGTCGAAGATCGACTGATAGAACGCCAGGCTGTTGTAGTCGAGGTAGGCGGTGAAGAAGAGGCCCGCCGCGATCCAGCCGATCGTCCCCCAGACTCGAATCGAGGGGAAGTGCTGCTGGTTGGCCTCGCCCAGGCTGCGGAACGCCAGCGAGTTGGTCAGCGCCATCGTCGGCATGTACAGGTTGCAGTAGGCCAGCATCAGCAGGAAGATCGGCCAGAAGGAGGTGGCGTAGGCGGCGGCGATCAGCAGCAGCCCGCCGACCGAATGCGCGAAGGCCATGACGCGCTCGGTCGCGAAGTAGCGGTCGGCGAGTTGGCCCATGATGAGCGGGCCGACGACCGACCCGAATCCGTACACGCTGAAGATCCAGCCGATCTCGCCGCCGGTGAGCTTCAGGTCGTTGTTCCCCAACCTCTGGGCGAGCATGGGGAGCCAGATTCCCCACACGAAGTACTGGAGGAACATCATGATCGACAGGCGCACGCGCAGGCCAAGGCTCATCGGTCTACTCCTTCGGTCGCGAACATTCTCACCGGCTGCGAGCTTTCATCGCTGTTCTGGAAAACGACTCTAGCGGCGCGAGGCTTGCGACGCCACCTAGTTCCCGCATCGGTCGAGTCCGGCCACGGCTCACGCCGAGGCTTCGAGCGTCGCGACGACGCGCGAAGCGACGGCGGAGCAGAGGTTCGCCGCGGCATGGGCGTGCCGCAGGCCCGCGCGGCCGTCGTCCGAGCCTTGCTCGACGATGCGGCGCACCGCCTCCACGAACGCGTCGTGCGTCTCGGCCACGTCGAACAGGTCCGTATAGAGCCGACACTCCGGGACCGCCGTCGAGACCAGGGGCCGCGTCGCCCCCATCCCGTCCATGATCTTGGTGGGCGAGCAGGCCCTGTTGAACGGGTGGTCGACGAGGTAGGGGATCAGGTTCACGTCGAACGTCTGGTAGTAGGCGGGCAACTCGTGCTGGCGCCGCCAGCCGAGGACGTGGACGTTCGGCAGGGCGATCGTGCGGGCGCAAGCCTTGCGCCAGGCTTCGGCCCCGGGCCCGGGCGGCCTGCCGACGACCACGATCGACGCCGTCGGGAACGCCATCGCGATCGTTTCCAAGAGCGGCCAGTCCAGCCGGTCCTCCAGCGAGCCGACGTAGCCCAGGAGCGGCCGGGGGAGCCGCGCCACGTCGTCCGGCGGCGGGCCGGGACGGTCCAGCGGCTCCCGCGTCAGGAACATGGCGGGCGTCCCATGGGCGATGTGGTGGATCCGGGACGCGGCGGCGGGGACCTCCCGACGCAGGGCCTCGGCCTGCTCGAGCGCCACGCAGACCGTCGACGCCGAACGGGAGACCAGGTCGCGCTCCAGCGCGCGAAGCTCGTCGGCGTGGTCGGGCCAGTAGAGCGTGTAGTCGTCCAGGTTGTAGTAGAGGGTCGCGTCGGGGCGGGCCAGGTCGACGAGGTGTCGATAATGCGGATAGGTGACGACGAGGCCCCGACGTCCCCCGCGGCGCGTCCAGAACCGCTCGATCGTCCGGGCGATGGGACGCATGCCGATGCGGGGGAACCGCTTCATCCAGCCGGGGGGGAGCAGCATGTCCCGCGCCCATCGCCGTTCGGCCTGGCGATGCGTGCGGCACGAAGGGGACCAGGGGCGAAGGCCCTTTCGCCAGCCGTTGCGGTAGTCGAGGCATCGGAGGGCCAGCAAGGAGACGTCGGGCTCGTCCAGCTCGCGAAAAAGGTTCTCGGTCGTGAACCAGCTGACGTCGGCGACGGCCAGCGAGAGCCGATCCGACGTCATGGGCCGACCGTCGCGAAGGTCTTGAGGACGGCCTCGGGTTCGTCCGGGATGTCCGTCTTGACCGTCATGAGCGAGTGGAAGGCCCCGGGCTGGTCCGGCGCCTTGAGCGTAAGCTTGACCTGATGGACGGCCTGCGCCCCCTTCGACTGGTCGTCGCTCTGCAATTCCGTCTTGGAGGTGGTGAGGCCCGTGATGCTGAACGGTTGCGCGGAGCGGACGAGCACGGTCTTGGTCACGCTCTCGCCCGGCTTCACCTGGCCGAAATTGATGATCGAGGGCGTCAATGCGACGGCGCTCTGGATGTTGGCGACCACCGAGATCGGGATCTTCTGCTGGTCGCTGGTCTCCAGGGTGATCTCGTCCTTGAAGTAGCCGTTGGGCGCGCTGGGCTGGAGCGTGGCCGTCAGCGTGAAGTTGATCTGGCCTCCCACGGTGCGGTCGACCTCGCGGAGTTCGGCCTTGATGTGGTCCGAGAGCGTGTTCATCTTCGTCACCTGCCAGTCCGGCTGGCCGCCGGCGTAGGCCAGCGTGAGCGCCGTGGTCTGCGGCTTGTCGGAGCGGCGGACGATCCCGAAATCGAGCTGGCCGGGATTGGTCACGATGTCGCCCCGGATGAAGCAAGAGGTGTTCAGGTCGACCTGAACGTAGGACGGGCTCTCAAAGACCAGGGTCAGGCCCGAGGGCTTGTGGCCGAGGAAACGCGTCGTGTCGACCGTCACCTCGATGGTGGTCTGGGTTCCCGGAGGGATGACCTTCGCCCCGACCTTGACGTCCGTGCAGCCGCACTTGGTGCGCCATTCCAGGATGCGGATCTCCTGGTCGGTCCGATTGACGACCGCGAAGGCGTGGCGGAGCTGCGAGCCCCGGGCGACGACGCCGAAATCATAGGCGCGCTCGGGGAGGGCCGCATCAAGCCAGTCGTAGCTCTGGGCCAGGGCCGCCGGACCCGCCGTGGCCAGCAGGGCCAGGAAGAACGCTCTGAGTCTCATCGAACACATCGCAGCGACTCCGATAATGGCTCCGCCCGGCGGGGACGACCTCGATCGAGGGGCGACCCTGGACACGTCCCCTCGGCTCGATTCCGCCCGGGCCCGTGGATCTCGGCGGGCCCTCCCCCCATTGTACCCGGGAGTCGAGTCGCGGCGGGAGTCGGCGTCCGGGCGGGCGTCGCCCCCTGTCGGGGCGGTCCAAGGGTCGTATGGGAAGCGGGTCCTCCTTGGGGAGATCGTCCATCAAGTCCCTGTTCGACGACGAAATTCCGCCCATCCTCCCCGACGAGTTCCGGATGCATGGATTCCGCGCGTCGTCCCGTGCGGAACGGTTCGAACAGCTCCCTGGTCGGAGTTCCGGGCCGATGCTACGATGGCCATCGCCGCCGACTCCACCCGGATGCGGGGTCGAACCGTCTGCGGCGCCGTCGCGGGGGGTCCAGGCCTTTCGCCGCGTGGGACGGCCCGCTCGACCGCGAGCGGCGACCGGGGCGGCCGGTCCGTTCCTCGCAACCGTGTGGCCCAGGTGATCGACCCATGTTGAAGCCTTCCGTGCAAGTCCACAACGTCGGCGGGGTGCTGCTGGCGGAGTTCTGGGACTGTCATCGCCTGGATCCGGCTCCCACCCTCGAGCTTCGCACCCGCTACGACGAGCATCTCAAGTCCAAGGGACGCCCGTTCGTGGTGATCGACCTGGCCGGGGTGGGGTTCGCGGGCTCCTCGTCGCTCGGGAATTTCGTGGCACTCCAGCGGACCGCCAGGCAGAATGGGGGGCGGGTCGTCTTCTGCCACGTCGAGCCCACGGTCCACGAAGTCTTCCGAGCCAGCAACATCGACAAGCTCTTCGAGTTCGTCGCCGATCGGGACTCCGCGATCGAGGCGATCGAACGAGGGGAGGTCGAAGCTCCGCCCAAGCCCGCCGAAGCGGCCGAGCCGACCCCGGCCCGGCGGAGCGGTCCGGCCTCGGACCGCCTCGAACGAATTCGTCGCAAGCGATCCGCTTCCGAACCCGAGTGATCTTATCAGGATCAGTAAAATGCCTCCAGCAGACCGGATCAGCATGACGGAGGTCGACGGGGTCAAGGTCGTCCGCTTCCACGACCGGCAACTGTTCGACGAGCGGACCGTGCGCGAGGTTGCGGAGCAGATCGCGGCCCAACTCCCCAACGACGGCCAGCCGATTCGGCTCGTGCTCGACTTCAGCGACGTCGGACTCATCTCCAGCACCCTCCTGAGCAAGCTGATCCTCCTCCAGCGCCGGGTCGACGGGACCCACGGCAAGCTCCGCCTCTGCGAGCTCTCGCCCGTTTTGCAGCAGGTCTTCCGCACCTCCAACCTGGACCGCCTGTTCGGCGTCGACCGCGACCTCCGCTCCTCCGTCGAACTCTTCCGCGCCTGACGCCCCGCGGCGATTCGGGCGCGACTCCCCGAACGCCGAGACGTTCCTCCACCGCCGCATCAGGTCTCGGAAAAGCCACGCCGCGGCCCGTTTCGAGATTTTCGACCTCGCCGACGGCCTCGTCGCGATCCGCACCCTAGGGTTGATTTGCAGAGGGGAGCGGAGGCGTGGACGCGAGCCCGGCTCGGTCCCGCGGTCAAGACGGTGCCTGGACGCCCGAGGTCCAGAAAGTGGAGGATCCGATGTTGAACCTGGACAAGTCGACGCAGCGACGGCTGATCTCCGGACCGAGCCGAGGGCGTGGCCCGCACATCTCGCTCGACCGTCGGGCCAGTCCCAGGATGCCGGCCGTCGACTGCCGGATCTGGCTCGGCTGGTGGGCTTCGGAGACGCAATTCGCCACGGTCGCCTCGCGGGTCGTGGATCTCAGCCGGGGCGGCGCCAGGCTCACGTCACCGACTCCTCTCGAAGAGTTCGAGGAGGTCTGGCTCAAGACGGCGAAACCCGAAGCGTCCGACTGCGTGCGCGCCGAGGTGCTCGAAGTCTCCGAAACTCCCGAGGGCGACCATGTGATCCGCCTCCGTTTCCACGAGGAATGCCCGGACGATTTCTTCGACGCGGTGACCCGGGGCTGACGGCTCCACCCTCCTCGACATCCCGCCCCGACCCTCCAGCCCTCTCGGGGCCGCCGCCTCTCCAGCGAGTCGGCGGCCCGTTCGATTTCCACTCTCGACGACTCGCGGGACGACGATCGTTGACCTGCGGCTCGCAGGCCTCCATAATTCGGGAAACTCCCGTCTTACGGTCGTCATGGTTCGAACTCCGGCGGCGTGGTCCACGAGGGACCCCAGGGACGGAAGTTCGGCCGGGAAGAGGTGGTCTTTGGGGCTCTTCGGCCGAGCGAGGAACTTGATCAAGGGCCTGGCGACGACGCCCGAGGTCGGCATCCAGCATTTCAACGTGGTGTGCCCGCTCGGCCACCGCGTTCGGGGCCAGCGGACCGAGGGCTATCAGGCGCTCCGATGTCCGGCCTGCGGTGAGGGCGTGTTCGTCCTTCCCGCGAGCCCGCTGCCCGACCCCGGCCCCCGGCTCTCCTCCCCTTCGGGACGTCGCAACGTCGAGTCTGGCGCCACGTCCCGAGTCGTCGAGGAAGGGCCGATCGAACTCCACGACCCCGGCGAGGTCACCGTCGAGATCGCCGACGCGCTCCCCCATCCGGACGCGGAGATCTCCTGGGAAGACGACGCCCCGTCCCGCTCCGCCCGTACGCCCGACGGCGCGGCCGAGCCGCCCGCGGACGCGTCTCCCTCGAAGGTCGCGAGGGCTCGCCCGGCTGGGAGGCCCCCGCGCCCTTCCGTCCGACCCGTCGAACCAGAGCCCGATCGGGACCCGACCCCGAAAGGCTCGCGTCGCCGCGAGGTCCCGCAAGGGGGGGTCGTCGAGGTCGGCGTCCGTGGTCGTCGCCGTTCCGGCGTCAGGCCGCTCCAGGTCTTCGCGATCGTCGCCCTGCTGGTCGTCGGCACCGTGGTGTACCGGGTCTGGAGCACGAGACGGCAGGGGCTCCCCCAGGTCGCCGCGCTGGGACGCGACGAGGGAATCCCCGCCCTGGAAGCCGGGGATTTCGACAAGGCGTACCAACTCCTCGCCCCGGCCAAGCAAGCCGTCGAAGCCCTGGGCGGCGAGGTCGAAGGGGCCGACCGGATCCGCCAGGCCGCCGACGAGGCGTCGCTTTACGTGGGATTGGCCGCCGCCGGGCTGGAAGAGCTTCTCGACGAGGCGGCCCGGACCAATCCCAAGTCCTGGGCGTCCCGCTTCGACGACCAGCATCGGGGCCGCGGGGTCCTCTTCGACTCGCGGATCCGGTCGACCCCGGACGGACCCGAGGGGAGGTATGAGATCGACTACGTGGTCCTGCCCACCGAGGACGCCGGCAGCTTCCGGGCCGGCGGCTCGCGTCCCGAACGGTCGGCCCGGATTGATTTCCGGGACTTCGAGCTGTTCGCTCTCGCGAAACCGCAAGTCGGCGATCACGTCGTCTTCGGCGCCCGGCTCGCCGCGATCGAGTTCGACGCCGGCAGCAACGCGTGGGTCGTCCGCCTGGAGCCCCGGAGCGGCCTCTTCGTCCAGTTCCACGAGGCGCTCGCATCCCTGGGATGGCCCGAGGCCGCCCTCTCCCCACCCACGCCCGAACCCGGAGACGAGCCATGACGCCGACCCCTGAAAGTCGACGACGGCACGCTCTTCGTCCCTTCGCGACGGCGATCGGCCTGCTCCTCGCGACGACGTGCTTCGCGATTCGGGCGAACGGCCAGGAAGCCGTGACGGCGGTGGAACCGGCCGATCTGACCCGTCGCGACGACCTGGTCGGGAAGTTGGTGTTGGTCGACGACCGGATCCGGTTCTTCCAGAATCATCCCCGAGTCGGCTACGACGAGCTTTACCTGAAGCGGACGCCCCTCGCGTTCCGGCTCCCCGAGGAACTTCGTCCTGACACTCCGCCCCGCAATCCGGCCGTCGTCGTCCAGGGTCGCCTGGTTCGCGAGGGCTCGCGACTTTACGTGGACGTGACGGGCCTGAACCTCCAGCCGGCGGACCTGGAGCGGTTGGACAAGGCCGTCGCCGCGCTCTCCGCTCGGGATTTCGCCCAGCGTCGGGAATGGGGGCGGTGGGCCGCGAAACGCGCCAGGGACTTCGGCGACGGGGCCCTCGGCGCGCGCGCGAAGGCGGTGGAGGCCGAGGCCCTTCGGATCGAGGCCGACGGGAGCCGGGGGACAGTCGACGCCGCCGACGAGTGGCTTACGCTGGCGAAGCAGGGACGGAAGCAGGGGGTCGCCGAGCCCGATCCCTCGGCCCTCGCGCACCGCGCTTTCCGGTCCATGCTCGGCTCCGCGAAGTCTCCCGCCGAGCTGGAGAAGCTCAAAGGCGAGGTCGAGGGGTTCTTTCCCGACGCCGCCCGGCCCGTCTCCGGTCCTGTCGGGGCGGTCGCCGCGTTGCGGGCCCGTTACGACCAGGACCCGGCCGCGACCTATCGGGCCGCGCCCGCCGAGCTTCGGAAGCCCCTGGATCGGGAACTCTGGTCGGACGTCGTCGAGAAGTGGCTGAGCGTGCAGGTGGCCCAGGACGTGCCGTCGGCGCTGAGGGTCGTCGATCAGGCCGCCGCCCTGGTTCCGGATCGGCCCGAACTCGCCGCCCGGCTGATCGACCAGGTCCGAACCCGGGCGCAAGCGACCCTCCCTTCCCTGCGGCTCTCGGACGTGAAGACCATCGGCGCGTTGCTGACCGATCGCGCCAAGGAGCCCGGCGCGGCCATCGATTTCTACCGCGACTGGCTCAAGGCCCGGCGCGACCGGCTCAGCGAGACCGACGCCGAAGGGCCGATCGCCCTGGCCGCGCTGTACGACGAACTCTTGCACGATTCGGACCAGGCCCGCGAGCTGCTGGAACGAGCCTGGAAGATCGCCCCGGGCTCGAACGAGGTGACCGAAGCCTTCAAGCTTCGGGGCTATCGCCGGGCCGGCGACGAATGGATCAAGGACTCCCCGAATCTCCAGGCGGCGGCGACGCCCCCACCCGTGGAGGGCGAGCAAGGCCTGCGAGGCAAGACGCCCGCCGAGGTGCGGGCCGTGATGGGGCTGGAGCCTTCCAGCAAGACCATCGTGGCGACCAAGGGCCGCGTGATCCTGCAATGGGTTTTCGTGGAGACCAGGCAACGACGCTACGTCAACTTCCTCTACGTCCCCGGAAGCCAGAATCCGCGGGTCGCCTCGGACTTCTTCCTGCCCCGGTAGCGATTCCGAGGGCCCAGGTGTCGGGCCGGCACGTCGATTTTCGATAAAATCTTCGTTCCACGAGATTTTTTGATTGCTTTCCGGCGACCGGGGTCCAGAATAACGACGTTTTCCCGCCTCATCACCCTCCTCAATTTCAGAAGCCGGGAAGTCTCGTCAACTCGAAGAGGCTCGCGGTCGAATTGATATCAGACGTGGACGAGGAACTCCGTGGAAGGGAACGTCCCTTTCCCCGAAAGTTTTAGGTTTCGGGAACAAAATCCTAGAAAATTCGTCAAACCTTTCTCTGGAATCGACGTAGTAACTGCGGCTTTGGGGAGATCCAGGCCCAGACCTTGTCGACGGCGCATCATGTGCTAGTAAAGGGTGTCGCGATTCGAGAGGCCGCCGGGCAGTTCGGTGCCATCTCGAGGGTCGACGCGGGATCGTCACGAATGAGACGGCGACCCACAAGCCATGAGCTATCATCTGTTTGATCGATATCCGATCCCAGCCGTTTCATCCCCCGCTGGCACTTGTAGGTGAAAGCGGACCCCTGATTCGCGGCGGCCGAGTCTCAGTGATCCCAGAAGAAAATACACCAGGAGGTGTACTATGGCCCGCAAAGACGCTCTGCTTCGCTTGACCTCTCGGTTGATCGCGCGACGGGACGCTCTCCGCAAGGCCCTCTCCGGGGATTCGGACGGCTTTCCGAAATTCTCCGACATGGGCGGGGTGGGTGACAACGTCGACGCCGCGGTGGATTCGGCCAACGACGAGATCAGCTCGCGCCTGGTGGAGATCGAGAGCCGCGAACTCGGCCAGATCGAGCACGCCCTCCAGCGGATCGCGGCCGGCGTGTATGGCCGTTGCGAATTCTGCAGCGGGAAGATCTCCGAGCCTCGCCTCAACGCCCTCCCCTATACCAACAGCTGCATCGACTGCCAGCGCGAGAACGAGCGGCTGGGGCAGGGGGGCCGGTTGATGGATTCCGACTCGCTCCGCTGGGCGAAGGTCTTCTCCAAGCCCTCCGACGAAGAGGGCGACGCCAAGATCAACCTCAGCGACTTCGAGATGGATTTCAGCGACTCCGCCCGCTGATCGCGAGCGAAGCATCGAGTCGAGCCGACTCGATCCCGAAATGATGCAGGCCGCCGAGGGGGAGTCCCTCGGCGGCCTGCGTTTTTTGGTGGGGTCGTCGGTCGCGGGTGGTGGGAAGGGATTCCAGCCCACGAGGGTCGAGAGCGGAACCAGCCCGTCTCGCGGATGGCACGGCGAGACCCAGAACCAGCCGGTTCAAGACCGGGGCCGGATCTCGACGAGCCGGTTTGACATCACGCGGGAAGCCGACAATCGCTCAGTCGTTCGATCGTCCACGCCCTGGGTCGGGGGCTCAATAGCGTCCGCCGCGACCACCACCGCCGCCGCCGTAGCCGCCGCCGCCGCCATAGCCGCCGCGACCACCGCCGCCGCCGCCGTAGCCGCCGCCGCCACCACCGTAGCCGCCGCCGCCACCGTAGCCGCCGCCGCCGCCACCCGAGCGAGGCTCGCGAGGTCGGGCTTCATTGACGGTCAACCGACGTCCGCCGTGATCCTGGTCGTGCAGGGCCCGGATGGCCTCCTGGGCTTCGGCATCCGTGTCCATCTCGACAAATCCGAAGCCTTTGCTGCGACCGGTCTCGCGGTCGGTGATCACCTGAGCGCTCTGGACCGTCCCGAACTGGGAGAAGAGCTGCTCGAGGTCGGCATCGGCGACCCCGTAGGTCAGGTTGCCGACGTACAATTTCTTGCCCAACTTACAATCTCCTGAGCGTGGACGTGAAAGCGGCCCTCGTTTTACTTTCTAGGCCGAGGCGAAAGGGGCCGGATGGCGGCCCGGCGGAAGGGAACGGAGGGGGGGCGAGAGGGTCCTGAAAAGCGGATCGACGTCGCCAACACATCCATTTCCAGCCACCCTTGAGTATACCGAACCCCGAACGACGCTCCCAAAGAATTTCCACGCTTTTTGGGGAATCGCGGCGAGGCTCGTCGAGGCCCTGGGCCGGCCTCTCCGCCGTGCCCGAAAAGCGTCCCGGGACGCCGTCAGCGAGGCGGTTTCCGCGCTTCGCCAGGTCGAGATTCCCGCGCCGCCCAGAGATCGAGGGCTCGTCGGTAGGCCTCGGGGTCGTTGAGATTCATGAGGGGGTCCAGGTCGGGGTCGACCCGTCGCATTTCGACCTCGGTCGCCTCGCGGCAGTGCAGGATCCGGCCGAGTTCCCGCGCCCGATATTCCTTGCGTTCCAGGAGGCTCGCGACAGCCCGGCGAGTCGGCTCGATGCGATAGAGGGTGTTGACGAGGTTGGTGAAGCCGCCGACGACCGGAGCGACCGCGTCGTGATCGCCGATCATCGCGACGAGGGCTCGGAGCCATTCGGGCGTGAAGAACGGGGCGTCCACCGGGGCGACGTAGACGAGTTCGGCCTCGGCGGGAAGCGCGGCGAGGCCCGAGGACAGGCCCTCGAGCGGACCCCGAGGCGATGGGGGGTCGCGCACGATCACGACGCCGTCCGGCAGCGGCGGGATCTCCTGATCGAAGGCCGCCGCCACGACCACCGGCCGGGCCGCCGACCCGACGAGCCGGACGACCCGCTGGAGCAGCGTCTCCGCCCCGAACGGGAGGTCGGCCTTCGACCTTCCCATCCGCCGACTCTCCCCCCCGCAGAGAACGATCGCCGCCACATCCGGCATCACGCACCTCCTCGGAGCCATCCTTCGCGGAACCGATCGCTACGGTACGCCCCGCGGTCTTCGCGGGCAACTCCTTATGGGGATGCGGAGAAGGAGGCTTGTAGGCCGAGGCGGCCGGGGGAGGGGGCGTGGAGTTTTGACTTGGGATTCCGGCAGGGGGTATATTGATCTGGTGCCGGTCCGTCGGGGTCGCGCGGCTCGCGTCCGTTCATCGCGAGCCGAGCCGCCCAATGACCGCTCGGCGTGGAGCCCGTTCATGAAGATCCGGTCGGCCTCGATCATCCTTGCGGCGGGCTCGATGGCCGCCGGGCTCGGCGTCGGGTTCCATCTGGGCCGGGGAGGCGGGACGATCTCGGCGCAGGCCGCCTCGGCGCCGGACGGCCCGGCGAAGCCCGACGTCCGCAAGATCAGCCGGGTCGAGGCCAACGACGTCCAGGTGTACGACGAGCTGGCCCGCGAGTACGACAGGTTCAAGCACGTCGATCGGATGTTCGAGCTGGTGTCGCGGGCCGTCCGCCCCACGGTCGTCCACATCATCACCCAGAAGACCACGAGGCACGAGGAAGGCCAGCGCACGCGCAAGTTCGAGGAGACCGGGTCCGGGGTCATCGTCCGGAGCGACAAGGCGTCCGGGCTCTACGTCCTGACGAACCACCACGTGGTCGAGGGAGGCAAGACCAGCCGGATCCGCGTGTTCCTGCAAGACGGCCGGTCGCTGACCCCCGAAAAGATCTGGAGCGACGTCATGGCGGACATCGCCGTGCTGAAGCTCGATCGCGACGACCTTCCCGCCGCCCGCCTGGGCGACAGCGACGTGGTCCAGGTCGGGAGCTGGGTGCTGGCCCTGGGGAGCCCGTTCGGGCTGACTCATTCGGTGAGCCAGGGAATCATCAGCGCCCGCAGCCGCCACATGGATGAGCTGCAGGACGTCGAGAATCAGGACTTCCTCCAGACCGACGCGGCGATCAACCCGGGGAATTCGGGCGGACCGCTCGTCAACATGCTCGGCGAGGTGGTCGGGATCAACAACTCGATCGCCAGCAGCCACGGCGGCAACGAGGGGGTCGGCTTCAGCATCCCCATCAACCTCGCCCGATGGATCATGAACGAGTTGATCGTCAACGGGCGGGTCACGAGGGGCGGGCTGGGGGTGATCCTCGACCCCGACTTCCGGCCCGAGAAGGCCGTCGAACGCGGCCTCGACCGCCCCCGGGGCGCCCTGATCGAACGAGTCGGGACCGATTCCCCGGCCGCCCGAGGCGGGGTCCGCGACGGCGACGTCGTGCTCCAGTTCGGCGGCGCCGTGATCCAGGACCTGAATCACCTGATCAACGCCGTCTCCATGTTCCCCGTAGGCAAGCCCGCCGATCTGGTCGTCTGGCGCGACGGTCGCGAGACCAAGCTCCAGGTGATGGTCGCAGACCGCGAGCGGACCCTCGGCCCCCCCGAGGAGTCGACCCAGGGCGGTCAGGGCGATCGGGCCGAGACTCCGGCGAAGACGTCGAGCCGCTCGATGGGACTGGAACTCCAGAGCCTGAATGCGGAACTCGTCGCCGGCCGAGGCCTCCCCGACACCCTCCTAGGGGCCCTCGTGGTCCGCGTCGAGCCCGACAGCCCGTTCGCCGCCCACTGCCAGGTCGGCGACGTGATCGCAGCGGTCAACGATCAGGCGATCCAGACGGCCGAGCAGGCCGCCCGCTACCTGGCGCTCAAGGACGGCGGCCCCTTGATCATCAGCATCGATCGTCCCGTGGGGGACCACGTCGAACGCCACGTCTTGCGAGTCCCTTGATTCATGCCACTGCACGAAGCGATCACCGCCGCGATCGAAAGCCTGGCGGCCGGACGTCCCCTGAGCACCGAAGCGGCACGGCTTGCGATCGGAGCGATCCTCGACGGCGAGGCCGGCGACGTGGAGACGGCCGCGTTCCTCACCGCCCTCCACGTGAAGGGGGAGACCGGCGATGAACTGCTCGGCGCCGTCGAGGCCATCCGCGAGCGGATGATCCCCTTCGCGTCGGGCCGCCCGGCGGCGATCGACACCTGCGGCACCGGCGGCGACCGCGCCGCGACGGTGAACATCTCGACCGGGACGGCCGTGATCCTGGCGGCCTGCGGCGTGCCGGTCGTCAAGCACGGCAACCGCGCGGCGTCCGGGAATTCGGGCAGTTCGGACGTGCTCACGGAACTCGGGATCGCGATCGAGTCGGAACCCGCCCTCCTGCGATCCACGCTCGACGACCTGGGCCTGGCGTTTCTGTTCGCCCCCCGCTTCCACCCCGGCATGAAAACCGTTGCGCCGGTCCGTCGCCGACTGCCGTTCCGCACCGTCTTCAACCTGATCGGCCCGCTCTGCAATCCGGCCTCGCCGGCGTTCCAGCTCGTCGGCGCCCCCCAGCCGGCCCACGCGGAAAGGATGGCGGAGGTCCTCTCGCGGACCTCGACGATCCGCCGTGCGGCCGTCGTTCGGGGGGAAGACGGGCTGGACGAGGTGACGCTCGCCGCGAGGACCGAGGTCCTGCTGGTCGAGGACGGCCGGATCGCGCGGCTCTCCTGGATCCCGGCCGATTTCGGCCTCTCCGAGGCGTCCGCGTCGGCTCTCAGGGTCGAGAACCCGGCGCAGAGCGCCGCCATGCTCCGGGGGGCTTTCGAGGGCGAGCCCGGCCCCGTTCGGGAGTTCTTACTGGCGAACGCCGCGGCCGCCATCTGGGTGGTAGAACAGACGCCTCTGCCCGAGGCCGTCGCTCGGGCCGCGCGGGCGCTGGACTCGGGCGAGGCCGCCCGGTTGCTGGAACGCTGGGCGAGGCGGACTCACGGGGCGTCCTGACCGCCCTACTCCGCCTTGGCCCGCGATCGGCCCAGCCAGAGTTCCTCGAGCACGGAGTAGCCGGCCTCGTCCATGCCGAGCGCCTTGTAGGCGTCGCGGGCCCGGTGGTTCTCGTGCTCGACGTAGAGGCGGATGCCGAGGACGTCGTCGGTCGCGAGCGCTTCGTCCCGGATGCGGCCGTAGAGGGCCTTGAAGACGCCCTGACCGCGGGACTCGGCTTCGACGTAGACGCTCTGGAGCCACCAGAGCCAGCCGGCCCGCCAGTCGCTCCACTCGCGGGTGATGGCGGTCTGGCCGACGACCCGGCCGTCGTCGCGGCTGACGGCCACCCAGTAGCGCAGCCGCTCGGGATCGGCCAGAGCCCGTGCCACGCCGTTGCGGAGGATGACGCGGTCCAGCCGCTTGTCCTCGGTCTCCTCGGCGAGCCTCAGGTTGTAATCGACGATCACGTCGAGATCGGAAGGCTCGCCGTCCCGGATGGTGAAGGAGGACTCCGGGCGATTCGATTGCGGGGTCACCTGCGGTCGCTCCGTCGATCTCGGGCTCGTCGGCTGGCTTCCTGGAGAACCCGGCGCTCCTCCTCGTTGAGCCCGTCGCGGCCCTCGCGGGCGATCTTGGCGAGGACCTCGTCGAGCCGGGCGTCGAGCTGTTCCTCGGGCAGGACGGAGACCGACGACGCCATCGCGCCGACCTTCTCGCCCCGGCTGACGACCGGGGTGCGGGGCCGGGTCGGCTCGTAGCGCGGCGGCGTGACGAGCTTGAGGCGGGGCCGCCTGAACCGGCCGTCGGTCAGCCGGGACCAACGCAGGTCGAAGTGCTTGAAGGCCACCGCGAAGGCCGCCCCCGCGAGGTGCGACTCGTAGGCGACGGCGCCGCCACGGCCGTCCGACAGCAGCGGCCAGACCAGGAAGATCGCCAGGACGACCCACATGGGCATGGGGATGAAGAAGAACAGGATCTCGCGGCGGGGATAGTAGAGCGTGTAGAGGGTGAGGACCCCCGCGACGGCGCCCGAGGCCCCGATCATGTAATGATATCCCGGCGCGAAGGCCTGCGCGACGGTCCAGCAGAACGTGCTGACGATCGCCGCGGCCAGGTAGAACGCCAGGAAGTCCCGCCCGCCGTAGAGCGACTCCATCTCCCGGCCGACGATCCAGAGGAACAGCATGTTCCCGAGGATGTGCCAGATCTTGGAATCGTGCAGGAACGTGGCGGTCAGCAGCTCCCAGACCCGGCCTTGCCGGAAGATCCCTTCGGGGGAGGCGGCGACCCATTCCCGGATGAAGTCCGGGTCGATGGCGAAGGCCCGCTGGGCCAGGAAGATCACGACGTTGATCAGGATGATCGTCTTGCACCACGGCGCCGGTCCGCTGAACCAGCCGGGGCCGCTCTTCTCACCACGATAATATTCGCGGTCGTATATCCCCATCTTGGCTCCGCTCCCGGGAAACGGGACGATCGGCGGTCGGGTCGGGATCCGGCCGAGGCCCACAAACTCATCATCGGGGCGGCCAGGGGAACTGTCAACGTCAGGCGCGAAGCCCGCCGAGAACGCGACGCGGCCGGGCCGTCGGGGCCCGGCCGGCGACGTGACGCCTCAATCGAGTTCGAGCGCCGCGACGGCCTCGCTGCGGGTGTCGTAAATCGGCCACACGATGTCGAGCGAGGTCACCCGCAGCAGTTCGCGGGTCCTCGCCGTCACGCCGGAGATCGCCATCGAGCCGCCGGAAGCCGTGGCCAGCTTCCAGGTGCGGATCAGCAGGGCCAGGAACATCGAACCGAAGTAATTGACCCGGCTGAGGTCGAAGACGATCAGCGGGGCGTCCTGCCGGCGGATCGGTTCGAGGATGAGGTCGGCGGCCTGTTCTTCGAGCCGGAACGAGAGCTTCTCCAGCGCGGGGGTCGCCGTGATGACGGTCACGTCGCCATGCCGTTCGATCGTGAAGGCCTCGTCATTGCTGATCTTCTTGGTGACCATCGTGGGAGCTCGCTTCGTGGATATGCCGAGTCGGACCGAGATGGAGTGGGACGTCCTTGTGGAGCCACCCACCTAGCCTAGCGCTTCCGCGGGGCGGCGGCAAGGTCGAAGACCCGCCTCCGGTCCACCCGCCGCAAGGGCGACGGGCGCGGCGGGGTGAAGTCGCCCGATCGGCGGGTCAGGCCGAAGGGCGGCAATTCGAGAAGGCGCGGATCACCTCGTAGAGGTCCCCGCTGACGAGCAGCTCGTCGTTCTCGAAATCGCGGAGCCAGACGTAGTTGTCGCGGTAGGCCTGGGCGAGCAGGGGGTACAGGTCGCAGAGGCGGATGGGGATGGACGGAGCCTCGACTTCCTCGTGGTCTTCCTCAGGGTAGGGGAAGAGTCGCAGACGTGCGGTCGCCATCGTTTTTCGTCCTCCGTGCATTCCCGCGGTTCGAATGACCGGGCGGTCCCGAACCGTTCCATGATCCGCTCGAGGGCCGAGCACGAGACCGGGGCGCGTCGATAGAGACGTGGTTTCGACCCTCCCGGCTCAATCCTGACGGAATCATCCATCGGCGTCCGGTCGGTCGCGGCATCAGGATTTCCGCCGGAATCGGTCGAGGTTCCGCCTTCTCATCCGTCACGATCGCTCCGGGACGCGGCCTCCGGCTGGGGATCGATCGCGCGGATCATCCTGGGGAGGCCGCGCGGACGCCGGGGCCGCGGCCGGTCGACGCCGGGACGAACCGCCCGGGCCGCGAGAAAGCGGCTCGTCCGCCCCGGCGATTACGCGGGCGAGGGTCGATTCGATTCTCGATCTGGACTCTTCTCGCGACATGTCCGTTTGTTATAGTTGATGAACCGCCCCGGTCGACCTTCCGCCGACCTCCTCAGGCCCGGGATCTCCCGGGGCACCCCTGCCAGCCCCGTTCCCTTGCGCAAAGGCCCTCTCCGTGAAGGCTCCACGAAGCGGAGTGAATCGTCGCGATCTCATGCGTCTGCGACGCCTGGGCTCGGTGGCGCACCGGGCCGATGCCGAGGCCGCCGGCGCCGACGGTTCCATGGACCTGCTGCGGGTGCACCGCCCCGGCATGGGCTCGTACTTCGAGATCCGCCTCGGGGCCCGCGTCCCGGGCGCCCTCGAGCTGGCCTCCCGCGCGCTCGACCTGATCGAGGCTCTTGAAGGCCAGCTCACGATCTACCGGGACGACTCCGAGGTCAGCCTCCTGAACCGGGACGCGCCGGACGGCCCCGTGGCCGTCGAGCCGGGCCTGTTCGACCTGCTGACCCTGGCGCGGGGGATCTCCGAGTGGAGCGGCGGGGCTTACGACGTCACCGCCGGGGCGCTCTCCGAGGCCTGGGGCTTCGTCCGGGGCCCGAAACGCGTGCCGACCGACGCCGAACGGGCCGACGCCCTGGCGAAGACCGGCTGGTGCAGGCTGCGGCTGGACCCCACGCGGCGGACGGTCGGCTTCGAGACCCGGGGGATGGTCGTCAACCTCGGCAGCATCGGCAAAGGATACGCCATCGACCGCGCGGTCGACGTCCTTCGCGGCCACTGGCTTCCCACGTCGGCCCTCGTCCACGGCGGTCAATCGAGCCTGTTCGCGCTGGGCTCTCCGCCGGGGCGGTTCGCGGACCGCTGGGAGGTCGCCTTGCGGAACCCGTTCGACCCGGAATCCCCCCTGGGAGTCTTCCGGGTGCGGAATCGGGCCGTCGGGACCTCGGGCGGAGCCTTCCAGCACTTCGAGGTCGACGGTCGCTCCTACGGCCACATCCTCGACCCCCGGACCGGCTCGCCGGCCGAGGGCCCCGCGAGCGTGACCGTCCTCGCCCCCAACGCCGCCGAGGCCGACGCGCTCTCGACGGCCTTGTACGTCCTGGGCGCCGAAGCCGCACGCGACCTGGTCGCCGCTCGGCCCGACGTCGGCGTCGTCTTCGTCCACGAAGGCCCTTCCGACCACGCCCCCCGCGTCGTCGCGATGGGGCTCGGCCCCCGGGATTTCGCTTCGTCCTGATTGCCTCTCGCACGTAGAAAGGAGGCGTCCCCTGAACGCCGCCAGACGCTATCAAATAGGGTTCCTCGGGGCGCTCTTCCTCGTCCTGCTCCGGATCGCGATCGGCTGGCACTTCCTCACCGAAGGGCTGGATAAATACGATTCGGGCCGGCACGGCAAGCCGTTCTCGGCCGAGATCTATCTGCGAAACTCCAGCGGGCCGCTCGCCCCCTATTTCCGGGGCATGCTCCCCGACGCCAACGGCCTGGAGCTGCTGGACGCCGACCGGCTCAAGAAGTCGTGGGCCGCGACGGTCGACGGGATCGCCGCCCATTACGGATTCGACGAGGACCAGAAGGGCAAGGCGAAGGTCGTGCTCGACGACAGCTACGTCTGGGCCGACTACTGGTTCAACAACCCGGAGAACGTCCAGAACCGCGACAAATACCTCCACGACCTCCGCGCGGCGATGCTCGTCGAGCGCGACCCGAAGTCCATGTCGTTCGAGCGGGAGCGGGCCTGGGAATCCAGGCAGGTGCTCAACACCGAGCGCAAGGCCCTCACGGAGCCGATCGTCGCCCAGGGCGCGGAGCTCGAATCGGCGGTGCTCGGCCTGGTCACGCCCGACCAGAAGCAGGCGGGCCGCTCCTGGCTCGACGTCGCCTGGGTCAAGTCGATCCTCCCCACCGGGCTCGCGGCGGACTACGAGAGCTGGCTGGCCCGTCGGGCCGAGTACCGGCCGCCGACGACCTTTCTGGACGTCGCCAACGTACTGACCATGTACGGCCTGATCCTGATGGGGGCCTGCCTGATCGTCGGCTTCCTGACTCCGTTCTCGGCGCTGTTCGCTGCGGCCTTCCTGGCGATGATCTATTTCTCCATGCCCCCCTGGCCGGGCCTCCCCGAGAGCCCGAAGGTGGAGGGGCACTACTGGATCGTCAGCAAGAACCTCATCGAGTTGATCGCCTGCCTGCTGATCGCGGCCACCCCGAGCGCCCACTGGGTGGGGCTCGACGCCCTCGTCTTCGGCCCCCGACGCCGACGCCGCCTGGCCCGGCGCGAGGGGACGCTGGAAGGCGAGGACGACGCCGAGTCGTCCCGCAGGCTGGAACGGTCCGTTTCCTGACTCGACCCTGACAGACGCACATCGATCCGAGAGGAGCTTGGGAATGACGAATCTGACCGCCGAGCAGCGCCTTCTGGGCCGAGAGAACGCGAACCGGGCGCTGGGGATGAGCCGCCGAGACTGGCTCGCCGCCGCCGCCGCCGCGCCCGCGATGGGCGCCTACTATTTCGGCTACAACAAGGGCCTGGGCGACAAGCCCCCGGTCAAGGCCGCGATCATCGGGACCGGCGACGAAGGCTGCCAGGCCATGATCCGGTTCCACAACCGCGACTACATGAACATCATCGGCTTCTGCGACGTCCGCCCCTCCCAGCAGGAGCGGGCCCGCAAGGAGTTCGCCAACCACAAGCAGTACGGCGAGGCCGACGCCAAGGCCGTCAAGCAGTATCAGACCAAGGAGGAGATGTACAACGACCCCGACGTCGAGGTCGTCATCATCGCCCTGCCGCTCTGGCTGCACGCCCCGGTCGCCATCGAGGCGATGAAGGCCGGCAAGCACGTCTTCACCGAGAAGCTGATGGCCCACTCCATCGGCGAGTGCAAGGAGATGTGCCGGGTCGCCCGCGAGACCAACAAGCTGCTCGCCGTCGGCCACCAGCGGCACTACTCGGCCCTCTACGACAACGCCAACTTCCTGCTCAACAATGGCGTTCTCGGCGAGGTCCGCCACATCCGCGCCCTCTGGCACCGCAACAACGCCCAGCCCAAGGTCGCCCGCGACAAGGCCGGGAACCCGGTCTACGACCTGGCGACCGGCCTCCCCCAGTACCAGCGCGACGACAAGGGGAACATCGTCTATCAGGATTCCTGGAAGCGGCCCTACCCCGACGCCGACAAGGGGATCGACTACGCCGCCTGCGGCTACAAGAGCCTCGACGAGCTGATCAACTGGCGGCTCTACAACCGCACCGGCGCCGGCCTGATGGCCGAGCTTGGGAGCCACCAGCTCGACGCCTGCTCGATCTTCCTGGGCAAGAAGCACCCGATCGCCGTCACCGGCGTCGGCGGCAATTTCTTCTACAAGGACGGTCGCGAGGTGGACGACCACATCTTCACGATGTACGAGTTCCCCGGAGAGGCCGAGAAGGACCGGGTCGTCGTCACCTACTCGTCGATCAACACCAACTCGTTCGACGGCTTCGGCGAGCAGATCATGGGGTCCAAGGGGACCATGATCGTCTACCAGGAGAAGGAGATCCTCCTGTTCAAGGAGGCCGGCCCCGCCGCCCTCTCGAAGACGACGAGCGTCACCGTCGACACCCAGAACAAGAAGCCGGTCCTGGAGACCAGCCCCAGCACCGCCGGCCCCAGCGCCGCGACGGCGATCGGCGGCCTGGCGACGGCCGACCCCTCCCGCGGCTACCGCGAAGAGCTGGAGCACTTCGCTTACTGCGTCCGCCACGGCGACTCGTCCAACTACCACGCCGACACCGACCACCAGCCGCGCTGCCGCGGCGAGGTCGCCCTGGCCGACGCGGTGATCGCCCTGACCACCAACATCGCAATGCGGGAGAACCGTCGGATCGAGTTCGATCCCAAGTGGTTCGACTACGCGTCCGACGCCACCCCCGACGGCTCCACGGTCGTCGCCAACCGCGGCTGACGTCCCTCGGAGAATGGGCGGGGCGCGATCCGACGCCCCGCCCCTCCGCTCCCCCCCCGACTTCTCGGCCTCCCGCCTTCCCCGCCGCACGCCGGCGCGGCCCCGCCCGGCCCCCGTGCCGAGACCTCCCTGGCTTCCCGACGAGGGTCCGTCCATGCAGTCCACCGCCGTCCCCGCCGCGACCGACGCCGATCGCGCGACCGCCCGCGTCCAGCTCCCGGGCCGGGAGGTCGAACTCCCCATCGTCGTCGGGTCGGAGGGCGAGCACGCCGTCGACATCGGCCGGCTCCGCGATCGGACCGGCTACGTCACCGTCGACCCCGGCTTCGGCAACACCGCCGCCTGCAACAGCGCGATCACGTTCATCGACGGCGAGAAGGGCGTCCTCCGCTATCGCGGCTACCCGATCGAGGAGCTGGCGGAGAAGAGCAGCTTCGTCGAGGTCGCCATGCTGCTGATCTTCGGCGAGCTCCCCTCGCAGGCGGAGCTGGAGCGCTTCCGGGCCCTGCTCACCGACGAGCAGCTACTCCACGAGGGGATGCGCCACCACTTCGAGGGCTTCCCGCCGCACGGCCACCCGATGGCGATGCTCTCGGCGATGATCAACGCCTGCGGATGTTACCATCCCGAGCTGCTCTCCGCCGAGATGGACGACGAGCGCCTGCTCCGGGCCACCGCGACCCTGATGAGCAAGGTCTGCACGATCGCGGCGTTCAGCTACAAGATGACCCAGGGGAGGCGGATGGAGTATCCCGACCCCTCGCTGAGCTACTGCCGCAACTTCCTGCACATGATGTTCTCCAGGCCGCACGGGCGGTACGAGCCGCCGCTCCAGGTCGTCCGCGCCCTGACGAAGTTCCTGATCCTGCACGCCGACCACGAGCAGAACTGCTCGACCTCGACGGTCCGCATGGTCGGCTCGTCCGGGGCCAACGTCTTCGCGTCGGTCGCCTCGGGCGTCTGCGCGCTGTGGGGCCCGCTCCACGGCGGGGCGAACATGGCCGTGATCGAGATGCTCCGGCAGATCCAGGAAGGGGGCGACGACCCCAAGACGATCGTCGCCAAGGTCAAGGACAAGAAGTTCCGCCTGATGGGCTTCGGCCACCGCGTTTACAAGAACTTCGACCCCCGGGCCAAGATCCTGGAGCAGACCTGCGGCGAGCTGCTCGACACCCTGGGCGTCTCCGACCCCTCGCTCGACGTCGCCCGCGAGCTGGCCTCGATCGCCCTCACGGACGACTATTTCCTGGAGCGGAAGCTCTACCCCAACGTCGATTTCTACTCGGGGATCATCCTCCAGGCGATCGGCATCCCGCTGAACATGTTCACGGTCATGTTCTCGATCGGCCGGGTCCCGGGCTGGATCGCCCACTGGTACGAGCTCTACCGCGATCCCGAGCGCCGAATCTGCCGCCCCCGGCAGATCTACACCGGCTCCGGGAAGCGGGAGTACGTCCCGATCGATGGCCGAGGCTGCTGACGCGCCACACCCGTCCTCGACGCCCGGCCGGGCGTCGAGGGATCGGGGTTGATCCAGAGACCTCGCGGCTCAGGAGACGTCGAGCGAGGTCACGAGGATGACCTCCAGGGTCCGGGGGCCGTGGACCCCTTCGACGCGGTTCAGCTCGATGTCGGACGTGGCCGACGGGCCCGAGATGAAGGTGATCGGCTGCGCCGGGGACTCGGCCGCCTTCTGGAGCTTGGCGACGGCCTCGGGCACGATGCCGACGACCTGGTTTTCGAAGATCACGCAGAGGTGATAGTCCGGGACGAGGGAGATCGCGCGACGGCCCTGGCCGGGGCCGCTGTCGAGGACCACGGTCCCGGTCTGGGCGATCCCCAGGGCGGAGCCGGTCAGGACGCCGTCGCTCTGTTCGAGCTGGTCGTTCGTCAGGCCCGGCTCGCGGACCAGGGTCACGCCCGGCGGCGCCCAGTCTTGCGGGAGGTCGGCCGGGACGACCAGCCGCGCGACGTTCCTCGCGGCGCACGACTCGGCGATGGCCCTCGGCAGGTCCGAGGCCCGCGCGATCTTGACCTTCGCCTTGTACTCGCGGACCCGCTCGATGAAGCGCTCGAGGCGCTCACGCTCCCCCTCCTCCTCGAGGAGCCGATAGGAGCGATCGACCACGACGTCCTCGGGACGCTCGGACGCGGGGACGTCCTTGAGGGCGGCGCGGATGCTGGCCAGCACGGTTTCTCGGGAGATGTTCACGGCCGGGTCTCCTCGCGGGGGGGCTGCTTGGGCTCGACCTTGGGCTGGCGCTCGCGCTGCGTCCACCACTCGCGGAAGGTCTGGGGGGCGACGGGGTAGACGTCGCGGACGGACGTCCAGCCGCCGAGGTAGCCGGGGAGGCGGTCGATCACGCCCCGCTTGACGACGAGCTTCTGTCCCTGGCGGCCGATCTTCTGCATCGCGGCGTAGCGCCGGGGCGAGGCGAACACCTTGGCCAGGGCCTTCATCGCCAGGTTCTCCGGGGCGAGGCGGCCGAGGAGGCTCTCCTGCTTGTGGCGGACGACCTTGCCGCGAAGGTGGACGAGGACCTCCGGGATGTTGATCTTCACCGGGCAGACCTCGTAGCAGGCCCCGCAGAGCGACGAGGCGTAGGGGAGCGAGCCGGCGTTCTCGACTCCGACGAGCTGGGGCGTCAGGATGGCGCCGATCGGTCCCGGGTAGACCGAGTTGTAGGCGTGGCCGCCGGTCCGTTCATAGACGGGGCAGATGTTGAGGCAGGCCGAGCACCGGATGCAGTTGAGCGCCTGCCGGCCCTCGCGGTCGGCCAGGACCCGGGAGCGGCCGTCGTCGAGCAGGATCAGGTGGAACTCGTCGGGGCCGTCGCCGGCCGGGGCCAGGCCGGTCCAGAACGAGGTGTACGGGTTCATGCGCTCGGCGGTGCTCGATCTGGGGAGGAGCTGGAGGTAGACCTCCATGTCGCGCCAGGTCGGGATGAGTTTCTCGATGCCCATGACCGAGATCAGGACGCGGGGGAGGGTCAGGCACATGCGGCCGTTCCCCTCGGACTCGACGATGCAGACGGTGCCGGTCTCGGCGACGCCGAAGTTCACGCCGCTGACCGCGACGGGGACGGTGAGGAACTTCTTGCGGAGGTGGGCGCGGGCGGCCGCGGCGAGGGCCTTCGGGTCGTCGCTCAGGTCCTGGGTGTTCTCCAGGGTGCGGCGGAAGAGCTCGCGGATTTCGGCCCGGCTCTTGTGGATGGCGGGCACGAGGATGTGCGAGGACCGCTCGTCGGCGAGCTGGATGATCAGCTCGGCGAGGTCGGTCTCATGGGCCGTGATCCCCTGATGCGCCAGGGCCTCGTTCAGGCCGATCTCGTCGGTGGTCAGGGACTTGATCTTGACCACCTCGCGGGCACCCTGGGCCTTGACGAGGTCGGCGACGATGCGGTTGGCGTCGTCGCCGTCGGCCGCCCAGTGGACCTTGCCGCCGACCCGGGTCACCGACTCCTCGAACTGGATCAGATACTTGTCCAGGTGGCGGAGGGTGCGTTCCTTGATCGCGCGGCCGGCCTCGCGGAGGGCCTCCCAGTCGGGCAGTTCCTGGACGGCCTTGACCCGCTTGCCGCGGATGGTCGTGGTGGCCTTGCCCATGTTGAAGCGGAGCTGGGAGTCGGCCAGGGAGAGCTTCGCCGCGTCCTGGAAGGCCATGGCGGGCTGCTTCGTGGGGAGGGGAGGGACCCCCTCGCGCGACATCAGCTCGGCGTTGGTGGTCGGGTCGTGTCGGGCCATGATCAAGCGTTCCTTTCGGCGGTCGCCGCCGCCGCCGCGATGCCGCCGGTCGGCATGCCTTCCTCGGTCGAGGCCAGGATCTCGGCGAGGTGGATGGGGTGGACGCCCGCCCGCTGGCGGTGGAGCCCGCCGCCGATGTGCATCAGGCACGAATTGTCGGCCGAGGCGCAGTACTCGGCGCGGGTGTCGAGCACGCAGCGGATCTTGTCCGAGAGCATGGCGATCGAGGTGTCGGCGTTCTTGACGGCGAAGGTCCCGCCGAAGCCGCAGCACTCGTCGGCCTGGGGAAGCTCGACCAGGTCGATGCCCCGCACCTTGCGGAGCAGGCGTTCGGGGGCGTCGCCGATGTGGAGCATCCGCTTGGAATGGCACGTGGTGTGGAAGGTGACGCGGTGCGGGAAGTACGCGCCGACGTCCTCCACGCCCAGCCTGTCCGTCAGGAACATCGACAGCTCGTAGACCCGGGGCGTCAGAGCGGCGACCTCGCGGATGAGCTGGGCGTCGCCGGTCTCGGCGGCGAGCTTGGGGTAGGCGTCGTGGACCATGGCGACGCAGGAGGCCGACGGCGAGACCACGACCTCGGCGTCGCGGAAGACCTCGACGAACCGACAGACCAGCGGCAAAGCCTCGCGCTGGTAGCCGGTGTTGTAGTGCATCTGGCCGCAACAGGTCTGGTCCATCGGGAAGTCGACCGTGTGGCCGAGCCGTTCGAGGAGGGCCACCATGGCCTTGCCCGTCCCGGGGAAGAGCGTGTCGTTGAAGCAGGTGATGAAGAGCGAAACTTGCATCGGCGCCGACTCCTGCGGACCCGCGGCGGCCGGGAGGGGCGAGCCGCCGTGCCGAAAGGCCGACCGCGCATCCCGCGAGTCGCGAACAATCAAGGAAAAGGATTATAGCCCAAGCCCCGCCCGACGACAGCGACCAGGGGCGGACGCCGGGACTCAGGGGGCCTCGGATTCCCGTCCCGCCGGCTCGTCCGCGGCGCCTTCCCGGATCGGCTCGATCCGGATCCGGCGGATCCGGGTGGGATCGGCCTTGAGGACCACGAGGCGGTGGCCCTCGATCTCGACGTAGTCGCCGGCGTGGGCCAGGCGGCCGAGAAGGTCGAGGATCAGACCGCCGGTCGTCTCGGCGTCGGTCTCGGGGATCTCGATGCCCACGGCGTCCTCCAGGCGGTCCAGCGGGCAGGACGCCTCGACCTCGAACACGCCGTCGCCCAGCGGGATGACCTCGGGGGCCTCGCGGTCGAACTCGTCCTGGATCGGGCCGACCAGCTCTTCCAGGACGTTCTCCAGCGTGACCATGCCCACGACGCTGCCGTACTCGTCGAGCAGCATCGCCAGGTGGACCCGGTTGCGCTGGAACTCCAGCAGGAGCAGGTCGAGCCGGAGGGTGACCGGCAGGTAGGGCGCCTTGCGGGCGAGCTGGCGGAGGTCGAGCCGGCCGTTCTGGAAGCCGCCGCTTCGGAAGACGTCCTTCACGTGGATCATGCCGACGACCGTCGTCAGGTCGTCCTCGCAGAGCGGGTAGCGGGTGTGGCCGGCCTGGCGGGCGAGCCGAAGGTTCTCCTCCAGGGGCCGCGAGAGGCTCAGGTAGACGATGTCGGGCCGGGGGATCATGACCCGCCTGGCGGTCTTCTCCTCCAGGGTCAGGACGTTCTCGATCATCATCCGCTCGCTGCGCGAGAGGTGGCCCCCCTCGTCGCTCTCCGCCAGGATGTGGCGGATCTCCTCGTCGGTGTGGGTGATCTCCTCGGCGCTGGTCCCGCCCAGGCCGAACACCTTGAGGGTCAGGTTGCTGGCGGAGTTGAGGAGCCAGATCGCCGGCCAGAAGATGTAGGCGAGCAGGACCAAAGGGGGGGCCGTGACCAGGGCGACGATCCGCGAGGCCCGGATCGCCAGCGTCTTGGGGGCCTGCTCGCCCAGGGCCATGTGCAGGAAGGTCACGAAGCTCAAGGAGAGGATCGGGACCAGGGCGATCGTCATCCCGCCCACGGCGAACTCGGAGTGGCCCAGGCCGACCCACTCCAGGAGCCGCTCCATCACCGGGTCGATCCACTTCTCGATGGCGCGGCCCAGGGCGAGGCTCGCGACCGTGATGCCGATCTGCGAGGCCGACAGGTAGAGGTCCAGCCGGTCGAGGGCCCGACTGGTGAGCCGGGCGGCCCAGTTCCCCTGCTCGGCCAGCTGGTCGATCTGGCTGGTCCGCACCTTCACCAGGGCGAACTCGGCCGCGACGAAGTAGGCGTTGACCAGGATCAAGCCCGAGATGATGAGGAAGTGGGACGTCTCCATGTCGGGCTTGCCGGGTTCCTGCTCTCGGGTTTGGCGGGTCTGGGACGCGGCCGGGGAGGGGCGGGACTCCCGCGATCCGGGGATTCTAACCGATCGCCGTCGGGCTGACACTCTCGAATTCCGTGCCCGCTCCCGGCTTGCGGCGAGGTGGAAAAAGAGGCGACAGGGAAGGGGGATTCTGCTAAAGTCTCGGCGACGAGATGGCGAGGGCCCCCGGCGACGATGCGGATTCCGGCCCCTCGCCCCCGGCTTGCTCGAAGGATCGGGCCCGTCTCGCGAACGCTCAAGGAGGAGTGCGCCGCATGGATGCTCATTGCGTTCGGTCTTCCGTCCCCCGCGCCTGCGTCGCCCTGCTCCTGGGCGCCCTGCCGTTGCTCTGCGGCGCCTCGCACCGGACCACCAACTTCGTCGTCGAGGCCCCGAGCCGCGACGTGGCCAAGAAGGTCGCCGAGCACGCCGAGGAATGCCGACGCACGATCGCCCTCGCCTGGCTCGGTCGCGAACTCCCGGACTGGGCGCACCCCTGCCCGGTCAAGGTGAAGCTGACCGGCGGCGAGGCGGGGGGCCTGACGTCCTTCGGCTTCGGCCACGGCCACGTCAGCGACCAGAGCATGGAGGTCGAGGGCCGTCTCGACCGGATCCTCGCCTCGGCGCTCCCCCACGAGGTGACCCACACGGTCTTCGCCGCCTTCTTCGGCGGCCCCATGCCGCGCTGGGCCGACGAGGGCGCCTCGCTCCTGAGCGAGGACGAGCGCGAGCGGAAGCGCCACGACCAGATCGCCATGGACCTGATCGCCCGTCGCGGCGAGATCCCGCTCGACGACCTCTTCCGGATCGACGAGTATCCCAGCGACCTCATGGCTTTCTACGGCCAGGGCTACTCGATCTCCCGGTTCCTGATCGAGATCGGCGGTCGGCCTCGGTTCCTCAAGTTCGTCCGAGACGGCCTGGAGTCCGACTGGGACGCCGCGACGCTCGACCATTACGGCCTGGCCGACGTCCGCGAGCTGGACCGGGCCTGGCGATCCTGGCACCGAGGCCTGCTCGCCAATCGCAACGCCCCCCCCGCCAACGAGGCCGTCCTGGCCTACGGCGACGAGCCCGGCGTCGTGGGCGATCCCCCGCGCAACGCCCGCCCCTGATCCCCCCGAGCACCGACCCGCCTCCCCCGAAATGGCTTCGTTCGCGCCCGTGCGAGAACGAAGCCGTTTGACGTAAAGCATTAATTTGTAGAGATTTGCAACCGGATTTCGGGGCCTCGGATTGGCTTCGATCGACCAATTTCGCCGCGCTCGCGAAGCCTCGGTGCGGCCCTGAGCCGTCGCCGGGCGGGACGGGACCCCGGATTGGCTTCGATCTGCGCCGACGAAATCGAAGCCAATCGACGCAACTTGATGCCGGTATTGCTGTTGCGTGCCGATTTCGGATCCGAGAATTGGCTTCGATCGGTCAATTTCGCCTCGTCGCCGAGGTGGCAAGTCGTCCTCGCGGTCGCAACGACCCGCGTTTGACGAAGGCGTCGCACGGGCGCGGGATCGCGGATCGCGAATTGCCAAGGAGCGGGGACGGTCGGGAGCCGCCCATCGTAGACCTTGCGACATGATCGCGGGATTGGCGCGCCGATCCGGGAGGAAAAGCGATCCCGGGCCGGCAGCGCCACGGGTCGGCTGAGCGGAGCGCCGCGCGGCGAGCGACGGCGGATCACTTGCCCTGGGAGGCGGCGGCGTCGACCCGCTCGGCCATCCGTCGGCTGTGATTCCGCCGCGCCGGACCGAGAAGCCTCCGGGAGTAAGGATGGCCGCATCGGGTTCGATCCACTACAGTGGGATCAACCGGATTGGAGAGACTCGCCCACGGCTGGCCGAGATCGAAGGAGATCGGCCGCGTCTCCGCGCGGAAGCGTCGATCCGGTTTGCCGCGAACTTCGCGGCTTCGCGCGTCGAATGGTCGCGCGTAGATCAGTGAAAGCGGCCGCTCGACGTCCGGACGAATTCGTACGGCATGACGTCGGCGAACAGTTGCATTTTAGGCGGATATGAGACCCATCATGATTGATCCTCCGGTCGATAGGGACCGTGACCACATCCTGGGGCCAGAAGACGCCGAGATGACCCTGGTCGAGTACGGCAGCTATACGTGCCCCCGCTGTCAGGCCGTCCACGAGGTCGTCGAGGGGCTGCGGAGCCGGTTCGGCGATCGGATGCGGTACGTGTTTCGACACCTGCCCGTGGCCGACGACGAGGACGCGACCCGAGCCTCCGTGCTGTCTGAATACGCGGACCAGACGACCGGACGGTTCTGGGAAGTGCACGAGGCGTTGATGGAGCGGGGGCCGTCGTTCTCCGAGGGCGACTTCGACGAAATCGCCCGCGACCACGGCCTGTCTCCGGGCGACGCGACGCACGAGCCCGAATACGCGGCGGCGCGGGCGCGGGTCGCCGAGGACGTCGAGGGCGCGCAGCGCGGCGGCGTGCGGGCGACGCCGACCTTCTTCATCAACGGCCGCCGGTATGCGGGCGCCTGGGACGAGAGCTCGCTGGCCGACGCGATGCTCGGTTCGCTCGGCCATCGCATCCAGTCCGCCGCGTTCGGCTTCGTGCATTGGGGGCCGTCGTCGGGGCTGCTGCTGGGGCTGGCGACGGTGCTGGCGTTGGCGCTCAGCAATTCTCCCCTGGGCCCGGCGTTCGCGGCGTGGTGGGAGACGCGGGTGGGATTCGTGTGGGGCGAGGGCGGATTCGTCCATTCGCTGCTCCACTGGGTCAACCACGGGCTCCTGACGATCTTCTTCTTCGTCGTGGGGCTCGAGATCAAGCGCGAGTTCACCGTCGGCCATCTGGCGACCGTTCGGTCGGGGGCGCTCCCGGTGATCGCCGCGCTGGGCGGGATCGTCCTGCCGGCGGTGATCTACGCAACGGTCGCGCCCTCGGAGCTGAAGCACGGGTGGGGCATCCCGATCGGGACCGACACGGCCTTCGCGGTCGCCCTGATCGTGCTGCTGGGGAGCCGCGTCCCGGTCGAGCTGCGGGTGTTCCTGACCGCGGCGGTCATCATCGACGACATCGTCGCGATCCTGGTCATCGCCCTCTTCTATAGCGGCGCGATCCACATGGGCTACCTGATGGCCGGCGGCGCGGCGACCGCGTTGCTGTTGGGGTTCAACCGGGCCGGCGTCTACTCCACCCTGCCGTACGCGGTTTGCGGGGTCGTCCTCTGGTTCGTGCTCCACGAGGCCGGGTTGCACGCCACGCTCGCGGGCGTGATCCTGGCCGTGCTCATCCCGTCGCTCCCGCCCGCGAATTTCCACGCGCTGCTGGCGCAGGCGGCGACGGTGATCCACCTGGAGGACCGCCACACCGGCGAGGCGATGCGGACCGGGCCGTCCGAGCCGTCGATGCGCACGCTGGACGCGATCTACGCCCGGATCGAGTCCCCGGCCGACAAGCTCCTTCGTTCGGTCGAGCCCTGGTCGAGCTATCTGGTGCTGCCGATCTTCGCCCTGGCGAACGCGGGGGTCGCCTGGTCGCCCGGCGTCCTCGAAGGGCAAGTACGATTGATCCTGGCGATCGTGCTGGGGCTGGTCGTCGGCAAGCCGATGGGGATCGTCCTGGCCGCGTGGCTCGCGGTGCGCGCCGGCCTGGCCGCGAAGCCGGACGCCTACTCATGGCGCCAACTGTGCGGGGCCGGGGCGCTCGGCGGGATCGGCTTCACGATGTCCCTGTTCATCGCGAGCGTGGCCTTCCCGGACCGGGCGGATTACGCGGCCGCCAAGATCGCCATCTTCCTCGCCTCGCTGGCCGCCGGGGCGATGGGCATGCTGATCCTGTGGCGGAGGCCGCAGGCGGACGAGGCCTGAGCGACCGGGGGGCGGTACGGCCGCCGACCAGGGCGATTGCACCCTAAGCGATGGCCAATGAGACCAGGATCGAGAACCAAGGAAATCCCTTCGGCACGATCGGTCTTGATTATCGGCCCTCAGTCTTGATGGCCCCGCGTGTCCGGAGTTCGCTCGTAAAGCCCGGTTTGGTGACAGACGCCGGAGCCTCGTTTTCGAGGCCTCGGCTATTCATCTCCACCACACGAGCTAACGCTGGCTACGGCTCTCAGTCGCTCAGGGTGATCCACGACCCCGAACTTGTTGGATCGCCTCGGCGATGGCATCGCAGACCTCGGGATCGGAGTCGCGAACGGCGGCTTCGAGAGCCGGTAGGAAGGCGCGGGCGCGGGATCGGTAGCCACCCACCACTCGTGCCGCGGAGGCCCGAACTTCGGCGTCGCGATGGTCGAGACGATCCGCGCAGGCCTTAAGCTGTTGGTGGAAAAGGGCGATGCCCTTGGCCGCCTCGCCACGGACCCCGGTGTCCGGGTCGTTGAGGGCCCCCTCGAGCGCGGGGAGGCAGACCGCGTCGGGAGCGATCCGGATGCAGGCGAGGGCGAAGGCGGCCCGGAGACGGACCTCGCGGTCGGGACTCTTGAGGCCCCCGGCGAGGAGCCTCATCGTTTCGGCGTCGGACTCGGTTAGGGCGTTGATCGCATCGCCCCTTTGCCACTCGTCCGGTGAATTCAAGGCGATCGCGACGAGGGCAGAAAACGCGGACCTGGCGGCGGGGCCGAGGGCCCGGAACCCGTACATCGCCCGCATCCGCTTATCCTCGTTCGTCGGCACCCGCACCGGGAGCTTCAAGCCCCTCTCCAGCACTATGTTGGCCTTCCGACTGACCGAGGAGTCCGATGAGCGGAGCCAGTTCAGAAGCGTCGGGACCGCCTTCGGGCCGAGCGCACGGACGGCCGCGACCGCCTCGTCCGAAAGGACCACCGACCTCCGGGGCGTCGCGCGGCGGTCCTCCAGCCATGCACTAAGCGTCTCCCCCCGGTAGGACGGCTCGGGTGGGCTCCCCGGGCGCGATAACCAGACCCCCAGGGAGGCGACGGCAAGCGCGGCCGCCCCGACGATAACGGTTCGCGATTTCCGTTTCATGGTGGGACTCCGGACCGGACGAACGGACCACTTGGTAACCGAGGCTAGCAACCGCGCCACGCACCATCAAGACATTTGTCGGAGGGGCCGCAGGGGGCGGGCTCACAAGCGAACCCCCGTCGCCCGATTTACGTCCCGAACAGGACTTCCTCGAGATAGCTATCATTCCAGGCGGCGCTCAGTCGTTTGGCCTTCACCCCGGCCTTCTGACTCTTCTCGTTCTTCGGCAGGCTCAACGCCGCCCGGCGAACCAAGGCGGAGTTGGCATCAGCGTCTGTTTTCCTCACTCGACTTCGGTCTTCGCCGAAGCTCATGTCCAACCGCCGGTGCAACGAGTTCTCGATCCCCCAGCGACCCCGCACCGCCGCCCCGAATCGCCGGGCAATCATCTTCTTGCTCGAGATGAAATAGCGGACCTTATCGCTTGGCTTGCCATCTCGAACCGTGTCGCTGACGGCCAGACCGAGCTGCTTCAGGCCCTACGACCAGGTCCGATCGGGCAGGTTCTCGGGCACGGCGCGCACGTGGTACTTACGTTGCTCGGACCGGCCATGACCTTTCTCGACCGTCTCGTGGGGGCTGACCTTCACCCGAGCGAAATCGTCATCCATGTGGACCAGGAAGAACTCCACGATACCAGCATGCAGCGTCGGCTGGTTGCCTTTGACGGCCAACACATAGTGGCCTCCTGCTTGGCTATCTTCTCAGCAATCTCGGTCTGATTGCCCATGGCATCGATCGTCACCTGCGCTCCCGAGATCGCCAGAGGGTAGGTGACCTTGCGGCGACGCGGGTCGGTCAAGCTGGCCAAGTGCCCTTTGATCCGGGTGGAAGGTTCGTCAGGCATGGGAGTGGGACGTCCCGAGGGCTTCGGCGTCTCGGTAGCCGGGCCAGCGGCCGACGTCCCCGAGCATTCTCACATCCTGATCATCGCAAACCACCCATCATGCGCAGCCGCCCTGGGCCGCCGACGCCTCGTCGGCGCAGCGCCGCGGTCGCCGGCCCGCCCGAATCGACCCTCGCCGCCCCGGACTGATGGAGCCCCGGCGTCGCCGACGAAAAACCCCCGCCGGGCCTGGAGGCCGGGCGGGGGTCGAGGAATCTGGTCGGATCAGGGCCGAGGTTCAGTCGCCGGTCGCGTGGCTCGGGCTTTCGGGGGAGTGGTGGAAGTGGACCATGCCGTTGCCGTGGACGGCCGTCAGCGCGGGTTGTCCGTCGCGGCGATCGTCGTCGGTCTCGTGGTCGATCTCGTCTTCCTCGCTGTGGCGGAGTTTCTTGAGGTAGTCGCCCAGCCGTTCGCCGAGGACGTAGTAGATCGGGATGACGAACCGGCCGAGGACCGTGCTGATGGCGATGCCGAAGGCGATGACGACGCCCAGCGAGTTCCGGCTGTAGGCGCCGGCGCCGGTCGCCCGGGCCATGGGGAGCACGCCCATGACGAAGGCGAACGAGGTCATGAGGATCGGTCGGAGTCGCTCGCGAGAGGCGATCATAGCCGAGTCGAGGATGCTCTTGCCATGCTTCTCGCGCTGCTCGACCGCGAACTCGACGATGAGGATCGCGTTCTTGGTCTCCAGGCCGATGAGCATGACGAGGCCGATCTGGCCGAAGACGTCCAGGGGCATGTCGTAGATCCAGAGGCCGACCATGGCGCCGAACATGGCCAGGGGGACGGTCAGGATGATGACCGTGGGCCGGATCCAGCTCTCGTAGAGGGCGGCCATGAACAGGAAGACGCAGACGATGGAGAGGGCGAAGATGTAGGTCGCCTGGTCGCCGGTCTTGATCTCCTGGAGGGTCGTCCCGGTCCATTCGTAGCCGAAGCCCTCGGGGAGCACCTCGTCGGCGACCTCGCGGAGGGCGTTGAGGGCCTGGCCGGAGCTGTAGCCCGGGGCCGGGTTGCCGGTCATCTTGGCCGACGTGTAGAGGTTGTAGTGGGGCACGTCGATCGGGCCGAGGGCGTAGTGGACCTCGCCCAGGCTGCTGAGCGGCACGCGCTCGCCCTTGCGGTTGAGGGCGTAGAGGTTCTGGATGTCCTCGGGCTTGTTGCGGACCCCCCCCTCGGCCTGCATCAGGACGCGCCAGACCTTGCCGTAGAGGTCGAAGTCGTTGACGTAATAAGCGCCAAGGTTGACCTGGAGGGTGGCGAAGACGTCGGCGACCGGGACGTCGAGGCGGCGGGCCTTGACGCGGTCGAGCTCGAAGCGGAGCTGGGGGACGCGGGCCGTGAAGGGGGTGAAGACGCTGGCCAGCTCGGGCCGCTTCTTGGCCGCGTCCTGGAACTGGTCGACGACCCGCTGGAGGGCGTCGACCCCCTTGGACGCCCGGTCCTCGATGACCAGCTCGTGGCCGCCGGTCTGGCTCAGGCCGCGGATCGGCGGGGGCTGGAGGACCAGCGGCAGGGCGTTGTGGATCTCGGCGAAGAGCATGCCCTGGAGCTGCTGCGCGAGGGCGGCGGCGCGGAGCTCGGGCTTCCGCCGCTCCGACCAGGGCTTGAGCGGGGTGAAGACGATGCCCGAGTTGCTCTGGGTCGTCGAGTTCATGATGTTGAGGCCGTCCAGCGCGACGATGTGCTGGATGCCGTCGAGCTTCTGGGCCACCTCGGCCACCTTGTGGACCACCTTTGAGGTGATCTCGCGGCTGGTGCCGTCGGGGGTCTGGATGACGACGAGGAGGTAGCCCAGGTCCTCGGTCGGCACGAACGCCTTGGGCCGGGCCGCGATCATGTAGCCGGTGAGGGCCAGCAGGCCGAGCGAGGGGGCGACGATGGTCCACCAGTGGCGGGCGGTGAAGACGAGGACCGCGTCGTAGGAGTCCTCGATCCACTTCATGCCGGCGTTGAACCAGCGGAAGAGGAAGAACCGGGTCTCGCCGCGCTTGGGCCGTAGGAACAGCCGGGCCATGGCCGGGCTGAGGGTCAGCGAGTTGATCGCCGAGAAGACGAACGAGAAGACGATCGTCATGGCGAACTGGTTGTAGAGGCGGCCGGTCATGCCGGGCATGAAGGCGACCGGGACGAAGACGGCGGCGAGGACCAGCGTGATGGTGACGATGGGCGCGGTGATCTCGGCCATGGCGGCCCGGGTGGCCTCCAGCGGCCGGTATCCGCGATGGAGGAACTTCTCCACGTTCTCGACCACGATGATCGCGTCGTCGACCACCAGGCCGATGGCCAGGACCAGGCCGCAGAGCGTCAGCGAGTTGATCGAGAAGCCGAAGAGGGCCATCGCGGCGAAGGTCGCGATCAGCGACACCGGGATCGCCAGCATGGGGATGATCGTGGCCCGGATCCCCTGGAGGAAGACGAAGACCACGATCATGACCAGGCCGAAGGCCTCCAGGAGGGTGTGCTCCACCTCCTCGATGTTCTCCTCGACGTACTTGGTCGTGTCGTAGGCCATCGCGTAGTCGAGGCCGTCGGGGAAGTCCTCCTTGACCCGCTCCATCTCGTGGCGGACGGCCTCGACGATGTTCAGGGCATTGGCGTCGGCGTACTGGAAGACGGGCATGGCGCCGGCGGGCTGGCCGTCGAGGAAGCCGGCCGTCTCGTAGTTCTCCGAGGCGAGCTCGACGCGGGCGACGTCCTTGAGGCGGACCATCGAGCCGTCGTCGTTGCGGCGGACGATGATCTCCTCGAACTCGGCGGCCTTGGAGAGCCGGCCCTTGACGGTGATGGGGAACTCGCGGACCTGGCCCTCGGGGACGGGCGAGCCGCCGATCTTGCCGGCCGCCGCCTGGAGGTTCTCCGAGCGGACGGCGGCGAGGATCTCGTCGTGGCTGATCCGCATGTTGGCCAGGCGGTCGGGGTCGAGCCAGATCCGCATGGCGTACTTGCGGCCGAACGACATGACGTCGCTGACGCCGGGGATGCGCTTGAGGACGTCGGAGATGTAGATCTGACCGTAGTTGTCCAGGAAGTTGGCGTCGTAGCGGCCGTCCGGCGAGATCAGGTTGACGACGCAGACCATGTCGGTCGACGTCTTCTTGATGGTCACGCCGTACTGCTTGACCTCGGGGGGGAGCTGGGCGTTGGCGGTCTGCACCTTGTTCTGGATGTCGACCGCGGCCATGTCCTGGTTGTAGCCGACGTCGAACGTGGCCACGATGTTGGAGATGCCGTTGCTGGTGCTGTCGGAGCTGAAGTAGAGCAGGCCCTTGGTGCCGTTGATCTGCTGCTCGATGGGCGTCGTGACGGTCCGGGCGACGCTCTGGGCGTCGGCCCCGGTGTAGGTCGTCGTGACCTGGACCTGGGGCGGGGCGATCGGGGGATACTGGGCGATCGGCAGGAGCGTCGCGCAGATCCCGCCGATGAGCACCATCAGGATCGCCAGCACCGTGGCGAAGATCGGCCGGCCGATGAAGAAATTCACCATGTTGAGAATGCGCTCGTTGGGGTTGGGGAGGTCCCTCGGGGACGGGCAAGGTCCTCAGCCGCGGTCGTCGGTCCCGTGCGCGCCCTCGGCGGCCTTCGGCCCGGCCGGGGACGGCGGCGTGGGTTTCGCCTCGGCGGGCGTCTCGGGTTTCGTCGCCGTCCCGGGCTCGGTCGGCGTCTCGGACTTCGTGGGGGTCTCGACGGGCCGGGCGAGGGTCGCGGGCTGGACCGTGACGGGCATGCCGGGCCGGATCATCTGGAGGCCCTCGACGATCACGGGGACCCCCGCTTCGAGGCCGCCGAAGAGGACTCGCATCCCCTGGTAGGTCGTCAGCCCGGCCTGGACGCTCTGGATGGCGACCTTCCCCTCCTTGTCGATGACGTAGACGACGGGGCCGGACTCGCTCTCGGAGACCGCCTGGGCGGGGACGACCACCACGTCCTTGAGCTGCTGGATCTCCATCTTGAGCTTGACGTACTCGCCGGGCAGCAGCGAGTCGTTGGGATTGGGGATGCGGGCCTTGGACAGGAAGGTCGAGGTGGTCTCGTCGATGAAGTTGTCGATGAAGTAGAGCTGCCCCATGTAGGGATGCTGCTCGTCCCCCTCGACGCCGGGGCGGGTCAGCTCGACGGTCGCCTGCCGCTGCACGAGCTGGGTGGCGCGGTCGAGGTATCGCGAGCTGACCCGGATGTCGACCGAGAGGGGGTCGAGCTGCTGGATGGTGGCGAGGTCGGTGAAGCCGCCCCCTTCCTGGCCGGGGCCGACGAGGTTGCCGACCTTGACCTGGGCGACGCCGATGCGGCCGTCGATCGGCGAGGTCATGCGGCAGTAGCCGAGGTCGAGCTGGGCGTCGCGGACGCCGGCCTTGGCCGCCTCGAGCTGGGCCTTGGCGGCGAGGATGCCGATGTCGTAATCGGCCACGGCCTGGTCGTAGTTGGCCTCGTCGGCCTCGACCTGGGCCTCGAACTGCTTGCGATCGGCCTCGGCGCGGTCGAGGTCCTCCTGGGAGCCGGCGTTGCGCGTGAGGAGGACGCGGGCGCGACGCTCCTCGATCCGCTTGAGGTTGAGCTGGGCGAGGTCGAGCGCGACCTTGGCGGCGGCGATCTCCCGGTTCTTCGACTGTTCGGCCTTGCGGACGGCCGCGTCGGCCTCGGCCTGCTTGGCCAGGGCCGAATCGAGGGCCACCTTGTAGGGCTCCTCGTCGATCACGAAGAGCAAATCCCCCTTCTTGACGAACGAGCCCTCCTCGAAACGACGTTCGGTGATGAAGCCCCGGACCCGGGCGCGGAGGGTGACGGCCTCCATCGCGCTGGTGGTGCCGTTGGGGGTGTCGATGATGGGGACGTCCATCCGCCTCGACTCGACCACGCCCACCAGCGGCGGCGGCGGGACCCGGGGGGCCTCGGGCTTCGAGCAGCCGGGCGAGGCCGCCCAGGCCAGCGTCGCGGCCGTCAGGAAGAGGCGCCGGGCGGACTCGCGTCGAAAGCTGCGTGGGATCTTCATGGGCTGCCGGCCCCTGCGCGGGGCGTCCTCGGTCGGAGGGGGAAGGGCGCCTCGCGACACGGTCGCGACGGCCCGGGAATGGGGTGGTGTCTCAATTCGCCCCCGGCGCGGGCCGGGACGAGAGGGCTAGGACTCTTCGCGGATGACTCGCCACTCGTCGGGGAAGATCGTCTCCATGACGCGGAGGCGGGTCCCGGCGTAATCCCAGTCCGTGTAGAGGGGACGCCAACCGAAGCCGTCGAGCATCATGTTGAGGCTCTCGCGCTTCAGTCGGCAGGCGTGCTCCGTGGGGCACCCCTTGAAGAGCGGGTCGGCGTTGATCAGGCCGAGATGGGTGCCGACGGCCACCGCGAACGAGGCCGAGGTCAGTCCCTCGGGCGTCCAGGGGTCCCTCAGCGTCAGGTCGCCGTCCGCGATCGCCGCCTCGATGATCTCGCAAACCCAGCTGGCGCACTGCCGATCCCGCTCCCTCAGGAGCTTTCGCCTCTGGACGTCCGCCCGATCCTGGAGGTTCGCGAGGCGGATCACCATTTCCGCCTGGTAGTATTGGGGGTGGAGCCGGCCGAACAGCTCGTCGGCCACGCCGATCGCGAACATCCGCTCGCGGGCGCGACCCTCGAAGGCCCGGGCCCGCTCGAACAGCTCGCGACGGTGCTCGATGCTCTGCACCGCCAGCGCCGCAACGAGGTCTTCCTTGGTGGAGAAATGCTGGTAGATCGTCCCCTTGGAATACTCGGTCGCCTCCGCCAGGCGGTCCATGCTCAGGCCCGCGAATCCCTGCTCCATCAGCATCCTTCGCGCGACGTCCAACAGGTACGCCTCGCGCTGGCGGATCTCCTTCTGTTTTCGCGTGGTCGTGCTCATGAAGGGGATTATCGACGGATCGTCGAAATTCGTCAAGTCGTCGAATCCAACTTCACGCCCGGGACGGCGACCGGGGGAGCCGGTAGATGGGGAAAGAGGGGAGGGCGGAGCGACGGTGGATTACGGCCGGGCCCCGGTCGTCGATCGCCGGAAATTCGACGGTCATCGGCCCCGGCATGGTCGCTCCCGGCAGAGGGCGAGGCCCGACGGAAGGGGAAGGCGGTCTAGGCAAACCGACGCGAGGCCAGTAAATTCGGGCTTTGAATTCGCGGGGACTCCGCCGTTTCGCCGCCCCGATCCGTCCCACACGGACGAGAACGGCCGGAGGGTATCGCCGCCCCCGTCCTGACGGTCCCTCAGAGAGAGACGCAACCACCCATGATGATCAAAGCGACCGACGTCCGCCGTGGCATGGTGATCACGATGGAGGGGGTGAACTATGTCGTGGTGGATTTCGCCCACCACACGCCCGGCAACCTCCGCGCGATGGTCCAGACCAAGCTCCGCAACATGAACTCCGGCTCGCTCATCGACAAGCGGCTGCGGTCGGTCGACCAGATCGAGGTCCCTTACGTCGAGACGAAGCCTTACGAGTACCTGTACTCGTCCGGCGACGAGCACGTCTTCATGGACACCGAGACCTTCGACCAGCTCCACTTCTCGCCCGAGATCATCGGGACGGCGATGGAGTTCCTGCTTCCCAACAATAAGGTCATGGTCAAGTACATCAACGACAAGCCGGTGTCGATCGAGATCCCCGACTCCGTCGAGCTGACCGTCGCCGACACGCCCCCCGCCCTCCAGGGAGCCACCGCGACCAACCAGTACAAGGAAGCGACGCTGGAAACCGGCCTCAAGGTCCAGGTTCCTCCGTTCATCAAGCCGGGCGAGAAGATCCGCATCGACACCCGGACCAGCGAATACCTCGAACGCGTGAAATGACCGGCGTCGCGGCGCGACGACGAACGGCCCGGGGCCGCGCGAAGTCGCGTCGGTTCCGTCCTATCCCCTTCCACCGTAAAGGCGCGGATCGTGGATGAATTGACCCGGCTGCTGTCCGATCTGGTCTCGATCCCCAGCGTCAACCCGATGGGGAGGGACGTGACCGGCCCGGAATATTACGAGGCCCGCATCGGGGCGTATCTGGAGTCTTGGTTCCGCGAGGCCGGGATCCCGGTCGAGCGCCAGACGGTGGCGCCCGGTCGGGTGAACCTGATCGCCCGCTACGAGTCCCCCGATCGCGGCGCGCGGTCGTTGCTCTTCGACGTCCATCAGGACACGGTGCCCGTGGAAGGGATGACGATCCCCCCCTTCGAGCCCCGCGTCGAGGAGGGGCGGCTCTACGGTCGCGGCGCGTGCGACGTGAAGGCGGGGATGGCGGCCATGCTGCTGGCCTTCCGCCGACTCTGGCGCGAACGGCCGGCGGGCTCCGCGTCGGTCGTCCTGGCCTGCACGGTCGACGAGGAGTACACCCACCTGGGGTCGGACCTGCTCGCCGAGACCCAGAAGGGGATCGACCTGGCGATCGTGGCCGAGCCGACGCAGCTCGACCTCGTCCCCTGGCACAAGGGCTCGGTGCGCTGGAAGATCCGCACGAAGGGGGTCGCCTGCCACAGCTCGAAGCCGGATCTGGGGGTCAATGCGATCTACCGCATGGCCCGGGTCGTCGACGCCCTGGCGGGGCACGCCCGCGTCCTGATCGAATCGACGCCGCATCCCCGACTGGGCCCTCCGACGTTGTCGGTCGGCCGGATCGAGGGGGGCCAGAGCGTCAACGTCGTGCCCGACTTCTGCGAGATCGAGATCGACCGCCGGATCCTCCCCGGCGAGACGTGGCAAGGCTGCGTCGAGCAGGCGAGGGCCGCCGTGGCCGCCGGCGCCGAGGGGCTGGACGGGGTCGTATTCGAGGAGCCCTGGGGTCGGATGCCCGCCCTGGAGACTCCGCTCGGCCCCTGGCTGGAACCGCTGACGCGGGCCGTCGAGGCCGCGACGGGGAGGACGCCGGGCCTGATCGGGGTCCCCTACGGCACCGACGCCGGCCCGCTGGGCGAAGTGGGCATCCCCGCGATCGTCTTCGGCCCCGGCGACATCTCCCAGGCCCACACCCGCGACGAGTGGGTCGAGCTGAACCAAGTGGCTCTGGCCGTCGAGGCGTACTACCAGATCGCCCGCGCCCTCGGCTGAGCCGTTCCGAGGTCATCGCGGGAGGCGAATGCGAAACCGCCCCGAAAGCCTCTTCCGGGAGAAGAGGTTCGGGGCGGTTCCTCTCGGGAGCAACCCGGACGTTGAATCCCTGGGCTGCGGCCCGACGCTCAGGCTGATCGGTCGGGAGACCGGATCAGAAGACGTCCATGGTGAAGTGGTTGCCCTGGTAGAACTTCTTCTTGTTCCAGTCATGCCAGCCGTGGGGATGACGGAACTTGTCGAGGACCCGATAGCCGCCGTAGAAGTTGCGGTAGTACGGGCCCTGAATCTGGGGCACGATCCGCTGCTCGCGGGGGTACTTGTACCAGCCGTCGTACAGCCCGTTGTACTCGAAGCCGTTGCCCGGGACTTGCGGGGGCACGTAGGGCCAGTGCAGGTAATCGTTCCAGTCCTGCGCCTTCGCCGATCCACCCAGCATGAACGCCAGGGCCAGCGCGAACGCCGAAATCCATGAGCCTCGCGACACGTTCCACCTCCGTGTAGGGAACTAACCCAGTCCACGGATAGAATGACACACGGAACCCGGCCGTGGGGCGAATCCGAAAAACAATTCCCCTCCCAAGGATCGGTTATGCACGAAGCGCCGAATCGCCCGTCCGGGTCCTCGTCATGGCTCATTCCGGTTGGTCGTCGGATGGGGGTCGCGGGGGTCGCGGCGCTGCTGGCGATCGCGACGGCCGGGGCCGCCGAGCCCCCCCGGCCCGAACGCCCGCACCTCGAACGCTGGGTGAAGCTCCTGGCCTCGCCCGAGCTGGAGGGCCGCAGCGGAGAGGGGGGGCGGAAGACGGCCGCCCTGATCACGGAGGAGTACCGCCGCCTGGGCCTGGAGCCGCTGTTCGACGGCCAGTTCGGCCAGGAGATCCCCCCGGCGCCGCCGGTGGAGGCGGTCGGTCGAAACGTCGGGGCGATCCTGCGCGGGGCCGATCCCGAGTTGAAGGACCGCTTCATCATCGTATCGGCCCATTACGACCACCTGGGGGTTCGTGGGGGCGTCCTCTATCCGGGGGCCGACGACAACGCCTCGGGCGTGGCGATGCTCCTGGAAACGGCGCGCTCGCTGGTCGAGTCGGCCGGCAAGCCTCGGCGCTCGGTCGTGTTCCTCGCCTTCGATCAGGAGGAGGTGGGGCTTTACGGTTCGCGCTTCTTCGCCGCGAACCCGCCGTTCCCGATTGAGAGCATCGACCTGTTCCTGACCGCCGACATGATCGGCCGGTCGCTCGGCGGGGTCTGCGAAGACCTCGTCTTCGTCATGGGGACCGAGCACATCCCGGCGCTGCGTCCCTGGCTGTTCGAGGAGGCCGCGGGTCGTCCGTTGACCCTCGGAATCCTGGGGGCGGACCTCCTGATCTTGAACCGGAGCGACTACGGTCCGTTCCGTAGTCGGAAGGTCCCCTTCCTGTTCTTCAGCACCGGCGAGAACCCTCGCTACCACGCGCCTAGCGACACCGCGGAGACCCTGGATTATCCCAAGCTGACCGAGATCAGCCAGCTCATCCACGGGGTCGTCGCGAAGGCGGCGGTCGCGGACGCGCTCCCCCGGTGGAGCGACCAGGTCGATCACCCGCTCGAGGAGGCGGTCACCATCCGAGACGTCCTGCGCGTGCTCGACGCCAACCGGGCCGCGCTTCGGATCAACGCCGCGCAGGCGTTCGTGATCGCCGGGGCCTTGCGCACTCTCGACGGCGTGGTCGAGCGCGGGACCGTCTCGCCGGCGGAGCGGGCGAGCATCATTCAGGCGGCTCGGATCGTCCTCATGACCGCCTTCTGAGAGTCAGTTTTCCTGTTCGAGATGCAGGATCGGGACGTCTCCGGGCGGCGGCGGAGCAGGGGCCCGGAAGGGCCTCCCCGCCGGGCCTTCGACGCCATCGCCGGGCTCGACGAAGATCCGAGGGCGAGGCCGGGGCGGTGCGATCCCGCCGAACTCGTCGGGCGCGATCGGGTTCAGGCCCTGATCGACGCCGGCGTTCGGGGCGAACGGGAGATTCGGCATCCGGTCCAGCTCGCCCGGTCCCAGTCCCGGATCCGGCTCGCGAGCTTCCTCGAAGTCGAGGCCGTCCATCCCGGCCTGGGCCCGCCGGAGCGCGCCATCGGTCGCCTTCTGCGCCAGGTGCTTCGCCCAGGCGTTTTCGGGGTTCTCGACTTCGGTGAGGACGGGGCCGGCCGGGGAGTGTTCGAGCTTCACCGCACGGACGTTCGTCTCGCGATCGATGTAGTCGATGATCCCCCGCGCCCGATCGACCTCGCCCTGGCCCAGCAGGATCTGCGTGCGGAGGCAGAGCCAACGGAGCCGCGAGCCGGGATCGTCTGACGCCGCCTCGACCGCGTCGAGATGGCGCTCGGCGGTCGCGTAGTCCCGGTTCAGATAGGCGAAGAAGAGCCGGAACTCCTCGAACGATTCCGGCGAGGGGTCCGCGCGATCGGCTGGGGGAAGTTCTTCCAGCAGGCTCCGGGCGAACTTCGCGAGCCGTTGCAGCCGGTACTGCCGGGGATGGATCCCGCCCAGCTCGCTGAGGATGGGAAGGATGGTCGCCCGGTTTCCGGGGCCGTCCCCGGCCGTCATGGGGAGCCAGGTCTGGATGAGGTCCACGGCGCAGGCGGCGAGTCGATCGAGCCAGCGGTCCCGGGTCGCGGCGTCCGGGGCGATCAGGACGATTTCCTCGGTGTTCAGGTCGCAGAAGGCCGCGAGTCCCGAGGGCCCGCCGTCCAGCACGCGGAACGCCAGGGTCCGGCCGTCCGGGGACAGGGCGGGGGCGCGGATGCGGAGGCCGGCGTCGAGGGGGTGGAACCGCTTGAACGTGTTCTGCGTCTGCACGGTGTACCACTTCATGACCTGGTCCTGGCCGTCGGCGTCGACCAGGCACACTCCCTGCTCCTGCTCGCCGTCGAGCGCGAGTTCGACGTGGATCGTAGGGAGCCGTTCGCCGACCGCCGTGGCGGGGCCGCGGAACCGCTGCGGCACGTTAACCGGCGCGGCGGCCTCGAGGGTGGAGATCCGGGCGCTGAAGCCGGCCTCCACATTGATCCTCACGAGGTCGACCTGGGTGTGCCGGAACGGCCCGCGCGTCGGGCTGGCGATCATCAGGATCGTCTGGCTGTCGAGGCCCCAGACGGGGGGCGAGGCGGTCAGCGCGGCGTCGTTGCTCAGGAGACGGTCGCCCCCACCCGCCGGATTCAGCAGGTGGACGGAAACTCCTGGGCCGTCCGGCCCTGGCGCCAGTTTGAGGTAGACGAGGCGGAGGCCGTCGGGCGACCAGGCCGGAAAGCGGGCGGCGTCGATCGTCCGAGACACCCGGTCCTCGTCGAGCCGCAGCAGCCAGACGCCGCCGGCCGGGCCTGGTCTCGGAATCGCCAGCCGTCGACCGTCGGCGCTCAAGGTCGGCCTCAGGAGAACGATCGCGGCGCGAGACTCGGCGTCGAGTTCCAGGTCGGGCTGGACGACGATCACTCGTTTCTGGTCCAGCCCCGACTGGACGACGACCTCGTAACGGCCGCGGACGCTGGACGGCCCGTCGGGCTGGGTCGCAACGAAACGACCGAACACCAGGGAACGGCCGTCGGGCCCCCAGGTCGGCGAGGAAAGCGGATCGGAAGATTCCGCGAGCAGGACCGAGTCCGAGCTGCCGGCTCGGGTCGCCCAGAGCCGATAGACCCGCCGCGCGGCGGCGGGGGTCGGCGACGGGATCGCCGGCGCAAGGATCCAGCCGTGGGGGAGGGCGGGGGCCTCGGCGGAGTCGACGGCGAGGTGGGCGATCCACCGGCCGTCGCGCGACCAATCGATCGGAGCGCCGAATGCGACCGTCGCGAGCGCGGCCGACAGGACGTGGGGGAGGCCCACCAGGCTCGACAGCATGTTCCCAAACCCTCCGCCGGGTCGGGGCCGCGATCCGCCTCCGCAACTGTGGAGAGGGCGTCGTTCGCCCGGCGCGACGACGACGCGATTCAAGTATAAGGTCGCCGGAGCCGACTTCCTAGTTGAAAGGCCCCGCCCCAATCCGGTCAGGCCGCTCCCACGGCGCGTCCGTCGCGGCGGACGACCCCGCGCATTTGACCGAGCCTTCGAAAGTTGTATGTTTCTCTCGAACGAGTTACGTCCAGCGGTCGCGCCAAGGGCCTACGGACCGGTCCTTGAATCGGCCTCCCTCCCGGCGATAAGATGAGGGATCGTCGCTCGCGGACTTCCCCGACGCCCCGGTCCCGGACGGCTCGAGAGTCGAGCCCCCTTGAGTCTCCGCCTTCTTGAATTCGGGAGCATCCATGCGTTTCGTCCTGATCGATCGCATCCTCGACGTCCAGCCCGGGCGTTCGCTGCACGCCATCAAGAATCTTTCGCTCGCCGAGGAATACCTCGCCGACCACTTCCCGGGATTTCCGGTCATGCCCGGGGTGCTGATGCTGGAGGCCCTGACGCAGGCCGGAGCGTGGCTGATCCGGGACATGGAAGACTTCGCCCACAGCATCATCGTGCTGAAGCAGGCCAAGACCATCAAGTACGGCAGCTTCGTCGAGCCGGGCCGCCAGCTCGAACTCAAGGTGGACCTGGTCTCCGACGTCGGCCAGAACGCCACGTTCAAGGGGGTCGGGGTCATCGACGGGCAGGAGATGGTGAAGGGCCGGATCATCCTCACCCGGTACAACCTGCGGGAGAAGAATCCGCTCCTGCACAACACCGACGCCCAGATCGTCGCCGGGCTTCGGGACCTCTACGCCACTCTGCGGAAGGGCTCGGTGGGCGCTCGCGCCATCGCCCGGACGCCCGAGCCGGCGGCGGCGAAGCTGGTCTGAACCGGCCCGGAAGGGGAGGGCGGCGGCCGTTTCCTCAGGCGCGACCCGCCCATCCGGCAAGGTCGATAAAGTCTTCGCGGGGAAGCCCGGAATATTTCCCCAGCCTTGCCCAGTTTGATCGTATCCTTGGTTGAGCGTGATGAGGTTGCAAGGAATCCCGATTTTCTGGACAATCGGACGCGACTCTCGGATTCCGGCCGAAGGATCCGGGAAGGCCCCCCCAAGCGAATCGGGCTTCCACCTTGCGACCCACCCCCCCTGAAGTTCGCCGCTCGATCTCGCCGACGATTAAGTGAGCCGACTTGATCGAAGGCCCGACCGCGTCCCCGATTCGCCGTGGATCGAGTGCGAGCCCGTGTTCCCCCTTATTCCTGAGGATGACATGCCCGCATACGAAGAAATCTTCGAGAAGGTCCAGTCCACCCTGGTCGACGCGCTGGGGGTGGACGAGGAGGAAGTCTCCCGCGAGTCCACGCTGCAGGGCGATCTGGGTGCCGAGTCGATCGACTTCCTGGACATCGTCTTCCGCCTCGAGCGGAACTTCGGCATCAAGATCCCCCGGGGCGAGCTGTTCCCGGAGAACCTGGCCGATCCCGAATGGATCGCCGACGGCCGGCTGACGTCGAAGGGCGTCGCGGAGCTGAAGGCCCGCCTGCCGTTCGCCGACCTTTCGAAGCTGGAGGCCGACCCCGACGTCGAGAAGCTGGGCGACCTGTACACGGTCGACATGCTGGTGCAGTACGTCCAGAGCAAGCTCGGCTCCTGAGCCGGGCCGCGGGGCCGTCTCGGAGGACGGACGGTCCGCGCGACGCCGCGGCGGGTGGTCCCCCCCCACCCGCGCGGGCGGGCGTCGTCGACCTCCTCGGGCGATCGCGGGGCGGCCGGACCGAATTCCCAATCTTTCCCCTGGCCTGGCGGCGTCTTCGACCATGCGATGGATCTGGATCGACAAGTTCGTGGAGTTCCGGAGCGGTCAGTTCGCGCGAGCGATCAAGAACCTGACCCTCGCCGAAGAGCACCTGCACGACCACTTCCCGGGCTATCCGGTCATGCCGGCGTCGCTCATCATCGAGGGCCTGGCCCAGACCGGCGGGATCCTCGTGGGGGAGGCCGGCGGCTTCACCGAGAAGGTGGTGCTCGCCAAGATCCCCCGGGCCGAGTTCTTCGGCGTGGCCTGCGCCGGAGATCAGCTCATCTATGAGGTGACGCTGACCGATCTCCGTTCGGAGGGCGCGGTGGTCGACGCCAAGGCGTTCCTGGGGACGGACCTGCTCGCGGACGCCGAGATCGTCTTCGCCCACCTGGACAACACCCGGGCCAACCAGATCTTCGGCCCCAAGAATTTCGTGTTCACGCAACAGCTCTTGGGCGTGCTCGACCTCGCCAAGGCGCAGCAACGGGCCAAGGAACTCGACGGCAAGGCCGTCGAGCACGAGGTCAACGGCGAGCCCTCGGCGACGCCGCCCGCCCCTTGAGGCGGTCGCCAAGTCCGCGGGCATTCGGTAGACTGTACGCATTCCAAGTTCAGGGTCCTCTCGCGGGACGAATCCAGTCCGGGCGGTTCCTGGAGCCTCCCGACGGCTCACCGCGAAAGGCGGGACGGCCGAGGGGTCGAGCCGCAGGCCATCACCGGGGAGTTCGACGGGTCATACATGCTTGGTTCCGAACGCCGCGTGGTCATAACCGGGTTAGGGTTCGTCACACCTCTGGGTGACGCTCCGGATCGCATCTGGGAGCGGCTCGCGACCGGCGAGGGGGGGCTGCGACGCGTCGAAGCGTTCCCCGTCGAGGGGCTGCCCAACGACATCGTCGCCGAAATCCGCGATTTCGACTTCCTCAAGGGCTACGCCCTGCCGAAGTATCGCACCTCCCTGCGCAAGAGCCGCAAGTACATGGCCCGGGACATCCAGCTCGCCGTGGCCGCCGCCCAACGGGCGATGGACGACGCCGGCCTGGTCGACGGCGGCGTCGAGCCGACCCGGATCGGGATCGACCTGGGAGCCGGCCTGATCTCGACCGAGCTGGACGAGCTGGCTCCGGCGATCTCGCTGGCCTCCTCGGCGACCGGCCAGTTCGAGTTCCCGGTCTGGGGCCGCGAAGGGATCGGCGTGATCGAGCCGATCTGGCTGCTCAAGTACCTGCCCAACATGCTGGCCTGCCACATCTCCATCCTGATGGACTGCCAGGGGCCGAGCAACACGATCACCGAGGCCGATGCGTCGTCGAACCTGGCGATCGCCGAGGCCGCGCGGATCATCGCCCGCGGCAAGGCCGACGTGATGATCACCGGCGGCGGGGATTCGAAGATCCACCCCCTCAGCCTCACCCGGATGGCCCTCTACGACACCATGTCCCGCTGGAGCGGCGAGCCCGCCGCCGGGCTGCGTCCGTTCGACGCCCGCCGCGACGGCACGCTCGCCGGCGAAGGGGCGGGGATCCTGATCCTGGAGGAACTCGGCCACGCGCTGCGGCGCGGGGCGAAGATCCACGGCGAGATCCTCGGCTCGGGCTCGGGCTGCGACGCGGTCCTCGCCGGCGGCCAGGACCCGGACGGCGGCGGCACCGAGATCGCCATCAAGGCGGCGCTCCGGGAAGCTCGTCTCGAGCCCGGGGCCGTCGGCCACGTCAACGCCCACGGCTCGGGCTCGAAGGTCAGCGACCTCGCCGAGGCCCGGGCGTTCGAGCGGGTGTTCGGCCCGGGCAAGGTGCCGGTATCGGCCCTCAAGGGTTTCTTCGGCAACATCGCCTCCGGGGCCGGGGCGGTCGAGCTGATCGCCAGCCTGGTCGGGGTGAACCGGGGGCTGATCCCGCCGACCCTGAACTGCGACGACCTCGACCCGGGCTGCAAGATCGACGTCGTGACCGGGGCCCCGCGGCCCACCGACAATTCGGTCTTCGTCAACACCAACGTGACCGTCAACGGCCAGGCTTCCGCCGTCGTCGTGCGGGGGGGCGCCCCCTCGGGGTCTCCCGGCTGAGCCTCGCCTCGCGCATCGGTTCCGATCGCTCCTCGTTCCATCCAGGTCGGGCGCAGTCCCGGGAAGTTGCTTCATGCGGCGCGTCGTTGTCACAGGAATGGGCATGGTCACCCCGGTCGGCCGGGACGTGGAGACGACCTGGTCCGCGCTCCTTTCGGGGAAGAGCGGCGTCGGGCCGATCACGCTCTTCGACGCCCACACCTTCCCGACCCGGATCGCGGCCGAGGTGAAGGACTTCGACCTGTCTTCCTACATCGAGGACGGAGACCGCTGGAGCGAGCACTCCCGCAACACGCGGTTCGCGCTGGCGGCCGGTCGGATGGCGATGGACGACTCGGGGCTCTCCCAGGCTGGCGACGAGTTCGATCGGACGCGGTTCGGGATCTACCTTGGCGCGGGCGAAGGCCAGCAGGACTTCGAGCGGTTCGTGAAGCTGGTGTACAAGTCCGGGAAATCGGGCAAGGTCGCCACCCAGGATTTCACGAAGTACGGCGTCCACGACCTGCACATGATCCATGAGGCCGAGCAAGAGCCCGGCACCCCGGCCGCCCACCTCGCGGCGAAGTTCGGGGCCCGAGGGCCGAATTCGAACTGCCTGACCGCCTGCGCGGCCAGCTCGCAGGCGATCGGCGAGGCCTTCGAGATGATCCGCCACGATTGCGCCGACGTGATGCTGTCCGGCGGGACCCACAGCATGATCCACCCGTTCGGCGTGACGGGCTTCATCCTCCTGACGGCCCTCTCGACCCGCAACGACGAGCCGGAGAAGGCCAGCCGGCCGTTCGACCGCGACCGCGACGGCTTCATCATCGGCGAAGGCGCGGGCATGCTCGTCCTCGAGGAACTGGAGCACGCCAAGGCCCGCGGCGCCAAGATCTACGGCGAGATCGTCGGCTACGGCTCCACGGCCGACGCCTTCCGCATCACCGACAGCCACGAAGACGGCCGGGGCGCGATCGCCTGCCTCCGCCAGGCCCTCGAAGTGGCGGGCCTGGAGGCCGATCAGGTCGACTACGTCAACGCCCACGGCACCAGCACCTCGGTCAACGACTCGGTCGAGACCCTGGCGATCAAGAAGACGTTCGGGGACGCCGCATACAAGGTGCCGATCTCCAGCACCAAGAGCATGATGGGGCACCTGATCGCCGCCGCCGGCAGCGTCGAGGCCATCGTCTGCCTGCTGACCATCCGCGACGGCCTCCTCCCCCCCACGATCAACCTGGACAATCCCGACGCCGACTGCGACCTCGACTACATCCCCCACGAGTCGCGGAAGAAGAAGGTCGACGTCGCGCTCTCGAACAGCTTCGGCTTCGGCGGCCAGAACATCACCTTGATCCTCAAACGCTATACCGATTGACCGGAGTCTCGCAGCCGTTCCAGCCCCCGACGTCCGTCTCGCTCCGTGGCGAGCCGGGCCCGGGTCGGTCGTGGACGGCATGGACGAATCCGACGGGAGCCCAGTCGTGGTCGGCCTCTCAACGCTTCTCATCGTCCTGGCGGTCCTGGCGGCCACTCCGGTCGTGGTCTTCGGCGGCTTCCTGGCGTACACCACCTGGATGTACTGCCCGGTGATCCGCCGGATCTTCCAGGAACGGCCGGTGTTCCAGCCCCTGAAGATCGTCCCCGAAGACCTCGGGGAACCCGCCGCCTTCCCGACGGCCGACGGCCTGACGCTCAAGGGGAGCTACTTCAAGGCTCGCACCGATTCGCGGGTCGGCGTCCTGGTCTACTGTCACGAGTTCCTCAGCGACCGTTGGAGCTACGCGCCGTATCTCGACCACCTGAGGGATCGCGGCTTCGACGTCTTCAGCTTCGACTTCCGCAGCCACGGGGCGAGCGCGGTCGACCCGTCGTACGAGCCGCTCCAGTACGCCTCCGATCGCGAGGTGGAGGACCTCCGCGCCGCCCTGGCGTATCTCCGCTCGCGGCCGGATCGCGACCTTTCCGGCTACGGGCTGTTCGGCGTGAGCCGGGGGGGCGGCACCGCCTTGCTCGTCGCCGCCGCCGAGCCCGACGTCTGGGGGGTGGTCACCGACGGCGCCTTCCCCACTCGGGGCACGATGACCGCGTACATCGTCCGCTGGGCCGAGATCTACGTCCGCAGCCGGTGGTTCCTGGCCCTGGTCCCCCGGTTCATCTTCGCGACCCTGGGAGACGTGGCCCGGAGAGGGACCGAACGGGCCCGCAACTGCACCTATCCCAGCGTCGAGCGGGCCGTCGCCCGGCTCTCCCCGCGTCCCTGGCTCCAGATCCATGGCGAGCGCGACGTTTATATCGGAACCGACATCGCACATGAGCTTTTCGACTGGGCGGGCGAGCCCAGGAGCCAGTGGTTCGTGGCGGACGCGAAGCATAATCGCTGCCGCGAGACCGAGCCCGAAGAGTACGCCCGCCGGCTCGGCGAGTTCGTCGACCTGCACGCTCCTCGGCGGCCCCTGGCCGAGATCGAGGAGGAGATCGCGGCCTCGGAGTTCGGCAAGTACGACGCCGTCCACGGCCGCGCCGAAGCCTCGGGCTTGATCACGAACATCGCTTCCTCCGTGACCGGCTGAATCCTTCCACCTGCGGGGCGTCGACCGATCATGCTCACGTTCCTGAAGCGGCTCGTCGGCCGCCGGATCGCGAACCGCGCCCGCCGATTGGCGGTCGAGTTCCACGACCAGACGAAGCAGGCCCGCAAGGTCCAGCGCGAGCTGCTCCTCTCTCGGATCGCCCGCAACGCCGACAGCGCGTTCGGCCGCGACCACCACTTCGGCCAGATCCGCACCCCGGAGGATTTTCGCAGGCAGGTCCCGATCGGCGACTACAGCCGCCACGAGCCCTACATCGACCGGGTCCGCAACGGCGACGTCTCCGCGCTCTTCGGGCCGGGGACGGACGTCCTGATGTTCGCCATGACCTCGGGGACCACCAACCGCCCGAAGACCATCCCGGTCACCCGCGAGTCCCTGGAGAATTACCGCGCGGGCTGGTTGATCTGGGGCATTCAGGCGTTCGATTCCCATCCCGACATCATCGAAAACGGCCTGCGTCCCATCCTCCAGATCGCCAGCGACTGGCGCGAGAGCTATTCGCCCGCCGGCATTCCCTGCGGGGCGATCACGGGGCTCACGGCCTCGATGCAGTCGCGGATGATCCGGACCACCTACTGCATGCCCCCCAGCGGCTCGCGGATCAAGGACGTGGAGTCCAAGTATTACGTCGCGCTGCGGTTCTCGATCGCCAAGAACCTGGGGACGATCATCGCCGCGAACCCCAGCACGATCCTCAACATGGTCCGGCTGGGCGATCGCGAGCGCGAGACCTTGATCCGCGACCTGTACGACGGCACCCTCGCGACCAAGTGGGCCATCCCCGACGACGTCCGCAAGGAGCTGAAGTTCCGGACGAGGTTCCGGCGCAAGGCGGCCGCGCGGCGCCTGGAGGCGATCGTCGGCGAGACCGGCCGCCTCCTCCCCCGCGACTACTGGCCGAATCTGGAGTTCCTCTCCAACTGGATGGGGGGGACGATGCGGGCGTACCTGCGCGGCTATCCTGAATTCTTCGGCGAGAAGCCGGTGCGCGACGTCGGCTTGATCGCCTCCGAGGGGCGGATGACGATTCCCATCGAGGACGGCACCCCCGCCGGCGTGCTCGACATCCGGCACCACTACTTCGAGTTCATCCCCGAGGATGACGCCGACAAGGCCGACCCCCAGACGATCGAGGCGGCGGACCTTGTGGAGGGGAAGAATTATTTCGTCCTCCTGTCCACGGCCGGCGGCTTGTACCGCTACAACATCTTCGATCTGGTGCGTTGCGTCGGATTCCACGGCGAGGCCCCGATCGTCGAGTTCCTGAACAAGGGGGCCCACTTCTCCAGCCTGACGGGGGAGAAGATCTCCGAGCACCAGGTCATCACGGCCGTCGAGACGGCGCAACGGGCCGTCGGCATCCGTCTGCGTTCGTACCTGCTGCTGCCGATCTGGGGAGACCCGCCGTCCTACGGGCTGCTCGTCGAAACCTCCGACCTCCCCGACGACGGGGCCGCTGAGCGGCTCGACGCGGCGGTCGAGGAGCAGCTTCGGACGTTGAACGTGGAGTATGCCGCCAAGCGGGACAGCCTCCGCCTCGGCCCGGTCCGCACGATCCGCATCCAGGACGGAGCCTGGGGCGATTTCCAGAAGCGTCGGCTCGCCCGCAGCGGCGGGACCGTCGAACAGTATAAGCAGCCGCACCTGATCCCGGACGTCGAGGCGATCCACGGGTTCCCGATGGCCGCGACCATCGGCTCCTGACCTCGCGGGGAGGGGGGCGGGCCGCTCGGTCGACGCCCCCGCCGGCAAGCTTCGCCTTGCCCGGACGCCGCGTTTATGATAAGGCTGCGCCTGCTTTCAAATCGAGGCCAGGGCTCCAGGGCCGCCGTCCAGACGATTCCGACTCTGGCGGACTCCCCAGCGAGGGGGAACCATTCTCATGACTTGGGCGAACGCCGAAGCGCGGCAGACGATCTCGGTACGACGAACGATGCTCATCGTGGCCGCCGCGACCGCCACGATCTGCGGGCAGCTCGGCTGCGCGACCAGCCAGGCCTTGCAGGCCTCCGCGGGGGCGATGTCGAGCATGCTATGGTCCCGCGCCCCCTCAGCACCCGGATACGACCTTTACGCTGAAGGCATGGCTGGATCGAAGGCCGTCAAGGACGCCGAGGCCCTGGCCGCCGGTCCCGACCGGAAGCCCCAGGCCGGCGCAGAGGGCCGCTACGAAGGGGAACCGGCCTCGGACGGTCGGACGACCCCGGCGCTCGCCGCGACACGCCCACGGTCTCGTGGGACGGCCGATGAAAGCGTCCGCGTCACGCTGGGACGTCCCGAGAGCCTTCCCGTGCTGAGAGACCCCGACGGCGCGGCTGGACCGCTGATGGCCTCCGCCGCTCCCGACCCCGCCCCCGCCGCAGTCGCGGCCGAGCCTCGTCCGGTCGAACCGCCGGCCGAGCTTGCGCCGGCGCCGCCTGAACTCGCCGCCGCCGACCTGGCGCCCGCTCCGCCGGAGGCCGTCGCCGACGACCTCGCGACCGAGCCCATCGCCGAGCCAGCCCCGGCCCAGTCGCCTCCCCCTGCGCTCGCCCAGGCCAAGCCGGGCGGGGAGGCTCCGGTCGGGGCGGCCGGGCCGTCCCTGAAGTCGATCCTCGACGAGGCTCGCGCGCGTCTGGAGGCCATGTCGACCTATCAGGTCTCGATCACCCGCGTGGAGCGCGTCGGCAATCAGGTCCTCCCCGAGGAGAAGGCCCTGCTGAGCATCCGTCGCAAGCCCAAGGCCGTCCGGCTCGAATGGCCCGACGGGGCGAACAAGGGCCGCGAAGTCATCTACTCGGCCGCGATCAACGATCGGGTGATGCACGTCAACATCGCCAACTCGGCGATCCCGATCCCGCGCATGAGCATCCCCGTCGACAGCCCGCTCGCCCTGCGGAACAGTCGACACGCCATCACCGAGGCGGGCTTCGACACGATCTTCAACAACCTCGCCAGCCAGGTCGATTCTCAGGGCCGGCCGACCGGGGCCGAAGGCAGGCTGACGTATAAAGGCGTGCAGAAGCCCAAGGACGTGGATCGAGAATGTCACCTGATCCAGCGGATCACGCCCACCAGGGAAGTCTGGCGGGTCTATCTCGACGCCGACAGCCTGATGCCGGTCGTCGTCACCGCCCACCAGGCGGACGGGGCGCTGCTGGAGTCGTACCGATACGACGGACTCAAGGCGGACCCGACCGAACTCGCCGCCGCCGACGCTTTCGATCCCGACAAACGGTGGGGGGAGTCCAAGGGCCTCTTCTCGCGGCTCGCCAAGGCCGCCTCCGCCGCGTCCGACCAACCTGCGCCCACGGCGACGCGTTGACTGCCAATTCGGCGGGCTGTCGGTCGCGGGCGAGGTCCCGCGATCGACTCGCTCGTGCGACTTAGGGGTTTTTTTAAAACCCGACCTTGCAAGCGGTTGCTTCGATCGTGTCTGATGGATGGCGGGCCGAGGAGTCTATTGGCCCATCCTTTGCGTGCGATCACCCTGGTTGAATCCTCGGAGCGGATCAAACGTGGGTCGAGACTATGACGTCATCAGCAGTACACGATTACTCGATCCTCATCACGGACGATGATGCGGGCGTTCGCGAAACCCTCCGCGACATCCTCATCCCGCACGGCTATCGCACGTTCCTCGCCGAGAGCGGCGAGGAGGCGATCGATATCGTCCGTGATCATCACGTCCACATCGCGCTGCTGGACATGCACCTGCCCCGGTTGTCGGGGTTGGAGACCCTGGCGGTCTTCCGCCAGATGCGAGCCGCGCTGCCGGCGATCCTGATCTCCGGCGCCTGCGACGAGAGCCTGATGCGCCGCGCCCTGTCCGAACACGCCTTCTGCGTGCTGGAGAAGCCGGTCAGCCGCCACGTGGTCATCCATGTGGTCCACAAGGCGCTTCGCAAGTTCTACGACAACTGATCCAGGCGGCGGCAACTCGTCGGATCGCGGATTCATCGCTCGATTGCGGGGACTTGGACGCGATCGACTCCCGCAGCCGAGAGCCGGACGGACCGCCCATCGATCGGATCCTCTCGGGGGGAACGATGATCGAAAGCGATCCGCCTGGCCTGCGCACTCCCTCGACGGCTCAGCCGAGGGGCTGGGAGTCCTCGTCGAATTCCGGGTCGAGCCCGAGTTGCGATTCGCCGGAGCCGGTCCACAGCTTCACGATGACCCGCGTTCCGTGCACGTCGACGACCTCCACAAGGCTATCGGGCTCGATGTAGAAATTGTCGGCGGTGACGTCGATGAGGAGGTTGCCGAATCGGGCCTTGCCCGTGGGACGCAAGGGGGACGTGGTGCGCCCGGTCTCGCCGATCAGGAAGGCGAACGACTCATAGCCCTCCATCGAGGGCTTGGCGGCCGGGTCGACGCTCTCGCCGAGGTTCCTCGGCTCGGGCTGGAGGATGAGACGATTGAAGATCGGGATGGCCGGGAAGAACCGCGCCAGGATCACCGCCCCGATGGTCACGCCGATGAGGGAGATGGTCAACTGGATGAGGGTCAGCCCCATCTCGCGATATTCGTACTCCTGGGTGGGCCAGACGAAGGTGTGGCTCGCCATGACGATGCTGGCGAGCATCAGCACGATCCCGGACATGCCGAAGATCCCGAAGCCGGGGAGGACGAAGAGTTCGACGGCCAGCGAGAGCAGGCCCATGAGGAAGAGGATGATCTCGAGCTGGTCGGCCGTGCCGCTGAGGTAGTGGCTCCAGAAGAAGAGCATGAACGCCAGCGACGAGACGATCGCCGGCAGGCCGATGCCGGGCAGCTTGAGCTCCAGCACCATCATGAAGAGGCCGACGAACAGGAGGAGCCAACTCACGTAAGGGTCGGTCAGCAGGGTCACGAGCGAGTCGACCCAGGTCGGACCTTCGACGCGGATCGCCATCCCCTGGAGCCCGTAGACGGCCTTCAGTTCCTCGACGTCGCGGACGGTCTCGCCGATGCCGAAGGCGAAAGCCTTCTCGGCCTCGATGGCGAGCGGCCGTCCCGGCTCCTTGCGGGTCTCGATGTTCGCGTAGCGGTTCGGGTCGGCCTCGGCCTCTCGTCGCGACAGGAGCCGTGTCGCGCCGGTGGTCTGATCGAGGGCCTCGACGACCTCGACGTCGGGGTCGATCATCGCGCGGGCGACGGCCTCGGGGTGGCCCTTCTTGGAGGCGAGGAACGCGGCCTTGTCGGCGAGGCCGGCGATCTGGGCTTCGGTGAGCGATTCCAGCCGCCCTCGGGCGGTGATGAGCTGGCGGACGTCGCCCAGGGAGGCGCCGGCCTTGAAGACGATGTCGCGGCAGGCGAGCGGGAGCAGGGCCGAGACCCCCAGCGCCCGCTCGTTGATATAGGCGACGGTCTTCATGTCCTCGATGCCGGCGATGAGGTCGGCGACGCCGTCGGCGGCCTCGACCATGCCTCCGGGGCTGTCGATCTCGAAGAAGACGAGGTTCGCCCGCTCCTGCCGGGCCTGCTCGATCCGACGACCGAGGTACGAGAGCTTGGAAGCCTCGATCGGGCCGTCGATCCGGATCCAGACCGGGCGCAGGAGGCTCCCCAGCGTCGGGTCGTCGATCGCGGCCGAGCCGTCGATCCGATACAGGTGGGCGACCTCGGCGGGAGTCGCGGCCACCCGCTTGCACAAACCTTCCTCACGCGCACGATCGGCCGTGAGGACGCCGCGACGGCCCCCTTCCCACGCGGAAGGTTGGTCGATCGCCTGGTGGTTCTTGAGGAACTCGGGCAGGTTCTCGGCGAGGACGTAGTGCACGCCCTTGTCGGCGGTGCGGACGAGCCGAAGGTCGGCGTCGCGGTCGAGCATGCCCAGGATCAGGTCGGGGTCGCGGGCCTTGCGCACCGCCAGAAACCGCAGGGGCTCGCGGAGGGCGGGGTCGAACGACTGGTTCTCCGGGGTGATCGGCCCCAGGCTGGCCTGCGCGCCCATCACGATCTCGGTGCAGGCGAAGACCGGCAGGACGGCGAAGCCGGAGAGGGGTTCGGGGACGTAGGCGACGGTCAGCTTGGCCCCGCCGAGCTCCTTGGCGATGAAGTTCGCCAGGTCGTACGACGCCCCGAAGTCGCTGGTCCCGGGGGCGGTTTCGCCGGGGATGAACTGAAAGATCAGGACCGCCCTGCGGCCCTGGGCGCCGCCCGAGGTCTTGTCGACGAGGCTGCGGGTCTGGGCGCGGAGCTTCGCGATCGTCTCGTGCGTGATCGGCTCGACGATCGTGAAGAGTTGACCGGGCGTCGACTCGTCTGGGGTGCCAGGAGCCTGGGCCTGGGCGAGGGCCGCCGCGTCGCCCAGGATCGCGAGCCAGCAGCCGAGGGCCGTCGCCTGAAGGACGGAGCGAGCGTGGAGGCGGGGGATCACAAGGGGGCGTAGCATGAACTCGGACTCCCACCGCAAACCGTCGTCGCCGGGCGTCTACGGGAATCACGCGTCCGATCGGCCGCCGAGGAACGGGGCGCCTTCGCACGAAGGCCGGGGCCGGAGCCCCGGGACGTCCTCGGGCGTCCGACGACGTCGCGGTTCGCGTCGGATGCGTCCCTGACTGTTCGACCGCGCTGATTATAGGGCTCCGCGAAATGACCGTCAAACCAACGGTCGCGCCGTCCCGCCCGCGGCCGTCTCGTCCAGGACGGCGCGCAGCAGAAAGCCCTCCGTTGCGGGGAGGGCTCGCTGGGGGAGTGGCGGTGCGGCCCGCGGACTCAGCGCAAGGGCGCCGACTGGGCGGGGGCGGGACGCGACGCGCTGGCGGCGGGCGCGGTCCGGGGGCGATCCTCGCCGGTCGGGTTGCGGACGATCTTCCACTTGGGGAATTCCTTCCCCTCGAAGTTCTCATCCTTCACGGCGGCGTTCGGCTTCACGGGATCGAGCCGGAAGTCCTTGCGGCTCTTGCCGTCGGGCGAGATGAGGACGATTCGGATGGGGAGCATGAATCGGCGGTCGAGCTGGACGAGGGCCTGGCTGAAGCTCTCCCGGTCCACGTCGAGCTTGGGCTTGATGCTGACGCCGTAACTCTTGTCGTCGGGCGTGGCCATCAGGCCGATGGTGTAGCGCTTCTTGGCCTCCTCGGCCTTCATGTTGAAGAGGAACGGGAGGGGGCCCTCCTCGATGGCCTTCTCGGCCTGATCCTTCTCCAGCGGGAAGATGAAGATCTGGCTGGTATCGGTCTTGTACTGCCAGACCTCGGTGCCGGTGCAGACGATGCGCTCCTCGTGGGTGCTCTCCCACGCCTCGCCGTCGGCCTTCTTGATCGGCCGCTTGTCCTCGCCCTGCTTGATCTTCTTGAAGTCGATGAAAGCCAGGTTCGGGCTCTTGAAGATGGCCCGACCTTCGTAGTACTCGATTTCATCCCAGGCCGGGATGACGTCGGTCCGGAAGATGGTGACGTCGAGGGTCTTGAGCTTCGTGCTCTGGCTCTCCCAACGCTTCAGCAGGGTGTCGACGTCCGTCCCCGGGGCGACGGGCGCGGCCTGGGCGGGCTCCTGGGCCTGCGGAGACGCGGCCGCCGGCTGGGGGGCCTGGCCGAACGCGAGCGCCCCTCCGACGGTCCAGGCCGTCAGCAGTCCGCTCGCCCCGATGGTCAGTCCTCGTGCCATTCTGGAATCCCTCCCCATCCTTGCGACTCGTCCCGGGCGCCAGCGGCCCTCCGATCCGGGACCCGTCGCCCTCTCGGCGCGCGTCGGGCCCTCCCTTGAGGTCTAATTACCAAAGACCGCGGATTCCCACCAGAGCAGCCCGGTGCGGCTCGTCCCGCCGTTCACGGCGAACTCCCGCCCCGGCGGAAGCCTGCCGATTTTCTCGCCACGACGCCTGGACATGGGGCGGAAGCTGGGGAGAAACCGGAGGGGAAATCGTACACAAGAAGTTTGCTGGTAAGGTCTTGCGATTTTTCATTGCAAGGGCTCAAGACTTGCGAATGAAAACACTCGAAACCAGTGGACCGGCCAAGCTTCGACGCCCCGAACGAGGAAGGAGAGCGCCATGCGACCTCATCCCATTCAGGAAATGTCCCCCCCGTCCTGGCCGCTTCCCTTGATCGCGATCGAGCCGCGAGGCCCGCGCCGGGACGGTTGACGTCGATCACTTGACCGGGGGCGGGCGGCCCTTGAAAATCTCGAAGTCGGTCTCGGTGATGATCCTCCCTTGAACCCGCTTCGAGATCCGGACGACTCATGGCCGCACCCGAACGCCCCCGGCTTCGCCCCCTGCTCCCGCGTCGTCAGGATTGGGAAGGCCAGGCCCTCGTCGTCCTGGAGGACCCGTCGCGATTCTGCCCATCGCCGATCGTCCTGCCCATCGACGTCTACCTGCACGTCGTCCGGCGTTTCGACGGCCGGAACACCGTCGAGGACGTCCAGCGCCTGATCCTTGAGGCGACCTCGCTGCGCGTGGACGCGGGATTTCTGCGGAAGCTCGTCGACGATCTCGACCGCTCGCTGGCCTTCGAAGGGCCGACGTACGAGGCCGCCGTCGAGGCGTTCCGCGACGCGACCGAGCGGCCCGCGGCGCTGGCGGGTCGATCCTATGAATCGGAGCCCCGTCGACTCGCGGCCGACCTCAACCGTTTCTTCCGGTCTCGAGGAGGGGCGGGACGGCTCGCCCTCGCCGCACCGAAACCGACGTCGAACGGGGCGCTCCCGGCGCCACGATTACGAGGCGTGGTGAGCCCGCATATCGACTTCGGTCGGGGGGGGCCGGTCTACACCTGGGCTTACAAGCGTCTGGTCGAGGAGTGCGACGCCGACGTGTTCGTGATCCTGGGCGTGGCCCACCAGGCCTGTCGGAGCCGGTTCGTCCTGACTCGGAAGGACTTCGCGACCCCGCTCGGCCCTGCGCGCACCGACCAGGCGTTCGTCGACCTCCTCGTGCGGGAGTGCGGCGATCAGCTCTTCAACGACGAGCTGACGCATCGGACCGAGCATTCGATCGAGTTTCAGGCGGTCTTCCTCCGGCACGTCCTCGGCGACCGTCCGTTCACCATCGTGCCGATCCTGGTCGGCTCGTTCCACGACCTGCTGAAGCGTCGGGTAGACCCGATCGCCGACCCGGAGATCGCGCGGTTCATCAACGCATTGCGCGGGGCGGAAGCGGCGAGCGGACGGAAGGTCGCGTACATCGGCGGCGTGGACCTCTGCCACGTGGGGCCGGAGTTCGGCGACCCGGATCCGGTCGACGAGGAATCTCGGGGCCGCATCCGCGCGTTCGACCGCGCGCTGCTCGACCGGGCCGAAGCGGTCGATCCCGAGGGCTGGTTTCGCGCGGTCGCTGACGTGGGGGACCGCTGGCGGGTCTGCGGGCTGGCCGCGACCTATACGATGCTGCACGCCATCGGCCCGTCGAAAGGCGAGGTCCTCCGATACGACCAGGCCGTCGACGAGCGCGGCCGAGCGTGCGTCTCGTTCGCGAGCATGATCTTTCGCGAGGCCCTGTGACGCCCCCGCAGCCGACGTCGTCACGCCCGAACCGGCTTCACGTCTGGCCCCTGAGCCGGCCGCGCCCTACAATAGAGACGTCATTCTGGAGGCGGTCCCGGCGGCGGAGGATGGCCCGACGGGCGAGACGTCCGGCGTTCAGGCCGGGGTCGGCCGATTCGGCCGTTGGTAGATCCCCTGCGCGACGCCGCGACGGCGGATTCACGAGGTTCGATTCGAAAAATGGATCAAGGCATACCCGGCCCCGCCGACGTGGAACTGGACCTGATCGCCGTCGGCGCGCATCCCGACGACATCGAGATCGCCTGCGGCGGCACCCTCGCCAAGCTCGCCCATAAGGGCTACGCGGTGGGGATCGTCGACCTGACCGACGGCGAGCCCACCCCGGGCTCGCCGGGTCCCGACGTCCGCCTGGAGGAGGCGCGGAAGGCCGCCGAGATCCTGGGCGTCCAAACTCGGATCAACCTGAACCTGCCGAACCGCCGCCTGTTCGACTGCTTCGAGGCGAGGGTGGCCCTGGCCAAGGTCTTCCGGCGGCATCGCCCCAAGGTCGTGCTCGGGTTCGGCGGCAAGACGGTGATGGCCTCTCCCGATCATTACCAGGCGATGCTGATCACCGACGCGGCGGTGTTCTACAGCCGGCTGACGAAATGGGACGAGTATTTCGACGGCCTTCCACCCCATACAATTCTAAACCAATTGAGTTTTCCGTTGGCGCTGCATGGGTTAGACTTGCCCGAAGCGTCGGGCTTCATCATCGCCGATATGGGGAGCACCCTCGAACAGAAACTGGACGCCGTCCGTTGTTACCAGACACAGTTCCCCGCCAAGAAAGTAGGGATCTACAAAGCCGTCGAGACGATGAATCGGTATCACGGGCTGACGGCCGGATATGAGGCGGGCGAATTGTTCCTGACTTACAGGTCGGTCGGCGTCGACGACCTCATGCGTTGGGCGAGTCCGACCCACGCGCGAACCTGACCCCGACGGTCGGCCGGACGTGACCTTATCGCAGACGCGGTCCGGTCCGGGGCGACGGACCAGGGCACCGCGCCGCCGGCGGAGTGGCGGAGTGGCGGTCGAAAACTAGACGAAGGCGGTTCTCGTGGCCGTGTTATCCAGCCTGAAACGATGGTGGCAGCAGACGTTCGGCGGACGGGCCGGCCACGACCCGGAGGCGACCGACGAGTTCGCCACACTCTCCTCGCTCACGCTCGACCCCGGCCGGCTCCGCCTGCGGGTGGGGGTCGTCTCGGTGCGCGGGAACTACCGCGAGCACAACGAGGACAATTATTTCGTCCCCGGTCGCCGCCCGGTCCGGCACGACGTGCTCCACGACAGCGCCGAGCACGCGGCGATGACCCTGGAGCCCTCGAACCTGTTCATCGTCGCCGACGGCATGGGGGGGCAGCAGGGGGGGGAGCAGGCCAGCCTGATGGCCGTCGAGCTGATCCCCAGGGAGGTCGCCAAGCGGCTCCCCGTCGACCAGGCCGAGCCCCGACACGTCCAGGAGGCGATCCGCGAGGCGGTGGCGACGGTCAATCAGGAGATCCTCGGCAGCTCCGGCGCGATGACCGAGTTCTCGAACATGGGGACCACCGTGGTCCTCGCCCAGTTCCGCCCCGACAAGGTGTACGTCGCCGGCATCGGCGACTCGCGGGCCTATCGCCTTCGCGAGGGGGTCCTGGAGCGGTTGACCAAGGACCACTCCCTGGCCGACGCCCTGCTCGACGCCGGGACGATCACGGCCGACGAGCTTCGCAACCACAAATTCAAGAACGTCCTCTACCTCTACCTGGGGAGCAAGGACGCCCGCAGCGGCCCGGAGGATTTCCGGGTCCTGGACGTCCGGCCGGGGGACCGCTTCCTGATGGCCAGCGACGGCCTCACCGGCGTCGTCGGCGACGAGGAGATCGGTCGGGTCCTGGGGGCCGTCGAGGACCCCCAGGAGGCGGCCGTGCTGCTCAAGAATCTGGCGCTGGCGAACGACTCCAAGGACAACGTCACATGCCTGATCGTCCACGTCGTGGCCCAGTCCTAGCCCGCCCCGCCCCTCGGCGCGAGGGGCCGCGGGAGGATTCCGGCGGGCCACCGCGATCCCAGGCGATGAAGGTCGGGCGATGATCGGTCGGGACGAGTTCCTGGAGTGCGCGGAGCGGTCGGGCCTCGTCTCTCGGGCCGACCTCGCGCCCCATCGCGCGCGGGGCGGCCGCGACGACGTGGAGGGGCTCGCCCGCCGGCTCGTCCAGCAGGGCCTGTTGACCCAGTACCAGGCCCGAAAACTGCTGGCGGGGGCCGTCCGCGGCTTCATCCTGGGGGGGTATCGCATCCTCCGCCCGCTCGGCGAAGGGGGCATGGGGAAGGTCTATCTCGCCTCCCACGAGGAAGACGGCCGGAAGGTCGCGATCAAGGTCCTCCCGCCTCGACGCGCCCAGGAGGAGACCAACAGCCTGGCGCGGTTCAAGCGCGAGATGGAACTCTCGATGCGATGCGACCACCCCAACGTCGCGCGGACTTTGACGTTCGGCAACGACGGCGACGTCCATTTCATGGTCCTGGAATACATCCCGGGCCTGAGCCTGTACGACATGGTCAAGAGCGAGCGCTACGGCCCGCTCCGGGTCGCCTCGGCCTCCCGCCTGTTCCTGCGCATCCTGAGCGGGCTTGAGGCGGCCCACGCGGTGGGGATCGTCCATCGCGACATCAAGCCCTCGAACGTCATGATCACGCCCGAAGGCGATGCGAAGATCCTCGACCTCGGCCTGGCGAAAGCCCTGGGCGAGGACGCCGGGCTCACCCGCGCCAATACGCTCCTGGGCACGCTCGACTACGCCAGCCCGGAGCAGCTCAGCGACGCCACCCGGGCCGACGTCCGCAGCGACCTCTACAGCCTGGGCTGCACGCTCTACTTCGCCCTGGCGGGCGTACCCCCGTTCGAGGGGGGCGACGCCATCAACAAGATCTTCAAGCAGCGGATGGAGGACCCCGAGCCGATCGAGCGGGTCGCCAAGGGGGTCCCCGCCGCATTCGGCGCCGTCGTCCGCAAGCTGATGGCGAAGGAACCCGCCGAACGCTACCAGAACTGCGCCGAACTCCGGGTCGACCTGGAGCGGTGGACCGACCCCCTCCGCGTCCGCTCGCTGCTCGGTCCCGCCGCCGACGCCGGCCACGCCTTCCATCCCCCCCCTCCGACCCTCGAGGAAGACGACCTGCGGCTGCTCGTCGCCGACGCGAGTCCCAGCGTGATCTCGCTCCGCGACCTGGGCGACGCCGAGCCCTCGCCGGCGCCCCGGCATCGCGCGCCGCCCCCCCCGATCCCCGCCCGGATCCGGCCGAACTCCGTGCGCGAGCCCCGCACCGATCCGTTCGGCGACGCGCGCTGGCTGATCCATTTCACGCTGATCGCGATGGCGGTGGGCCTGATCGCGATCATCGCCATCGCGCTGTTCCGGCATTCCTGACCCCTCTCATGGACCCGACGGTGAACCTCCGTATCATGGAGGGGGGGGGCGGGAGGTCCGCCCCGGCCGGCCGGTCGAGCGATGCTCGGGGATCGTGAGGCATCATGTCGTCGGGACGCAAGAAGCGAGGTGGGCGAGGCGCGACCGAGGCCCCGGGGGATTCCGACGTCCTCGACCTGTTCCTGCCCCCGGTCGCGAACTGGTTCCGCTCGACCCTCGGCGAGCCGACGCTCCCCCAGCGCCTGGGGTGGCGGTCGATCGCCGCCGGCCGAAACACGCTGATCGCCGCGCCCACCGGCTCGGGCAAGAGCCTGGCCGCGTTCCTGGCCGGGCTGGACCTCCTCTGGCGATCCCCCGAGCGGGGGCGAGGCGTCCGCATCCTCTACGTCTCGCCGCTCAAGGCGCTCAACGCCGACGTACATCGCAACCTGCGGACGCCCCTCGAAGGCATCTTGGAGGAAGCCGAGGCGTCGGGGACGCCGCTGCGGCCGCTGTCCACGGCGGTCAGGAGCGGCGACACGCCGGCCAGCGAGCGGGCGCGGATCCTCCGCAAGCCGCCCGAGATCCTCATCATCACCCCCGAGTCGCTCCACCTGATGCTGACCTCGCGGGCCCGCGACACGCTCCGGGAGGTGTCGCACGTCGTCGTCGACGAGATCCACGCCCTCTGCGGCGACAAACGCGGCGTCTTCCTGTCCCTGCTCCTCGAACGCCTGGAAGCTCTCGGCGCGGGGAGGCCCTTCACTCGCATCGGTCTTTCCGCCACGCAGAAGCCGCTGGAGGAAGTCGCGCGGTATCTGGGCGGGGTCCGACCCGATGGTGCGCAGGGCGGCGAGTTCCGTCCCGTCGAGATCGTCGACGCCGGCGGCCGGAAGCCGATGGACTTGCAGGTCATCTGGCCCTCCGGCGAGGACGGCGGGAAACTCGGCCCCCCGGGTTCCATCTGGCCGGCCATCGAGGACCGGGTGCTGGGGCTGGTGGAGGAGCACCGCTCGACCCTCGTCTTCGCCAACAACCGCCGGACGGTCGAGAAGCTCACGGCCCGCCTGAACGAGCTGGCGACCCGCGACGTCGAGCGTGAGGCGCCCGGAGAATCGGACGAGCCCGTCGCAACCCCCTTCCGCGCCCACCACGGCAGCCTCAGCCTGGACGAGCGGAGGACGACCGAGGAGATGCTCAAGCGGGCGGACCTCAAGGCGGTCGTTTCCACGGCTTCGCTGGAGCTGGGGATCGACATGGGGGAGGTGGACCTCGTCTGCCAGGTGGAATCTCCCGGCAACGTCGCGCGGGGGCTCCAGCGCGTGGGGCGATCGGGCCATCTCGTCGGCGGGATCAGCCGGGGGCGACTCATCGCCAAGACGCCGAGCGACCTGCTGGAGACGGCGGCCCTGGCGCGGGCGATGCTCGCCGGCGACATCGAGCCGCTCCGCGTCCCCCGCAACTGCCTGGACGTGCTGGCCCAGCAGGTCGTGGCGTGCGTGGCGATGGATCGCTGGGACGCCTCCGAGCTTTACGACCTCGTTCGCCGGGCTTACTCCTTCAGCGAACTTTCCGCCGACGCCTTCGAACGCGTGCTCCGGCTGGTCTCGGGACGCTACTCCACCGGCTCGATCCGCGACCTTCGCGCCCGGGTCGCCTGGGACCGCGTCCACAATCAACTCGGGGCGCTGCCCGGGACCTCCCGCCTGGCGCTGACGGGGGGCGGGACGATCCCCGACGTCGGACATTTCCCGGTCTACCTGGGCGAAGGGGGGCCGAAGCTCGGCGAGCTGGACGAGGAGTTCGTGTTCGAGCGTCGCGTCGGCGAGAGTTTCATGCTGGGCAACAGCGCCTGGCGGATCGAGGTCATCGACGTCCACAAGGTGATCGTCGGCCCGGCCGAGGGGAGCCAGGTCGTCATGCCCTTCTGGCGAGGCGAAACCAACCCCCGTTCGATGGAACTGGGCCAAGCCGTCGGCGTCCTGACCCGCGAGATCGCGGAGGGGCTCGACGACCCCGGTCTGCCCGCAAGGCTGGAGCGGGAGTGCCGCCTCGAACCCGCCGCGGCCCGTCTGCTGATCCGCCGCGTCGCCCGGCAGCGGCGGCTCGCGGGCGTGGTCCCCGACGACCGTACGATCCTCGTCGAGAGCTTCCGCGACCCGACGGGCGAGACCGCCCTCGCCGTGCTCTCCCCCTACGGCCGAATGCACCTGGGCTTGAAGCTCGCGCTCCTGGCGCGGATCCAGGACCGATACGGATTCACCGCGTCCTGCCTGCACGGCGACGACGGCCTGCTGTTTCGCCTGCCCCAGACGGAGGAGCCGCCGCTCGACCTGCTCGACGGCCTCGACGGCGCCGAAGCCGAGCGGCTGATCCGCCGCGTGCTCCCCGACACCTCCCTCTTCGGCCTGCGGTTCCGGCAGAACGCCGGGCGGGCCCTCCTGATGCCCCGTCCCGACCCCTCGAAGCGCACGCCGCTCTGGCTGCAACGGCTCCGCGCCAAGGACCTGCTCGGCGTCGTCGGCGAGTTTCCCGACCACCCGATCGTGGTCGAGACGTATCGCGAGTGCCTGGACGACGACCTCCAGACGCCCCGCCTCCGCGAGTTCCTGGACGCCGTCTCCGCCGGGACGATCCGCGTCGAGAAGCGGGCCGACGAACTGGCCTCGCCGTTCGCGTCGGACCTGGTCTTCCAGTTCACGGCGGCCTACATCTACGAGTGGGACGAGCCCCGCCGCAAGCCCGACGAGTCCCGTTCGGCGACGATCGACGTCGACCTCCTGGACGGCCTGCTGCACGGCCTGGAAGCCGGTCGGGGGCTCGACGAGCAGGCCGTCGGCCGCGTGGAGGGCCGACTCCGCCAGCGCGGACGCCCGCCGCGCACCGCCGACGAGATGGCCGAGACGCTCCGCACCCTGGGCGACCTCGCGGCCTCCGACCTGGCCGGGCCGATGGAGGCGTTCGCGGTCGACCTGGCCGGGCAGGGGAGGGCGGCCCGGATCGAACTGGAAGGAACCAGCGAACCCGGCCGCTGGATCTCGGCCGAGGAGTCGGCGCTTTACGCGTCGGCCTTCGCGCCGGAAGCCGCGCCCGACGCGGAGGCCGTCGAGACGATCGTCCGGCGCTACTTGAAGACCCACGCGCTGGTGGGGCTGGCCGACCTGATCCGGCGGTATCCGATCCCCCCCGAGACCGCCCGCACGCTCCTGGAAGCCTGGGTGGAGTCGAGCGACGTCGTCCAGATCGAGGAGGGGGACGACGGTCCCCGGTGGGCCGAGCGCGAGAACCTTGCCGAGATCCAGCGCCTGACGCTGGCGCAAAGGCGGAAGGAGAGCGTCGCCGTCGCGCCCGAGGTATTCGCCGATTTCTTCGCCCGCCGGCAGCACGTCCACCCGGAGACCCGGCTCTCGGGGATCGAAGGGGTGGAGGCGGTCCTGGAGCAGTTCCAGGGCTTCGCGGCGACGGCGGAATTCTGGGAGGAGGAACTCCTGCCGAGGCGGGTCGTCGGCTACCAGCGATCCTGGCTGGACGAGGCGCTCGCACGGGGAGCTTGGACCTGGCGGGCCGCGACGGACGGCCGCGAGACGCCGCTGGTCGCGATCGTCCCGCGCGGCTTCGCCGGGGGCTGGCCCGAGCCCACCGACGCCCCGCCCCTGAGCGACGACGAGCCCAAGGTCCTGGAGGCGCTGGAACGGCGCGGCGCGTCGTTCGCCGCCGACCTGGCGCGGGCTTCGGGCGTCGATCTTTTGTCGTTGCGGCGGACCCTGCGATCGTTGTTGCACCGCGGCGCGGTCGCCAACGACCGATTCGACCCGCTCCGTCCTGGCGCCTTCGAGGTTCTGGACGTGGTCGACCGGACCTCCGCGGGAGCCTCGCGCGGCGGTCGGCGGCGTGGAATTTCTCGGCGCGTCGAACCGTCTCGTCCCGAGGGCCGATGGGAGCTCGTCGTCCCGGCCGTCGAGTCGGACGAGCGGACGCTGGCGTGGATCGACGCCTTGTTCGCACGATACGGGGTGCTCGCGCGGGAGACGGCGGCGGTCGACGCCTGGGCCCCCCCCTGGTCGACCCTGTACCCCCACCTCGCGCGGTTGGAGCTACGCGGCGAGATCCGCCGGGGCTACTTCGTGGAGGGGCTTTCGGGCGTCCAGTACGCGACCGAGGAGGCTGCCGAAGGGCTCGCGGCCCTGGCGGCGGCGACGGGCCGCGACGCCCTCGAGATCCTGATCTCGGCGGCCGATCCCGCCAATCTCTACGGGGCCGGAGCCCCGCTCGACATCCCCTTGCTCGAAGGGGGGGCCGCCCGCCTGATCCGCTCGACCGGGAATTTCCTGGTCCTGCGCGGAGGGCGGCCGATCCTGATCCTGGAAGCCTACGGGAAGCGGCTTACGGGTCTGGCGTCGGCCTCGAAGGCCGAACTCGACGCGGCGCTGGCCCGCGTCCTCGATATGGCGTCTCCCGAGCGCCGGGTCTTCAAGGTCGAGACCTATAACGGCCAGCCCACCGTGGCGAGCGCGGCGGCCGAGCGGCTCACCGAACTGGGGTTCGTCCGCGACTATCCGGCCCTGACTTATTACGCCGCCTGGTCCCCGGGCGGGATCTGAGCCGCCGAGATGCACTCGCGGAGGCCGCCCCGGCCGACGAGTGAGCGGCACGACATTTTCATATCCAGCACCTCCTGAGCGAATCGCGCGTGCGATGATGGAGTTTGCCGCTTCACCAGAAACCGTTCATGCAGCAGGAGCCTTACCGTGACGCAGGCCCGAGCCGAACGCGATTCGATGGGCGAGATGGAAGTTCCGGCCGCCGCGTATTACGGGGCGCAGACCGAGCGGGCTCGTCGGAATTTCGAGATCGGCTCGCTGCGGTTCCCGCGAGCCTTCCTCCGCGCGCTGGGGCTCGTCAAGAAGAGCGCGGCGAGGGTCAACGTCGACCTGGGGCTGCTCGATCTGAAGCTCGGCGCCTGGATCGAGGAGGCGGCGCAAGAGGTCGCAGACGGCCTCCGCGACGACCAGTTCCCGCTGGTGATCTTCCAGACGGGGAGCGGTACCTCGACCAACATGAACGCCAACGAGGTGGTCGCCGGTCTCGCCAACGAGAAGGCCGTCGGCCGCCGGGGGGGACGATCGCCCGTCCATCCCAACGACGCCGTGAACCTGGGCCAATCCTCCAACGATGTGATCCCGACCACCATCCACGTCTCGGCGCGCGAGGAGTTGGAGAAGCGGCTGAAGCCCGCGCTGGAGCGGCTTCGCGACGCCCTGGCCGAGCGCGCCGAGGCGTTCGACGGAGTGGTCAAGATCGGCCGCACGCATCTCCAGGACGCAGTCCCAATCCGGCTCGGGCAGGAGTTCTCGGGCTACGCCGCGCAGATCGACCACGGCCTGAGGCGGATCGGCGTCGCGTCCGAGGCCCTCGCGGAGTTGCCGATCGGCGGCACGGCCCTGGGAACGGGGGTCAACACTCACGTCGAGTTCCCCGCGAGGATGGCCGAGGCGCTGGGCCGAGAGACCGGTCTGTCCTTCCGACCGGCCGCCAACTTCTTCGAGGCGATGGCCGGCCGCGACGGGATCGTCGAGGCGTCGGCCCTCCTGAAGACCGTCGCCGTGAGTCTGTCCAACATCGCCAACAACCTGCGGCTCCTGGGATCCGGCCCCCGCTGCGGGATCGGCGAGGTCCTGATCCCCGAACTCCAGCCGGGAAGTTCGATCATGCCGGGGAAGGTCAACCCGGTCATCCCGGAGGCCGTCATGATGGTGGCCGCACAGGTCGTGGGGAACGACGCCACGATCGCCTGGGCGAACGCGCTGGGATCGAACTTCGAGCTCAACGTCATGATGCCGGTGATGGCTTACAACCTCCTGGAGTCGATCGGGCTGTTGACCGACGCGGCGGAGCATCTCACCCTCAAGTGCATCGACGCCCGGGAGTTCCTCGCCGGCCAGAAGGCCCAGGGGACCACTCGCGTCGAGGCCGACGAGGCGCAGTGTCGGGACCACGTGGAGCAGAGCCTGGCCATGTGCACCGCGCTCGCTCCCCGGATCGGTTATGATAACGCCGCCGCTCTGGCCAAGGCCGCATACCGCGAAGGGCTGACGATCCGGGAACTCGCGTATAAGATGGATGGAAAGACGCCGGAAGACATCGCCGGGCGGCTCGGCCTGCCGGCCTCGACCGAGTTGCTGCGTGAACACGGCGGCTTCCCTTCCCGGGCCGAGATCGACCGCCTGCTCGACCCGATGCGGCAGACTCATCGAGGGTATGAAGGCGGCGCCCTCGGGGGATGAATGGGGTTTCCTGGAAACTTCTCTGGGACTTTCAGAGTGATTTCGGAGAGAATGAGGAGCGACTCGGAGTGGGCGACCATGGGGGCGGGATCACATGATCGACGATCCGGATTTCAACCTCGATGCCGAAAATTTTGACATCGGGCGTCTCGACGCATCGAAGGGCCAGGAGGAATCGCCCGATGCGGACGCGCCCCACCCGGCCGAGCCTGTCGTGGTGATCCAGTATCGGAATCGCGGCCTGCCCGCGGTCGTGCTGTTCCCGCTGACGCTCGTCGCGTCGTTGGCGTTGTTCGCGGGATACCACCACCTGTACGTCCAGCCGATCTTCTCGCGCACGCAGGCGCTCGCGGCCTCCCAGGCCGAGACTCTCCCGCCCGCCGCGCCGGATCTCGACGAGACGCTGGCGCAGGTTTCGGCGGCGATGGCTCCGCACATCCCCATGCCCCTCACGCTGGAAAGCCAGCCTTTGCCGCCGGGCTTCCTACTCTCGCCTCCGGTCGCCGCCTCCCCCCGGCCCGTCGAGCCCGCCGCCCCCCTCGCCCCGGACGTGTTGGCCTGGCCCGGCTCCGGACCGCCTCCCTTGAAGACCGCCGAGCCCGCGCCGCCTGCTGAGACGAAGCCCTCGGACCCGCCGACCGAAGCGGAAGAACCTCGCCCCGCTCCACCGATCTCGATCGCGTCCACGGCTTCGGACGCGGTGAAGCCGGTCCCTCCCCAGCCTGAGGCGTCGACTCCCGAGGTCGACGAACTCCCCGAGCCCGCGCCCCCCACTCGCGAGGAGCTGATGGAGCGGATCCGGCAGGAAGGGTTGTTGAAACAGGCCCATGAAGACGAGATGGAGCGTCGCAAGCTCGACGCACGCGTCGAGGTCGCGGCCGACGCCCAGGCGCGAGTCGAGAACGATCGGGACGAGTTCCGCCGGGCCCTCGGACAGATCGTCGCGGCCGGCGGCCGAGACGCGGGAGAGGCCATCGAGGACCTTTGCAACCAGTTCGGACGGGGCTACAGCGAGGAACTCAAAAATCGCGCGTACGGCAGCCTGGCCCATTACAAAGGCAAGCTCACCCGCGACGGCGAGGTCCAGATGCTGCGCGCCATCGGTGTCCCCGAGCCGGGCATCCTCGACTACCTGGCGAACCGGCTGCACCGCTCGATGAACTCCCGAAACGGTCCTCGCGGGCCGGCCGAGGTCCGCCTGTTCGCGGCGAAGCAACTCCTGCGGATCAGGCCGGATTCCGCGGCCCTGCCGGCGGCCCCGCCGCCATCGTCGACGCCCGCCCAGACCAAGCCGACCTCGGTTCGACGGACCATCAACGCTCGACGCCCGTGACCTCCCGCGCGATCCAGCCGCGCCTCGAATCGATTCCCTTCCAAGCCTCCGTCGCCCAGGGAAGATCTCCATGCACTTCTTCGAGTTGAAGTCGACCTTTCTCGCGGCTCTCGCGCTCCTCCTGGTCGGCTCCTCCCGGGGCCAGGACATCCACCCCGACGTTAAAGCGGGGACCGACCTCCTCCACGTCGGCGACGGCCTCGCCGATCAGGGGAATTCCAACGACGCCCAGCTCCGCTACAAGGAAGCCTTCGAGAAGATCCTCCCTCGCCTCCGTCGCATCCCCTTCAAGCACGAGGTCAAGCGCGACGTGACCAAGCGCGAGAAGCTCCAGGACATGCTCCTCAAGGAGTTCGAGGAGGACATGACGCCGGCCGAGTTCGAGGCCAACGAGAAATCGCTCAAGGCGTTCGGCCTGCTCCCGACCGACATGGACCTGAAGAAGCTGCTGGTCGATGTCTATTCCGAGGAGATCGCCGCCTACTACGACCCCAAGACCAAGACCATGTACATGATCGAGGAGCCCGAGGCCAAGAAGAACGAGCCTCCCACGTTCCTCGAACGGTTCCTGGGGAAGACCGGCGGCTTCGATAAGGACGAGAACAAGACCGTCATCGCCCACGAGATGACCCACGCCCTCTCCGACCAGCACTACGATCTGGACGCCCTCCACCAGATCTCCAAGCGCAACGACGACCAGTCGCTGGCGGTCTCCGCCCTGATCGAAGGCGAGGCGACGTTGGCCATGATGGCGGCCGGCATGGACGACTGGGAAGGCTCGGAGATCATCAAGACCCCGTCCGAGAATCTGGCCCGGGGCCTGAGCCTCATGGCGCCTTTCATGACCTCGCTGGGAGGAGGCCAGGCACTCAAGGGAGCGCCTCCGATCATTACCGAATCGATGCTCTTCCCCTACCTTCGCGGCATGGTCTTCTGCGCGAAGCTCGCCAACGACGACGGCTGGAAGGGGATCGACGCCGCCTATCTGGATCCTCCGCTCTCCACAGAACAGATTCTCCACCCCGCCAAATATGAAGAAAATCCCGACAATCCGACCCTGATCGAACTGGGGAACCTCGACCCCGGTCCGGGTTGGAAGGAGGTCGGTCGGAACGTCCTGGGCGAGATGCAGACTGCGGTTTTGCTCCGTCGCCACGGCGGGACGGCCGCCGCGGCGGGATGGGACGGCGACCGCTACGCCGCCTTCGAGGGGCCGGACGGAAAGCTGGGCCTAGTCTGGATGACGACCTGGGATAGTGAATCCGACGCCCGCGAGTTCGCTCAAGCCCTGGTCCGGTATCAGACCGACCGGATGGGCGACAAGAAATTCCAGCCCCAGGAAGTGCCCGATTCGCTATGGAGATGCGCGGACGGAGACTGCCGGGTCGTCGAGCGTCGCGGCACCGACGTGGCCGTCGTCGAGGGATTCCCCGGCGTCGTCTCGGGCTCGCTCCTGGAAGCCGCTTTCAAGGCCGAGAAGTCCGAGATGAAGCGTTCCCCGAGGCTCGCCGCTGAGAATCCCGCCACTCAGCCCTAGACGGCCCGGTAGAATGAAGTCGAGATCATCCCATGCGACCGAGGCGTGTTCGAATTTGCGACGCGGGCGCGGATCCAGACTTTAACCACGGGCGGCTGGACCATGAACATCTTCCCGCATCTGCTGGCGTCATCCCGATACTTCGTCGCAGCGGCGGCCCTGGTCATCCTCGCCGGCAATGGGACGGCGCAGGAAGCCAAGGAGGCGCCCGCCGAGAAGCCGACGGTCCTTGATTCGCCGACGTCCGTCGCGACCGTCGAGTCGAAGTCCGGGGCCGCCGACAGGTCCGCGAAGGAGCCCGAGCGCGTCGTCAAGACCGACGAAGAATGGCGGAAGCTCCTGACCTACGACCAGTATCTCGTGACCCGGATGAAGGCGACCGAGCCGGCGTGGTCCGGGCGATACTCGCACGGTCGCTTCAAGGGAACCTTCCTCTGCGTCTGCTGCGGGGCCGAGCTGTTCGACGCCCGCCATAAATTCGAGTCCGGCACGGGATGGCCGAGTTTCTGGCGGCCCCTGAACACGAAGGTTCTCGAACAGGCCCTGGATCGGAGCGAAGCTGAGCCCCGCGTCGAGGTGATGTGTTCCCGCTGCGGCGCCCATCTCGGACACGTCTTCAACGACGGCCCCGCGCCGACCGGCCTCCGCTTCTGCATCAATTCGCTGGCGCTCAAGCTGGATTCCGAGCCGGCCCGGCCCACCACCGCCAACCGCAAGACGACTAACCGGCGACGGTCCTCGGCCACCCGAGACGAGCGCCCGGAGTCGCCGGAATCCACCGCCCCGGCTCACGACAGCGCGGGTTCGAGCCGGTCTCCCCGAAGTCGGTGATCCTGATCGATCAACGGGGACGCTCTCGTTTCGCCGCCAGGCGGGGCTCCAGCCAGGTCGCAAGATCGCTCGCATAGAGCCCCGGGTCAGGATCGAACTCGAAGGTGTGGCAGCCGTCGGGATATTCCAGGATCTGACGGTCCTCGGCGGCCACCCTCCCGAAGTACGCGCGAGTTCGCGCGTTGTCGACGATCCGATCCCGCCCCCCCAGCATGAGGAGCGTCGGCTGGAGGAGCTTTTTCGGGGCTCGACGGATCATCCGGTCGATCAGGAAGCTGGCGAGCAAGAGCCCGGCCGTCGCCTGCCGAAGCCCCATCGGATCGTCGCGAATGAACGCCTGCTTCTCGGGGTCGTCGGTGAATAGGGCGGGGTCGGCCAGGGGGATCGGGAACGTTTTCCGGCGGTTTGTGAAGACCGCCTTAGCGATCCGCAGCTTCTCGGCGAACGTGACCCCGACCTGGGGCTCCAGGCCGGGGCAGATCAGGGCCAGGGCGTCCACCAGATCGGGCCTGCGGACGGCCGTCAACACGGCGATCTTTCCTCCCCAGCTGATCCCGGCCAGGGCGATGGGCAGGGAGGGCGCCTCGGCCTTGATCCGCTGGATCCACTCGGCGACGTCCTCGACCAGCCGGAGCGCGGATGGGGTGTGACCTCGTTCCTGAAGGTTGGGGCCGGAGCCGCGCCGGTTCGGGAACGAGACGTCGTAACCCGCCTCCGCGAGCCGTCTGCCCAGTCCGGGATACCATCCCGAGTGGCTCTGGACGCCGTGCAGCACGACCACCCGGCCTCGGGCTTCGCCGACGGCCGGCCAGCGGGCGACGCGGCAGGGGTAGCCGTCGGAGGTTGTGAACTCGATCTCCTCGTGCGCAACCTCAGGCATGGTCGAGCTCCCGGGTCTCGGTCGTCATCGCGGCCAGCAGATCGGGGTCGACGCGCATCCCCAGGCCGGGGCCTTCGATCGGCCTCGCACGGCCGCCATAGCCGAACGTGAGGTCGTCGCGAGTCACGTTCGATTTGAGGATGTGGCGATCGTAAGATCCTTCAAGGTAGCGAATGCCCGCGACCCGACTGGCCACGTGGCGGCCGGCGGCCGAGAGGATCGCCGTCTCACCGGGGTGGCAGCCCAGCTGCACGCCCAGCCCGTTGCGGCGAGCCAGGCCGATCAGGCGGAGCGACGGCAGCACGCCGCCGCACTTGGAAAGTCGGACGTTGAAGAAGTCGGTCGTCTTGCGGTCGACCGCCGCGATACCGTCCGGCCAGCCGCAGAGCGACTCGTCGAGCATCACGGGGAGTCCGAGGCGGGGCCGGAGATCCGCCAGGGCGTCGACCTCGGCGTGGGCGACCGGCTGTTCCAGGAGTGAAGGGCGGAAGCGGAGCAGGGGGTCGACCTTCTCGATCAGCTCGTCGGCCCGCCACGCCTCGTTGGCGTCGATGCGGATGTCCATCCGACGCCCGAGGATGCGGCGGATCGTCTCCAGCCGCCCAGGGTCGTCCTGGCCGGCCACGCCGACCTTCGCCTTGACGTCTCGGAAGCCGTAGACCCGGAACTTGATCGCCGAGATCCGCTCCTTGCGGCGCGATTCGGCCGTGATCGCCGCGCTGTAGCGGACCGGGAGGGGGCGGGCGTTCCGCTCCAGCCCGTCGGCCGTCGCCAGGGCCACGGCCTCGCCGAGCGAAACGCCGAAGCTCCGACCGTAGGCGTCGAGCACGGCCAATTCCAGCGCGCAGCGGGCGGCGTTGCCGCGCATCCCACGGGGGTCGTCGTCGATCTCCGGGAGGCTCAGGCGTTCCAGGGTCGCCACGACCTCGGCGAACGAGCCCGGTCGACCGATCGCGCGGGGCCATTCGCACTTTTCGAGGGCCTGAAAGGTGGTCTCGATCGTCTCGCCGGTCACGTACGACCGGGGGACGCCCTCGCCGAAGCCGGTCGCGCCGTCGTCCAACTCGACGCGCACGACGAGGTTCTCGCTGGTCGTTCGCTCGTGCGAAGCGTGCTTGACCGGCTTCTTGAGCGGCACCTCGACGCGGTAGAGGGTCAGCCGGCGAATCGAAACTCCCCGGGACGAGGACCGCGGGGAGGGGCATGGATCGGACAAGGCTAGCTCCCGGTCATTCCTGCTTCGCGAGGCCGGATGCGCGGCGACGGTCGTTCGTCACTCGTCCGGGCCCCCCTAGCCTAACACACGCCGGCGCATGAGCCCCCTGGATCCGCTCGCCCTCACCTGAACCTATCGGTTCAGGCGAACCAGAACTCCACCACCGGGGGGGAGGTCGAGTTCGATCCGATCGCCGCCCGGCAGGGGACGCCAGACCACGGTCGGCGCATGGAACGCCTCCATGTCGCCGGGGCCGTTCAGCGCTACTCGAGTCCTCGCCTTGTAATTCAGATTGACGACCAAGACGTGCGTTGGAGTTCCCACCGACGATCCGAAGTAGCCGAGGAGCCAATCTCGCGAGGACGGTTCGGGCGTGAAGGCGCTTCCGGCCGGGAGGGGCTCGCCGCCCAGGGGTGCCTTTTCGGAATGGTAGGCGCCGAGTGAGCGGAGGGGTTGAAGCTCGGTCGCCACGGCGACGAACTCGCGGTTGAGCTGCGAGACCGCCCAGAATCGCGGCAGCGGGACGCTGGTCTCCCTGGGGTCTTTCCAGAATCCCGTGTCGTAACGAAAGTGGGCCAACCCCTGAGCTCCGTAGGCGAGCGAGGTGTAGGTGAGCCAGCGCAGTTCCTGCTCATCGGGCAGGCGTAGACCTTCGCCCGTGGATTCGCAGGCCTGGATGACGTTGAGGAACGGGACGTCGGCCGCCAGTGCGGTCGAGCGGATCAGGGCGAGGTTGAGGAAGTACTGGGTGCCGTCGCCGGAATGCTGGAAATGGTAGTGGTCGTAGCTGATCAGGTCGGGCCGAACGACGTCGACGAACTGTCTCAGGTGATCGCGGTACCGCACCGCCGTCAGGTCGCTGGTGTTGACGCCCGCGAAATCCTGCGGATAGCCGACCCTGGCTCGCTCCGCGACGTCGTCGCTGACCTGGAGCTGGCCGTCGCTCGCGTACGTCGGCAGCAGGCAGATGAAGGCCATGTGGGCCGGGTCGCGTCGACGAATCCAGGAGATGATCTTGCCCAGCTTGGCGAACGCGCCGGCACCGGGCTCGTCGGCCAGGTAGTAGGAATAGAGCGCCGGATGATCGCGGACCTTGACGATCAAGGCGTCGAGCGCCTCGGCCTGCGCCGGGTCGTCGAGATCGGGCATGCCGATTTCAAGGACCGCGCGCAGCCCGTGGCGATCGTAGATGTCGAGGTCCTCGGCGCGCTTCGTCCAGCCCAGATTCCAGCCGCCGGCCGCAAGTTGCGAGGCCGTCACGTCGTTCAATGGGGTATGCGATCCCGGCCCCGCCCAGTAGGTGACGATGGGGGCGCCGAGCTTCCATGTGGATTTGGGGTTCGAGTCTTCGCCGAACGTCGAAACCCCCCAGACGAGGATGGCCAGAAGGGACGCGATCCACGGAGTGACGGATTTCACTGATGAGCCCTGCTGAGTGGGAAAGCGTTCCACGATCGGGTGACGACGTGGCGAAGTCTTTCCTTAAGGTATTAGCAACTTTCGACCTCCAGGTACATCCGCGGACGGCGGCCTGGCCCAGCGACCTGGATCAAACCTGGACCCGTGCGTCGAAGGTTTCACGCGGGCGGGGCGCGGGCCTTGGGTGGGGCTTCCGGAGGAGCGGGACGCGGCGCCCCGACGTTTCGCAAGGGGGTTTGCTCGGCGGGATTTCGGGCGATTCTCATCGTGGAAATCGGCGGCCGCCGGATCCTTTGGCGGCGGGCGTCCGGATCGCGTACAATGACGATGTGAAACAATCGGCCGGATCTCGCGGGCGTCCCGATGCGGGGGGTTGCGGGACTGACGAGGGCTCGAGGGGGGCGGATCGTGGATGACGCGTTCTGGCCGATCGTCTTCCTGGCGATGGGCTTGATGCTCCTGGTTCTGGAGCTTTTCATCCCGTCGGGCGGCTTCATCGGCCTCAGCGCGATCGTCTGCCTGGGCCTCGGGCTCTGGAACGCGTTCCAGTCCTCGCGACGCCTCGGGATGATCTTCGCGGCCGTCGACTTCGTCGCGGTGCCGACGACGGCGGTGCTGGCGTTCCGGCTGTGGTCGCGTTCGCCTTTAGGTCGTCGGTTCGCGCTCGTCCCCCCGGAGCCTGAGGAGATCGACGTCTCGCACACGGACCGCCGGATCCATGACCTGGTGGGGACCGACGGCCGGTCGCTCACACCGTTGCGCCCCTGCGGCCATGTCGAGCTTCGTGGTCGACGGTATGATGGGATGGCTGAGGCCGGTCTCATCGCCGAGGGGGTGCGGGTGCGCGTCGTCCGCGTCCGCTCCGGCCAGGTCGTCGTCCGGCCGATCGACGTCCCCGCGAGGGAAGAGCCGACTTCTCGGCGTGAGGAACCCACCCCGCCTCACGTCGATCTCGGCGCCGAGGCCTAGGCCCGTTCGACGACAGCGACTGACCAACAACCCACGAGGATCTTCCATGACCGCCATGATTCTCGCTCAGGCGAATCCGCCCGCGATGCCCGTCACGACCCTGTTCTGGCTGGGGGTCGTCACGCTCGGCGTGATCGCACTTCTCGGCGGTATCTTCATCACCAAGTATTTCAACCTCTGGATCCAGGCGTTCCTCACCCAGGCGAACGTCAGCATCGTCGACCTGGTCGGGATGTCCTTCCGCAAGGTGAACCCGAACATCATCGTCCGGTCCAAGATCATGGCCTATCAGGCCGGACTGACCGAGAAGGACGGCCTCACCACGCGGGCGTTGGAGTCGCACTATCTCGCGGGGGGGAACGTCCCGAACGTGGTCCGCGCCCTGATCGCCGCCAACCGCGCCGATATCCCGCTCTCTTACAAGCAGGCGACGGCCATCGACCTGGCGGGCCGGAACGTGCTGGAAGCCGTGCAGACGAGCGTCAATCCGAAGGTCATCCCCTGCCCGGACCCGAGCCAGGGGCGGAGCACGATCGACGGCGTCGCCCGCAACGGCATCCAGTTGAAGGTGAAGGCCAAGGTGACGGTGCGGACGAATCTCGACCGCCTGGTGGGCGGGGCGACCGACGAGACCATCATCGCCCGCGTCGGCGAAGGCATCGTCAACGCCATCGGCTCGGCCGAGACCCACCTCCAGGTGCTCGGCAAGCCCGACTCGATCTCCAAGCGGGTGCTGGAGAAGGGGCTGGACGCCGGGACGGCCTACGAGATCCTCTCGATCGACATCGCCGACATCGACGTCGGCGACAACATCGGCGCCAACCTCCAGGCCCTCCAGGCCGAGGCCGACACCCGCGTCGCCCGCGCCAAGGCCGAGGAACGGCGAGCGTTCGCGGTCGCCAAGGAGCAGGAGATGCAGGCGGCCGTGCAGGAGAACCGCGCCAAGGTCGTCGAGGCCGAGGCCGAGGTCCCGCTGGCGATCGCCGAGGCGTTCCGCCAGGGCCACCTCGGCGTGGGGGACTACTACAACCTGAGGAACGTCCAGGCCGACACCGAGATGCGTTCGGCCATCGCCGGCACCGGGAGCAACGTGCGACAGCCCGTGGTCTCGACCCCGTGAGCCGTCGTCGCGTCGCCCGCCCCCGCCCCCGCCCCTCGTGATCGCAGGAGTTGCAGCCGATGGGTAGGCTCGAAGCCATCTCTCAGTTCATCGTGCCCCTGATCTTCCTGGCAATCTGGGCGTTGACCTCGCTCCTGAACCGGGAGGGCCAGCCGCTGCCGCAGCGACCGGCCCGACCGGGAGGTCGACCGGGGCCCAACGCCCTGGGGCCCGCGGCCCGTCGCGAGGAGACCGCCGGGATCCGGGACGGCGAGTCGCCTGCGCCCTCGGCGTCGAGACGATCGACGGCGGATCTCGGCTCGGAGGAGGGCGGGGCGTGGACGCCCGATCGCGTCCCCAGGCCGTCGCCCTCTTCCGCGCCGACGCCCCCGCGTCGGATCGGACGCCAGGCGGCCGCCGATGGGCAGCCTGCGGCCGACGTCTACGTCATCGACGACGAGCTCGTGTTCATCGATCCCGTCAGTCGCATGCAAATCGGGTCCGCGCCGGTTTCCGGACCCCGATCGAGCCCTCGCCCCGCGGCCGCGCGCAAGCCGTCCCGAAGCCGCCGTCAGGAGCCGAGAGGGGAGCGTCCGCTCGGCGAGGATCCTGCCACGCAGCGCGTGCTCTCTGAGCAGGTCGGTCAGTCGATGGCCCTGAATCGGGGCAAGCCGATGGACCTTTCCCCGCTCACGTCGAAACTCACGGCCCTTGGCGACACTTCGCTTCGGAACGCCTCGTCGGCCGCCGCCACCGTCGCGTCGAACGTCGTCCCTCCCTCCCTGACCGCCCAGGAACTAAGTCGGATGATCGCCGACCAACCCCGGCTGCGCGAGATGGCCCTGATCGCCGAAGTCCTCCAGCCCCCGGTCAGCCTTCGCAGGTCTCGAAGGGGAGTCTGAGCCCCGCCCCCTGTTCGTTTCCCCCCGCGCGAATGCGCCGATTTCGCGCATCCCTCGGCCTGCAACCATCGTGCAGGCCGAGTTCGTTTCCGGCCCGATCGTCGTCCCGAATTCGCTCCAGGCGTGGAGCCGTCGCGCCGATAAACGACCCTGGACCTGGAGAGCATCCGGGTCCGTCGCCAATGGCATGGCGCCTCTCGACTTAGCAGAGCGGTATCTCCACGGATGGAGTGCGTCCGGTTCCCGGGCGTTCACTCAATCACGACATCTTCGCGATTCGACTGTCGACGAGGAGATCCGATGCCTCCCCACCGATCCCCCCTGCGCCTCGTGCGTCTGGGCGCCCTGCTCGCCCTGGCGTGGACGGCCCCGATCCCCACTTCCCTCGGCGATGACGCGCCGCCCGACGACGGACTTGCCTGGCGTTCCGATTACGGTCAGGCGCTTGAGGAAGCCCGCACGTCCGATCGCCTGCTCTGGATCCAGTTCACGGGCCCCTGGTGCCCCAACTGCCTCCGCATGGAGCAGGACAGCTTCCCGGCCCCCGCCGTCGTGGCACGGTCGCGGTCGGACTTCGTCGCGGTCAAGCTCCGGGCGGACGTCCAGGAAGACCTGGCGCTGAGCTTCGGCCTGACGGGCCTCCCGGCCACGGTCCTCGTCGATCCCTCGCGCAACGTGCTGGGCGTCCATCAGGGCTATCTCGGCCCCGAGGACCTCGACGGCCTCCTCGGCCGCGCCGTCGCGAGCCGGGCCCCTCGCCACAACGTGGAGGATCTGGCCGACGCCCCCCGACTCGCGCGGGAGTTCGTCGGTCCTCCCGAGCCTTCCCAAATTCAGATCGCGAAGGTTGAGAAGCCCTCGAAGATCGAGGAACACGTGGAACTCTCGGGCTATTGCCCGGTGAGCCTGGTCGCCGAGAAGCGCCTCGTCGAGGGGCAGGCGGAATACGCCGTGGCGCATCAGGGACGCGTCTACAAGTTCGCCAATCTCGTGACCTTCAACCTCTTCCGCCGGGACCCCGATCGCTACGTCCCGGCCAATAACGGACGATGCCCCGTCGAGCAACTCGACCAGGGGAAGGAGGCCCCCGGCGATCCCCGGTTCGGGGCCCTCTACAAGGGACGCCTCTACCTTTGCGCCTCGAAGCAGGACCGGCTCCGATTCGTCGGGGATCCGGATCGATATGCGACGGTCGGCGTCGAGGAGCAGGGGAATTGCCCGCACTGTCTGGCCGAGGCGGGCGTCCTCGTTCCGGGTGATCCCCGCTACAGCCTGACGATGGCCGGGCGGAGCTACTGGTTCCCCGATGACCAGCACCGCAACGCGTTCATGTCACTGGCGCCGTCGCGGACGATTCGCCGCTGACGGCCGGTTCGGGCACCCCGTTTGCATTGACCGTGCGACGTGGCTAGGTGAACGCGAGACGGCGAGGCGATCGACGATGGACGCATCGAAGCGAAGGTTCCGTTCCGCGATGGACCTCGGCGGCTTGTCGCTGAAGGAAGCGCTGCGACGGACCTGGACGAAGCTCAACGAAGACGAGTTGATGACGCGGGCGGCGGCGATCACCTTCTACGCCATCGCGTCCCTCGTCCCGTTCCTCGGCCTCGTGGTGATGCTCGCAGCCGAGGTGCTTCCCTGGATTTCTCGCGACAAGCAGGTCGATCCGACGACGCTGCTGGAGGGGATCTTCCCGCCCGAGGCCACGAAGCTCCTGGTCGGCGAACTCGAGAGCATGCGCAGCCGTCCCAGCGGTGGTCTGATCTCGTTCGGGACGTTCGCCTTGCTGTGGCTGAACTCCAGCCTGTTCGTCTCGGTCATGGACGCGGTCAACCGGATCATGCGCGTGACGGAGCGGCGGCCTTACTGGAAACAGCGGCTGATCGCCCTGTTTATGGCGGTGCTGGAGGCGATCCTCTTGATCCTCGTCCTGGCCAGCACCCTTCTCTGGCCCCAGATCCTGGGCTTCCTGCGACTGGAGGGGGCTTCCGCGTACCTCCTGACGCTCGCCCACGCCCTGACGGTGTTCGGCCTCATCCTCATCAGCTTCGCAGCCGCCATGTACTTCGCGCCGGACGCGGACCAGCGCTGGGAGTGGATCACGCCCGGCAGCCTGCTGGGATCGATCCTGTTGGTTTCGGTGAGTTACCTGTTCCGCTACTACGTCCAGCGTTGGGGCGACTATAGCGCGACCTACGGTTCCCTGGCGGGCGTGATCGTCCTGATGAGCTGGATCTGGCTCTGTGCGGTGGAGCTGCTGGTCGCGGCCGAGTTCAACAAGGTGATCGAGGACGCCTCGCCCTACGGCAAGGATTACGGCGAGCGGACCGAGAGCCCGTCCACCCGGGCGCGAGCGGCCGGCTTCATCGGGGCCTTCTTCAGGCGGGGACCTCTCAAGGAGAAGTCGAACCGGATGCGCTCGCCGATGCTGGACGATCCCTCGGCCGATCGCAGTCTCGAGCCCGACGCGAGCGCGACGGCGAGCGCCGACGACGCCGACCCGGATTCCTGAACGCGCGGATCCAGGTCAAGGCGTGATTCGCTCCAGGGCTCGTTTGGACCAATCCCGGACGCTCCGTTCCGGGTCGGCCTGGGCGTTCCGAAGCGCCGGGGCTGCCGCCTTGGCCGAGGTCCCCAGGCCGCCGAGCGCATACGCGGCCGTCGTCCTGACGAAGGCGTCCTCGTGCTTCAGGGTTTCGATGAGGAGCGGAACCGAGGCCCCCGTCCCGGGGTTCGTCCGCGCGGCGGCCCAGCAAGTCACGGCGAGGACCAAGGCTTCGTCCACGCGACAGCCGACGTACATGGGGAACGTCGGGTACTGGTTCGATTGCGGGCCGAGGTTCCCCAGCATCAGGAGCACGCTCTCGCGCCCTCCTTCCGGCACGTCATGGATGCCGCCGAGCGCCGCGATGAGGGTGTACTGAGTCGCCTCGAGTCGCGCGATCCGGCGGCGATGGCGGGCTTCCCGATCGAGCAGGGCGTCGGGTGTCGGAAAGGCGTTCTCGGCGTCCGGGTCGATGCGGCTCAGTGCGATCGCGCACCAGTCGCGGAGGGGGCCGTCCTGGTCTTGCATTCGCGCCTTCAAGATCGGAACCGCGGCCTTCGCCTGAGGACCGATCCGGCCCAGAGCCATGACCGAGGACTCGTCCCACAACAGTTCCTCGGGCGACCTATGACTCTCCAACTCCTTGATGAGCGCCGGGGTCGCTGCCTGCGCCTGTGGGCCGAGGCGGGCCAACACCACGGGCGCCAGCAGGCTTTGCTCCGCCGAGTCGTGTCGAGGGATGAATCCGATCAACGTCTCGAGGTCTTCGGGGACGTTTTCGCCGATCCGGCAGAGCGAATAGGCCGCGGCGACGGACTTGTGCTCTTTCATCATCGCTCGTAGCTCCGGCGCGGCGGGCCTCGCCTTCTCTCCCAGAGAGCCGATCACGAAGGTTGCATCGTCCCGGACCCACGGATTCTCGTCTTGCATCGCCCTGCGAAGCGCGGGCAGCGAGGTTTCACCGTCGCGATCAATCTTCGCCAGGGATTTACAGGCCATCTTGCGGACGTCCGAGCCTTCGTCCTTCGTCGCGGCGATCAGGTCGGGGATTGCGGCTCTCGCGTCGGGGCCGATCGACCCCAGGGCCCAGGCGGCGTCCCGACGGATGTACTCGGCTTCGTCTTTCAGGAGCGCGACGAGGGTCGGCACGACCTCCTTCCCGCGTGGACCGAACGAACCGAGGGCCACGATCGCCTCCGCGCGCGTATTCCCGTCGTTGCTCCGTAGCGCGTTCACCAGGGCGGGGATCGCGACTCGTCCATCGCGGTCGATCTCGGCCAGGATCGGCGGCAGGCTCGTGAGATCCATCAAGGCTCGGTCGGCGGGGGGAGCGGCCATGACCGGGAACCGTTCCCCCAGGATCGACAGGGCGCTCTGCGACATCGGGTCGAATCGGGCGAGGGCGAGCGCCGCGGGTAGGCGAAGCTGCTCATCCCTGGATTCTAGTCTTTCGCGGACCGTCTGGAGCGTGAGCGGGTCCTCGGGGGCGATCCGAAGCAGGGCGGCGACGTCCCCTTCCCTGGCCAGCAAGGGGAGGGCGGCCTTGGCTGCGGGACCGATCGAGCCCAGAGCCTCGCCCAGGCTGATTCTCAACGCCTCGGCGAACTCGCCCTGTTCTTGATAGAGTTCCAAGAGCGACGGCAGGGCGGGCGCCGCCTCTTCCCCAAGCCAGCCCAGGAATTCCAGGCAGGCCGCCTTGACCATGAGGTCCTCATGCTTGAGGCCCTTCGCGATCAGGATCGGCAGGGGCTCCGGTTCGAGCTTCGCGATGGCGAAGAAGACCTCCTTGAGGATCTCCTGATCGGACTTGAGGGGACCGATTGCGTCGATCAGGGCGGCCGTCGTTCCAGCGGCCTCGGGACCGATTCGGCCGAGACTCCGAACGACCCTGAAGACGAAGAGCGGATCCTCGAGACGCTCAAAGCCGACGTTCCGACGGTCGATCCGGACGGATCTCAGCGCCTTGATGAGCGGGGGGGCCGCCGCCTTCGCCGCCGGTCCCATGCGACCGAGGACCTCGGCCGCCGCCGCGCGCACGGGCCCTGATTGGTCGTCGAGCAGGGCCACGATCTCCGGGAGCGATGCGGCGGCCTCCGGCCCAACGCGGCGAAGCGTCATCGACGCCCGATCCTGGATATCGAAGTCCTCGCTTCCGATATCCAGGATCCAGGCGTAGATCGGTCTTCCTTCATAGGTCCGCTCTGAAGCCTGGGCCGCGAGAGGCGTTGCGACGACGGCCAGAAGGAAGAATCGATATGTGCTCATCGAGCCCCGCTCTCCAGGTTGATCGATCGTCCGGTCGGGGCGAGTTCGCTCGCCGAACCGACCTCCTCGGCGATCCGGCTGGACGAACGCCTTCGATCGAGGGCTCGATCCGGCCGATGGGCGGTTCCCGGGGGTTCCGACTCACTCTGGCGTCGACGCGGTTCGCACGGCAAGGAAAATCCAACCGCAGATCGACCCGGGATGGGAATCGTCGGCGTCGAGCGGCCAGGCCAGACGGGCCGCTCCGGGCATGCACGATCTGCGGAATCTCCGGGTTGCGGAAAGTCGGCTTGAACTCGGGGAGGGGAAGCCCTATTTTGAGCATTGCCTCGATGCAGGGACGCTACGGCAAAGGATTGCGACTTTGAGGCCGGGTCGGGCGCGCATTAACGCCACTCCCCTCGCTGGACATCGCACCACGCCCCCCGTCCCCGCCTCCCGGCGGAACCCGCGTCGTCCCGTCGACGCCGATTTCGATCTCCTCTGACACACAACGCCCGACTCGCAAGGCGCCGCGCGCGAACCCGGAAGGTTCAGCGTCGCGGATCCCGCCTACGGGTCGGCCCGGCACCTCGAGCTGAAGGAGACTAGCCCGATGACCGTCCGCTGGAAGCCTCTGTTGATCCTCTCGGGACTCTTCGTCGCGGTCGCCGTGGTCGGCGTGATCGCGATCTCGTCCACACTCGCCCCCCCCTCCTCGCAGAGCGTGCTCAAACAGGCTCGGACGGCGCGCGACGCCGGGCGACTGGCGGACGCCGAGATCTACTTCAAGCAGGCGCTCCAGTCGGAGAGCAAGAACTCCGCGATCCATGAAGAGTTCGCCGAACTCTACGATGAGATGCTGAAGTCCGCCCCCGCCGAGCGTCGCGACGCCCTGCGGACCGAACGCACGGACCACCTCATCAAGGCGGTGAAGTTCGATAAGAACCTCAAGGGGCCTCGGGTCCGTCTGCTCCAGCTCGCCATGGCCGACGACGTCGCGTCGGACGCCGTCTACTGGGCGAAGGAAGTCGCGACGATCGACCCCGAGAACCTCGACGCCGCCTTCGTGCTGGCCTTCGACGGGCTTGAGTCCCGCACTCCGAACCTCGCCGAGGTGCGGACGCTGTACGACCGCCTTGTCGCCGGCGAGGCCCCCGAGGTCCGCAGGCTCCTGACCCAGGCCCGCCTGGCCGTCGCCACGAACGACGCCCCCGGCCGCGACGCGGCTTTGGCCGCGGGCCGAAAGCTCGCCCTGGCCGACGACGCCGCGCCGACCGACCTCATGGCCAAGCTCCGGCTCGCCGCCCTCGACGTCCAGAACGAGTCCGATCCGGCCGCCCGGGCCGAGATCGTCAAGGGGATGGTCGCCCTCTCCGATCGGTTCCTCGCCTCCGCCGAGCCCGGCTCGCAGCGGGCCACCCGCCTGAGCTACCTCCTGGAGCAGACCCAGCGCTCGCTCGTGCGGATGTCGCAGGTCGAGGGAGACGCCACGACCGAGGCCCTGATCGAGACCATCGAGCAGCAGCTCGCGACCCTCTTCGAGACGAGTCGGAAGGCGGGCGAGCTGGTCGATTACCAGATCTATCTGACCTACGCCGACCACCTCCGGTTCCGCCGCCAGCGCGACCGCTGCCTCCAGGTTGTCAACGAGGCCCTGGCCTCGCCCCTCGCGCTACGGCCCAGCTCCTCGCTGATCGTGCTCGGGCTCCACACCGTCGGCGCCGAGATGGCGCTGGTCCAGGCCGACGACTCGGCGCGGGTGGCGAAGGCCGCTCCCCACATCCAGGCCCTGCTGGCCGCGGCCGAACCCCGCTATCAGGGGCTCGGGCACCTCTTCCAGGGGGCCGTCGAGCTGGAGGAATCGGGAGTGGTCGCCTCGGCGACGAAGAAGCCCGATCCGGCCGACGCCCCGGCCAAGCCCCAGCCCAAGCTCCGGGCCAGCGCGCTGGCGCACCTCAAGGCCGCCGCCCAACAGCTCCCCGAGGTCGCCGAGGCGCAGGCCCGCTACGGCGTCGCCCTGGTGCTCAATCAGGAGCAGTCGCTGGGGCGCCAGTACCTCCAGAACGCCCTGAGGATGTCCAGCCTCGACCCCCAGTATGAGTTCTGGGCCGCCTGGACCATCCTCCAGGCCGGATACCCCGAGGAAGCCGCGCCGATCATCGATTCGCTCTCCAAGCAGCTCGCCCAGGGGACCATCCCTGGCGAGATGAAGGTCGTCCTGCACCAGCTCAGCGGCGAGCTTTTCCAGGCCCGCCGAGGGCCCGGAGACCTTGAACGGGCCGCTCAGGAGTTCGAGAAGGTCGCCAAGCTCGGCGATAAGTCCGACGGCGGCTCGACGCTCCGGCTCGCCCAGATCGACGTCCAGCGCGGTCGGCCCGACGAGGCCATGGCGCGGATCGACGCCCTCCGCAAGACCGGCCAGGCCCCCCCGGCGGCCGAGAACCTGGCGGTCCTCATCCTGGAGCAGCAAGGCAAGAAGGAAGAGGCCCGGAAGCAACTTGCCGCCGCCAAGGCCAAGTTCCCCAACGCCTCCGAGATCGCCGGCCTCGAGGCCGCGTTCCTCGCCAAGGACGGCAAGGCCGACGACGCCGAGAAGTCGCTCGGCGCGTTCCTCGTCCAGCACCCGGACGACGTGACCCTCTCGATGATGCGGGCCCAGATCCTCAACGACTCGCTCGACCGCGTCGACGACGCCCGCAAGCTCCTGGCCGAGCTGGGCGAGCGTTCGGATAGCTCCGCCCCCTGGGTCCAGCTCGCCCAGCTCGAGATGAGCCGCAACAACCTCGACGCCGCCGCCGCGGTGGTCGCCAAGGTCCGGAGCCGCTGGAAGGAAGGCGCCACCGGCGACATCCTCGAAGGCCAGCTCGCCCTGAAGCGCGGCGAGATCGCCGCGGCCATCGCCCACTTCGACGAGGCCCTCAAGAAGGACCCCGAGAACAAGATCGTCGCCTTCTGGAAGGCTCAGCTCGACGGCCGCTCGGGCTCCGTCGCCGAGGCCTCCAAGGCCCTCGAGAGCATCGTCCGCGACCGGCCCAGCAAGGAGGTCGAGGCGGGCGTGACCCTCATGTCGGCCGCCCAGTCCGCCCTGGCGAACCTGTCGCTCCAGAACGGCAACGTCGATGACGCGATCCGACGATTCGAGGAGCTGAAGCGGAACAACGAGTCGGGCGCCCTGACCCGCGCCGACCGCTGGCAGCTGGTCACCGCCCTCGTCGCCAAGAAGCAGTGGCCCGTCGCCAAGGCGGAACTGGCCTCGCTGCTCGGCGACGAGACGAACCCGCCCAACCCCGACGAGCGCGTCCGCGCCGCGAATTTCTATCGCCAGCACGACGAAGCCTCGTCCGCCCTCGCCCAGCTCGAACTCGTCCTGAAGGACCACCCGACGAACGCTTCGGCCGTCGTCACCCGCGCATTCCTTCACATGCAGGCCAAGCAGTACGACGACGCGACGGCGCTCCTCAGGAAGGCCGTCGACCTGCTCTCGAAGGACGGCGAGAAAGCCCCCGACGTCCTCTACCTGATGATGGCCGCCGTCGAGAACGAGACGCCCCCGATGGAGACTTCCGCCGAGCGGACCATCCGGGTCGTCGACGAGGGCCTTGAGGCCCAGCCGACGTCGATTCCGCTCGTCCAGGCGAAGTACCTGATCCTCGCCAAGGGGGGCGATCCGGCCAAGGGCCTGCAATTCGTGGAATCGAAGGCGAAGGACGACTCGACCGGCGTCTACCGTCGCATGCTCGTGGACGTCTACCGTCATCAGAAGGACTACGAAGGCGCCGAGCGGATGCTCCAGGGCCTCGTCTCCGAGTCGCCCAGCGACGGCAACCTCGCCGCCGGCCTCGTCGAGGTGGTCTCCCTGGCCGCCGCCGACGCGATGGCCGCGGGCGACGAGGCGAAGCTCCGCTCGCTCGACGAGAAGGCGGCGAACCTCATCCGCGAGTACCGGACGAAGTTCCCCACCAACCTCGCCATCCTCCAGGCCGAGTGCGACCAGGCGGCTCGCCGGGGCGACTACACGCAGGCCGTGAGCATCACCGAGGAGATCGACAGGGTCGCCAAGAACTCGTCGGTCGGTCCGATCTTGCGGGCCCGGCTGTTCGCCTCGCAGAACCGCCCGATCGACGTCGCCAAGGCCTACGCCCAGGCGGTCGAGCGTGAGCCCCGTCGCCTCGACGTCCGGGTCTCGCTCGGCAAGGCGGCGCTCAAGGTCGGCCAGGTCGACGAGGCGCTCCAGCAGGCCGACTACGTCCTCGGCGTTGAGAAGGGGAGCCGCGAGGCGGTCCTGCTCCAGGCCCGCGCCCTCGACGCCTCGGGCGTCAGCGACGCCCAGCGCGAGGCCTCGCGGACGAAGGCCGTCAGCCAGCTCGAAGCGGCCCTCGCCGCCGATCCCAAGTTCGCCGACGCCTATCAGGTGATGGCCGATATCGAGCTGAAGCGGAATCGCCGCCCGGCGGCCCTCGCCGCGCTGAAGCGGGGCCTGGACGCCGAACCGGCGGACCCCTCGATCGTCGCCCAGTACGTGCAGCTCCTGGCCGAGCCCGACCCGGCCAGCCCGGCCGCACGCCCCGCCGGGCTCGAAGAGGCCAAGCGGCTCGCCGCCGAGATCGCCAACCGCGACGCCAAGGGGACGACCCTCCTGGCCGCGGCGGTCGGCTTCCACAAGGCTCGCCGACTGGAACTGGCCCTGCCGCTCTCCGAGAAGGCCGCGACGCTCCTCGATTCGCCGGTCTCTCACCTGAACCTGGGCGATCTGCTCCTCTCCCTCGCCGAAAGCCAGCCGGACCCGGACAAGGCCCGGCCCTACTTCGAGCGGGCCGTCGAGCAGTACGACCGCGTCCTGCAGCTCCAGCCGGGGTCGATCGAGGCCGTCAACAACAAGGCCTGGGTGCTCCACAGCTCCCTGGGCCGCAGCCAGGAGGCCCTGGAACTCGCGCAGGCCCTGGTCGCACGGGCCAACCCGGCCGCCCTCCCCGGCGAGTTCTACGACACGCTGGGCGCCATCCAGGAATCGGTCGGCCGTCCCGCCGACGCCGAGGAGTCCTACCAGGAAGGGCTCAAGCGATCCCCGGAGCTGGCCGTGCTGCACTACCACTACGGCAAGCTGATCGCCGCCGACAAGGCCCGCGGCAACCGCGCCAAGGATCACCTGTCGAAGGCCATCGCCTCGAAGGACCAGCTCAGCCCGGACATGGCCGATGAGGCCGTGCGGCTGGTCAACCAGATCGACGTCGACGGGCGCTGAGCCGCCCCCGGATCGCGTCATCGAGATCGTCGCAAGAAGGGCGGCCGGGGGAGACCCTCGCCGCCCTTCGGCGTTCCGGCCTTGCCAGAGTCGCGACGATCGTTAAGGTGGGCCGCGTCCGACCTGGACGGCCGAGGGAGAGTCTCCGGCCGCGCGACCAGGTCGGGGCCCGCCGGGAGTTGAAGGGATGAACCAGTCGGCCGAAGAGACGCTGAACCGCACGCTGTCCCCGCACGAGCAGATGGACTTCGCGGGGATGGAGCACTACTTCCGCGTCGGCCGCTCGGCGCTCGACTGCATCCAGGAGGGCCTGAAGGCCGCCGGTCGCACCGAAGCGGGCGCCAGCCCGTTCGGCGTCGAGACCATCCTGGACCTCCCCTGCGGGCAGGGCCGCGTCATCCGCTGGCTCCGGATGGGCTTCCCGAACGCCGAGATCACCGCCTGCGACATGAGCCGCGAGGGCGTCGACTTCTGCGCCTCCACGTTCGACGCCGTTCCAGTCTACTCGTGCGACGACCCGGAAGACATCCCCGTCCGGGCCGGGCACTACGACCTCGTCTGGGTCGGGTCGTTGTTCACCCACCTGGAAGGCCCGAAGTGGGTGCGCTTCCTGAGGGCCTTCCACGCCGCGTTGCGGCCCGGCGGCGTCCTGATCTTCACGACCCATGGCCGCCGCGCCCACGAATTCATGGCGACCCGGGCTTTCCACTACGGCCATGACGATGCGGCCCTTGCGGAACTGGCCTCGGCCTACGACCGCGACCGCTTCGGCTACGTCCGGTATCCGGGGACCGAGTGGCACTACGGCACGTCGGTCTCCCACGTCGATTGGGTCCTCGACCAGATCCGCGCCGTGGAGGGGCTGACCTTCGTCCAGCACGGCGACGCCGCCTGGGACGCGCATCAGGACTGCTTCGTCTGCCGCCGCGACGCCTGAGCGCGGCCCGGCCTGGCGGCTCGGCGCGCTCGCTCGACAGCCGCGATCCGCCGTGTTAGGTTGGCGGGATTGAGTTTTCGCGCCGAGGGGAGGGCCGTCGCCCGGCCCTTCGGCGACGGTCTCGCGAACGCGAACACGGAGAGAACGACGTGACGACGTCTGGACGCACCATGATCTCGACGACCTTGATCTGCGGGATGATCCTCGGCCTGGGCGCCTGCCTGGCCTTCAGCACGCCCGCCGGCGCCCAGGGCGCCGACGAGAACCCCCGCGTGGAAATCGACACCACCGAGGGGAAGATCGTCGTCGAACTCGACGCCAAGAAGGCCCCGAAGACCGTCGAGAACTTCCTCAAGTACGTCGACGACGGCTTCTACAGCAACCTGATCTTCCACCGGGTGATCTCCGGCTTCATGATCCAGGGTGGAGGCCACGACGCCACTCTCCGCGAGAAGACGGAAGGCGTCCGCGCCGCGATCCCGAACGAATCGAGCAACGGCCTGTCCAACAAGCGCGGCACGATCGCCATGGCGCGGCAGAACAATCCCAACTCGGCGACCTGCCAGTTCTACATCAACCACGCCGACAACGCCCCCCTCGACACCTACGGCGGCGGCTACACGGTCTTCGGCAAGGTCGTCGAGGGCATGGACGTCGTCGACGCCATCGCCAAGACCCCGGTCCAGGATCGTGGCGGCCTCCAGAACGTCCCCGTGAAGCCGATCACCATCACCGGGGCCAAGCGCGTCAAGCCTTGACGAATGGATCGATCGCGGCCGGTGGGGGCCCACGCCCCCGCCGCAGGCCCCGCCTGCATCTCTTGACCACCCGACGCGACGACCCTAAGATTGCTATCTTGCTGGGCCGCTGCCGCGCGGGCGGCCTCTCCCTGCCTGGTTCGATCCGATTGATAGTTTGAGGAGTCCGTTCATGGCTCACGTCGTCGCAGAGCCCTGCTTCGATTGCAAATACACGGATTGCGTCGTGGTCTGCCCCGTGGATTGCTTCTACGAAGGCGCCCAGATGCTGTACATCCATCCGGACGAATGCATCGACTGCGAGGCCTGCGTCCCCGAGTGTCCGGTCGAGGCCATCTTCCACGAGGACAACCTCCCCGAGGAGTGGAAGGAATTCACGGCGCTCAACGCCGAGATGTCGCCTCAGAGCCCGAACATCAACGAGAAGAAGGACGCCCTCGAAGCGGAGTCCTGCGACAAGAGCCGTAAGCGGAGCTGATCGCCGACGGCCCGCCCTTCGCGGACCGGACGCCCTCGCCGAGCCTGACGAACCCCGGGGATCCCCTCGGGGTTTTCTCTTTTTCAGGCCCCCTGCCTCACCTTCGACGAGTCGTCACGGCCCTGAAGCAGGAGCAGCAGCGCCCCGGTCGTGAGGCAGACGGCGGCCGAGCAGCCCATCACCGGGCAGACGCCCCAAATCGACGCTGCGCGGCCCGTCCACAGGGCTCCGAGCGGCACCGAGCCGGAGAAGACGACCATCCAGACGCCCATGATCCGGCCCCGAAGCTGGGCGGGGATCCGCATCTGGATCAGGGTTTGCGTGGACGAGTAGAAGAAGGCCGCCCCGAACCAGGCTCCGAACAGGCAAACCGCGCCCGACCCCAGCCGGGCGAGGGACGGCCATGTCGGGGAAGACCAGATCGGGAACAGCGAGGCGGCCAGCAGGAACGTTGAGAAGCAGAGCATGCCGTAAACGACCATCCGCTCCTTGCGGACGTCGTCCCCCATCCTCGCCACCGTCAGGGCCCCGAGCGTCGCCCCGGCCCCCCCACTGGCGAGCAAGACGCTGTACCCGCCGACGTCCACCCCGAGGATCGTCCGGGCGAAGACGGGCGTCATCGCCTCGTAACCCATGCCCATCAGGCCGAAGAATCCCATCAAGGCCAGGTGGCCGGAGATCCGCCGCTCGCCTCGTAGGTACACCAGGCCGGCGATCACGTCGCGCAGGGCCGCCCCGCTGGACAGGCCCGCGCGGGTCCGCGGGGGGACACGGATCGCCAGGACCGAGGCGATCGCGGCCAGGTAGCTCACGGCGTTCAGCGTGAAGCAGCCCGCCGCGCCCAGAACCGCGAAGCCCACGCCCGCCAGGGCCGGCCCGATCACGCGGGTCGCGTTGAACATCCCGGCGTTCAGGGCGATGGCGTTCGTCAGACGCTCCGGGCCGACCAGCTCGTAGAGAAAGACGTGCCGACTCGGCAGCTCGAACGAGACGCAGACCCGGGCCGTCGCCAGGATCACGGCCATCTGCCAGAACTGGATCGTCCCGGCGGCGACAAGGCTCGCCAGTACGAAGGCGCAGGCCATCTGGCCGACTTCCATCGCCAGGATCATCGCGCGAGGAGCGACCCGATCCGAGATGGCCCCGGCGAACAGGCCGACGACCAGCCCCGGCATCAGGTTCGCCATCTCGATGACGCCGAGCCGGTCGGCCGAGCCCGTCTGCTCATAGACCAGCCAACGGACCGCCGCAGCTTGCAGCCAGGTGCCGATCAGGCTCACGCCCTGGCCCGCGAAATACAGGCGATAGTTCCGGTTGGAGAGCGACCGGAACATGCCCCCGTCGGCCGGAGCGGGGTCGGAAGTCATGAAGCGGCCTCGGTGACCGCCGTCGGCACGGGCTCGACGGACGCCAGCGACGTCCCGACTCGACTCGCGACGAGATAGGCGACCCCCGAGACGACATACGCGAACAGGGCCGCAGGTTGCACCGATCGGAGCCAAGCGGCGTCGAGCCACTCGCCGGCCAGCGGCGCGAGCCCGACCGAAACGCCCAGAACCCAGGCCCCGGCCCCAGGCGCGTGCCATCCGGAACGGAGGCCCGTCCATCGGCCTCGACTTCGCAGGACGTCCGCCGCCAGGACTCCCCCGGCCGAAGCGAAGAACGCCCCAGCGATCGTCGCGATCGCCTCCAGCCGCCACGCCAGGCCCGTCGCTCCGGGCAGGAAGAACAGGAGCCCGGCCAACCAGACCCCGGTCCATCCCCGCAGCACCGGCCAGTGGCCCCTCAGCCGCTGCGTGAACAGGGCTGATGCGTAGCACGCCGGGGCAAGCGACGAGAGCCCGAACAGCAGCAGGAGGGCCCCCGCGATCCGGGGGCCCGTCGAACCCCCGAGCCCATCGGCGATCGCCAGGCGGATCGATCCCGCGCCGCCGGTCGCCGACAGAACCAGGGCCGCGAGCAAGGTGGCCGCCCCCGGGGCCAGGATGCCGATCCAACCACCGAGACGCACGTCGCGGCGGTCGCGCACCGCTCCCCCCCATTCCACGGCCATCAGTCCCGCAAAGGCGAACGCCCCGAAAACGAACTGGAAAATCCTCGGCTCCAGGAGCGTCGCTCCGCCCGCCGAAGCCACGCTCGCCGCCCCCGGGGAGACGCTCGCTGGCGACTGGAGCCCGCACCAGGCGGCGGCCAGGATGAGGACCAAGGCCGCGAACGGCGAGTAGACCCGCATCATCGCCGCGATGACGTTCATCAGCCCCAGCCCATTGGCCGAAGCGATGATGAACGTCCAGAACGCCAGCGCCGTCAACGCGAGCGGTCCTTCCAGGGGGACCCCGCCCAGGCTCGTTGAAAGCAGCGAATCCTGATTGACGAGTCCCCAGGCCGCGAGCCCCATGAGCGTCAGCCGGACCGAATAGGCGATCGCAATCGCACCCCATACGGCTGCGAACAGGCCGTAAAGGACGCCCGTGATCCACTCGGCCCCGTCCACGCCGAAAGCCTCCGACGCGACCACCGTGAGCCGTCGGCGCGTCTGGAGACCCTGCAGGGCGAGCGGCAGGTAAAGCAGCCCATAGCAGGCGATCAGGGCGAGGACCGCGCTCGGATAGCGAGACAGGACGCTCGCCCCGCTCGGACCGATCCCCCCCAGCGTATCGAGGAGCGGGAACCAGGCGAGGACGCCGAGGTACGCCGGCGCGAGGCTCGCCGACCAGCCGCGAATCGGAGGCGACGGCTGATCGAGCTGCGCCTGAACGACGGGGGCTTGGAGGAGAGGTTGCGGCTGGGTCGGATGGGGAGGGCTCACGATGATTCGCAATCCGATGCGTGCGGGGTCTTGAGTCGTCGTTGACGAAAGAACATAGTCTACCATGTCCGCCGATCCGGCCGGAGGAACGCGATGAGAAGCTCCCGCAGCCTGGCGTCCCGGATCGTCGTTTACAGCTGGGCCGCGCCGACGACGATGGTCGGTCTCATCGCGGGAGGACTCACTCTGGCGACGGGAGGTCGCAGCCGGGTTCGTGAGGGCGCCCTCGAGTTCCACGGCGGCTTCGCGACCTGGATGGCCCGCGGCCTGGGCTTCGGCGCGATGACGCTGGGCCACGTCATCCTGGGCTACGACGGCTGGTGGCTCGACGTACTTCGTCCCCACGAACAGGTGCACGTGCGGCAGGCGGAACGCTGGGGGATCGCGTTCCTCCCGGCGTATCTCGTGGCGAGCGTCCTCGCCTGGGGCGCGGGGAACCACTACTACCACGACAACTGGTTCGAGCGCGACGCCCGCGCCCGCTCCGGAGAGCGGGAAGGCCCAGGCGCGACCTGATACCAAATTGCCTCGATCACCGGCCCTCGGGTGCCATGGGGTCGTCCCCGAGCCCGTGCCGCAAGGCATCGGATGGACACGGGTTCGGGGACGAACGCGTGGCACCCGAGACCGCTCGGCAATGGCGAGTCATCAAAGCAATTGCGAATGACTCCGCCGGGCGGGTCCTCCGATCCCGACCGTTCCGGGCCGCCTCGCCGCGTCCCCGATCGCGCGGGGCTCATCGTTCATTTCCGCACGTCGCCGGGGTGCCTCTCCGCGAGGCCCGAGGCCGTCGAGTAGTCCCTTGACAGCGCTTTCCGGGCGTCGTCTACTGCACCGTCGTCGCAACCCCAAACGCCTCTCCACGCCGGGACGATCCAGAACACCGACATGAGCACACAAACGATCCCCTCCACGAGCCCGCTGCCCGATTACCTCGCCAGCGCGACGCCCAACCCGGTCTCGAACCGATCGCCCTGGTACACGAACACCGCCCCCACCTTCGCGGGGGTCTTCCTCTGGTTCGTGTTCTGGAACTCGATCTCGGGGAGCGGGCTGACGGTCGGCGGACTGCTGGCCAGCCTGGTCGGGATCGTGCTCGGGGCCCTGATCTGCCACTTCCTGTTCTACCTGGCGCCCGGCCTCCTGGGCATGAAGACCGGCTTGCCCCTTTACGTGGTCGGCTCGTCGACCTTCGGAGCGATCGGCAGCCTGATCATGCCGGGGTTCCTCATGGGTGCCCTCCAGTTCGGCTGGCTCGGGGTCAACGCTTATGGGTCGGCCGACGCCTTGATGCAGGGCTTCAACGGCGACGAGAACATGTTCTACGTCCTCGCCGTGCTCTGGGCGGCGGCGGCGGCGTTCGTCGGCCTCAAGGGGATCCAGTACGTGGCCAAGGTCGCCACGTTCCTGCCGATCATCCCCCTGGCCGTCCTGATCATCGGCCTGGTGCAGTTCGGCGGACCCGCGTTCAGCTACAAGCCCGCGGTCGACGTCCAGGGCGAGACCGGGTCGATGGCCGCGATCTTCACGATCATGGCCTTCATCGTCGGCTTCTTCGGGACGGCCGGCGCCGCCGGCGTCGACTTCGGCACCAATAGCCGAGACGCCCGCGACGTGCAGCTGGGCGGGATCGTCGGCGTCATCATCGCCATCATCGTCACGGCCGGGATCTCGGTGATCGTGGTGGCCGGCGCCCGCGCGGCGAACGCCATTCCGGAGACCGAGAACCTGATGACGGCGGCCCTGAAGGTGAGGCTGTCCGACAACTTCTACAAGATCGTGATGATCGGCCTGACCCTGGCCTCGTTCCCCGGTGCCTGCTTCTCGTCGTTCATCGCAGCGAACAGCTTCAAGACGGTCATGCCGAAGATCAACCCATACCTCTCGGTCGGCGTTGGCACGCTCGTCAGCATCATCCTGGCGGTGACCGGGATCGCGGGCAACCTCGCCGGCGTCTTCGGGATCATCGGCGCCTCGTTCGGGCCGATCTGCGGCGCCATGACGGCCGACTACCTCCTCAACGGGCGTCGCTGGAGCGGCCCCCGCGCCGGCTTCAACCCGGCCGGCTGGCTGGCCTGGGCGGTCGGCTTCTTCGTGGGCGTCATGCCCAACCTGCACGCCGTCGCCCCGCAGATCCCCTCCGTGCCGGCCGCCCCGGTGGCCGCGTACATCGTCGGCTTCGTCCTGTACGCCCTCTTCTACAAGATGGGTCTCAAGACGTCCGTCCTCGCCATGCCCCAGCGGATCGACGTCTGACCGTCTCCGCCGTCGGCCGGTGATCGATCAAGGGCCGGAGGATTCGTCCTCCGGCCCTTACGCGTGCGCTCAGCGGCCCAGCAGGGTCGCGATCAGGCTGGGGGGCCGGGTGCCGGGGACGACGATGCGGTCGCCCGGGAAGAGCTGATAATTGGTGAGGGTGTCGCCGCGATCCTTGATGGCGCACCAGTCGATGCGGAGCACCTGGTCCACGCCCCCCGCGGAGTGGGGACGGACGAGGTACGCCTTCTCGGGGAGGCTGTTGGACTTGAGCCCCGCCAGGAGGATGGCGTCGAGGGCCGTCTCGTTCCCCTTGATCGGGAATTTCCCTTCGGTTCCGACCGTCCCGAGCACGTAGTAATGCTTGCTCTGGGACGCACTCAGCCGCACCGAGACCCGATAGGGCTCCGACGGCTTCTGTCCGCGCTTGAGGGCGTCGAGCGTGAGCTGCTGGGCGACCTTCTCCTCGATCTGGTCGAGGGTGAGGCCGACGACGTAGACGTCGCCGTAGAGGCCCAGGTCGACCAGGCCGTCGGCCTGCACCACGAACGACGACGGGGCCCAGTCGGCCGGCAACGGCTTGACCGTGACGTCCAGCTCGTCCGGAGGCTCGACCACGTACCTGGGCATCGTGGTCTTGTCCAGCTCTCGCGCCTGGTCGGGGTCGATCAGGCCACGATAAGGGACGCGATCGGACTCTTTACGCAGGCGATGCCCACCGCAGCCCGGTCCCGAAAGGACGAGGGCCGTCGACAGCCCCGCGAGGATCATGGTCCTCCGCGAGCAGCGGGAGACTGTCGGCTTCCGTGCGGTCATAAGCCAGGCACCTCGGAGACTCGGAAACGGGGCCGACCCCGACGCACCGGCGCAAGATCAGTCCCGATGCCGGTGGTCGTGCGACTCTAGCCTTCCGGATCGGCAGAAAACGACGGGGGGCTCGAAGGAAAGTCGAGATTGACCAAAGATTCCCCAAAAGCTAGTGTCCTGGTGCCTCGAAACAGGATTCCGGCCCGTCGAATCGGCAAGGACGGCGATTTCGGCGGATTCCGTGGGACCGAGCCGGACGGGCCTACGAGGTAGCAGAGGCGGTTGCCCATGCCGACGAATTCATCGCGCGTGCTCTTCGTGGGACTCGACGGAGGGACGCGAACGATCCTCGACCCGATCTTCGACCGGGGCTGGGCGCCGAACCTCGCGAGCCTCTGGCGACGCTCGGCCGTCGGCCGGCTGCGATCGACCGACCCGATGGTCACGCCCGTCGCCTGGACCTCGTTCTCGACCGGCTGCACGCCCCTGACCCACGGGGTCCACGACTTCAATTTCCTGGACCACTCCGACGGGACGATCCGCGAGCACGACGCGACGACCGTCCGCACGCCGACGATCTGGGAAGTCCTCAGCGACCTCGGAGGCTCGGTCGTCAGCCTCGGCCTGCCCCTGACCTATCCCGCACCTCCGGTGCGCGGACTGTTCGTCGCCGGGGCCGACGCCCCCGACACGGAGCGGGCCTTCGGCCAGTGCCCCGAATTCGGCCGCCGTCTCCGCCTGGAGGTCCCGGCCTACACGAACAAGCTCGTCTGGAAGCGACGCCCCCGGACGGCCGACGAGGCCCGCGAGCAGGCCGACCGCTGCGTCGCGATCTTCCGGGCCCAGGCCGAGGCGGCCCTCAAGGCCGACGGCCAGGTCGACTGGACCGCGATGATGGTCCACTATCACAACCTGGACAGCCTCCAGCATCGGATGTGGCCGTACTTCGACGTGGACGAGACCGGGATCCGCGAGGCCGGCTTCACCGACGCCGTGGAACGCTGCGTCCGGGAACTCGACGCCTCCATCGGGAGGCTGCTGGAACTGGCGGCCGCACGAGACGCGGCGGTGGTGGTCGTCTCCGATCACGGCTTCGGCCCGTGCCGCTCGCTGGTCAACGTCAACGGCATGCTCCGGGCGGCTGGCCTCCAGCGCACGCGGGTCTACGGGACCCGGTTCCGGTATCGCGCGATCCGGCTCCTCGAACGCCTCCGACGCTGGCGGGCGCTCCGCGAGCCCGGCGCGGCCGCGCCGGCCAAGGTCCGCCCGATCGACGGCCAGATCTCGTGCGACTGGCGGCGGACGGTCGCGTTCGCCCCGTTCGGCCAGCTCTGCGGCAACGTCTTCCTGAACCGCGAGGCGGTCCCGGGAGCCTCGGCGGACCGTGCGCTCCGCGAGATCGTCGCCCTTCTCAAGGACGCCCGAGACCCCGAGCGCGGCGAGAAGCTCTTCGCGGACGTCTACGCGACGGCCGACCGCTTCGGCGTCGACCCCGCCGAGCAGGGGATGCCGGACGTCTTCGCCCTCTCGGCCGACGGCTACCAGGCCCAGGCCAAGTGGTCCGAACGCTACCGCAACACGATCCTCCGACCCGATCCCGGCTTGCCGGCCACCCACTGGCTCGACGGCGTCGTGGCGATCGACGCGCCGGGCGTCCGTCCCGGCCCGCGACTCGACGCCTGCCTCCACGACGTGGCGCCGACCTCCCTGGCGATCCTCGGCCTGGAGGCGCCCGGATTCATGGAAGGCCGCGTCTTGCAGGACGCTTTCGAAGCCCCCCCGACTCTCCATCGGTATGAGACGCCGAATCTCGTCGCCGCCGACCCCGAGCCGATCGGCGACGTCGTCGCCGCGGGCGTCGACTGACGCATCGCGAATCGGTCCCCGATTCGTTCGTTCCCCAGCAAGCCGACTCAGCAAGAGGTACTCATGGAAGAGATCCAGAAAGAAGTCCACTCGTTCATCCTGAACGAGTTCCTGCCCGGTGAAGATCCGTCCGAGCTGACCGAGTCGACCCCGCTGATCACCGGCGGAATCCTGGACTCGATCACGACGCTCAAGCTGGTCGTCTACCTGGAAGAGCGCTTCGGCATCACGGTCGAGGCCCACGAGGCGGGCGTGGAGCACCTGGACTCCATCCGTCAGATCGCGGACTTGGTCGCCGACAAGAAGGCGGCCTGAAGCGCCGACGCGTCGCGGGACCGTTCACGGGGGATCGCCCGGCAGCGCCTCGTCGTCGACCAGCTTCGCTTCGCGGAGGTAGTCGACGAGGTCGAGCGTCGCGGCGCCCCCCGCGTCCATGCGCGGAACCTTGTTCTGGCCGCCGAGCTTGCCTCGACGCCTCATCCAGCCTTCAAAGGCTCCCGGACGGGCCGCGATCAGGGCCGGCGCGGGGATGCCGGAGCCCGGCCGTCGATGCGCGTCGTAGTCGGCGTTGCGTCGGCGCAGGTCTTCATCGAGTCGCGACCGGAACGTCGCCAGGTCGCCCGGCCGAGCCTGGAATTCGATCACATATTGATGGAATCCCAGCGGTTCCGCGAACCGAGGGCCGACGTGCCATTCGCGGATCGTCGCCCCGGTCGCGGCGGCCGTCTCGGCGAGTGCGGCCTCGACCTCCTCGTGGATCAGGTGCTCCCCGAACGCCGAGAGCGTGTACTTGGTCCGGCCGGTGAAGCGGAGCAGGGGAGGGTCGAGCGATTCGAAGCGGATCGTGTCGCCGATCACGTGCGCCCACATCCCCGCGCAGGTCGAGACGACCAGGACGTAGTCCACGCCCGTTTCCACGTTTTCCAGCCAGTATCGGCCCGCGTGGGGCGACTCCGGCTCGTACTCGGCGACCGGGATGAACTCATAAAAAATACCGTGATCGACCAGGAGCCGCAGCAGCCCGGTCTCCGGGTCGCCGAAGGCGACGAAGCCCTCGGAGCAGGGGTAGGTCTCCTGGAGCCGGACCTCGTCCGAGCCGATCGTCTCGCGGAACGTCGCCTCGTACGGGTCGAATTTGACGCCGCCGTGGACAACCAACTCCAGGTGGGGCCAGACCTCGGCGATCGTCGACCGGCCGCTCAGGGCGAGCACGCGCTGAAAGAGCATGAGGAGCCAGCTCGGCACCCCGCTCACCAGCGTGATTTTGTGCGCCAGGCTCCGCTCGGCCAGTCGATCGAGCTTGCGGTCCCAGTCGGATTCCAGGGCGAGGTCGAGCGGCGGGAACGTGTAGGGCCGCAGGGCCGGCGCGAGCTCGATCGCCGCGACGCCGCTCAGGTCGCCTTGCCGGACCCCCGGCGCGGGCTCCTCCAGCTTCGTGGTTCCGCCCAGGAAGAAGACGCGGCCGTCGAAGAGCTTCGAGCCGGGCCGGGCCGCCATGTGGGCGGCCGTCACGGTCTGCGCCGCCTTGCGATTCGATCGCACCATCTGGCGCGACACCGGGATGTACTTCGTGGCCCCCTGGGTCGTGCCGCTGGTGAGCGCGAGGTAGGGGATGCGCCCCGGCCACGTCAGGTCTTCGAAGACGGGGTAACGGTCGCGGAGATACTCGCTCCAGAGGGCCTCGTACGTGCGCGCCGGGACGCGCCGTTGGTACTCCTCGACGGTACGAATCGCGTCGAAGCCGTGGTCGCGGCCGAAGCGGGTGCGCCGGGCCTGAGAAACCAGCCGTCGCAAGGTCCGCCGCTGCTCACGGACGGGATCGAGGGCGGCGAGCGTTCGCATCCGCATCTTCGCATGGACATGGAAACCCGCGTTGACCAGCCGGCGGGCCGGGGCGGACCCGGAGAGGATCGCCAGAAGCGAGGATTCGTTCACGACGTGACGGCCTCGGGCTTGATCCTTCGGCAGAGGTAGACCCCGGCCGGTGGGATGTTGCGGGGCTCGAAGACGAACCGGACGTCCTCGAAGAACCGGCGATAGAGGCCCCGATAGACGAGCGGCATCTCGGTGATCTGGTTGAACGAACCCTCGGGCTTGAGGGCCCGCCGGACGACGCGGAACAGGCTGGTTTGCAGGTCTTTCGGGAGCGAGGGGGTCGGGAGCCCGGAGAGGATGTGGTCGACCTGCTCGATTCCCCGATCGCGGAGCATGTCGGCGAGGTCGCGGACGTCCCCCCGGACGACTTCGAGGTCGAGATGGTCGCCGTAGCGGTCGCGGAGGATCGCTGCGAAGTCGGGGTCGCGCTCGACGATCAGGGCACGGCTGCGGCCGGCTGTGCGTTCGGCCAGGGCGCGGGTGATCGGCCCGGTCCCGGCCCCGAGCTCGACGACGAGGTTCGGACGGTCCCAGTCGATGCCGCGGAGGGTGGCCCGCGCCAGCCATCGGCTGCTGGGCGCGAGGCTGGCGATGGCGGTCCCCTGCCTCAAGAACTTGCCGAGGAACAGCGTGAAGTCGCTCATGGGCACCGCGTCAGGAAGGGAGCAGGGGGGGCGGAGAGGGGGAGGCGAGGCGCGGGGCCGCCTCGGACGGGGCGTCGGCGACGAGGAATCCGGACGGGTCGAGCTCGCTGGGGAGCGGGCCGAGCCGGTCGTTCAGGAAGCGATCGATCAACTTATTGACGAGTCGCGATTTTTCGATCTGTGGCGCGTGTCCGCATTGAGGGATCACGACCTGGCGGACGTCCGGGATGCGATCGCCGGCGCGGATGGAGCCGGGGACGTCGGAGAGCACCTGATCCTCCGCGCCCCAGACCACGAGGGTCGGGCTGGCGACCTGGTGCAGCAGGTGCTCCACGGAATGTCCGACGGTCCCCCGCAGCGTCCGCAAAACCCCCTTCTTCCAGCGACGGTCCTGGAATTTCCGCTCGAAGGCGCCGACCAGCCTGTCGTCCGCGAATCGGGGCTCGTGGAACGCCGATGCGACCAGGCTATCGTAGCGGCTCCGTCTGACCCCCTCGATCATCGGCAGGTTCTCGTCGCCGTGGAAGCCCGACGGGCAGATCAAGACGAGCCGGCCCACCTTCTCCGGGTTGGCGACCGCGTAGGTCAGCACCACCTGACAGCCCAGGCTCGAAGCCGTGAAATGGTAAGGCGGGCGCTGCACGAACTCGTCGAGGTACGTCTCCAGCCGTCGCGTCAGGTAGTCCACCGTGACGTCGTTGCCCGCGTCGATCCAGCGGTGCAGGGCGTCCCCGCCGTAGAGAAGGATTTCCGGCACCTTGAGGTCGAAGCGGCTCGCCAGATGGCGCTCGTTGGCGAACCAGCTCTCCGATTGCTCGGCCAGCCCATTGACCAGCACCAGAGGCGTGTGGGACGTCCGTTCGGGTCGAAGGCGGGGGAACCCGATCCACTTGAGCACGCGGCGGGGCATGGCGGGGGAAGACTCCTGGAGGTCGATCGACGTCGTCTCCGTCGACCCTATCATGAACCCGCGCCGGGGCCAACACGGACCGGCCGGGGTTCACCCCGAATTCGCGCAACCCTCTCGGTCGGGAAATCGAACGGAAAGGACCACTCTGCTTGACGAGGCGTGCGGACGCCGGAACGATGAGTGCACCGGGCTGGGCTCGATCGACCAGGCGTCCTTTCAGGGGTGAACCATGCGCATCTTCATCACGGGGGGCTCCGGGCTCATCGGCACCCACCTGGTTCGTCGACTCCTGGAGGCGGGCGATCGGCCGGTCGTCGTGTCTCGTCGGGCGGATGAACTGCGTCGAGACCCCGCGACGCGCGACTATGAGGTGCTCCAGGGCGATCCGACCGCTCCGGGACCCTGGCAGCAGGCGGTCGACGGCTGCGACGCGGTGGTGAACCTCGTCGGGCACAACGTGTTCGCCCAGCGCTGGAACTCCGAGGTGAAGCGGAAGATCCGCGACAGCCGCGTGGACGGGACGGAGCACGTCGTCGCCGCGATCTCGGTCGCCAGGGCCCGTCCGCAGGTGCTCGTCCAGGGCTCGGCGACCGGCTACTACGGCCCCCGCGGCGATGAGGAACTGGACGAGTCCGCTCCGTCCGGGACCGACTTCCTCGCGGTCGTCTGCCGCGAGTGGGAGCAGGCCTCAGCGCCCGTCGAGGCGTTGGGGGTTCGCCGGGCGGTCGTCAGGACCGGGATCGTGCTCGCCGCCGGCGATGGAGCCTTGAAGGTCATGACGCCCCTGTTCAAGCTCGGCCCCGGCGTGCCGGTGGGGGGAACGGCGGTCTCGCCCCGGCGCGAGGGCAGCAGTGGATGAGCTGGATCCACATCGAGGACATCGTCGGGATCCTGGACCTCGCGCTCCGCAATCCGGGGGCGACCGGCCCCATCAATGGCGTGGCACCCCATCCGGTCCGCAACGCCGACTTCTCGCGGGAGCTCTCGCGGACCCTCTGGAAGCCCTACGCCCCGTGGCGCGTCTTCCTCCCCTTCGGCCCGCCCGATCTCCTCCTCCGGGTGGTGCTGGGCGAGGTCGCCGAGGTCATCGCCAAGGGCCAGCGCGTCATCCCTCGCCGGGCGTCCGATCTCGGCTACAAATTCCGCTTCCCCGACCTGGCCGGAGCCCTCGCCGACCTGTTCGCCCCGGCGCATTCGACCGCCGATCGATCCGCCGCGGCCGGGTCCGGTTCCGCTCGCTGACGCCTGAAAATTGGGTTGGTTCGGCGCGGTTGAAGCCAAGCGTATGACGTAAAGCTTTTTAAATTAATAAGTTAAAAATTTGGCGATTGGGTTCGTTCGGCGGAAACGACTTCACTTCGCAATGCTTGTCCGCGCGGGCCGCTAGAGCCTACGATCCAGTCCGGATGCCAGGGAGCCTCCGGGTGAAGGGACTTCGCCAACTGGATTGTGGCATCAGAACGGCAAACGCGAAGGGGTTGGCGCGATATCCAGACAGATGGGGCGACGGCTACTTGAGGAGGTAGCCGACCACGGCACCGGCCGCGAAGGTGAGGGCGAAGGCCGCAAGGCCGATCGTCAGGAGGATGTTGGGACGAGAGACGGCGGCGGCGGCCAGGGGGGCGAACCAGCGGGGATAGGCGGGGGGACGGGTCGCGGGAGAGGGGGCCGGGGGCCTCGCCACCGCGGCTTCCTCGGCCGGTTCCGGCGGTCGGGGCGCGACCGGCGGGGGCGAAGGTGCAGGGGCCAGAGCCGGCGCGGGCTTCCTGGACCTGGGGCGGATCAGGGACTGGAGCGCTTCGGCCGCTTCGCTGGCGTCCTGGAATCGGTCCTGGGGCTTGAACGCCATCAGCTTGTCGAGGACGCGCTGGGCGGCGGCGGGGAAATCGGGCAGGTGATCCGTGATCGGGACGTGTCGGTTGTTGATCCGGCGTCCCAGCCGGTCGATGGGGGACTCTCCGGGGAAGGCCAGCTTGCCGGTCATGAGGTGGTACATGGCGCAGCCGAGGCTGAAGACGTCGCTGCGGCCGTCGACGTCGCGCCCCAGGGCCTGCTCGGGCGACATGTAGTCCACCGTGCCGACCGCGATCCCGTCGGCCGTGGCGAAGGTCGCCCCCTCGTCGGCTTCCATCAGGACGCCCAGGCCGAGGTCCAGGATCTTGACCTTCTTGTCCTCGCTCAGCAGGATGTTGGACGGCTTGACGTCCCGGTGGACCATGCCTTGCTCGTGGGCATGGGCCAGGCCCAGGGCGGCCTGCGCCGCGTAGTCGATCATCTCGGCGGCGGGGATCGGGCCGCTGCGCTTGAGGCGGTCGCCGAGGCTCTCGCCGTTGACGTACTCCATCACGATATAGAGGACGCGGTTGGCGCGGTCGGCGTCGTACGCGCGGACGACGTTGGGGTGGTCCAGCCGGCCGACGAGCTTCATCTCGCGCTGGAAGCGCGCCACCACGCGGTCGTTGCAGGAGAGTTCGGGGGCGATGATTTTCAGCGCGACCACGCGGTCCATCATCTGATGATGGGCCTTGTAGACGCGACCCATCGACCCCGCGCCGATCCGGTCGAGGATCACATATCGGCCGACGAGCATGCCGTACGCCTTGTTCGCGAGCAGCCGCCGGGCCTGATAGGCCGTGAGGAGGCGGTCGCGTACCAGTCGCTCGGCGAGGCCGTTCGGGTCGGCCGGGTACTCTCCGGAGTCGACGCGACTGGAGATCTCCTCGAACATTCGTTCGCTGAGGACGCCCGAGCTTTGCAGCACCGGGAGCAGGTCCACAGGCGTCCGACCTTCCGACCTGGTCCTGTCAGGGCTCGCCATCGCCGATGTCCATCCCCGAGACGCAACCAACCCTGGCGGCCCCCGCTGAGGCTCGCCGCCCGCCGCCGTCGGCGTCCGCTCGATGAAACGGACGCCTCACGGTATCAAAAGTGCACCAGTCGCTCAATCGTCCGATCTTCCGTTCGTCCGGTCCGCGACGGCGGAAGCTACCGGAAACCGGCGGGAGGGCGTGGCGCCCCACTGGACGGTCGTTCCCGCAGGGGCTACGATCCGTGGATCACTGTTCGTCGCCCCGCCTCGATCTCGACGCCCCGCCGCGGTCCTTGCTCTTTCCGCGATCGCCCGGGCGCGAGTAACGGAGGGGGGCGTTACCCGCGACCTGGTCTGGCTAGTCGTCCCTCGGGGCGGAAGGAAATTCGGATATGGCGGCGCCGAGCGACCCCCAGCTTGCCTTGCGCCAGTTCTCGAAGCGGCACGAGTTCTTCGTCGGCGTGGACAGCGACGGGTGCGCCTTCGACACGATGGAAGTGAAGCACAAGGAGTGCTTCATCCCGAACATCATCAATTCGTACGACCTGGCGGCGATCTCCAAGTACGTCCGCGAGGCGGCCGAGTTCGTGAACCTGTACTCGCAATGGCGGGGCATCAACCGGTTCCCGGCCCTCGTCATGGCTTTCGATCTGGTGATGAACCGGCCGGAGGTCGTCGCGCGTCGCTTCCGCGTCCCCGCCCTCAAGGGCGTCCGCGAGTGGATCAAGCACGAGACCAAGCTCTCGAATCCGACGCTCGCGCGGGAGGTCGAGGCGAAGAACGACCCGGACCTGGCCCTGGCGCTGGCCTGGAGCGAGGCCGTCAACCGGACGATCGGCGAGATGGTCCACGACGTCCCCCCGTTTCCGTTCGTGCGGGAGTCACTGGAATGCCTGCAAGGCAAGGCCGACGTCATGGTCGTTTCGGCGACCCCCGGCGAGGCTTTGGAGCGGGAATGGGAGGAGAACGACCTGAAGTCGTTCGTCAGCCTGATCGCCGGCCAGGAGTTGGGGAGCAAGAAAGAGCACCTCGCCCTCGCCGCCGTCGGTCGCTACGACCTGGATAAGATCCTGATGATCGGCGACGCTCCCGGCGACATGAAGGCCGCCTTCGACAACGGGGTCCTGTTCTACCCGATCGACCCTGGGTTCGAGGACGAGTCCTGGCAGCGGTTCTTCGAGGAAGCCCTGCCCAAGTTCCTCAACGGCGAATTCGCCGGCGGCTACATGGATGCCCAGGTCGCGCGGTTCCAGTCGCTCCTCCCGAGCGAGCCGCCCTGGAAGACCGCCTGAGAGACGACCGACCGGCGTCGGCCGGAGACCCGTCCGGACCCCGCGTGGCGAGCCTCGCCCCCGCGCGGGGACTGGCGGCGGCGCGGGCGAGGCCGTTGCGACGCCTTGTCGACGGTCCGCCGGCGTGTTGAAATCGTGGGGAAAATCGGGACGCCGTCGGCTCGGGACGGCCGTCGGGCGGTTCGTCGCATCGGAAAGGATCGAACGCATCATGCCTCCGCGGAACGTCGTCGTGGCCCAGTCCGGCGGGCCCACCTGCGTCATCAACAATTCGCTCCGGGGGATCATCGAGAGCTGTCGGCGTCATCCCCAGACGTTCGGCAAGGTCTACGGCGGTCGGTTCGGCATCGAAGGGGTGCTGAAGGAGGAGTTGATCGACCTGACGGCGACCTCGGCCGAGGAGATCTCCCTGCTGCGGACGTCGCCGGCCGCCGGGAGCATCGGCACCTGCCGCTACAAGCTGAAGAAGGGGCTGGACGAGGACTTCACCCGCGTCGTCGAGGTCTTCAAGGCCCATGACGTCGGCTACTTCTTCTACATCGGCGGCAACGACTCCCAGGACACGGCGCACAAGATCAGCGTCCTGGCCCGCGACGGCGGGCTCGACCTGGTGGCGGTCGGCGTCCCCAAGACGATCGACAACGACCTGGGAGACGCCCAGTTCCGGCTGCTCGACCACTCGCCCGGCTACGGCTCGATCGCCCGCTACTACGCCCACTACGTCAGCCAGGCCAATGAAGAGAACGCCGGCTCGTCGCCCGCCGACCCGGTGCTGGTGGTCCAGGCGATGGGCCGGAAGATCGGCTACATCCCCGCCGCCGCCCGCCTGGCCGACCCCGAGCGGAAGATGCCGCTCCAGATCTACCTGACCGAATCGGGCCTGACCCTGGAACAGCTCGGCGAGAACGTGATCCGCCAGCTGGAATCCGACGGTCGCTGCCTCGTCGTCGTCAGCGAAGGATTCGACGTCGGCGAGCTCGGGACGATCCGAGACAACTTCGGCCACGTCCAGTTCAGCTCCAGCCAGCAGACGGTCGCCCAGATCGTGGTCAACTATTTGAACACGCTGAAATTCCCCGTGCCGGGCAAGGCGCGCGGCCAGGTCCCGGGGACCGACCAGCGGAACGCGATCGCCTACGCCAGCGTGGTCGATCTCGACGAGGCCTACGGCGTCGGCGCGCATGCGGTCGACATCGCCAGGAACGAGGGGAACGGCTGGATGTCCACCATCCTCCGCGACCGCTCGGGATCGTCGTACAGCGTCCACTTCGACAAGGCCCCGCTGGAGCAGGTCGCCAACTCGGAGCGGTTCTTCCCGGAGGAATGGCTCGCCCCCAGCCGGATCGACGTGACCGACGACTTCCTGGAGTACGCGCGCCCGCTGATCGGCGAGGACTGGGTCAGCGTCCCGACCGTCGGCGGCCTGCCTCGGTTCGCCCGGATCGCGCCGGTTTACGCGCCCCGGAAGCTGGCCGCATACGTCCCGCAGACGTATCGGAAGTGAGACTCCGGCACCGAGGGCGGCTTATGACCCCCTCGCGGCCTGTGGTAGAATCACGACCCGAAACCCCTTCATCGCCCGCCCGGCCGGAAGGCCGTCCGCTTTTGACCTTTTGGGAATCGACGCACATGGCCGCCAACCAACCGACCGCCGATATTGGACTCGTGGGCCTCGCCGTGATGGGCGAGAACCTCGTGCTGAACATGGCCAGCCACGGGTACACGGTGGCCGTCTTCAACCGGACCACCTCGAAGGTCGACGCCTTTCTCGCCGATCGAGCCAAGGGGAAGTCGATCGTCGGCGCGCACACCGTCCAGGAACTCGTCGCGAGCCTGAAGCGGCCTCGTAAGATCATGATCATGGTCAAGGCGGGCTCGCCGGTCGACCAGGTGATCGACGAACTGGTCCCGCTCTTGCAGCCGGGCGACGTCCTGATCGACGGCGGCAACTCCCACTATCCCGACTCGACCCGGCGGACCCGGGCGCTGAAGGAGAAGGGGATCCTGTTCGTCGGAACGGGAGTTTCCGGCGGCGAGGAAGGGGCGCTGAAGGGCCCCTCCATCATGCCCGGCGGCAATCCCGACGCCTGGCCGCTGGTCAAGCCGATCTTCCAGGCGATCGCCGCCAAGGCCCCCGACGGCACCCCTTGCTGTGATTGGGTCGGCCCCGAGGGCGCCGGCCACTACGTCAAGATGGTGCACAACGGCATCGAATACGGCGATATGCAGCTCATCTGCGAAGCCTACTTCGTCATGCGGAAGCTGCTGGGTATGGAACCCCCCGCGCTCCACACCGTCTTCGACCGCTGGAACAAGGGCCCGCTCGACAGCTACCTGATCGAGATCACCCGCGACATCCTCGCCCACAAGGACGAGGAGACCGGCAAGGCGACCGTCGACCTCATCCAGGACACCGCCGGCCAGAAGGGGACCGGCAAGTGGACCGTGATCTCCGCCTGCGACCTCGGCGTCCCGCTGACCCTGATCTCCGAGGCCGTGTTCGCGCGGACGCTCTCCTCCCAGAAGGATGAGCGGGTGGCCGCGTCCAAGATCCTCAAGGTCCACCCCACCTCGTACAACGGCAACCATCAGACGATGGTGGACGACATCGAGCAGGCGCTCTACGCCAGCAAGATCATCTCGTACGCCCAGGGCTTCGCCCTGATGCGGGCGATGGCCAAGGATTCCGGCTGGGAGATCAACAACGGGGCCGTCGCCATGATGTGGCGAGGGGGCTGTATCATCCGCAGCGCGTTCCTGGGCCGGATCAAGGAAGCCTTCGACCGAGATCCGAACCTGACCAACCTCCTCATCGATCCGTTCTTCGCCCAGGAAGTCGGCCGTGCCGAGGAAGGTTGGCGGCGCGTCGGCGCCGCCGCGATCACGCACGGGATCCCGATCCCGGCCATGGTCTCGGCGCTGTCGTACTTCGACGGCTACCGGACCGCCCAGCTTCCGGCCAATCTGCTCCAGGCCCAGCGCGACTTCTTCGGCGCCCACACCTACGAGCGGATCGACAAGGCCCGCGGCGAGTTCTTCCACACCAACTGGACGGGCCACGGCGGGACCACCGCCTCCACGACGTACAACGTCTGAAGCCCAGGCGGGAATCCCGCTTACGCCACCAAAACGGGGCGGACTCGACGCGCGAGATGCGCGGCGGGCCCGCCCCGTTCGCATCTCCGGGGATGAACCGCGAGACCCCTCGAGGGACCCCGTTTTGGATCGGTCGACGGGCCTGGAACGGGGGGGAATTCGGGAAGATTTGTGAAGGGACCTAGAAAGAACGTCGATCTAGGGATACAATCACGTAAGAGCCTCACTCTACTGCCATTTGACGCAAGTCCTTACGGCACAATAAGAACGCGCTGTTTGAACTCGACTGGTTCGGGTTCGAGAGTCGGCGTCGACGGGAAGTTCCGTCGGCAATTCGCGGAAGTTCTCGACTTCCTCCTGGCCGTCGCGTTAAGTCCGCCTGCCCTTGCAGGCCATTCGGATCGTAATAGGTTGATAGGAATCATGAACCAAGGCCCTTGTGCGGACCTCCCCGCGCCGGTCCTGGACCCCCGTCTCATCGCCGCGTCGGCCGTCGCCGATGCCGCGATCGACGGCGCCTCGTCATCGCTCCAGGAGGACTCATCCATCGCCCACGACGGCGAACCCCTCGTCGATCTGGAAGCCACCCGGCTCCACGTGCCGCACAAGGGCACCCGCAACTCCCGGTCGAAGCCGGTGGAACCCGCCGCCGAACCCGAGTGGCACGACGACCTGATCGGTCGGAAGCTGGCCCAGTACCGCATCCTGGAAGACCTGGGACGCGGGTCCATGGCGCGGGTTTACAAGGCCTGGCACCTGGGACTGGAACGGACCTGCGCGCTGAAGATCATCGATCCCACGCTGGTGGCCCGTCGGCCTAACCTCCGCGACCAGTTCTGGGCCGAGGCGCGGGCCGCGGCGAACCTCGTCCACCCGCAGGTCGTTACGATCCATAACCTGGGTTCGGACGCCGGTTTCCACTTCATCGAGATGGAGTACGTCCAGGGCAGCGTGAGCCTCCGCGACTCGATCGTCAAGGACGGCCCGTTTGAGGCCGGCCGCGCCGCGAGGCTGGTGGGGCAGATCCTGCTCGCGCTCGGCGCGGCGCATCGGTCGGGGATCATCCACCGTGACGTCAAGCCGGCGAACGTCCTCCTGACGGCCGAGGGGCACGCCAAGCTCGCCGATTTCGGCCTGGCCCAGACCCGGGCCAAGCTCAGCGGGGCGAATCAGCCCCTGGCGGGCACGCCGACTTTCATGGCTCCGGAGCTGTTCAACGGCACTCCGGCGAGCCCCCAGTCTGACATCTACGCCCTCGGCGTGATGTTCTACTACGTGCTCACCGGCCGCTTGCCCTACACCTCCGATCGGATCGGCAGCCTGATCAACCTGCATCAGAGCGAGCCGATCCCCGACATCCGGGCGATCCTCCCCGGCACCCACCCTCGCCTCGCGGAGTTGATCGAGCGTTGCCTGGCGAAGAGCCCGGCCGCGCGGTTTGCCTCGTCCGAGGAGTTGGGGAACCAGTTGCAGATGCTGCTCCATCATCTTCGGGATACCGAGAGCCTCGTCCGCGAGTGCTTGCAGGGCGTGGACGCCTTCATCCAGGGAAATCGCGACACCTTCCGCGTCCTCCTCCCCCAGCCAGGCGACCGGCTTCAAGAGGTCATGGTCGAGGTCAACGACGGGGAGGAGGGGAAGGGCGAGCGCTACCTGTCCGTCTTCTCCGTGTGCGGCCCCGCCGAACCTTCCTACTACGGCTACGCCCTGGCCCTGAACAGCCGCCTGACCTATGGCAGCCTCTCGATCCGGTATGTCCTCGGCGCACCGATGCTCGTGATGTCGCGAACCTTCGTGCGGGATCGAATGCGGGTCGGCGACCTTCGCGACGCCATCCTGGAGATCGCCCACAACGCCGACCGCATCGAGGCCCAGATGACTCGACTCGACCTCTATTGATCGAGGTCGAGCCCTCCCTCGGCAGGAGTTCCCGTCATGGCGGTCGCGACCGAGTTGCAGTCGGCGAGTCAAGGCCTGGCCATCGGGGTCTCCCTGATCGCGCTCTTCCTCGGATTGAGGCAGTGGTACGAGCAGCGGGCGAGGGGGGGCCTCGCGGACGAGGACGCCGCGTTCCATCGTCGTCAGGACGTGCGCCGCTGGCTGGGCGTCGTCGTGATGGCGACGCTGGCCGCCGTGGTCTTCGCAGGGTCTGGGGTCCCGCCCAACTTTCAAGGCAAGGGGAACCCGGCGTTCGTCCTCGTCTGGCTCGCCGTCCTCGGCCTGATCGTGGTGTCGCTCGGCGTGGCCCTCTGGGATTGGAGCGCGACCTGGCGGTTCGCACGCGAGAAGCGGCGGGCGCTGGTCCGCCACCACGTCGAGGAACTCAAGCACCATCTCCGAATCGTCGCCGCGTCGGCGCGGCGGGAACGTGAGCGGGAGTCCACTCCTGACGATTCCCCCGCCACCGAACCGGAGAGCTGAGCCGGATCGTCTCAGGCCCTTGCCCCCCAGCTTCCCATCTCGGGGATGATCAGGCCCGTCGAGCCGACCGTGATCGGTCGGCCGGTTCGGTCCTGGAACGAGGTGTCGGGATCGATCCCGAGCCGATCGTAGAGGGAGACGATGATGTCCTGCGGACGAATGGGACGTTCCGCCGGGGCACCCCCGCGTGCGTCGGAGGAGCCGATGGTCTGGCCTCCCGGGATGCCGCCGCCGGCCGCCAGGACGCTCATCACGCGGCCGTTGTGGTCGCGGCCCGGGATCGGGTCTTGCGGCAGACCCTGATTGAGCCTGGGCGTGCGGCCGAACTCGCCCATCACCAGCACGATCGTCGATTCCAGCAGCCCGCGCTGGTTGAGGTCTTCGATGAGGGTCGCCACGGCGGCGTCGAGGATCGGCAGGACGTTGTGCATCCCCTTCTCAATGCTCGAGTGCCAGTCCCAGCCGCCGAACGTCAGGGTGACGAATCGGACGCCGGCCTCGACCAACCGCCTCGCCAGCAGGGCGCTCTGGCCCCAGGTATGGCGGCCGTAGCGATCGCGGAGATGGGCCGGCTCCCGGGCGAGGTCGAACGCCGCGCGGGCCTCGGGGCCGCTGATCATCGTGAGGGCCGCGTCCTGGAAGCGGTCCAGGTCCGAGCCGGCGGCGGTGCGCTCGATCCGGGCGCGAGCGGCGTCGAAACGCGAAAGAAGGTCGCGTCGCGAGCCCAGCCGGCCGGCGTCGACCCCAGAGGGAAGGTCCAGGCTCGTGGCGTGGTAAGCGTCGTTGTTGGGGTCGCCGTCGGCGTTGAACGGGTCGAAGGTTCGGCCCAGATACGCCGCGCCGTGGTAGCCGATTGGCAGCCCCACGGTATGGGTGTTGGGCAAACCGACGTACGACGGCATCCCCGGCTGCTTACCACCCTTCACGCGCGAGATGATCGAGCCGAACGAGGGATTGATGGGCGACTGGTTGACCCCGTTGGGGCCGCCGTAGCCCGTCAGCATCCAGTGGGCGGCCGTGAAGTGGTCGTCGTTGTCGTGGTGGACGGAGCGGAGAAGGGCGAACTTGTCCTGGATCGCCGCGTGCCGCGGCAGCAACTCGGAGATCTGAATGCCGGGGACGGCGGTCGGGATGCAACCGATCGGCCCCCTGACCTCGGCGGCGGCCTCGGGCTTCGGATCGTAGGTCTCGTGCTGGGGAGGACCACCGTCGAGCCAGACGAGGATGATCGAGGGATCGTCGCCGCCGCGCTTCGTGATCCCGCCGCTCGCCTTGACCCGGAGCATGTCCGCCAGGGTCAAGCCCGAGAGACCCAGCGTCCCCGCCTTGAGGATCGCCCGGCGCGTCACGCCCGCCCCTTCGCCGCCTGCCGATCCCATGAGGTTCAACATCTGAGGAGGCTCCTTCGATCAGGCGAACGTCGCGGGGAAATCCGTTTTGATGCCTGGGAGTTTAACCTTGTTTCAACAATTTGCAAGATGCTGCGGCGATTCATGCACCTACTCGAGGCGCGCGATTTTTTCGACCAGGCCGGGCGAAGCGGCAGCGGTCCGCCGTCGGGCGATGGCGGCGGCGATCGGAAAATCCGATGTAGGGAAATCAGGGGCATTCGTTGACGCGATGATGCGACAGCCGTAGATTTCCATGAGGACGGATCCAGGATCGATCGGCGTCCCGATCCCGATTTCGCGGAGCGGCGAGCCTCGGGTTTCGGAGCGCGTCCGGTTACCAGTCCCATCAGAATCGGTTGATTCGGGCCCGATGACGTCCTCCACGACGACGGCGACCTCCCGACGCCCCCGACTCGGGTCTCCCCTCGCCTTGCTCAATTCCGTGTCGAGGTGACCTTTCGGCCGCCCCTGTCTCAGGGAGAATCCGTGCCATGCGAACCAGGACGTTCCGGCGAGGTTTATTCGCGTTGGGGCTAGGTTGGGCCGCGTTGGTTCTGGCGTCGTCGACGGCGGTGATCGCCGACGAGCCCGACGCCGCGACGTACTGGGACGTGAAGGATCTGCGGCCTGGGATGAAAGGCGTGGGCCGGACCGTGATGGTCGGCTCGAAGCTCGAGGAGTTCGGGGCCGAGGTCCTGGGGGTGATGCGAGACGTCAGCCCCGGCCGGGACATGGTCCTGTGCCGGCTCAGCGGCTGCAACCTGGAGCACGCCGGGATCATCCAGGGGATGAGCGGCAGCCCGATCTACATCGACGGCAAGCTCGTCGGCGCCGTCGCCTTCGCCTGGGAGTTCGCCAAGGACCCGATCGCCGGCGTCACGCCGTTCCAGCAGATGGTGAAGTACGTCCGAGCCAGCGACCGCCGGCTCGCGGCCGAGGCGTTGGAGGAGGACGGGACGGCTCCGATCCAGGCGTCGCTCTCGTACGCGACCAAGATCGAGATCGAGGGGCTCACGGGCGACGAGCCCGCGGCGAACCGCTTGGAGATGCCGTTGCGGGTCTCCGGCGGGGGGGCCGGCATGATCCCGATCGCGACGCCGCTGGCAGCCTCAGGGTTCAGCCCTCGGGCCCTGGCGATGCTCGACGAGAGGCTCCGTCCCCTGGGGATGGCCCCCATGTCGGGGGGCCGCGCCTCCGACGAGATCATCCAGGCCGAAGGGGAGAAGCCGTTCGAGCCGGGGTCGCCGCTGAGCATCGCCATGGTGATGGGCGACTTCGACCTCTCGGGCATCGGCACGGTCACGCACGTCGAGGGGAACCGGGTGTACGGGTTCGGCCATCCCATGTTCAGCCTGGGAAACTGCGAGTTCCCGATGATGACCGGCTACATCCACACCGTTTATCCCCGAGCCAGCGTCAGCATGAAGATGGGCTCGCCGCTGAAGGTGGTGGGCGTGGTGGACGCCGACGTCAGCACCGGGGTCGCCGGTCGCATCGGGGCCAAGCCCGACATGCTGCCGATGTCCGTGCGGGTCAAGACCGGGAAGTACGCCGACGCCCGCACGTACAAGGTGGGCATGGTCCGCGAGCCGTCGTTGACCTCGGCGCTGATCATGTCGATCCTCACCAGCGCGATCGACACGGAGGGGAACCTGCCGGAGGAACTCACCGCCCGCCTCCGAGCCGACGTCCACGTCGAGGGCCACGGGACCATCACGCTGCAAGACACATTCAGCGGGCCGAGATACACCGGGCCGATGGGGGCCTCGGCGCTCTTCGGGCCGCTCGCCTCGATCGTGAACATCCTGGTCAAGAACCCGATGGGGCCCGTCCGGATCGCGGCGATCGACTGCGACGTCGAGATCGAGGACGGACGACGGGTCGCGGCCATCGAGTCGGTGCGGCTCCAGTCCGTGACCGTGGAGCCCGGCGGGACCCTGAAGGCGTTCGTCACGCTCAAGCCCTACAAGGGCGAGCGTCGGGTCGTGGAGGCGTCGGTCCAGATCCCCGCCGACTTTCCCGAAGGGTCCCACGAGGCCGTCGTCTGCGACCTGACCAACAGCGCCCGGAGACGGTTCCGCAACGACCCGATCTTCAGCGAGCCGCGCGACCTGGAGGGGATTCTCTCGTCGCTCCGGCTGCAAACCGAGCCCAAGCGGACCGAGGTCTACCTCCACGTCCAGACCCCCGAGCGCGGGCTGGCCGTGAACGGGGTGGCCTTGCCGAACCTCCCCGCGAGCGCCCGAGCGGCGTTCGGCTCGAAGCGGCAGGCGCCGGCCTCGGCCATCCGATCCGACCTGATCCAGGCGGCGGCCACCCCCTGGGTCGTCGAAGGGAACCAGACCCTCAAGTTCACCGTGGCCAAGGACGCCGGGCTCTCGTTATCGTTGGAGTGACCGGGCCGGACGCCCGACTTCACGACTGACGAGGATCGACATGACCGATCTCAGGCTCCCCCGGCGTCGGCGACTTCTCGAAAAGCCCCTCACGATCGCGACGCTCGCGGCGTTCCTCGTCGCGACCGGCGCGATCGAGGTTTTCGCGAAGCTCGAAACCTGGCGGCAAGAGTCGGCCTCGGCTTTCGCCAGGCACAGGCGCGAAGGCGTGGTGATCTCCGACCAGGGCCGCGTCCGCCTGGGTCGAGCCCTCCTGCCGACCGCTCCTCTCGACGCCGAACGCGTCTGGGACCTGGCGCGGGGAGCCGATGGTTCGGTCTACGCCGCGACCGGCGATTCCGGGAAGGTCTTCCGGCTCGCCCCCAAGGAGCCGACCGCCTGGGAGCCGATCCTCGACGACGCCGACGGCCAGGCGCTCAGCCTCGTCGCCACGGCGGACGGCAAGGTCTTCGTGGGCACCGGCCCGTCGGGAAAGGTCGTGGAGCTGACCGACCCGATGCATCCCTCGTCTCGGCCCGACCCGAGCGTGCTCTATGTCTGGGACCTCGCCGCCGATCCCCAGGGGAACGTCTACGCCGCGACCGGCCCTAACGGACAACTCTGGAAGCGGAGCGTCCAGGGGGCCTGGTCCCTCGTCCACGACGCCAAGTCCGCGCATTTGCTCTGCGCGGCGGTCGGGCCCGACGGCTCGGTCTATGCGGGCAGCGACGGCGAGGGGCTGATCTACCGCATCGCCCCGGACGGGAAGGCGTCCGTCTTGTACGACGCCCCCCAGTCCGAGATCCGCGCCCTCTTGCCCGGCCCCGACGGATCGCTCGACGCGGCCACGGCCGCCGAGGCGGGCGGCGGCGGCTCCTCGCGAGGGTCTGGGCTCTTCTCGATGCGGGGGTCCGACCCGGACGGCGACTGGCCCGGCGCGAGGCCCGGCGCGACGGTCGCCGCCGTGATGCAGGCGCCCGCCGACGACGAAGCCGAGAAGCCGGCTGAAGACGCCTCGGGCCGGAATTCGGCGGCGCCGAAACCCGCCGCGCCCGGCGAGAACGCCGTCTACCGGATCGACCAGGCCGGCGCGGCCCGCGAGGTCTTCCGGGTCAAGGCGCTCCTCTTCGCCCTGGCCCGGATCGAAGACCGCCTTCTGGTCGGGACCGGACCCGAAGGCGTGCTCTATGAGGTGCACGAGGGGGAATCGGAGAGCACGCCGATCGCCAGGCTCGACAACGGCCAGATCCTCGCGCTGCTCGCGGAGCCTGACGGCGGCCTGCTCCTGGGCGCGGGGGACCCCGGCGCGGTGGTGCGGCTGGCCTCGAACGTCGTGGAACGCGGCGAACTCGTTTCCGACGTCTTCGACGCCAAGCTCCCCAGCCGGTTCGGCTCGCTGACCTGGCAGGGTGAGACGCAGGAGGGGACTTCCATCGCGTTGCAGGTGCGCACCGGCCACGTCGGCGAGCCTGACTCGACCTGGTCCGACTGGTCGCCCGAGCAGACCGATCCGAAGACGGCCCAGGCCCAGGTCCCCATCGGCCGCTTCGTCCAGTATCGCGCGAAGCTCGCGACCCGCGACCCGAAGCGTTCGCCCGAACTGCGCTCGGTCGCCGTCTCGTACCGTTCGACGAACCTCCGCCCGGAGATCGCCAAGCTGGAGACGCCCGACGTCTCCGTCGCGGACGGCGCGGCGAAGCAGGCGAAGTTGAATCTCCGATGGGATGTGGCCGATCCCAACGGGGACGACCTGAACTTTCGGGTCCAGGTCCGCAAGGAGGGTTGGCCCGACTGGATCGGCCTCACTGACGCGCCGATTACGGAGAAGTCGTATTCGTGGGACGCCTCGGCCTTCCCGTCGGGGCGCTATCGGGTGCGGCTGGTCGCCAGCGACCGACCCTCCAACAGCCCCGAGGACGCCCTGAGCCGCGAGCGAGAGAGCGAGAGCTTCCTCGTCGATCATGAGGCGCCGAAAATCATGATCGCCCCCGAAGCTCGCAAGGCCGTGGTCTCGTTGACCGACGATCTGACGCGGGTTGTGAAAGCCGAGTACGCGGTCGACGGCGGCGCCTGGTCGTCGCTCTTCCCGGACGACGGCCTGTTCGATGGGACCAGCGAGACGATCACGTTGGCCTTGCCCGACCTGAAACCGGGCGTCCACCTTCTGATGATCCGAGCCACCGACGCCGCCGGGAACGTGGGTTCCGGCGACGCCCTCCTGACTGTGAAGGACTGATCCGTGAGGCGGTCGCCAGTATTCCGAGACGGTCGGCCCGCGCCGACCGCCCCCGCCGGGCTTGCGCCGGCCGACGTCGTCGTCATTCTCTTCGTCGTGATCGTGGTCCTGCTGTTCGTGGTCATGGGACTGACCCGAGCTCGGGAGTCGGCCCGGTTGACGATCTGCCAGAACAACCTGGCGCAGATCGGCAAGGCGCTGGCGTATTACGACGACGCCTACAGGGGCCTCCTGTGGGTCGGGTCGCCGATCGGCGTGGACGGATCGCTGGCGGACTCCCCGCCCGGACCGCTGCGGGCGATGCTGGAGACCCTCGGCGTCGCCAGCTTCCTCGGGCTCGACCCCGATGGATCCAACCTCCCCGGCCTCCGAGCGCCGACGCCCGAAGCGATCCCCGTCGCGGGATTCCTCTGCCCGAGCGACGCGACCGCGATCGACGGCCGCTTCGCCTCGCCGGTCAGTTACCGTGCGGCGACCGGGGGCGACCGCGAAGGGACCGACGGCGCGTTCGCGATTGGACGGCCGACGAACCTGGCCGAGGTCGAGCGTCGCGACGGCGCGAGCTTCACCGCGGCCTTCGCCGAACGGCTGGTCGGGAACGGCCGGGAGGAAGACGCGCCGGAGAACTACTTCATCGCGGATCAGCTCGCGACGCGGCCGATCGGCCGACCGTCGCCACCCCAGGGCGGGCCCTGGCGGGGCGACGCCGGCTCGACCTGGGCGCCCGCCGACTACCGCTACACGCTTTACAACCACGCCGACCCGCCGGCTTCCCCCGTTTCGAGCGTCTCTCGCGACGGACGGTCCGCAGTCATGAGCGCGTCGAGCGCCCACATCCGGGGCGTGAACCTGCTGATGCTCGACGGCTCGGCGAAGGTCGTCGCGACGTCGATCTCGCCGGTCGTGTGGCAAGCCTACGGGACCGTCGGCGCGGAGGCACCCCCTTCGACGGCCGACCCGTCCGAACTCGCCGTGCCGGATTCGACACCCCCCCCGAGGAATTGAGACATGCGTTCGCCGGTGCTGATGTTCGATTTCGGAAACGTCCTGGCCTTTTTCGACTACACAATCATCTACGGCAAGCTCGGCGCCCGGCTCGGGCTCTCCGCCGAGGCGTTCCACGAACTCGCGAAGTCCAAAGGCCTGAAGGGGCGGCTTTCCGAATTCGAATCGGGCCGACTTTCCCCGGAGGAGTTTTCGGCGATCGTTCAGCGGGAGGTCGGGCTCGACATCACGTTCGAGGAGTTCGCCGAGGCCTGGCAGGACATCTTCGAGCTGAACGCCCCGGTCGCCGCGCTGGCGGCCGAGTTGAAGGCCGGCGGCTATACGCTGCTGCTGGGTTCCAACACGAACGCCCTCCATGCCACGTTCTACCGTCGCCAGTTCCGCGAGACGCTCGACCAGTTCGACCATTTCGTGCTCTCGCACGAAATCCTGGCGATGAAGCCCTCGCGCGCGTTCTTCGAGGCCTGCACCCGGGCGGTGGGGGCGCCCGCCGACTCCTGCATCTTCATCGACGACGTCGAGGAGAACGTGCAGGGGGCTCGCGAAGCGGGCCTCGTGGGCCTGGTCTATACCGACGCCGCGACGCTCCGTGACGATCTCCGGGCCCTGGGCGTCGACCCGACCGGGCCTTCGTTCGAAAGCCCCCGGACTTGAGACGATTTCCCCTCGAATCGGGGTCGATCGGCGCGGGATCGTCGCGATCGACCCCTCCCATTCCGTACGAAATCATCCTCCGACCTCTCCCCTCGCCACGACCGATGAAGGTCCCACCCCGCCCGGCCATTCGACCCTCCCCCTCCTTTGACAACCCCCATCCATGGGTCAGACTGTCGTATGAGCCGCCATCTCCAACGTGGCGCCAGCCCCGATTCGCCTGACGACACCCCCTTTGAGCTCACATCCCGCCGAATTGCCCGGACCCGGGGCCTGACGAACGGAATCTTCAAAAATAATCATTGACTGCGTGCATGGAGTCACCCAATTATAGGGCTAACGCCTTGATCCTCGTCGCGCCGTCAGGCCGACGGGAGGAAGGGCGGGCGAGGGATCGAGGGCCTGGACGCATCGAAGTCGGGGCGACGTTTCTGAGCGGGGACGTCGGACGGCCCGGTGGGTGTGGGTCGCAGTTGTGACAAACGGGAGGGCCGCCGCTTGCGGCCTTCGAGAGATGCCGGTTGGAGGGCGAGCGGCCTCGCGAGAGGGCGGTCGCGAGGGGCCGCGCGGCCGACGGGCGGGGGCGAGGGATTTCCTCGCCGACGTCGGAACCGCTTGATCGGAATGAGTCACCTTGACGGGAGAGACCGACCTGTGGGGGCCGGCGCGGTGGAACGCGGCGGTCGGCCTGGGGCGGCACTTTCAACGCAAACCGGGGGAGTCTGTCGATGGGGAGCTTCAAGGCGGATAGTGGTGACAAGGGGCCCGATCGGCGTCAAGGCAAGAAGCACGCCAAGCGTCAGGGCTCCCCGAAGCTCGAGTACCTGGAGGGGCGCATCCTGCTGGCGAGCGATCCGCTCCAGGGGGGCAACCCGATCTGGAATGCGCGCTCGGTCGACATCGGGGACGTCCAGAACGGGCCCATGGCCCCGCTGGGCGGCCAGCTGATCAACCTGTACCAGAAGCAGCAGTCCGGGCTCACCTCGAACGCGCTGGCGGCGGCGTTCCCCGCGCTCCAGATCCGCAACGGCTCGGTGCTCGTCGGCCTGACGACGTGGGGCGACCTGAACGCGCTCCAGAAGACGGTGAAGAACCTGGGGATGCAGGTCACGTCGTCCAGCACGACTTACGGCATGATCAACGGCTGGCTGCCGATCAACCAGCTCTACACGACCTCGCAGATCCCCAGCCTCGTCAGCGGACGGCCGATCTACAAGCCCGAGGCCTCCTATCAGGGACTGGCCAACAACCAGGCGCAGCAGTCGATGTTCGCCGACGCCGCGGCGACGCAGTACAACGTCACCGGCGCGGGGGTGACGGTCGGCGTCCTCAGCGACAGCTTCGACTCGCTCGGCGGCTATCAGACCGACGTCTCCACCGGCGACCTTCCCGCCGGCATCCGCGTGCTTTCGGACCTCCCCGCGGGCCAGGGGTCGGACGAAGGTCGGGCGATGTTGCAGAACATCTATGACATCGCGCCCGGCGCGACCTTGCAGTTCGCGACGGCGTTCATCGACGACCTCAGCTACGCGCAGAACATCGTGGCCCTGGCCGACGCCGGCTCGAAGGTGATCGTCGACGACGTCGGGTACGCCAACGAGCCGTTCTTCCAGGACGGCATCATCGCCCAGTCCGTGACCAACGTCACGCAGCGGGGGATCCCGTACTTCGCCGCGGCCCGGAACTCGGCCGACGGCGGCTACCTGTCGAGCTTCCGAGGGGTCCAGGCCACGATCCCGTCGATCAACAACGGCGCGGCGGCCCGGTTCATGAACTTCAACGGCGGCTCCGGCACCGCCGTCACGCAGATGCCGATCACGACCGCGTCGGACGGCGTGTCGATCATCTTCCAGTACGACCAGCCGTTCGCCACCCAGCAGCCCGTGGGGACCGGCAACACGGTCACCTCGCAGCTCCACTTCTTCGTGCTGGACTCCAGCGGCGCCGTGGTCGCCTCGGGGACCGACGACAACACGGCCACCCAGCAGCCGTTCCAGTTCGTCACCATCCCGACCGCGGGCACCTACTCCGTCGTGATCCAGGTCGTCAGCGGCGCCGATCCCGGCCACGTCCAGTTCGTCGAGTGGGGCGGCGACGTCGCGGTCTCCCAGCAGTTCGGCACGGCGGGCGGGACCTACTACGCCACCAGCGTCGGCCACTCCACGGCGGTCGACACGATCGGCGTCGGCGCCACCCCCTGGTGGGCCCCGTCGCCGTTCCTTAACCAGAACCCGCTGGCGAACGAGCCGTTCAGCTCGTTCGGGCCGTCGATCTACGTCCGCGACGCCCGGGGCGCCCTGCTCTCGAAGTCGGTGGTCCCGCAGAACCCGTTCATCACGGCGCCTGACGGAGGCAACACGACGTTCTTCGGCGGGGTGATGCAGACGAACAACCCGCCGTTCCCGGGCAACCCGGCGACGACGACCAACCTCTCGCAGGACCTGCCCAGCTTCTTCGGCACCTCGTCGGCGGCCCCGAACGCCGCGGCCGTCGCCGCGCTGATGTTCGAGAAGGCCCCGGACGCAACCGTCGCCGAGATCCGCGCCGGCCTGGCCTCCTCGGCCCGGCCGATGAACGGCGCGGGCGCCGGGGTCTGGCATCCCCAGTCCGGCTTCGGCCTGATCGACGCCGTCGCGGCGGTCGCCTCGGTGGACGTGCTCCAGGTCGCCTCGACCACGCCGGCGAACAGCACGGTCGTCACCACGACGCCGAACTACATCATCGTGACCTTCAGCAAGCCGGTCCGGGCCTCCAGCCTGTCGGCGGGCAACATCCAGTTCGTCCGGAAGCCCAACGGCGTCACGACCTCGATCGGGGCGCCCATCCCGGTCGACGACCCCACGAATCCGACGGTCGTGGCCTATCCCTACTCGTTCACCTACAACAAGGCGGTCACCAATACGGCCAACGGCGTCTACAGCTACGTCGTCGCCGGGCCCGTCACCTCGACGGACGGTCGCGTCCTCGAGCAGTCGGGCCTGATCTCGTTCCAGCTCAGCGACGTCACGTCGCCGAGGGTGGCCTCGACGAACACGCAGGGGCGGCTCGTCACGGTCAAGTTCTCCAAGCCGATGAATCCGGCGACGATCACCAAGCAGAACATCATCGTCGCCCGCTTGAACGGCGCGCCGAACTTCAGCTCCCCCAACATCGCCCGTCCCTCGCTCGATCCCCGCGTCACCATCAGGTACGACGCGGCCACCAACACGGCCACGCTCGACTTCTCGGCGTTGCCCCAGACCGAACTGCCGACGGACGCCTACGCCATCGTGGTGATGGGCGGCGCGGGCGGGGTGACCGACGCGGTCGGCAACCAACTCGACGGCGAGTTCTCCGGCTCGTTCCCGTCGGGCAACGGGACGGCCGGCGGCACCTTCCTGCAAGAGCTGGGCACCCTGGTCGTCAGGGCCCCGGTGATCACGTCGTTCGCCCTGGATCCGTCGTCGACCAACGACACCGGCATCCCCTCTGACTCCAACACGAACAAGGCGCAGCCGAAGTTCATCGGCCAGGTGTTCAACACCTTCCCGGGCTCGGTCGCCAACGCGGATTACTACGTTCAGTTCAATTCCACGAACGGCGGCGCCTTCAGCCTCGGGGTGGGCCCCGGCGGTCGTGGGATCACCGGCAGCTACAACGTCTCGGGCAAGACCGACGCCAACGGCGCCTTCACGCTGACGGCGCACACGGCGCTGCCCGAAGGCTTCCAGCGGGCGCGGGTGGTGGTGGTCGGCCAGAACGATCAGACGTCCGGATCCGGCCTCTCCTCGTCGCTCGACCGGGCCTTCCGCATCGACCTGACGAGGCCCTCGGTCACCGGGGCCGCGCAGCTCGACCAGTCGCCGTTCCCGTTCTACGTCTCCGACCTGCCGGGGCTCTCGCTCTACGTGCAGGACGTCTCGGCGCAGGCGGCGGGCTATCTCGCGACGCCCAGGAACGTGGTCTTCCCGGCCCTCGATCCCTCGACGGCCGTCAACCTGAGCAACTACCAGCTCCAGGTTACGCTGGACAACGGGACGACCCTCGACGTCTCGCAGTACATCACCAAGGCGAACTACGTCGGCCTCACCCCCACGTACGACGCCTCGGGGAACTTCATCGGGACCTACCAGGGCCGCATCGACCTGACCCTGGCCCCCGGGCTCCCGGCGGGCACGTACCGACTCCGGGCCTTCAGCCAGGGGACGGTGGACGGCGTCTTCCGCAGCGGCCTGCTCGACGCCGCCGGCAACCCGCTGCTCAACGGGGGGAGCAGCACGCCGAACTACGCCCTGTACTTCAAGCTCCAGCGGGCCCCGGCCTACATCACCAACATGGTGATGGCCAGCGCCCCCTCGCCCAACGCGTACTACTCGGTCGGCGGGCCGGGCGCGTACTTCGACCTCTCGGGCGGCCGGGCCCAGGCCCCGCCCAAGGCGTGGATGCTCGACTTCTCGAACCCGCTCCCCTTCAGCAACGGCTCCGGCGCGGCCATCGACTACTCGGCGATGATCCAGCTCGTCCGCTCCGCCAACTCGGCCGGGGCCCCGGCCGACGGCAATTTCGGCGACCTCGGCCAGGACGGCAAGGGCTCCTCCGGGAGCGGCTTCACCCGGGTCGCCGGGACGATCGCCGAGCTTTACTGGCAGAACCCCGCCACCGGCGGCTGGATCAAGTCCGACGCCAGCCATCCCCACGGCACGCGGATCGTGCTCCTCTCCCCGGGCGGCCTGCCCGACGCCGACTACTACCGGGTCTACGTCCCCAACCAGGTGGACGTGAGCGGCAACGACAGCCGGATCTTCGACATCTACCGCAACCAGCTCGACGGCGAGTTCCTGGGCAACCCGACCAGCACCGTCAGCACCCAGTTCCACCCGTTCTCGCCCGATCCCTCCAAGCTGTTCCCCGGCGACCGCGCGATCTACAACTATGAGACGCTGCTCACGACGGGCTACACCTCGCCCGCGCCGGTCAGCCGCATGACCGGGGACGGGGTCGACGGCGGGGCGTTCATGGCCGGCTTCGTGGTGGCGACCAGCAACCACATCCTCTACACCCGCCCCGACTACAGGGAAGACCCGTTCGATCCGTCGACGGCGCCCGACGGCAGCCTGGCGAAGCCGTACTCGGCGCTCGCCCCCGAGGCCGCCCCCGGGTCCGACCTCAACCCGGGCCGCGACCCGAACGGCGGGCTCAATTCCGCCTCCAACTTCCTGTCGGGATTCAACCCGAACTACGACCGGAACGGCAACGGCCGGTTCGACCGCTCGGTGCTCTACGCGGCCCAGCAGCTCGCCTACACCGGCCCGGTCGTGATCGTCGCCATCCCGGGCACTCCCCAGCGGGATCCGCTCACGGGCGTCGTCACGCAACTGCCGTTCGTGCTCCAGGCTCCGGCCGGGTCGAATTCCTACAACAACGGCAGCGCCTCGGTCCCCTTCAACACCACCCTGGTCTTCACGCCGGGGACGACGCTGAAGTCTCAGAACGCGTCGCTGTTCGTCCAGAATCAGGGCTCCGCGCTCCAGATCCAGGGGAACTCGATCCCGGGCCAGCAGGTCAATTTCACGTCGTACAACGACGCGTCGATCGGCGGGCCGACCAACGGCAACCCCAACACCACGCCCCGGGCGGGCGACTGGGGCGGCGTGGTCTTCCGCAACTACAACCAGTCCGTCGACACCCGGGCCAACGACGTGCGATTCCCGGTCGACGGCATCTTGCTGGGCGTCGGGGCGGCTTCGGCCGATCCCGCCAGGCCCGCCCTCGCCGGGGCGGACGAGCTGATGTCGCGGATCAACTTCGCCACCTTCCGGTACGGCGGCGGCGCCGTCCCGCGAAGCTCGGGCACGACGTACAGCGGCATCACGCTCTACAACACTCGGCCCTCGATCACCAACACCCGCGTCACCGACACCGGAACCTCCGGCGGCACGCAGGGGGCGATCGGCGCCGACATGGACTCGTTCCTCCAGGACGACGTCGCTCGCGGTCCGGTGATCCGCCGGGTCACGGTCCAGAACAACAGCCTCAACGGCATCTGGATGCTCGCCCAGAACAACGGCTTCATCGAGCCGACCGACGCCACCCGCCTGGCCAACCCGATCACCGACCAGGTCAGGCCGGCGAACTACGCCTTGTTCCAGCCCCTGCCGCTGATCGTGCTCGCCCAGCTCATCGTGGGCCAGCAGTTCCAGGTCAATTCGGGCGGCAGCACCCGCTGGGTCGGCGACCGTCTCTACGTCGACTCGGGCAGCATGCTGCGGTTCGGCCGCAACTCCTCGCTCAGCGTGCTCAACCCCCAGTCGAGCCTCAACGTCGGCTCGCGCGACTACATGTCGAAGTTCGACCGGAATTCGAACTACAGCCCCGAGAGCGACAACTTCAAGGCGCTCAACGCCAACGACCCGCAGGTCCTGTTCACCTCGCTGTTCGACAACACGGCGACCACGACCCTCGTCCCCACGCCGATCAACGTGACCGGGAACACCACCCCGGTGACCCTCGGCCCGGCGATGTGGGGGAGCGTCGGCATCCAGAGCGGCGCCCGCGCGGTGATCAACGCGGCGACGTTCCGCTACGGCGGCGGCGAGGTCAACACGACCAACATCACCATGCCGTCGCAGTCGGTCCTGTCGTTCATCACCGACCAGACGACGTTCTCGACCCCGTTCACGTTCGGCCAGGGGACGCGGGTCTACGTCACCAACAACAACTTCTACAACAACTTCGACGCGGCCATGCAGGTCGAGCCCGACGGCCTCCTGGCCGGCGACCCGCTCCGTCCGCTCATCTCCGGCCATCCGTTCCTTCGTGGGAACGTGATGCAGGGCAACGGCATCGACGGCCTGGCGGTCCTGGCGACCCGCTCCTATCTCAGCAACGCCTCGTCGAACTACGCGGTCGTCGGCCCGATCGAGGCGAGCCTGCTCCCGTTCAGCTCCGGCAACCAGTTCGTCCACGCCGTCTGGGACCTGACGGACATCACCTACGTCCTTCGCGGGACCATCGTGCTGGCCGGGACGAGCCGCCCCGTCGCCAACCCGAGCGCCTTCGTCACGCCTCCGGGCCCCAACACTTCGCTGACGATCCAGTCGGCCTTGCCGAACACGCTCCTGGCCGACGGCACGCGGATCGCTAGCCCCGGGGCCTCGGTCGTGGTCAAGCTGCTGACCGAGAACAACACCAACGGAGCCGGCGACCTCGAGGGGACCTTCGGTTCCACCGGCGCAGCCGCGTCGCTCCAGGGCGGGGCCGGCTTCATCGCCGGCGTCGACGACGGAGCCGATCCCGACGCCAGCCCACTGATCGATCCCGGCGTCTGGTCGCAGATCCGCATCCTCGGCATCCCGGGCAATCAGAGCACGGGACAGAAGCGGGTGCCGGTGATCATCACCTCGCTCCGTGACACGACGGTCGGCACGACGGCCCGGGGCGTGGTCAACAACACCATTCTCAACAGCTACCCGGTCGGGCCCTACACCCGGTACGCTGGGCAGAGCCTCTCGACCCCGGCGGCGGGCGACGGCGGGTACATCTACATCGGCGGCAACTCGTCGACGACGTTCAACCTGGACGACCCCCGTCAGGGGAGCCTGATCGACAACGCCGATCTCCGCTTCATGACCCGGATCGAGGTCGAGGGCGGCGGCATCGTCAGCGCCGGGCCCGGAAGCCCGCTCGAGAACAAGGCCGGCTACGTCGATCCCTCGGTGCAGCTCAACGCCCGCATGGCGCTGCGGATCTCGGCCTCGAACATCGACTCGTTCGCCGACGCGGCCGTGTTCGCCCATCCCGGCGCCGCCAACGCGATCGTCGGCTTCGAGAGGTCCGACTTCCGCGGCCAGGGCGTGACGCTCTACCTCTACAACAACACGATCTCGAACACCCCGGTCGGCGTCCGGGTCAACTCCGAGACCGTCAACAACGACCCCAGCCCGTCGCCGATGATCCTGGTGGCGCTGAACAACACGTTCTACAACACCGGCACCGGGATCCGCACCCAGTCGCCGATCCACGACGGGACGAACTCCCAGTCGCACGTCTACACGATGGCGATGAACAACATCTTCGTCAATTCGAGCGACGTCGCGGTCAACCTCCAGGGGATGCAGTGGAACAGCCAGCTGCAGAACAACCTGTTCTTCGGCAACAACCAGAACGTCCTCTCGGAAGGCAACAGCGGGGCCTTCCAGGGTAACATCAGCCCCCGCTACGGCGATCCCAAGTTCGTCGACGCGGCCAACCGCAACTTCGCTCTGTCCGCCGGCTCGCAGGCCATCGACGCGGGCCGGAGCGAAATCGGCCCCAACCCCGCCGGGAACGCGGTCTACCCGATCGTCACGCCGCCGGCGAGCGGCCTGTCCTACGGCCCCCGCACTGATCCGGCGAACCTCACGGGGAACCAGCAGGCGGGCGCCTCGAACGTGCGGGGCGGCCTCGGCGGGATCTTCGACACCCGCCAGATCCTCACCCTGCCGGGCTCGGGCGCCTACAGCTTCCCGGACCTCTTCGTCCCCACGCTGACGCTCCCCGCCGGCGCGACCAACGGGCCCTCCTACGTCACGGGGTCACTCAAGTACGAGGCCCTCGGCAACCAGTTCCTTGGCCGTCGCGACCTGCTCGGCTTCATCCGGGCCGACGAGCCGACGACGCCCGACGCCGGCACCGGCTTCGATCCGTTCACGGACATCGGCGCCTTCGAGTACGTCAACCTCCACCCGCCCACCGTCACGGCAGTCACGGCCATCTACGCCGGGGCCGCGGGCGTCTGGGAGACCAAGAACTTCTACGCGGTCGGCGGCACCGCCGGGTCGAACCGGACCCCCGACTACGTGCAGTTCAACTTCGACAGCCCGATCGACCCGAACAGCGTCAACGCCGATACCGTCAAGCTCCAGGCCCAGGGCAAGACCGGCAACAACGTCCCGGGCACGTACATCAGCCTCGCCGGGCTGCTGAGCTATGACGTGGCGAACCGGTTCGTCCGCGTCAAGCTGGCCGCCGCCGGGATCGACCTGAAGACCGACGCCTACCGCTTCGTCCTCGTCGGCGAAGGCGCCAACGTCCTCGCCAACCCGCAGGGCATCGCCCTCGACGGCGAGAACCTGACCAACAACAACAACCCGGCCACCGGCGTCCAGTTGCCGCTCCCCTCGGGCAACGGCAACCCCGGCGGCGACTTCTACAGCAACTTCATCATCAACACGGTCGCCTCGGGCATCCTCCCCGGCAGCTTCGTGCTGTCCCCGGCCAGCGACAGCAACGTGGTCGGCGATCGGGTCACCAACGTCGTGAACCCGACCTTCACCGGCACCATCACCAACCCCAACACCGCCCTGGTCCCGCTCGCGGGCCAGACGGCCGTCGTCGACATCGGCGTGGTCTCCATGACCGGCAACGGCAACACCACGACCTACTGGACCGCGGCCTCCGCCCCGGCGAACCTCGCCGCGTTCGTCCGTCCCAACGCCGGCACGGGCCTGACCTCGAACACCGGCGCCTTCGCCGTCACGGTCGGACAGGACGCCGCCGGCTCCGGCCTCGTGACCAACACGGCCGGCCTGCTCTCCTCGCCGTACAACGTCGGTTCGAGCGGCAACCTGATCCCGATCCCCGGCACCGTCGGCGGCTACTACGTCGCCCGCGTCCGGATCATCGACCAGAGCGGCAACGTCTCGAACAACACGATCCCGGCCGCCCAGACGACGCTCGTCGTCGACAACGGCGTGCCCACCTCGGCGGGGACCCCGCTGGTCGTCAAGATCGACTCCCCGACGAACGGGTCGGTCGTCTCGAACCCGACCTCCGACTTCGGGTTCCAGATCTCGGCCAACAAGAACCTCGACCTGACGCACCTGACGACGTCGCAGATCCAGCTCGTTCGGGCCGGGGCGGACGGCACGTTCGCCAGCGGCACCTCGATCACCATCGACCCGGCAAGCATGTTGGTCCGTTTCCTCGACTCGGCGGCCGAAGGGGGAGGCGGCGGCAAGGGCCGCGAGCTCGTCACCTTCAAGCCGTCGACCAGCCTGGGCAACGGCCTGTATCAGCTCACGATCCTCGGCACGGGCGCCAACGGCATCCGCGACATCGCCGGCAACCTGCCCGGCGCCGACCTGACCATCCAGTTCGCGGTGTACAGCCCGTCGACCGCCCACAGCGTGTTCGTCGGCGCCGCCTTCGCCACCGACCCGTCCGCGACGTTGGGCTCGCGGGCCAACCCGTACTCCACCATCGCCGACGCCGTCTCGGCGGCTGGCTTCGGGGACCGGGTCGCGGTCCTGCCCGGCATCTACTACGAGTCCGTGGTGATGCGGAACCAGATCAGCCTGGTCTCCGCCTCCTCCAGCAGCACCGACGCCTCGCTGGTGCCTGGCAACGCCCTGAAGACCATCATCCGGCCCGCCGCCGCGGCGAACGCGATCTCCGTCACCGCCACCGGCCTGACGGCCTTCACCGACCCCACGACCGGGGCGACCTTGCAGACCGAGCTCACCGGGTTCACGATCGCCTCGTCGCTCCTCGGCGACCCGGCCTTCGGCTCGACCAACCAGAACTCGATCGGCCTGCTCCTGACCAACTCGACGATGCTCGTCGGCCAGAACTACTTCATCAACTCCGGCATCGGAGTCCTGGCCAACACCTCGTCCTCCGCACCGGGGACCTCGTCGTTCGTGAACAACGGGTTCATCGGCAACACCACCGGCGTCTACCTGAACGATCAGGGTGGCACGCCGACCTCGTCGACCCACTACCTGGTCAACAACACCTTCGCCTTCAACACGACCGGACTCTGGGCCCAGAACAGCGGCACCACCGGCTCGAACCAGGCGTACGTGGCCAACAACATCTTCTGGCAGAACCACGACCAGACCCCCGCCCGCGGCGGGCTCGGGATCTACTCGGCCACGCCGAGCCACCTGATCCTCAACAACAACCTGTTCTCCGGGAACGGCCAGAGCGACTCCCTGCACTGGTGGGCCGCCTACAACGCCGGCAACGGCTTCGACCTGACCAAGCTCGGCCGAACGCCAGCAACGCCGCCGCCAACCTCGGCAACTTCACGGGCTGGCCCGCATTCGTCTCGCCGATCGACCCCCGCCCCGGCTCGGACGGCCCGGCCACCTTCTACCTGAGCGCCGACTTCGGCCTCGCGTCGAACTCGGCCGCCATCAACAACGCCCTGGAGTCGATCGCCACCAAGACCGACTTCCGCGGCATCCCGGAGAACGTCAATCCCACGACCCGCGGCTTCAAGCTGGCCGGGTTCGGACCTCGCGACGTGGGCGCCTTCGAGTTCGTCCCGGCCGGCTCGACCACGACGCCCCGGACGACCCCCGTCACCACCCCCACGACGACGCCCGTCGGCGTTAGGACGACCGCCTCGGCGGCTCCTTCCACCGCCCCGGCGCAGGTCGCCGAGCTCGTGACGTTCGCGGCGCCGACCCCCGTCGCCCCGACCTCCCCGACGCCGGCGCCCTCGCCGACTCCGGTGACCGTCAACACCCGGGCCGGCGCTCGGGCCGCCGCCGCCGCCAAGCTAGCCGCCCAGCAGGCCGCTCGTCGGGCCGCCCGGGCCGACATGGCCGCCAACCTGGCGGGCCCCCGGCTCGCCACCCTCAAGCGGACCCCGCCCCGGTTCGCCGCGGGCCACTGATCTCACGCGGCGATCATCGCCGTGGCTGTAACCAGGGAGGCCGGACCGCAAGGTCCGGCCTCTTTTCTTTTCGAAGAAGAGTTGAGGCATCTCCGCGCGACGGAGCCCGAAGCCCGGCGCGATTCCTCGCGACGGGATCCTGGGCTCGACACGCCTGGATCAAGCAGGCGGCGGTGTCCAGACGGCCAGGTCCAGGGTCCGGAGCCTTGCGATCACACGGCTGAAGTCGGCCCACCACCTTCGAGACGGTGGGGCCGATCCGGCGTCATCCCCCGGCCAGCGACGTGATGAGCTGGATGTAAGGGAGGAAGACGGCCAGGATGATGAACAGGACGAACCCGGCGAGGATCAGGATGAGCAGCGGCTGGATGAGCTGGCCGAGGTTCTTGACCATGTGGGCTGCCTGCTCCTCGTACTCGTCCGCGAGGTGGTTCAGGGTCTCGGGGAGCCTACCCGTCTCCTCGCCCGATTCCAGGATGGCGATGACGTCCGGGCCGAACTGCCGGGTCGGCGCCAGCGCGACGCTCAACTCCCGTCCTTCCAAGACCTTCAGCTTCGTGGATTCGACGGCCTCGCGCATCGGGGTCATGGACAACGCCTGGGCGGTCAGCTCGATCGAGCTTCCGACGTCCACCCCCGCGTCGAGGAGGCTGGAAAGCGTGCGGGCGAAACGGCTGACGTCGAGCTTTCGGAAAATCGAGCCCAGCACGGGGATCCGGAGCAGGATCCGGTCCAGGATGCTCCTGCCGAGTGGCGTCTTGTACCACTGGAGCAGGGCGAACGGCACCCCGAAGAGCAGAAGTGGGAGGATCCACCAGCCTCCCGAGGAGACGAATCCGCTGAACGCGAGCAGCCCGCGGCTCGCCCAGGGGAGCTGGGCTTTCTTGCTGATGTCCGCCAGCAGCGAGGCGAACATCGGGAGGATGAAGATCGCCATCAGGCAGGCGATGGACGAGGCCATGAAGAGGACGATCAGCGGGTAGATCATGGCCGATCGCGCCTGGCGGATCATCCGCTGGCGGGATTCGTAGCTCTGGCTGAGCATGCGGAGGGTCTCGGGGACGCCTCCGCGCGCCTCGGCCACGCGGATCATGCTCTGGAAGACTGAGCCGAAGACCGCCTTCTCGGGTGCCGTGGCCTCTTCCAGGGTCGATCCGGCCTTGATCCGGAGACGCATACGCTCCAGGACCGGTCCGAAGGCCGTGCGCTGGAACTGGCGTCCCAGGCTGACGAGCGATCGGTCGTAGTCCACTCCGGCGTTGAGGTAGGACGCGAACTGGCGACAGAACTGCGCGAGTTGACCGGAGCTGACGCGGCCGAAGAGGATGCGTTCGTACCACTTGGGCCCCGGCGCGACGGCCTCTTGCCTGAGCGTCCCGTCGGCGGCCTTGCCGGACTTTCGAGCCGGTCCCGGCCGCGAGGGCGAAGGCGAGGGGCCTCCCACGCCGGGACTGGGCCGGAAGACGGAGTCGCCGTAGCCCGCGCGAGGAGGGTGCTCGGGGGGGCTCCCGGTCGGTCCGCCCCCCGGATCGGCGTCCCGTTTGGGCCGGGGTCTTCGGGGCTCGTTCGGATCGAGGTCGTCGGGGACGTGGCTCATGATGGGGCTCGGCGATCCGAAGCTCGGGTCGGCGGACGGATCAGGGGGTCCAGCGCAGGACGGGCGTCTTGGCGGCCTTGACCTCGTCGAGCCGGCTGACCGGCGTGGTGAAGGGGGCGTCTCGCAACATGTCGGCGTCTTCCGTCGCGATCGCCCGGAGCGCCTTGGCGAACGCTTCGAGCGTGTCGCGGCTCTCCGTCTCGGTCGGCTCGATCATCAGGGCTTCCGACACGATGAGCGGGAAGTAGACCGTGGGCGCGTGGAAATTGTAATCGATCAGCCGCTTGCCGACGTCCATGGCGCGAATTCCTCGGTCTCTCGCGAGCGAGCGGCAAGACGCGACGAACTCGTGCATGCAGCGATTCCCGCACGGGACGGGGTAGACGTCGTGGACGAGGCTCAGCAGGTAGTTCGCGTTCAGGACCGCGTGCTGCGCCACCCGCTTCAGCCCGTCGGGCCCCTGGCTGCGGATGTAGCAGTAGGCCCGGAACAGGACGCCCGTGTTGCCGAAGAACGCTCGGATCCGGCCGATCGAATGCGGATGGTCGTCGTCGAGGAAGAAGGAGCCGTCCTCGCGACGGGCCACCGTGGGGGAGGGGAGGTATTTGGCGAGCTTGGCCCGGACGGCGATCGGACCCGCGCCGGGGCCGCCGCCGCCGTGGGGGCCGGAGAAGGTCTTGTGGGGGTTGTAGTGCATCAGGTCGACGCCCATGTCGCCGGGGCGGACCACGCCGAGGATGGCGTTCATGTTCGCGCCGTCGAGGTAGAGGAACGCGCCTCGATCGTGGAGCAGGCCGGCGATCTCGCCGATCTGGGGGTCGAACAGGCCGACGGTGTTCGGGTTCGTGATCATGAACACGGCGACGTCGTCGGTCAGCTTGGCCTTGAAGTCGTTCAGGTCGACGAGCCCGCGGCCGTCGCTCTTCACGGTGACGGTCTCGAAGCCGGCGAGATGCGCCGAGGCCGCGTTCGTGCCGTGCGCGCTGTCCGGGATCAGGACCTGGGTCCGCTTGCGGCCCGGCTCCTGGTCGCGGAAGTAGGCCGCGGCGACGAGGAGGGCCGTCAGCTCCCCCTGGGCGCCGGCGGCCGGCTGGAGGCTGACGGCGTCGAGCCCGGCGATCTCGGCCAGGTCTTCCTGGAGCCCGTGGAGGATGGCGAGCATCCCCTGGAGCGTCGAGTCTTCCTGGTAGGGATGTTGGGCCCCCAGGCCGGGCAGCGAAGCCAGCCGCTCGTTGCGCTTGGGGTTGTACTTCATCGTGCACGAGCCGAGCGGGTAGAAGTTCCCGTCGATCGACATGTTGAGCGCCGAGAGGTTCGTGTAGTGGCGAACGACGTCGAGCTCGCTCAGCTCGGGGAGCGACGGCGGCGAAGTCTGGAGCTGGTCCGCGGGGATCAACTGATCGAGCGGGACGGCCGGCACGTCGGACGGAGGGAGGATCGCGGTGCTCCGGCCGGGGCGGCTCGACTCGAACAGGAGGGGGGGGAGATCGAGTTTATACATGGATAAGCTTGATTTCGAGAATGAGTGTCGGTCGCGGCCCCAGGTCCGTCGTCGCGGCCTCAGAGCGAGGCGAGGGCCGTGCGATAGGCCTCGGCCAGGCCGTCGATCTCCGCCCTGGTCCGCTTCTCGGTCACGGCGATCAGGATGTGGTCGGCCAGTTCGGGATACCACCGTCCCAGCCGGACGCCGCCGTGGAAACCGGCCTCGCCGACCTTCTCCAGGACGGCCTTGGTGTCCTTGGAGCAGCGGATCGCGAACTCCTTGAAGAAGGGGCCGGGGAAGGCCGGCGACAGCCCGTCGACCTTCGAGAGGACCTCGGCGGCGTAGTGGGCCTTGCGGGTGCTCGACTCGGCGGCCTCGCGGAGCCCGCGCGGGCCCATCGCGGCCAGGTAGATGCTCGACCGGAGCGCCAGAAGCGCCTGGTTGGTGCAGATGTTGGAGGTCGCCTTCTCGCGGCGGATGTGTTGCTCACGGGTCTGGAGGGTGAGGACCCATGAGCGTTTGCCGTTGCGGTCGGTGGTCTGGCCCACGATCCGTCCGGGCAGCTTGCGGAGATAGTCCTGACGGCAGGCGAGGATGCCGAGGTACGGCCCGCCGAACGACATCGGGTTGCCGAGGCCCTGGCCCTCGGCGACCACCACGTCGGCCCCGTAGGCGTCGGGGCGCTGGAGCAGGCCCAGCGAGATCGGGTCGACGCTGACGACGGCGGTCGCACCGTGGGCGTGGGCGGCGTCGACGAGCGTCCGCACGTCTTCGAGTCGCCCGAAGAAATTGGGGTGCTGGATGACGACGGCCGCCGTGTCCGGCGTGATCGCCTCCGCGAACGCCCGGGGATCGACCCCGCCGTCGACGGTCGGGACCGTGACGACCTCGGGCTCCAGGTGTTCGAGGTAGGTCTCCAGGATCTTGCGATGCTCGGGATGGACGCTGCCGGCGACCACGACCCGACGGTTGCGCCGGTTGGTGGCCACGGCCATGAGGACGGCCTCGGCCACGGCCGAGCCGCCGTCGTAGAGGCTGGCGTTGGAGACGTCCATGCCCGTCAGCTTGGTGATGAGCGTCTGGTACTCGAACGTCGCCTGGAGCGTCCCCTGGCTGGCTTCCGGCTGATACGGGGTGTAGGCGGTGTAGAACTCGCCGCGAGACGCCAGGTTGTCGACGACGGCCGGGATGAAGTGGTCGTAGCTGCCGCCGCCGAGGAAGCAGACGCGGCGGTCCGCGCCCTCGTTGCGCGCGAGCAGGCCCTCGACGTGGCGGGTCAGCTCCAGCTCGGCCATCGCGGGGGGGATCTGGAGCGGACGGTCGAGTCGGTACTCCGGCGGGACCATGTCGAACAGTTGATCGAGCGAGTCGAGGCCGATCGCGCCCAGCATGACGCGGACGTCCTCGGGCGTGTTAGCGATATAAGCCATTGTATTCCCGATATGATGAACGCGATTCGGCGCGGAGGGGCCTCGGACGGCTCGCGATCAGTGATCGTCCTGGGCGATCTTGGCCTGATAGGCGTCGTGGTCCAGGAGCTTGTCGGCGTCGGCCGGGTCATCCACCTTGATCTTGACCAGCCAGCCCTTGGAGAACGGGTCCTCGGAAAGGATCTGGACGTCGTCGATCAGGGCCTGATTCACCTCGACGACCTCGCCCCCCACGGGAGCGTAGAGGTCGTTGACCGACTTGACGCTCTCGACCTCGCCGAAGCTCTTGCCGGCGGTCAGTCGGTCTCCCACCTTCGGCAGCTCGATCGTGAGCAGGTCGGTGAGCTGGTCGACGGCGAACTTGGAGAGGCCCACGACGGCCTGGCCCCCGTCGAGGTCGACCCATTCGTGGGTGGGGGCGTAGCGGAGGTTCTTGGGGTCCATGGATCGGGTCCTTGAGCCTTCTGGGGGACGCATGCGGAAGACGACGGCGACGGGACTGCTCAGCTTCGTGGCCGCTTGTAGAAGGGGAGCGGGACGACCTCGGCCGGCTCGGGCTTGCCGCGGACGTCGATCACGACCTTCGTGCCCGGCGCCGCGAAGTCGGGGTCGATCGACGCCATCGCGAGGCTGGTCTGCAACGTCGGGGCGAAGCTTCCGGAGGTTACCACGCCCAGCGTCCGCTCGCCCGAGGAAACCGTCGACCCCTGCCGGGCGATCCGCTTCCCTTCCAGCTTCAGGCCGACCCGGATGGTGGCCGGACTCTTCGCCTGCTGCTTGAGCGCTTCGGCGCCGACGAAGTCCCCCTTCTCGAGCTTGACGGCCCAGCCCACACCGGCGGAGAACGGGTCGGTCGTCTCGGACAGCTCGTGGCCGTACAGGGGCATCCCGGCCTCGAACCGCAGCGTGTCGCGGGCCCCGAGGCCGCAGGGGGCGACGCCGAGCGGACCGCCCGCCTCCATCAGCCCGACCCACACCTTGACCGCCTGCGCGGCGGGGACGATCAGCTCGAAGCCATCCTCGCCCGTGTAGCCCGTGCGGCTGACGACGGCGTCGACGCCGTCGAGGACCTTGCCCTCGACCACGTGATAATACTTGAGTGCGTCGAGGGGCTTGCTGAAGAGGGGGCTGACCAGCTCGACGGCCTTCGGGCCCTGCACCGCGATCATGGCGGTCAGGATCGTCCTGTCCGTCATCGAGGCCTTGAAGCCCTCGTGGTGTTCCTCGAACCGGGCGACGACCTTCTCGCGGTTCGATGCGTTGCAGACGACGGAATAGTTCTTGTCCACGCGGTAGACGAGGATGTCGTCGATCAGCCCGCCGAGGTCGTTGGCCAGCAGGCTGTACTGGATCCGTCCCGGTTCGAGCTTGGACGCGTCGTTGGTGGCGACGAGGTTGATCCAGTCGAGCGCCTTGGCCCCTTCGAACGCCAGCCGCCCCATGTGGCTGACGTCGAACAGGCCCACGCCGCGACGGACGGCCTGGTGTTCCTCGACGATGCTCGTGTACTGCACGGGCATGGACCATCCCGCGAAGTCGACCATTCGGCCGCCGTTGGCCTGGTGCCAGTCGAAGAGGGGAGTTTTCAACGGGGTCGGGTCGGACATCAACGACGCTCCGGGCGAAAGCCCCAAACTCATGACTTTACAACGGGAATTGTGGATTGTATCCGTACCGGGTCGGGACGACAACCGAACCGAAAGGTCCGGCCGATTCGCCGGCGGGGATCACGGGATTCTTCCGGACAGCCGGGCGTGGAGAGTCGACAGGAATTCGGCGTCGATCGGGCGATACGGCCGGAATTTCTCGAGCTGGTTGTGCTCCTCGCTGGAGTAAAGCGCGCGGTTGGGGCCGAGCCTGGCGGCGGCGGGGCTGTCGAGCAGGTGGCCCGAATCGGTCGTGCTCATCTGGAAGACGACGCGCATGCCGAACTCGCGGAGTTGCTGGAGCGAGAAGCAGCGGTTGAGGTTGTTCACGGTGTCGCACCAGGCGATCAGGTGCACGCCGTGGCCGGGGCCTTCGCGGAGGATCAGGTCGATCAGGTCGGCGGGCGTCTCGTCCTCGCGTTCGCCGAAATGGAAGTCGTCCTCGCGGCGGCGGAGGTCGCGGAATCGGGGCAGGTCGTGAATCAGGAGGAACAGCTCGGGGCCGTCGGCCGCGACGGGCTCCCGCCGGCGCTTCAACTCGGCGCCGACCTCGGCGACGATCGCCGAGGCCTCGCGCCAGCCCCCGACTCGCACCTTGTGGGGGAGGGCCTCGGCCGTGCGTCGCAGGGTCTCGGCGTGCTCGGAATCCTCCGGGGTCCCGTCCAGGAGCCGGAATTCGGCCCCTTCGCGGACGTTCGGCTCGCGGGCCGGCGGGAACTGCGCCGCCAGGCTCGCGAGCGCCGCGGCCGTCACCCCGATCGCGGCCTCCTCGTTCTGGCCGACGATCAGGAGGTGGTTGCCCCCCTGGCGACGGAAGAGGGCCGCCGTCGGCTCCTTGATCGCGACCGGATCGCCGAGCCAGGCCTTGGCCGAGCGGGGGGAGTCGGGCCAGGCCGCCTCCCCCAGTCGTTCCAGGAGTAGGGGGTTGGTCGCGAGATCAGCCTGCGCGTCCCCCTCGAAGACGATCGGCGCGCGGGCGAGCGCGGGAGGTCGCCGGTCGCTGAGGGCGCGGATCTGATCTAGGTAATCCTCGCGACGATCCTCGCCGAGCCAGACGACCTGGAAGACGTGGTTCCCCTCGGGCGAGCCGTTGGCGTCGTTGTAGATCGCCTCGCCGGGCCGCGAGAGCGCCTTGGCGGCGGGGTTGTTCTCGGAGAGGATCAGGTGCGAGTCGACGTCGGAGCACTGCAGCGCGATCCGCACGGCCATCTGGCCGAGCGTGCTGCGGGCGAGCGTGAACGCCCCCCCCAGGCTCTGCGAGCCCAGGATCGCATGAATGCCGAAGGCGCGGCCCTGGCGGACCAGACGGTCCAGGACGCCCGCCGCCTCCTGCGCCAGCTTGTCCTCCTCGACGAAGAACTCCTGGAACTCGTCGACCACCAGCAGGATGCGGGGCAGGGGGGGCGAATCGGGGAGGTTCCGGAATCCCTGGACGTCCTGGACTCCCGCGGCGCGGAACCGATCGGCCCGGATCTTCAACTCGGCGTCGAGCCGGTTCAGCACGCTGACGCCGAACTCGCGCTCGCTCTCGATCGCGACGACGCTGGCGTGGGGGAGGCCGTGCGAGGCGTAGACCTTGAACTCCACGCCCTTCTTGAAGTCGATCAGGTAGAGGTCGATCTCGTCCGGGCTGTACGCGAGCGCCAGGTTGACGATCATCGCGTGCATCAACGTCGACTTGCCCGATCCGGTGCGACCGGCGATCAGGACGTGCTGCGACGTCCCCTTGCCGAGGGCCAGATGCTGGCGCTTGGAGGCGGCCGCCTTGCCCAGCGGCACGTCGAGCCCCGCGCGGCTGTCGAAGGTCCACCACGACTCCGGGGCGGGGGCGATGAACTCGAACGGCACCTCGACCCGCTTGGCGGCCTTCGCGGCCTCGCCGATGCGCTGGATCAGCCGCGTGGCCGTCTCGCCGACCGGAGGCGCGTCGGGGATGAAGGGGAAGCCGCCCAGTTCGGGGTCGTCCCAGGCGAGCGTTCCATCTTTCCAGACCAGCCGGGAGCCGTACGGTCGAAGGTCGGCGAGTCGGCAGCCGGTGGGGAATTCGCGGCCTTCGTCGACGGCGATCAGGGTGAGCACGCCGCACGGGGGGCCGCCGGCGACGATCGACGCCAGCCGCGAGGCCGCCTTCTCGTCGAACTTCGTCGGATAGTCGACCACGACGAGGACGCGGTAGGGCTCTGCGACCTCGCCGGCCGCTGCGTTGTACTCCTCGATCGACGCGTATTCGTTCCGCAGATACCTCTGCGTGACCAGCTCCATGTGGGCTTCCAGGTCGGCCAGGCGCTCCTCGATCTGGCGGGCGTCGGTCCAGACCTGTCGGTTCACCAGGGCCTCGTCGAAATCGGCCAGGTGCATGAACGCGCCGAAGCCGCGACCGAGCCCGATGGGATCGACGATCGTGAATCGGACCATGCCCGGCGGGAGCCCGGTGAGGAGACGGAGCATGGCCGCCTGGATCGCCGTCGACGCGGCGGCCCGGCCCTCGGCCGGCGTCTCGACGAGCAAGTTGGCGGAGGCCGGGAAAGGACGGAGCGCCGGGAGTTGGAAAAAATCCGGCAACCCTTCCATCAGCTTCGGGTCGGCCGGGAGCCCTCCCGGAAGCGACCCGAGGTCCAGCGCGACGGTCCCGAACCGGATGGCCGGCGGGATCTCGCGAGGGAGGGCGCGGTCGGCCCAGTCGTCGGCGTCCCAGGAGAGGCCGAATCCTTCCGCGCGTCGGGCCACGTCGTCCAGCACGGCGGCGGCCTCCGAGACGGCGGCGCGCCAGCGGGCGGCCGTCGCCCTGCGGTCGCTCTCGAACACCGCGAGGGCCTGCGCCTTGATCGTGCGGTGGCCCTCTTCGAGCTGGATCGCCCCGGCCTCGCTCTTGGCCTTCAGATCGGCGATCTTGCGCGCGTGGGTTTCGACCGCCTCCCTCGCGCGAGCGTCGCGTTCCTCGGAATTCTCGCGGAGCTTGCGGGCGTAGACCTCGTTGATCTGGCGGAGCCGCTCGTCGCGGTCGGCCTCGCCCTGGGCGATGGTCAGGGTGTGGGCCTCCTTGGCCTGCTCCAGGTCCTTCTCGCGTCGCGCGTCGAGGGTCCTGAGCGACTCCTGGAATCGGCCGTCGATCCGGGCCTTGGCGTGGTCGGCCAGCCCGGCCGCGTCGGACGCCGATTGCATCAGCGGCTTGTACAACCGATCGAGCTGCTGCTTGGACAATTCGACGAGCTTCATCCGAATCGCGAGACCGAGCGCCAGGCCGACGCCCGCCAGGATCGCCGTGACGCTCAAATCCGCGCCGAACGCCAGGCCGACGCCGCCGCCGATCAGGGCGGTGATGATGTAGACCCAGGCCTCGTTCGCCCCTTTCATGGAACGGGGGATGATCAAGCGTTCGAGGAGCTTCAGCGGCGGCCCCATGCGGGAGAGCCGTTCGAACACCTCGTCGACCGGCTCCGCGAACTTGTCGTACGACTCGCGAGTGGCGTGCGGGAACTCGGGATCGAGGTCGAACTTGCGGAAATCGGCGGCGACGACGGCGAGCCGTTCGCGATACGAATCGAGGATCGCGAGCGCGTCCTGCAGCGGCTTGGTGGCGAGGGCGTGCTCCTTGGCAGCGACCTTTTGACCGGAGTCGTGACCGCCGATCGCGTCGGATTTGTCGCGCGTCAGCTTGGACTTCGCGGTCTGGCGGAGAGCGTCGAACTCGGCGGCGATCCGACGGCTCCCCATCGCGAAATCGTTCTTCGCCCGAGCCTCCCCCGACGCCGCCGCCTCGTCGACTTCCCGACGACGCAGCTCGTCGGCGACGGCCGCGTCCTTCTCAAGCTGGGCGACGCGTCGGGTCAGGGCTTCCTTCTTGAGTCGAAACTCCGAGTCGGCCTCGGCCTCCCGCGTTTGGCGCGTGCGCTCGATCGCGGCCTCGCCCTGGGCGCGTTCGGCGACCGTGGCGATGAGCGAGCGCACGGCGTCGCGCTGGGCGCGGAGGAGGTCGGCCGCGGCGGTCGGAATGGAAGCGTCGGCCGGATCGGGTTCGGGGGCGTCGCCGTCGGGACGAGCGCCCGGGACTCTCAGCGAGGACGGGGGAGTCACGAGAGTTCACTCCGATCGGAGCAGTCGCGGCGGACCTTGTCGAGCACGTCGGCGAGCTTCTGGAGGCCGACGACCGCCGCATCGACGGCCGGGGCGAGCGGGGCGAGGTGTTGCTCCTCGAAACGGCGGCGGACGTCGTCGCCCCAGGTCGCCTCGGTGAGCATCCAGTGATCGTTGAGGATGCGAATCGTCTGCTTGAGCCGGGTCGATCCGGCGAGGATCTTCGCGTTCGCCACCTCAGGGGTCCTCCTCGGGGAGTTGAGGGTCGGTCGGGGGCTCGTCGTCGGCCGGCTCATCCTTTTCCAGGATCTCGCGTGCGACGGCCTGGAACGCCGGGGTGAGCCGAGCGACGCCGCCGCCCGCCGCCTCCGTGGTCGTCGACGGAGACCCCTCCGGCGGCTGGATCCGAAGATAAGCTTCAAGCGCCTCGACGATCCGCGCGAGTAGGCCCATGGCGCGAGGGACGTCGGCCGCCGCGAGGTCTTTCAGCCGCTGGACGCTGGCGTGGTATTCCAGCGCGGCTTGCTGGAGCGCGGGCTGCCATTTGCGGACGGCGAGGAGTCGCTTCTCGGCGTCCTGGAGGGCGGCCTCGGCCTGCCTCAGTCGTTCCTTGGGCTCGGCGAGCGAGGGGTGGTGCTCGGGAGTCTTCTGGAGCTTGAGCCGGAAGAGGTCGGCCCTGGCCGCGGCGACCCGGTCGCGCCGGCGTTTGATCTGCTCCTGCCAGTAGAACGGACGGTCTTGCTGGAGCCACTGGACGGTGCGGCGGATCTCGGCGTCGGCTGCGCCGAGGGCCGCCAGGACGTCCTCGCCGTAAAGCGCCAGCGCGGCGCGGAAGTCGCGCAGGGCCTCGACGGAATGGACTTCAGCCTGGCTGCTCATGGCGTTCCTCGCTCGCGCCATCGCCTGTTTCCCCGCGAGGCGGCCGGATCCCGAAAGGATCGCGCCGACGGGTCGGTCGCCATTCTATTCGATCGCCGGGCGGTTGGGGATGCGGCACCCGCCGGAAACCGTCGGCGCGTCGGGTCGCGAGCGTGGGCGGCTTGAGCCGACGCGGGCGATCGGCTACGTTTGGTCCTTGGCATTTTCTCCCCTCCGGCGACGACATCCATCATGACCGAACGATCCGACGTCTCCCCCGACCTCCGCGCGGAGTACGCCCGCCGGCTGGAGCTTCACGAGCAAGCCGCCGCCCGCTGGAACCGGCTCGACGCCCGCGTCGCCGACCTCCGCCTGATCGTCTTCGCGCTGGGCCTGGCGTTTGCGGCCTACCGATACCAGGCGGGGGGGCCTTCAGCCTGGTGGCTGGTCCTGCCGGTCGCGGCCTTTGCGGCGGTCCTGATGGCGCACGAGCCGATCCGCCGCCGGGCGGTCCACGCGGCGCGGACCATCGAGTTCTACAAGCGGGGGATCGCCCGGATGGAGGACCGCTGGGCCGGCACGGGGGTCGATGGCTCGAATTTCCTCGACCTGGATCATCCCTATGCGGCCGACCTCGACCTTTTCGGCGTCGGCTCGCTGTTCGAGCGGCTTTGCACGGCGAGGACGAAGGCCGGGGAGGACGCGCTGGCCGCCTGGCTGCTCGCCCCGGCGACTCCCGAAGTCGTCGCGACCCGGCATGAGGCTGTCCTGGAACTCCGGCCGCGACTCGACCTCCGCGAAGACCTCGAATTGCTCGGGGCCGATGTCCGCGCCGGGATCGACCCGGCCGCGCTAGCCGCGTGGGGGGAATCGTCACGCGTCTTCTGTTCGCCCGCGCTTCGCGTCGTCGCCGCGCTGCTCGCCGGACTCGGCGCGACGTCCGTGATCGGCTATTTCTGGTTCCAGACGCCGGGGTTCTTCCTGGCGCTCCTTCTCGTCCTGGCGATCGAGGCGGCATTCGGCCTCTGGCTCTCCCGACGCGTCGACACGGTGCTCGACGGCGTCGACGAGCGAGCCCATGACTTGATCGTGCTCTCGGGGCTGCTCGACCGCCTGGAGCGCGAGCCCCTGGATCGTCCGCTGCTCCGGTCGTTGCGCGAGGCGCTTGAGACCGGGGGCCGTCCCGCTTCCGAGCGCATTCGCAAGCTGGGGAAGCTGTTGCACCTGTTGGACACGCGCGACAACCAGTTCTTCCTGCCATTCGCGCTGGTGCTGCTCTGGAAGACGCAGCTCGCGATGAAGATCGACGCGTGGCGGGCCGAGAACGGGCCGCGGATCGCCGGTTGGCTGGCCTCGGTGGGCGATTTCGAGGCCCTCTCGGCGCTGGCGGCCTATTCGGCCGAGAATCCCGACGACGTGTTCCCGGAGGTGGTCGCCGGTGCGGCGTCTTTCGAGGCCGAGGGTCTGGGGCACCCGTTGATCCCCCGTCGCGAGTGCGTGACGAACGACCTCGCGCTGGGCCTGGGCGGCGTGACGGCCATGGTCGTCAGCGGGTCGAACATGTCGGGGAAGAGCACGCTGCTGCGCGCTATCGGCGTGTCGACCGTCATGGCCCTGGCGGGCGCCCCGGTTCGCGCCGACCGGTTGCGCCTCTCGGCGCTGGCGGTGGGGGCGACGCTCCGGGTCCAGGATTCGCTCCAGGCCGGTCGGTCGCGGTTCTACGCCGAGATCACCCGCGTGCGGCAGATCGTCGACGTGTCGCGCGGGCCGCTGCCGCTGCTGTTCTTGCTCGACGAGCTGTTCAGCGGGACGAATTCGCACGACCGCCGCGTGGGCGCGGAGGCGGTGATCCGGGGGCTGCTGGAACGCGGGGCGATCGGGCTGGTCACCACCCACGACCTGGCGCTGGCGGAGATCGTCGCCGGCCTCGGGAGCGGGACGCTCAACGTCCACTTCGAGGATCACTTCGAGGACGGCGTCATGCGGTTCGACTATCGCATCCACCCGGGCGTCGTGCAGCACTCGAACGCCCTGGAGCTGATGCGGGCCGTGGGGCTGGACGTCTGATCGACGCTCCCGCCCCGACGGCCTCGCGATTCACCGATCAGGCGAGCCGCTCCAGGCGTCCCGTGCTGTCGCCGAGGCGCTCGCAGGGGACGTCCATCCGGTCGAGCATCGACAGGTAGAGGTTGTTCAGCGGCTGCGAGGGGTAGACGACGTGGCGGCCGGTCTCGATCGTTCCGCCCCCCTTCCCGACCATGAGCACGGGCAGGTCGTCGTGATTGTGACGGTCGCCGTCGGAGATGCCGCTGCCGTAGACGATCATCGAGTTGTCGAGGATCGACCGGTCCCCCTCGCGAGTCTCCTTGAGCCGCTGGAGCATCCGGGCGAACTCTTCGATGTGGAAGCGGTTGATCTTGCGGATCTTCTCGTGCTTCTTCGGGTCGTTGCCGTGGTGCGAGAGATCGTGGTGTCCTTCGGGGATCTCCAGGAACGGGTAGGGCCGGCTGCTCCCCTCGTTGGCGTACATGAAGGTGCAGATCCGCGTCGAGTCGGTCTGGAAGGCCAGGACGATGAGGTCGAACATCAGCCGGACGTGCTCGGCGTAATCCTTGGGCACGCCGGCCGGACGGGCGGAGCCGACGTCGAAGCCCTTGTCGTCGGAGGCGTCGGCGCGAGCGATCCGCTGCTCGACCTCGCGGACGGCGGTCAGGTACTCGTCGAGCTTGCGACGGTCGTTCACGCCGATGCGGTTGCGAAGCGCCTGGGCGTCTTCGAGGACGAAGTCGAGGAGGCTGCGCTCGTAGAGGCTCCGCTTGCGGCGGTCGGCCTCGGAGCCGGTCTTGCCCCGGCCGCCGAACAGGCGGTCGAAGACCAGGCGGGGGTTGATCTCCTTGGAGGTCGGGGTGGTCGGCGACCGCCAGGAGATGTTCGAGGAGTAGGCGCAGCTGTAGCCCGAGTCGCAGTTGCCCGACTGGCCGCCGCGCTCGACGCCCAACTCCAGCGAGGGGAGCCGCGTGGCCGAGCCGATCTGCTGCGCGGCCACCTGGTCGACCGAGACGCCGGCCTTGATGTTGGCCCCGTCCGTCTTGACCGGATGGACCCCCGTGAGGAAGCACGAGAGCGACCGGGCGTGGTCGCCGGGGCCGTCGCCGAGGGCCTTGGCGTTGTGCTGGGCCAGCCCGGTGAGGACCAGGGTGTCGTCCTTCAGCGGGTTCAGGGGCTCGAGGATCCAGGGAAGGGTGTAGTCGCGCCCGTCCCCCTCGGGCTTCCAGTCCTTCATATGGACGCCGTTGGGGACGTAGAAGAAGGCCATGCGGCGGGGACCGGCCGGGGTGGAGCCGGCCAGGTCGGCAGCGCTCGCCATGGCTTCCATCCACGGCAGGGCGACGGCCGCGCCGGCGCCTCGGAGGACGGCTCGCCTGGTAATCTTGGATCGGCTCATATCTCGGCTCCTTCATTGCCGAAGCGTGGGAGAATCGCGGGCCCGTCCGGCCCGCTCAGCCCCCTCGCTTCAGGAAAGGGTCGCTCTTCACGATTTCCAGCACCATGCGGGAGAGCCGGTACTGGTCGGCGGAGACGGTCTTGACGAGGTCTTCGACGGTGCAGGCGTCGGGATCTTCGAGCCCCCGACCTAGCGCGTAGGTGAGCATCTTCTCGCCCAGGCAGCGGACGAACTCGGCCTTTCGGCCCTTGAGGATCTTCTTCAACTCGGCCGGTCCCTGGAAGGACTCGCCGGAGGGGAGCTGGGCGGAGGCGTCGATCGGCAGGCCGCCGTCCTTGTCGCGCCAGGCGCCCACGGCGTCGTAATTCTCCAGCCCGAAGCCCGGCGGGTCCAGTCGCGCGTGGCACGAGGCGCAGCTCGGGTTCGAGCGGTGCTGCTCCATCCGCTGTCGGAGCGTGCCGACGAGCGGCCCGTTGGAGTCGTCGGCGAGCTGCGGCACCTCGGGCGGGGCGGGCGGGGGGGGCGTGCCGAGGATCTGTTCCAGCACCCATTTGCCCCGCTTGACCGGCGAGGTCCGCGAGGGGTTGGACGTCACGGTCAGCACGCTGGCCTGGGTGATGAGCCCGCCGCGCTCGCCTCCCTCAAGCTTGACCTTGCGGAACTCCGGGCCCTTGACGCCCGGCACGCCGTAGTGGTCAGCGAGTCGCTCGTTCAGGAAGGTGTAGTCGCAGTCGATGAAGTCGAGGAGGCTCCGGCCGTCGCGGAGGACCGAGGCGAAGAACAGCTCGCTCTCCTTCTGCATGGCCTCGCGGAGCGGCTCGTCGAAGGTCTTGAACTGTTCGGGGTCGGGATTCACGGACTTCAGGTTGCGGAGCTGCAACCACTGGCCGGCGAAGTTCTCCACGAACGCCTGCGACTTCGGGTCGCGGATCATCCGCCGCACCTGCTCCTCAAGGACGGCCTCGTCGTGCAGCTTCCCGTCCAGGGCGAGCTTGGACAGCTCGTCGTCCGGCATGCTGCTCCAGAGGAAGTAGGAGAGCCGCGAGGCGACCTCGAAGTCGTTCAGAGGCGTCCCGCCGGGCGAGGCGATCGGCTTCCCCTTGGCGTCCCGCTTCGGGCGGTAGAGCTCGACCCGGAACAGGAACTGGGGAGACGCCAGGACCGCCTGCACGGCGAGTTGGATTCCCTGCTCGTAGCTCTCGCCGTTCTCGCGGGCCAGCTCGGCCAGCCTGACCAGCTTGGCGACCTCGCCGCCGGTGACGGGACGGCGATAGGCCCTCCTGAGGAAGCGCTCCAGGACCTCGGTGGTGGCGTCGAAGAATTCCTCGGGCTTCGTCGGGGTTCGGAAGACGACCAGCTTGTGGCTGGGGGGGAGCGGGGCGCCGGCGACGTCTTGCGGGCCCTCGATCTCGATGCTCTGGACGATCAGGTTGCGGTCGCGTTTGGCCGGGTCGGGATTCCCGGGCTCCCAGTAGTCGTTCAGGAATTCCGCGGCGATCCGCCTTCGTCCGCCCCGCAGCTTCTGCTCCACCTCATACGTCCCCGGCTGCCCTTCGACGGCCTTCACGTCGAAGCTGCGGAGCGGCTTGCCGTCGATCTTGACCGCCATCCGGGCGGGCGCGTCGCCGGCCTGCTGGGCGAAGGCGCGGACGCGGACGACGTAGGAAGCGTCTCTGGGGAACGCGTGGGCCACGACGATCTCGCCGTTGGTCCCCAGCAGGCGGCCGTCGTCCTGGGCGGAGACCCCGCCGGAGTCGTCCAGGTCGGGACCCTCGTAGGTCTTCGTCGGAAGGGTCGAAGCCCCCCCGGCGACGATCGCCCGCGCCGCGATGGTCTCGGCCGCAGCCAGGTATTTCTCCATCAGGATCGGCGGAAGGCTGAGGACGTCGCCGATGTTGTCGAATCCGTAGCCGACGTCGTCCGAGGGGAAATCCTCGGCGGGCTCGAAATCGACCCCCGTCAGGTCGCGGATCGTGTTGTTGTACTCGGCCCGGTTGAGCCGTCGAATGGTCACCCGCCCGGGATCGACCGCCACGCCGCAATCGAGCTTCTTCATCTCGGCGTCGACCCACGACGCCAGGGCGTTCACCAGATCCTCGGGCGGCTGGGGATGGTCTTCCGGCGGCATCGTGCCCCCTTCGACGTTCTCTTTCACCCGGTTCCAGGGCTTGCGATTCGACGCCGGAGGACCCTTCGCCATGAGCTTGACGAGATCGACGCCCCCCTCGGACTTCTCCCCCTGGTGGCACGAGAGGCAGTATTTCGTGAACAGGGCCTGGATGGGCTCGGGAGGCGCCTCGGCGGGATCCTGGGCCCGGGCCGGCATGATCGCGAGGGTGTAGGCGAGGGCGGCGGCCAGGATTCGCGACATCCTAGTCGTAAGCATCATGGCTTCTCCGAACGGGCGGGGCGTCGAGGCGGGCGTGCGGGCGCATGATCATCTGAGGTTGCACTAAAGTTTAACAGAGAAGGCCGATTCCTCCAATCGATATCTTGGCGTCTTGCAGGAATTTAAGAACAGGAGAGCGGGCGGGGACCGATCGCGATCGGCCCGAAGGGCGACCTGCCCGCGATCGCGGCCAGGCACGCTCACCCTTCCAAGGCGGGAAGGGGAAGCACCCCAAGCTCCTCTCGGAGTCGAACACTCCGACCTTGGTCGGGCTGAAATTAGGGCCGAGAGAGGACGAAATAGGCTTGTTCTGATTGATGCGAACATGCGTGTTCGGCTGGCGTCGATCGGGCGCAAAGGGCGTCATGTTAATGAATTAGGACAAAGTAAAATTCCTGGATGCGACTGAATTGTCTTGCCGATTCTTCGGGGACGTGTCTATGCTCGGGGCCGCATCGGAATCCCTTCGACGGATGTGTCGGTCTGAACCGGCGAACTGAATAGAACACCTGCCGCAGAGGTCGTGCTCGATCGGCCCATACCGTCGAGGGGGCGCCCCGGATTCGCGATGGGCTCTCGCCCAATTCGCAGTCGGGGTCGGCCTCGGTCCGTTGCATTTCGGTCCACCTGTCACCTGTCTCGGTCGTGCTTCTTCCCCGTCATTTTCGATTACTCGCTGCAGGAACCCTGCGGACGAGGGGGTGTCTCAATGAGAACAAGATCCCTGCGTCATCGCGCCTTCACGCTGATCGAGCTCTTGGTGGTCATCGCCATCATCGCCGTGTTGATCGCGCTCCTGCTGCCGGCCGTCCAGTCGGCGCGTGAGGCGGCCCGCCGGTCGCAGTGCGTGAACAACCTGAAACAACTCGGGCTGGCGACCCACAACTACCACTCGGCCACGAACGCCCTGCCGCCGCTCTTCGGCAACTTCGGGACCGCGCCCAACGGCCCGAGCGAGGATGGAGGCCCCTGGCCGCTCGGCTGGATGGTCCACCTCCTGGGGTTCATGGAGCAGCAGGCGCTCTACAACTCCGCGAATTTCTCCTTCGGGGCGTACGCCGGCCCGAACGTCAATACCCTCAGCACGACGAAGGTCAATGGCTTCGTCTGCCCGTCGGAGAGCCTCAAGGCGGGCGGCTGGATCTCGTCGACCTGGACCAACTATCACGCCAACTTCGGCGGTCCGTGCTCGATGGCGTCGTGGAGCGGCGCCTTCGTCCCCTTCCGAGGCGATCCGGGCGACCGTCCCGGCTACACGAACGCCGTCACCACGGCGAACATGGGGACGGTCGGGTTCGAGGGCTTCACCGACGGGACGAGCAACACCGCCCTGGTCAGTGAGAAGCTGATCGGCCTGGCGGGGTATGTGGGCGGGGCCCTCCCGGGCTCGAGCAACGGCAAGCGCGTCTCGTTCCAGTCGACCGCTAGCCTCGGCTGGGACACGGCGACCGGCGCGGCGGACGCCCTGGCGTTCTACAACGCCTGCAAGGCCATGCCGTCCACCACCGCGCCGACCAACCCCACCCAGTGGTCGGGGGCCTGCTGGAACGGCAGTCACGCCGGCACCCTCCATTTCAACGCCTACGGCCACCTGATGACGCCGAACACGCTGTCGTGCGTCGCTGCCAACTCCTGGGGCGGCGCCCCCGGCGGGTTCAACGACGCGATCACGGCCACGAGCAACCACCCGGGCGGGGTGAACGTCGCGATGGTCGACGGCTCCGTCAAGTTCGTGAAGGATTCCATCGCCCCGCAGATCTGGTGGGGGGTCGGCACCCGCAACCAGGGCGAGATTATCAGCTCCGACGCATTTTGATGTGACGAAAATCTGAAACGCCCGGTCCCGGGCCGCTCGCCGTTCGGGCGGCGGCCTGGGGAACGCGGGCATGGCGATCATCCTCGGGCGATCCTCGACGAGCCCGGAATGCGTCTCGAGACGGAAAGGAAGGGATGGCATGCGACGATTCGGATTCTTGATCGTGGGCGGGGCGATGGCGTGTTTCGCCGGAGGCTGCGGCGAAGACCAGCCGAACGCCTCGACGCCGCCCGAACAGGTCAACGAGGACTTCACCAAGAAGACCGCCGACATGATGCGGGCCGCCAACACGGGCATGGACAAGAAGAACATGAGGTCGGCCGGCAAGGGCGCCCCGAAGCCCGCCGAGTCGGCCCCCGCGCCCTCCGAGTGAACTGGTTCGGATTCCGTCCGGCCCCGGCGGGTGCGTGCGGGATCCTCGACGCAGGGCTCGATGATCCGAGCCTCGGCCTGGCCGGGGATCGGGCCGTCGAGCCCTTTCGGCATCCTGCGGTTGAGGGTTGCATCCATGAATCGAAGGCGGCGACGCATCGTCTGGCTGGCCGTCGCGGTGCTGGCGGCCTCGGGGTTCGGATCGTGGGCCGTCGCGCAATGGCGGTTCGCGACATCCCTGGAGCAGTCTCGACTCTTGATGGAGGCCCAGCGATTTCCCGAGGCTCGCGAGCGGCTCCTCGGCCTTCGATCGTCACGACCGAGCGACCCCGAGGTCGCCTATCGGCTCGGGGTCTGCGAGCACGCCGTGGGTCGTCCCGAGGCATCCCTGGCGGCGTGGGCGGGGGTCTCGCCCGGCAACGAGTGGTGGGGCAAGGCGTCTCTGGCACGCGCGAGGACGCTGGTCGGCGACATGGGACGGTTCAGCGAAGCGGAGGCGCTCCTCGAGGCGATGCTCGACGGGGCCGCCGCCCCTGCGGATCGCGACGAGGTGCGCCGGACCCTCTCGGAGCTCTACTTCTGGCAGGGCCGACGCGAAGAGGTCCTCGGCCTGATCGAAGAGAACTGGCGGAACACGACCGATCCGACGGGCGATCTGGTCGACCACTGGAAAGGGGAGAATGCGCCGACCCTGTTTGAGGCCGTCCGAAACGAGGTCGAGCGAGCGGCGGCGCTGAGCCCCGGCGACGACCGCGTCTGGCTGGCCCAGGCCGATCTGGCCTTGCAGACCGGCCGCCTCGCGGAAGCGAAGGCCAAGCTGGAGCGTTGCCTGGAGGCCAGGCCGGAGGATCAGGCCGTCTGGCGAGCCCGACTGGAACTCGCGCGGGTCGAGGAGGATCTGGAGGCGTTCCGCCTCTGCCTCGCCCATCTTCGGGCCGATCGATTCACCGTCGAAAAGGCGCTGGGCGTCCGGGCCTGGCTGGCGAAACGCGAGGGGGACGGCGCCGCGGAGCGAGCGGTCCTCGAACGGCTCATCGCGGTCGCCCCCAGCGACGCGGGGGCCCTCGATCGGCTGGCCGTGCTCGCGGCGGAGTCGGGCGAGGTCGAGAGGTCGCGCGAGCTTCGCGTCCGCAAGGCGACCTGCGACGCCGCCAAGGACCGCTACCGCCTGCTGATCGACGAAAAGATCGCGCCGGCGCGGTTCACCGAGCTGGCCGGTCTCGCGGAGACGATCGGTCGGAAGTTCGAGGCTCGGGGGTGGTGGACCCTCCGGGCGGCCTTCGTGCCGACCGACCCCTCCGCCCGCGAGGCGCTGGCCCGACTGCGCGAGCCGGTCTCGCGCGAGTCCCCCTCGCCGGGAGTCACGCTCGCCCAGGCCCTCGCGTCGGACGAGGCCGAGTCGGTCGGATCGGCCGCGAACCCCGCGAGGAAGCCGGCGACGACCGACATCGTCCCGCCGCTGTTCCGCGACGACGCCGAAACCGTCGGGCTGCGGTTCGAGTTCGACAATGGCCGTTCGCCGAAACGCCAGATCCCGGAGACGACCGCCGGCGGCGTCGCGCTCCTCGACTATGACGGCGACGGCTGGATGGACGTGTACGTCGTGCAGGGGGGGGCTTTCCCGGCGGACCCCTCGCGACCCTACGAGGGGGATCGGCTGTTCCGGAATCGCGGGGACGGGAGCTTCGAGGACGCGACTGCCATCTCGGGGATCGCGGACATGGCCCGCGGCTTCGGGCACGGCGTCACCGTGGGCGACATCGACAACGACGGCCGCCCGGACCTCTTCGTGACGCGATGGCGGTCCTACGCCCTCTACCGGAACCGCGGCGACGGGACGTTCGCCGACGCGACCGCCGAACTCGGCCTCGACGGCGATCGCGACTGGCCGACCTCGGCCGCCTTCGCCGACCTCGACAACGACGGCGACCTCGACCTCTACGTCTGCCACTATCTGGTGTGGGACGCGGACGATCCCACGCTCTGCCCCCGGGTCACTGTGGCGAAAACCAGCGAACTCTCCGATCCCGGCCAGCGGTACAACTACTGCACGCCGCGACCCTTCGCCGCCTTGCCCGACCGCCTCTATCGCAACGACGGATCTCGATTCGTCGACGTGACCGCCGAGGCCGGAATCGTCGACGTCGAGGGCCGGGGGCTCGGCGTCCTCGCGGCCGACGTGGACGACGACGGGCTCGTCGACCTCTTCGTCGCCAACGACACCACCGCGAACTACCTCTGGCGCAACCTCGGCGGCATGAAATTCGAGGAGATGGGACTCGTCAGCGGGGTCGCCTGCAATGCGGGCGGAGCGTTCCAGGCCGGGATGGGGACCGCCTGCGGCGACATCGACGGCGACGGCCGCCTCGACCTTTTCGTGACCAACTTCTACGGCGAGTCGACGACCTGTTTCCGGAACCTCGGGGACGGGGCGTTCGGCGATCACGGCGGCCTCCTGGGCCTGGCGGGACCCAGCCGATACATGCTGGGATTCGGCATCTGCCTCCTCGACGCCGACAACGACGGCCGACTGGACGTCGCCACCGCCAACGGGCACGTCAACGACGACCGTCCCGACTACCCGTACCAAATGCCCACCATGCTCCTGCTCGGCGGCCCCGACGGCCGCCTCGTCGACGTGACCGAGAGTTCGGGGGCCCCCTGGAGCATCCCCCGCGTCTCTCGCGGCCTCGCGACATGCGACCTCGACAACGACGGCCGCGTCGACCTCGTGGTGCTGGCGCAGAAGTCGCCGCTCGGTTATTTCCACAACCTGGCGGAATCAGGCCGATCCTTGACGCTCGAACTTGAAGGGACCGCGTCGAACCGCGACGCCGTCGGCGCGGTGGTCTCGGTCACGGCCGGGGGCCGTCGCCTCCGCCGCTGGCGGTCGGGCGGCGGGAGCTATCAGTCCGCGTCCGATCCTCGCCTGCACTTCGGGCTGGGAGCCTCGGACCAGGTCGACCAGGTCGAGGTCCGCTGGCCTTCGGGGCGCGTCGAGCGATTCGCCAAGTTGGAGGCCGACCGAGGCTATCGACTCCGCGAAGGCGACCCCGCGCCGATCCCTCTCCCCGGACCCTGGCGCCGCCAGGCCGCGAAGGCCGACTCTCCCTCCATTCCTCTCGAACGTCAGGCAGCCGAATGAACGCGATGAACGATCTGGGGGCTTCAATCCCCGAGCCCGACGGCGAGACCGTCTCGCCCGCCACCGCCGTCGGGAACCCGCTCGGAACCGTGCCGTCCTGGCTCGCGACCCTCGTCGCCGGCCTGGTCGCCGGCTCGATCGCCTGGGGACTCGGCGAGTCGCGGCTCGTCCGGGTGGAGGCGAGGAAGGTCCCGATGGTCACGATGGGGCAGAAGCACGAGGGAACGACCCCGGCGACCGAGCAAGCCGCCGTGATCGCGACGGCGAGCCGCAACGCGGCGGCGTTCGGAGCGTTGCTCGGTCTCGCGATGGGCGTGGCGGGGGGTGTGGTTCGTCGCCGGAGCGAGAGCGGAATGAGGGCGGCCCTGTCCGGCGCGGTCCTGGGAGGCGTCGCGGGGGGCCTGGCCACTTTCCTGGCGGTCAATCTCCACGCCAGGGCCGTCTCGTCCTTCGAGGACGATTTGATCCCCTCCCTGGTCATGCACGGGGCGATCGCGACGGCGATCGGCGCCGCCGCCGGGTTGGCCTTCGGGCTCGGGGCGGGGGCGGGCGAGCAGCGAGGCCGTCGCAATCGGACGCTGATCGGCGGGGCCGTCGGGGGCCTGCTCGGCGCGATCGCCTTCCAGATCCTGGGCGGCCTGTTGTTCCCGATCGACGGAACCACGGATCCGGTGCCGGCCACCGCGATCGCCCGCTTCGTCTCGCCGATCCTGGTCGCCGCGTCCACCGCGATCGGCGTCATCGTGGGCTACGGGAGGCGCTGAGAGGGCGGTGCCGGGGACGCGCGAGCGTGGGCCTCGTCCCCGGTCCCGGCCGTCGTCAGAACTCGAGATTCGGCTGGTGCAGCTCGTCTTCCCAGGCGTCCATGAGCGGCCAGTCGACGGCGCAGGTGCCGAAGTCGGACATGTGCGAATACCCTTCCAGGCGGTCGATGGTCCGGTTCAGCAGGTCGACGTCCTTGCGGAAGATCGGCCCGTGGGAGGGGAGGAGGAACTTGGCGTCGGAGTCTCGGATCCGCTTGAGGCTGGCGATGTAGTCGGGGATGTTCGATCCGTGATGGGCGTCGATGGCGCCGACGCAGCCGTCCCGGAAGATGTTGTCGCCCGAGAAGAGCAGGTCCCCCATGCGGAAGGCGAGCTGGCCCGCCGCGTGGCCCGGCGTGCTCCAGACTTCGAGCGTGCGGTCCCCCACCTGGATCTTGGACCCTTCGTCAAGCTCGACGTCGACCTTGCACTTGGGCATGGGGATGCTGATCCCCTGGGCGTCGATGCGGGCGAAGGTGAACAGCTCGTCGCCCGTCTCGATCGCGGCGACGCTCTTGGGATGCGCGGCGACCGGACATCGGAGGACGTCGCGGGCCCGGGCGAGGCCCTGGGTGTGGTCGACGTCGGCGTGGGTGGCGACGATCATCTTGCACGCCGAGAAACTGTAGCCCAGCTCCCTGATGAGCTGGAGGACGTTCACGGCGTCCTCCAGGAAGCCCACGTCGATGAGGATGTACTCGTCTCCCCCGTCGATGAGGTAGACGTTGACGCCCATCCTCCGCCGGGCTTGATAGTTCATCTCGATGACGTTCGGGAACAAGTAGCGACGCTCAGTCATTGCAAGCATCCAATTTGAGGCGGCCGGCGGAGGCCCCGGATCGGCGATCGTGGTCGGCGGCACGGTCTCGTCGTCCGAGCGGACGGAACTCCCTCGCGACGTGCGACTAGATTCTAGGAAGGACTCGCGGCCGGCTCAACCCTGGCCGGAGAGGAGCACTCGCGGTCTTCGAGGCGAAGCCGGCCGCTCGCCTCGGGGACGAAGGTCGGGATGGCGCCCGGGACCGTCGCGAGTGGTGGCGCGAGGGCGGGCGGCGACTTGACAGGCGGCTTTCGGCGGGGTAGCTTCCATTTCGGGTTTTCGTCGTTCGAAGTGCCGTGAACCAGACGAGATGAGTTGACGCCGGCGGGGCCGTCGATGTGGCGGCGAGCCGTCCAGGCCCCCGCGAAACCGCGTCGACGACTCCCCTTTCTCCGTCTCCCGAACCCATCCCCCCGAGACCGCGACGAGCCTGCCGATCTTCGGGGCGCGGCCGGTCGCCGCGAGAGGCGTCCAGCCCGGCGGGGCGGGCTTCGGATCGTGTTCCCTGGCCGAGCATGCGTCCGAGGGGCTTTTCACGAGGTTAGTCGCAATGATCAAGGTGTTCATCGCCGCGAGGCGCGTCGCGCCCCGACTCGAAGGCGTCCGGGCGGGGTTGATCGCCCTCCTGGCCTGGACCTGGCTGGGGACCGCACCCGCCCCCGCCCTGGCGCAACAGGCCCCCGCCAAGCCGGCTGAAACGAACCCTCAAGAACCTGGGAAGCCCGCCGAGGGCGACGCCGCGGCGGAGGACGACGAGACCCAACCGGTCGTGGACCCCTCGGCCTCGCACAAGGCGAGCTCGCTCGAGATCTACAAGGATCCGAACGCCGAGCCCCTGCTCGACCCCAAGAAGTTCCCCGAGATCCGGGCCCAGCGGATCCCCTCGCCGCAGGAGATCGACCAGGTCAAGCTGATGGCGGCCAACCCGGTCGCCACCGTCGACGTCAACGCGATCACCAACGTCGTCAACGGGATGATCGCCCAGATGACGAACACGCGGAACATCCAGGCCGTGGTCGACCCCGCCTCGGAGCAGAACGCCAACGTGACCCGGGCCATCCAGGTCGCCACTCAGAACCTGCTGGAGCCGATCTTCACCTCTCGGAACGCCAAGAACGTCCAGTTCCAGAACCAGTTCAACAAGGTCCTGCTCCAGAAGCTCCCCCCGGTCTTCAAACACCACCTGGTGCCGCGGATCCAGGCCATGATCGTCCTGGCGCAGTCCGCCAACCCGGACGCCCTGAAGGTCCTGCTCGACGAGATCAAGAGCCCGAACCAGACGGTCTGGGTCAAGCTCTGGGCGTTCCGCGGGATCACCAACATCAAGTTGCTCGCGAACCGGCTCTCCGCTTCGCAGGAGTCCGAGGCCGCGAAGACGATCTCCGACCAGCTTGCGAAGAACAAGGACTGGCCCTGGTGGGTCCAGCATCGCGCCCTGGAAGCCCTGACGGCCCTGCGACAGGGCTTCCTGCCGACCTCGCCGCGGACCGCCGACATGGCCGCGGTCGCGTTCCAGTACCTGACGGACGAGGCGCTGCGTCCCGAGGTCCGCGCCGAGGCGGCCCTGGCGCTCGGCTCGATGCAGGTCACTTCGGCGGTCCCGAAATACAACGTCGAGATCGCGGCGTACGCCACGGCCCAGCTGGCGGCCACGCTCGTCGAGCGGATCGTCGACGGCTTCTCCGAGAACAGGACGCGATCCCAGCAACTCACCACCCTGCTGGTCGGCCCCGTGCTCCAGGCTTTTGAAGGTCAAGCGGGCGTCCGCGACAGCGGCTTCCTCAACAGCCCCGTCCTCGCCAACAAGGCCGAGGTGCAGAAATACGTTGATGCGATGAAGCCTTCGGCCAAGGCCTGCGCCGCGCTGATCGGGGCGCCGTCCGGCCAGATCGAGGCGCTGACGGCGGACCTGAAGACGAAGGTGGCGGAATTCAAGGCGTTCCTGGCGAAGGCGACCCCCGCCGAGGCCAGCCTGTTCCCCGGCGGACCGTCCTACGCCGCGCCGGCCGCCGAGGCCGCGCCTCCCCAGGCGGCGGCCGCCCCGAGTGCCGAGGCCGGTGGGAATCGCCGTGAGCCTTGACGCCGCGGGGGAGCCGGACCCGTCGGGCTCCCCCATCTCGGTCACCGAACTTCGCGACTACCACCAGATCAACGCCGAGGTCGTGCGCCGCCTCAACCGAGGAGCGGGGCTGATCCGGCTCGACGGCCCGGCGGGGCACCGGCTCCTCCTGGCCGGGCTGCAAGGCCCCTGGCAGGCCGTCGTGGAGATTGCAGGCGACGCGGGGCCGGAACTCGCCGCGGGCCTGAACTCTCCAGGACTCACGGTCGTATGTCGAGGCTCCTCGGCGGACGGCGCGGGCAGCCGCCTGCGCGCGGGCGTGCTGCTGTTGCAGGGGCCCACCGGCACCGCCGTCGGCTACCATCAGTCGGGGGGCCTCCTCATCGCCGCCTCGGCCGTCGGCCCTCGCGCGGGACTTGGCATGACGGGTGGCGATCTCATGCTCCTGGGACGAGTCGGGCCGATGGCCGGCGATCGCCAGACCGGCGGTCGCCTGTTCCTCCCGGCTTCGGACGTCGGGCCGATGCTCGGCCGGGAATCCCGCGGCGGTCGGCGGATTATCGCCTCGGAAGTCGAGCCCGAGACGGACGACGGACGGGCGTGGAGGCTCGCGGTGCAGTTGCACGATCGCTACGCCGGCGGCTCATCCGCCGCCTGAGGGGGGCCGCCGTGGAAGGACGCTCCGCGCTTCGGAGGATGATCGGCCCGACCGCTCTCTGGCTGGCCTGCGGCCTGGCCGGGGGCTGCGTCGAGGAACTCGGCCCGGAGGCGATCCCGACGACGCCCGTTTCGGGAGTCGTGACGCTCGGCGGGAAACCGCTCGGTCGCGGCTGGGTCGAATTTCAGCCCCTGGATGGGACGCTCGGCGATCCGACCTCGGCGCGGATTCATCAGGACGGGTCGTTCCAGATGGCTCGCGCCCCCCTGGGCCTGAACGTCGTCCGACTCGTCGACGCGCCGATCGAGATCCCGGGGGCGATCCAACTCCTCCGCAACGCGTCGCCCATCCGAAGGACGACCCTGTCCCCCCCCGGCCCGCCGATTCGGATCGACGTCCTGGAAGAGCTTGTGCGCTTCAACGCCAACCCGGAGGCCTCGCGATGAAGACGCTCCCCGAGGCGTCTCCGAAAGATTGCGAGTCCGGAGAAAACCCAGGGGTGCGGCTGCGAGCCCTCTACCGCGACGGCCACGGCGAGATGCACCTGAACTGGCCGATCGAACGGCTCGACGAGGCGATCCGGGACGAACTCGGCACCCTCTGGCTCGACATCGACGACGCTCCGGGGCAACCCAGCGCCGTAGCCGAGCACCTGCTTCGCGACGTCTTCCGGTTCCACCCTCTAGCCATCGAGGACGCGCTCCGGGAGACGCACGTTTCCAAGATCGACGACTGGGACGACTATCTCTATCTGGTATTCCATTCGACCAGCATCGACCCCGAGGCCGACGACCTCCGGCTCGAGGAGCTGGACGTCTTCCTGGGCCCGAACTACCTGGTGACCTACCACGAAAGGACCCTCGCGTTTCTCTCCGAAAGCCGGGAAGCCATCGAGCACGACCCGCGCGATCGGATGAAGCATGGCGCGGACCATTTGCTGTTCCGCTTCCTCGATCGTTCGGTCGATCAATCGTTGGCCGCGATCGAGCAGCTCGACGAGCGGATCGACCGCGTGCAGGACGAAGTCATGGAGCGGATGGACCCGCGCAACCTCCAGAAGATCTTCCGGATCAAGCGCTCGGCGATCCAGCTCCAGAGGACGTTCAGCCCCCAACGCGACGTGCTGAACCGGCTGGCTCGCGACCCTTACCGGGTCGTCAAGGAGGAGCACCGGATCTACTTCCGGGACGTCTACGACCACGTCGTTCGGATCCACGACATCTCCGAGAGCCTGCGCGACCTGATCGCCGGCACGCTCGACACCTACCTGTCGGTGATGTCGAACCGCAGCAACGACATCATGAAGACCCTGACGATGGTCACGGTGATGTTCATGCCGATGTCGTTCATCGTCGGCTTCTTCGGGATGAACTTCTTCGGCGCGACCCTGGCCCTGGAGACATGGCTGCCCAAATGGGCGTTGTTCCTGGGTTCGATCGCGATCATGAGCCTTTCCCCGGTGGGGATGCTGGCGTTCGCCCGCCGTCGTCGCTGGCTCTGACCGCTCGCGCCCCGACAGGGGGGCATGGTGTATACTTCTCCAGAGACGTCGTGCCGCAGCGTTCGTCGGTCTTTTGGATGTCGAGCGAGAGGTCAGGAAGAATCCGGGATGTCGACTCGATGGCGGATCCAACCCTTTGATCGCGACCAGATCGCCGCGCTGAGCCGGGGAGCGGGGATCGCGCCCCTGGTGGCGCAGGTCCTCATCAATCGAGGGGTGCGCGACCCGGAACGCGCTCGTGTCTTCCTGGAGTCCCGGCTCAACGGCCTGAACGACCCCGAATCGCTGCCGGGCGCGGTCGAGGCCGCGGACCGCGTCGTCCGGGCGATCCGGGATGATCGGTCGATCGTCATCTATGGCGACTACGACGTCGACGGCGTCTGCGGCGTGAGCGTCCTGTGGGCGGCGCTCAAGCTGGCGGGGGCGAAGCGGGTCGCCTATTACATCCCCCATCGCGTCCAGGAAGGCTACGGCGTCAACCCGGACGCGGTGCGGCGGATCGCCGAGGAGCATCCCGGCGCCCTCGTCGTCACGGTGGACTGCGGCATCTCCGCCGTGGCCGAGTCGCGGCTGGCCCGGGAACTCGGCCTCGAGCTGATCGTCACCGATCACCACACGATCGGCCCCGAGCTGCCCCCCGCCGACGTGGTCGTCCACCCCCGCCTCCCGGGGGGGTCGTATCCCTTCGGGGACCTCTGCGGCGCGGCGGTGGCGTTCAAGCTCGCCTGGCAGATCTGCAAGAGCTTCGGCGACGGCAAGAAGGCCTCGCCCCACCTGCGCGACTACCTCGTGCAGTCGCTCGGCCTGGTGGCGATGGCCACGGTCGCCGACGTCGTCCCCCTGAAGGATGAGAATCGCATCCTCGTCCGCCACGGCCTCGCGGGCGTCATGGCCTCCCCGACCACCGGGATGCGGGCCTTGATGAAGGTGGCGAATTGCCTGGGGCGGTCGAAGCTCACCGCCGGGACCGTGGGGTTCAACCTCGCCCCCCGGATCAACGCGGCCGGTCGGCTCGAACGAGCGATGCGCGCCGTCGAGATGCTGACCACCAGCGACGACGCCCTCGCCGACCAGATCGCCGACGAGCTGAACGCCGTCAACCAGCGCCGGCAGGAGGTGGAGCGGGCGATCGTCCACGAGGCGCAGGAGCAGATCCGCTCGGAGGGGGGCCTGAAGGACCGGGGGGCCATCGTCCTCGGCCGCAAGGAATGGCATCCGGGCGTCATCGGGATCGTCGCCAGCCGGCTCGTGGAGATCTACCATCGGCCGACGATCCTGGTCGCCTTCGGCCAGGAGTTCGCCCAGGGCTCCGCGCGGTCGGTGCCGGGGTTCAACATCTACGAGGCGATCCAGGCGTGCTCCGAGGGGCTGATCGGCTTCGGCGGCCACTCCGCGGCGGCCGGCGTGCGCATGTCCGAGGGGCACTTCGCCACCTTCGCCGAGCGCTTCGACGCCCACTGCCGGACCCTCCTCACGCCGGAGCTGCGCGAACGCGTCCTGACGATCGACGCGGAGGTCTCGCTGGCGATGCTCAACCTGAACGTCGTGCAGGACCTGGAGAAGCTCGAGCCGCATGGGATGGGCAATCCCCGGCCGCTCTTCCTCGCGAGCCAGGCGCGGGTGGTGGGCGAGCCCCGGGCCGTGGGCGAGGGCAAGAAGCACCTCCAGCTCAAGATCGGCCAGGGGAGCGCCGTCTTCAAGGCCGTCGCCTGGAACATGGCCGAGAAGGGGAAGGACCTCGCCCACGACGTGGAGTGCAGCGTCGTCTTCCATCCCGGCGTCGACGAGTGGAACGGCTATCGCCGAGTCCAGCTCGAGGTCAAGGACTTCGTCGTCTCCGGCCGCGTCCCCGCGCCGATGGAGGCGGCCGCCGCCGGCGCGTGAATCGCGAGACCAAACGACAGGGGCCGGAGGAACGCTGACGCTCTCCCGGCCCGGGGTCTCGATCATCAGGCACTGCGCGGGAGGAAGCTCAGCGTCCGAAGGCGTCGCGGGCGCATCCGGCGGCGCCGATGAATCCGGCGTCGCCGCCGAGCTCGGCGTAGTCGACCCGCGTCCCCTGGGCGACGGCGGGGAACGCCATATTCTGGATGTGCTGGCGGATCTCTTCGAGGAAGCCCTCGCCGGCGGCGATCATCCCGCCGCCGAACAGCACGATGTCAGGGTTGATGGTGTGGAGCAGGTTGACGGCCCCGACCGCGAGGTAATAGGCCGTCTCCTTCATGAGCCGTCGAGCGATCGGGTCGCCGGCGTCGGAGGCCTCGCTGATCGCCCGGCTGCTGAGTTCCTCGGCCGGGACGTCGCGAAGCACGCTCTGGGCGGAGTCCTCTTCGAGCAGGTCGAGGGCGCGCTTGACCACGGCCGTCGCGGAGGCGTAGGCCTCCAGGTGGCCGTAGGCCCCGCAGCCGCAACGACGGCCGTTCTCCATCTGGATGATGATGTGGCCGCACTCGCCGCCGTGGCTGTGACGACCCTCGACGATCCGGCCGTCGGTGATGATGCCGCAGCCGATCCCCGTCCCCAGCGTGAAGAGGACCAGGCTGCGGGTGTTGCGACCCGATCCGGCCCAGTATTCGCCGAAAGCGGCGGCGTTGGCGTCGTTCTGGAGGATCGTCGGCTTCTGGAGCTTCGCGGCGAGCAGGTCGCGGATCGGAAGCTGGTTCCAGCCCGGGAGGTTGGGGGGCTCCAGCAGCATCCCGCGAGAGAGGTCCATCGTCCCCGGCGAGCCCAGCCCGACCCCGGCGATCTGGTCCCAGCTCAGGCCGCTGGCCTCCACCGCCATCCGACCCGCTTTCGCCAGGTTCTCGATGCCCACCTCGGGGCCGAGTTCGGCGTTGGTCTCGATGCTGACCGAGGAGAGCGGACGCCCCGTGTCCTCGACCACCCCGCTCTTGATGTTCGTCCCCCCGAGGTCGATGCCCAGGTAGAATGGCGGGCGGGGATCGAACGCGTTCATGAAACTCAGCCTTTCAATGCGTATCTGATCGATGCTTGAGGAAGGTGGGACGATCGTCGGTCGGTCCGGCGGGCTCCTGCCGCCTCCCAGCTTAAGGACTGCCGCCCGCCCGGTCAACTCCGCCGCGCGGGGGGGCGATCCACCCCCCCGCTCGATCACGCATAGTCGGACTACTCGCCGCCTCCGGACCGGTTCCGGGGGTTCGCCTCGGGACGTGTGGATGACCCACCGACGCGAGACTCCGCATCCCGAAGGGTCAGCGGGGCGAGTCGGCGGTTCGGATCTGCACGAGTCCCCGATTCGACTCGGCGAAGAGACCGGCGGCCGCCTTTCGAACGCTTTCGGGCGTGACGGCCTGCATTGCAGCGGTCATCGCCGCAGGTTCGATGCCGAGCTGCTCTCGACGGCCCATCGCGAACGCCACGCCGTAGAGGTTGGCCGCCAGCGCCTGATCGGGGAGGTCGGTCGTGCCCAGGAAGAAGCCGTACGTCGACAGGACCTCCGCGATCTCAGCGCTCGTCGATTCGGCCTGCACGACCTGCGAAAGCCGGCCGGTGAGACGCTGAGCGGCCGCATCGCCCGTCTCGGTGGGGAGGGCGACGGTCGACACGATGATCGCGCCGGGATCGTCCAGTAAAGGCATATAAGGCTGGATTCCGCTCGACGGGTCCATCGCCAACTTCACGAGGCGGGCACCGAGCACGACGTAACCCGCGTAATCGCCGTCGCGCGGTTGAGGGGCGGCGATGGCCACGGCCGCCATCGACCCGCCCGGAGCCGGCACGGAGACCACCTTGTCGCGAGGCGTCGCGATCGCGCCGGGCTCCCCCGGCGCGGGTCGTTCTTCTCCTGCCGGGAGTCCGTCGAAGTGGCGTCGGATGAGTGCGGACGCATCGTCGACGTCGAATGAACCGGCTACGACGAGGGTCGCGTTGCGGGGTTTGTAGTAGCGTCTCCAGTACTCGCTCGCCTCCTCGGCGGTGATCTTCGCGAGCGACTCGGGCAGGCCCCCCCGTCGACCACCCCGAGGAGTGGGACGCACGATCTCACGAGCGTTGTTGATCGCGGCGAGGCTGGGAACCAACTCGAACATCCTGGCCGTCTCGTCGATCAGTCGAGGACGTTCCCGGTCGAGGTCGGCCTCGGTGATCTTCAGCGATCCCATGCGAGCGGACGCTTCGCCAAGTTCGGCGTCGATCTGGGCGGCGGGGAAGACGGTCGCGTAGGCCGTGTAGCGATCGCCCGTCTGGGCGTTGCAGCCCGCGGGATATCGCTGGAGGAACTCCTCGGCGGTGCGGGGGGCGCTCGTTCCGGCGCCCGCGGTCGTGTACAGGTGCTCGACAAAGTGCGCCAGGCCCGATCGCCCCTCGGGGTCATGGTCCCCGCCGATGTCGTAGAGCACGACGAGCGCCGTCTGCGAGGCCCCCGAGACCGGCCGCAAAAGGACGGTCAGGCCGTTGTCGAGCTGAAACCTCGTCGGGGCGGGGGGCGCCCCGGACGTCGAGCAACCGCTGAACACCGCCAGGCTTCCCGCGAGGAGGATCCCCACCTTCGTCGACTGACTGAAAAGCGGGCGTCGATACATCAGAGCCATCCTCGTGAATTCAAGGGCCAGACCGATTACACCGATTCCGAAGAACACCGACCGGCCCTGGGGCATGAGCCGACGCGCGGCGAGCGCGATCGGCCCCTCCAGCGCGGGGACGCCGCTTGGACCGCCGGCGAGCCATCGAGCACCGACCTCATGCGCGACGGCCCTCTGACCGGCGATTGCGGCCCCTCCCATCGCCGTGTCCCAGGCCAGGGCGATGCCGCCGACGGCCAACGACCGGGCCAGGCTCGCGCCGCCTAAGGCGCAATCGCCGACGGCCAACCCGCCGACCGCGACCACTCCGAACGCCAGGCCCGCGACCGCCAGCCCACCGACGGCTACACCGCCGAGGGCCACCACGCCGATCGCCAGTCCGCCGAAACTGACGAGCCCGAAGGCGGCGCCGCCGATCGCCAGGGCCCCGAAGGCTCGCGTCCCGACGGCCAGCAAGACGCCACGCGCCTCGTCGCCGACGGCGATCCAGCCCGTGGCGACGCGTCGGGAAGCCGCCGGGGCCGCCTGCACGCCGTCGCCGTCGTACTGCGGCGGGTCGGCGACCTGGATGTCGACCAGCGGCAGGCCGAGGAACCGGAAGCGACTCCGATAGACGCGTCCTCGCGCCCCACGTGCGGCGAACGCCAGTCCCTGCCGAACGGCCGTCACGTTGACCTCGTCGGGGGCGCTGGAGGCCCGGATCTCCCCGAGGCGTCGGCACAGGCGCCAGACCTCGATACCCACCCAGACCTGGAATATGGCCATCGCCGCCAGCCAGGCCGGGAGATAGGCCCGGGTCCCCGCGAGCGTCCGGCTCAGGACCAGGATGACCAGGGCGAACCCGACCGAGGCGAGCAGGAGCCGCCGCCCGGCCCTCCGGTGGGCCTCGCGCTGGCGGATCGTGGCGGCCGTCTGGGCGGGAAGCCATGCGCCGAGCCAGCCGCCGAGGAGCCCGGCGAGCATGCCGAAAACTCCCCCGGTCGCGATCGAGCCCGCGACGGCGGGGAGCGTGGCCCCGGTGGCGGCGACGGCGGATTTCGACCCGGCTCCGGCCAGCGTCAGGCCCGCCATCACGCCGGTCGTGAAAGAGCGTCCGGGACGGCTCCGACGCAGCCCGGCTTCGACCAAAGAGGCGAGCCGTTCGCGGAGCATCGCCCGACCTCGCGAAAGGCGCTGTTTTACCGCGTCCTCGGTCAGTTCGAGGCTCGCGGCGACGTCCGCCACCGACTGTTCCTGTCGGTAGTAAAGGATGAGCGGCTCGCGATACAGCGGCGGAATCTCACCGAGCGTCCGCCAGATCAGCGCCTGCTCGTCGCCTCGGAGGGCCGCCTCGGCCGGGTCCGGCCCGGCCCCTTCAAGGTCCGTCGCGTGGTCATGGACGCTCGAAGTCCCCCGGCTTGCGGAACGCCGGACGGCGTTCGCCGCCAGGTTCCGGGCGATGCCGCAGAGCCATGGGCGCAGGCGGTTCGGGTCCTGGAGGGAGTCTCGCCCTTTCCAGGCCGCCCAGAAGGTTTCCTGCGCGACGTCCTCGCTGGTCGTCAGGTCGCCGCAGACGTTGTAAGCGACCGCCGCGACCAGCGATTGGTGCCGGCGGACGACCTGCTCGAACGCCTCGCGACTTCCGCCACGGACTCGATCCCAAAGTCTCGCGTCATCCGCTTCCCTCTCAGTCGTCGCGTTCATGCCAGCATCCCAGGGTCGAGGGCCCGAAACAGGGTCAGGGCCGGCTGCCGTTCCGATCGGCCCCAGCCCTCCTTCCCTGGGTGGCGTCTCGGCGTCTCATGGTGACGGATTTCTCGACTTTCGAATCCGCCCGGTGCTGGCGGAGCGACCGAGAGCGACGACGAAATTGGGTTCGATTGGCTTCGGTCGCAAGCCGTGAATCATGCGTAAATCGTTTGTTGGCAGCAACTTGAATTAAAATGAAAATTGGCTTCCTTCGGCGTTTTCGATCGCGCGGCGGAATGCCGTTGCCTCACGGACTACAGGAGATCAGGTCGTCCAGGAGACAACGCCCCAGGATAACACTGGCTTCCGATTGCAGCCGGGGGAGGCCGGTTTCTGGGAATTCGGTCGATGGGGGAGGGGATTGGAGGGCGGAACGGTCGGCGCGCGGAAACGCCCCCGGCGCGCCGGTCGGGCGTCGGGGGCGTTTGAGATCGTCCTTCGCGCGGCGAGGCCCGTCTCAGGAGCGGGCGTCGGCTTCGGCCTTGTTGGCCATGTACCACTTGATGGTCTTGGCGAGGCCGGCTTCGAGGCTCGTCGGCGGCTTCCAGTTGAGGACGCTCTCCATCTTGGAGACGTCGAGGACCTTCCGCATCACGCCGTCGGGCTTGGTGGTGTCCCAGACGATCTCGCCGTCGAAGTGGGTCAGGCGGGCGACGATCTCGGAGAGTTCCTTGATGGTCGTGCCGATCCCGGTGCCGAGGTTGAGCGGGTCGGTATAGCCGCTTTCCAGCAGCCGCGCGACGCCTTCGGCGGCGTCGCCGGAGTAGATGAACTCGCGGACGGGGGCGCCGGTCCCCCAGCAGACGACCTGCTTCTTCTTCTCGATGACGGCGTCGGCGAACTTCTTGATGAGCGCGGCGGCGACGTGCGAGCGATACTCGCCGAAGACGTCGTGCTCCCCGTAGAGATTGGTGACGATGGGCATCTGGCCCATCATCCCGCAACCGCGCTGGTAGGCCCGCATGCCCACTTCCATGACCTTCTTGGTGAAGCCGTAGGACTCGACCGAGGGGTGGAGCGGGCCGGACCAGAAGTCGCTCTCCTTCATGTCGCCGTTGACGGCCCCGGCGTAGGCGCAGGCCGACCCGATCGTGAGGAACTTCTTGGCGCCGACCTTGGCGGCGGCGTCGAGGAGGTTGACCCCCATGATGACGTTGCGCTGGAAGATCTGAACCGGCTCGGCCACGCAGATGCCAAGCCCGCCGTAGTGGGCGGCGGAGTGGACGATCGTGTCAGGCTTGACCTGCTCCAGCGTGCGGAGCGTGGAGTCCGGGTCCATGAGGTTGAAGTCCGGCCGGCCGGGGGTGGCGACGGTATGGCCGCGTTCCCGAAGGACTTCAGCGATGCGACGTCCGAAAAATCCGGTCCCGCCGGTCAGTAAGATGCGATCGGGCATGTCCATCCTCGCAAGCGTCCCGGCATGTGGAGCTCTCGTTGCGGAGGTCGGCTCGGCACGCGAGGGATCTTGGGTGTAGCGTCTTGATCCAAAACCATCCCTGTGGGGTCGGGCGGGGAGCCGCGACCCTTTTTCTGGACGGAGCGGAGTATAATCGAGTCGTTCCTGCGCGCCGAGACGAGTTGTCCGACGCTCGCCCCCTTCGCCGGAGACTTCGCATGACCCGGAATCGACCCGAGTTCGCCGCGTCCCGACGGGAGTGGCTTCGTCGCGCGTCGACGGCCATCCTGCTGGCCTCCGCGGCGGGTCCGGCTTCCTCCCGGCGGGCGATCGCCCGGGACCGGGCCTCGGTCGCCGAGGAGGCCGAACGGGTGGCCGGAATCCAGGCCCAGGCGAAGAAGGCCGGATTGGCCCCATTTGGATATTCCTGGACCGAGCACTTCCTCGGCGTCGGCGATGCGCCGGACGCTTTTCGGGATGGCGCGCTGGAGATCTGCGAGGCCCTGGGTCGCGTCTTCTTGAAACACCTGCGCGACCGGGGGCTTCCGGTCGACTTCCCCGACGAGCGGATGATGGTCGTCGTCCTGAAGGACGCGATCTCGTACGGGGCGCTGGTGGGGGAGGCGCCGGGGAAGGACGTGGGGGGGCACTTCGACCTCGACGCCGACCGCCTGGTCGTCTTCGACTTCCGGCCCGAGCACGGGGCGGGGGGGGCGGCCGAACGGATCAATACGTTTACGCTCGTCCATGAGACGACGCATCTGCTCTGCTTCAACACCGGCCTGCTGGCGCTTCGCAAGGAGCCGCCGAAGTGCGTGACCGAGGGGTTGGCGACGTACTTCGAGATGTGGCGGCGGAGTTCGCGAGTCCCCGTCGGCGGCGTGAATCGGCCGAGGCTGGAGGCGATCCGGGCCGCGAGCCGGACGGACGAGCCCTGGATCGAGCTGCCGAAGCTCCTGACCGATGACGCGCTCTTCGACCGTCCCGCGACGGCGCAGCTCGCCTACGGCCAGAGCTGGCTGCTGATGTACAACCTGCTCTCCTCGCGCTCGCTCAGGCCCAACCTGGCGGCCTACCTGGCGGACCTGCGCACCGAGGCCGGCCCCGATCGGCTGGCGACGTTCGAGAAGCGCCTGGGCCCGATCGCGGCCGTGGAGGATCGCCTTCGGCGCGAGGCGAGGGCGATGCTGCGGGACGTTCGATGAACGGGCCGTCCGGTCAGCCGAGGACCGGGTTGAGGCCCATGTTCTTGCGCATCTCGGCCCGCTGCTTCTCATAGTGCATGAGGAGCTTGCGGTCCTTGAAGTGCTGCCGCTCCTTGCGTGCCTGGGCCCGGATGAAGAATTGTCGCCAGCCGGCGCTGGTCAACTCGCCGCGGCCGGCATAGCGTGCGCGGACGCGGTTGGCCGGCTTCTCGCCGATCGCCTCGACGATCTCGTCCTGGAGGCAGACGAAGAACTGGCAGATGCCGCGGTCTCCCTGGCGGGCGGAGCGGCCGGCGAGCTGGCGGTCGATCCGCCGCGACTCGTTGCGCTCGGTGCCGATCACGTGGAGCCCGCCCAGGTCGGCGACCCCCTCCCCGAGCTTGATGTCGGTGCCGCGACCGGCCATGTTGGTGGCGACCGTGACCCGCCCCTGCTGGCCGGCCTGGGCGACGATCTGGGCCTCGACCTCGTGGTTCTTGGCGTTGAGGACCTGATGCTCGATGCCCGCCTCGGCGAGCAGGGCGCTGAGGTGCTCCGACTTCTCGATCGACCGGGTGCCCACCAGGACCGGCGCGCCTTTCTTGTTCCATTCGACGATCTGGTCGGCGACCGCCTGGAACTTCTCCAGCTCGTTCGAGAAGACCCGGTCGGGGAGCCAGATGCGGGCGTTGTGGCGGTTGGTCGGGATCTTCATCACGCCGACCTTGTAGATCCGCCGAAGCTCCGCGGCGTCGGTGGTCGCGGTGCCGGTCATGCCCGCGAGCTTCTTGAACCGCTTGAAGAAGTCCTGGACGGTGACGCGGGCGGCGGTGATCGTCTCCAGGGTGATCTCCAGGCCTTCCTTCGCCTGGATCGCCTGATGGAGCCCGTCTTGCCACTGGCGGCCGGGCATCATGCGGCCCGTGAATTCGTCGACGATGACGATCTCGCCCTCGTGGATGACGTAGTCGCGGTCGCGGAGGTAGGCGATCTGGGCTCGCAGGGAACGCTCGACGTACTCGTAGAGCGAGTCCACGGTGAGCATCCCGAACGAGGAGTGGGCCGCGCGGGCCTGGACCTTGCGGCGGCCGGCGGCTGACAGTTCGGCCTTCTTCTCGATCGGGTCGTACTTGTAGTCCTTGATGCGGACGAGGGTGGCGGCGAGCTGGTCGGCGCCGTAGTAGGCGGAGGCCTCCTCCTGCGTCGGCTGGTTGTTGGCGCCGATGATGAGCGGGGTTCGGGCCTCGTCGATCAGGATGCTGTCGGCCTCGTCGACCATGGCGAAGTGGTGGCTGCGCTGGACCGGGGTCTCGGACTCGACATGGACGCCCTGGCCGAGAAAGGCCTGCTCGAACGACTTGCGGTGGGTGTCGCCGAGTTGCAGGCGCTTCAGCTCGTCGCGGAGGAAGTCGAAGCCCATCTCCTTGCTGGTGCCGTAGGTGATGTCGCAGCCGTATGCCTTGCGGCGTTCCGAGTCGGCCATCCCGGTCTGGATGCAGCCGATGGTCAGGCCCAGGTGGCGATAGATCTGGCCCATCCATTCGGCGTCGCGGCGGGCGAGGTAGTCGTTGACGGTGACGACGTACACCCCCTTCGACGGCAGCGCGTTCAACACCGCCGGCATGGTGGCGACCAGGGTCTTCCCTTCGCCCGTCTCCAGCTCGGCGATGCAACTATTGTGGATGGCGACGCCGCCCAGGACCTGGACGTCGAACTGGCGCTGGCCGATCGTCCGCTTGGCGGCCTCGCGGGTCAGGGCGAAGGCTTCCGGCAGGAGCCCGTTGAGCGAGTCGCCCTGCCGCGCGCGGAGTCGCAGGGCGTGGGTTTTCTCGCGAAGCTCGGCGTCGGTCAGGGGCTCGAACCGGGATTCCAGGGCGTTGACGCGAGCGACCTGGACGGCGAACGAGGCGAAACGTCCCGTGGGCGTCGGCCCGGCGATCCGGGACATCTGATTGATCCAACCCACGCCGAGTCGGCTTGCCATTGGTGCTTCCTCTTCCATCCCATTGAGGGTCCGAGCCGAGGGGCGCGACCGCCTTCGAACCGCTCCGCGGGCCTGCGGATCGACTCCCCCTTGAACGGGACGTCGACCAGCGACGGATTCCCTCGGATTTCGTCGGATTTCGCGATCGGCGGGGGCGGGGCGGTTTCAGGAGCCGGCGTTGTAGCGTTTGAACCGCAATTCGTTGCGACCGAATTCCCAGTAGTCGCCGTTCTGGCCCGGCTTCAGGAGGCCCTTGGCCGCCTGGTTCGACAGGATCCCCCATTTCTCCTGGGCCGAAAGCTCGCCGGGCTGCTCGTCGCCGGGACCGCGTCCCCAGAGGATCATGGCGTTCTCGGAGTTCTGGAGGAACAGCCCTCGGGGATCGGAGATGATGACGGCGAGGATCCGCAGGGCCGAGGTCGATTCCGCCTGCTCCTTCCGGCTCGGTTCCAGCAGGAAGCCGGAGAGCCGGGCCGCCTGGAGCACGGCCTCATCGACGGCCGCGCGACGGGGCGTCTGCGGCGTCTCGGTCTTCCAGAGCTTGCCGAGGCGGTCGGTCGAGGGGATGGTGAGTCCCTCGCCGCGGATCCGGATCAGCCGACCCAGACGCTCGGTGTCGATGTCCTCCAGCGGGAGGATCAGGCCGTGACGATCCAGGACGACCTGGTCTGAGTTCGCGATCAGGACGTGCGCGACCGGCTCGCGGTAGGCGAGCCGCACGATCAGGCCCCGGGGGGGGAATTCGATCGATTCGACCGCCTCGACCCAGGGGAAGAGCTTGAAGGCGCGGTCGATCCGCTCGGGATTCACGTCGAGGACGGGGAGGATCTCGGCCTCGTCGGCGTTCCGGCGCACCCGTTCCAGAAAAGCGTAGGCGCCCCCCCGGAAGCAGGCCGGAGGCGGGACGGGGAGTTCGATCCGATCGAACGGAAGCTGATATTGGGGCTGCCTGTGGAGCCAGGCGATCGTCGAGCGAGCGACCTGGCCGCCGACGTAGCCAAGGACCGCGAGGATGCTGACGGCGAGGAGCAGGACCGCCGCGATCTTACGGACGTCGAGCCGGCCGGTGGAGCGCACGAACTCGAACCGACGGACGCGGGCCGGCGTTTCCTGGCCGTCGTCGCCGTCCGACGCGACGATCCGGGAAAGGTCGCGGTACTCCATGTCGCCGGCTCCTCCCGGATCGGTCGGCGCGCGACGACCCGCGCGCGGCGCACGGCCGGCGAGTCCTCGGTCGCGTGGTCCCGCCCCGGACGTCATGAAACTACCAGATTCGGAGCTGGAGTTCCAACTCGTAGCCGAACTGCTGCCAGACCCGCTGCTGGATCTGGTCGATCAGGTGGAGGACGTCGTCGGCCTTCGCCCCCGGATGCGCGATGATGAAATTGGCGTGGCGGTCCGAGACCTCGGCCCCGCCGTGCCGCGTCCCCTTCATCCCGGCCTGGTCGATGAGCGCCCCGGCGGAGATGTCGGCGGAGGGGTTCTTGAAGATGCATCCCGACGACTGGTGGCCGTAGGGCTGGTTCTCCTTCTTGACGATCCAGATCCGTCGCATCCGGCGGACGACCGATTCGGGCTCCTCCTGGGAGAGTTCGAATTCGGCCGAGAGGATCACCGGCTCGTCGAGGTTCGATTCCCGGTCCACGAAATTGAGGTCGTCGCGCTCGCGCTCCTGGACTTCGAAGGCCGAATCCAGGACGGTCACCCGGCTGACGAACGGGCCGATCGCCCCCTGTCGGCTTCCGGCGTTGCCCCGCAGCGCGCCCCCGACGGTCCCGGGGATGCCCGTGAGGATCTCCAGCCCCGCCAATCCGGCCCGCGCGGTCTGCGAGATCAAGGCGGTGAGCGGTACCGCCGCGCCGGTCTTGATGCGGTTCTCGACGACCGAGACGTCCGAGAAGTGGGGACTCTCCATGAGGACCACGAGGGCCTCGACGCCAGGATCGCGGACCAGGACGTTGGTCCCCCCGCCCAGGAGCTTGTAGGGAATCCCGGCCTCGTTCGCGCGACTCAGCACGGCCCGCATGTCCTCGATGTTGCGAGGCCTGGCGAAGTAAGCGGCGGGCCCGCCGAGACGGAACCAGGTCAGCGGGGCCAGGGGCTGGTTCTCGGCGACGAACTCCTGGAATTCCTTGAAGGGATGCTGCAAGCGACGAACCCCAATTGGCGTACAACGTTCCCGAAAACAGACGGGCGCATGGTAGCGGCAAGCCGGTTGACCGTCAAGCGCGCCGTGGTCTCGCGGGCGGGCGTCGCCCGGGGGATCGGGAGGGTCTGGGGGGGCCGTCGGCGGGGATCAGGGTTGGGCGGTCCCGGCGAGCGTGCCGGGCCTCGACTTGCGGAAGGCCTCCAGGGTGCGCCCGCCGTCCAGCCGCCAGCCCCAGCGGTCGTCGCCCGCGAGGATCATCGGCACCTCGACGGCCCCGGTGGACTTCATGCTGGTGGAGACGTCCGGGACCGCGAAGCCCATCCGTCCGACCGCTTGATCGGTGTGGATCGAGGCGAACGCCTCGCGGAGTCCAGGGCCGACGTCCTGGTGCGAGCGGACGACCTCGACCCTGGGGGCGGCCGTCTGGGACGATTCCGTGTGTTCCTGGAACTCGGGCCGGACCGCCTCGGCCCACTCGGCGACGGCGTCGTCGGTCCCCGAGACGCTCAGCCCTCGGAGCGTTTTCAGGTCGTTGCGGATCAGGGCCTGGGCGATGCGGGCCGCCTGTTCGTCGAAGGGGAGGGGGCGGCTGGCGCGAAGCACCGCCAGGCCGCCGACGACCAGGCCCAGCACGAGGACGGCCGCCGCGATCCAGGGGACCGACCGGCGCAGCCGCTCCACCCAGTGGTCGACTTCCTCCTCGACGTGATCGAGCACGTGGGCCTCGGGGATGAGGTGCAGAGCCTTCCCGGACTCGTGCGGCGAGCCCGCGACGACCCTCCCCTCGGGGGTCAGGTGGAAGCTCTTGAGGCACTTCTTGCAGAGAAGCCGGGTATTGACCTTGTCTTTCGGGACCCGGCCTTCGGCGCCGCAGGAGGGGCAGTTCATGGTGATCACGACGGACCTCCCAGTTCCCTTCGATCGTCGTACGCTACGGAGGATATCGCGTGGCGTCTCCATTTATTACGATACGAACCACGGCCGGCGTTGTGTCGACTCGATAAAACATTACCGTCGTTTTCATGTCTTAATTAGGTCGTTCTCGCCCTCCAGCGGTGGTGGACGACGTTAGAATGGACATCGGGTCGACCATGCAGAGAATCCCGGCCTTCGTATCCAACCCGGCCCTGCTCTGGACCCTGGCGCTGGCGGCGTGTCTCCTCTCGGCCTTGCTCATCGGGATCGAGCCGGTCGGCGGCGATCCGGATCGGATGTATCGCCCGATCAAGGCGGAACTCGCGAGGGCCCTGGACGAGGGAGGAATGCCGTACTGGTCCGATCGAGTCGGGCTGGGATTCCCCCTGCTGGCCGAGAGTCACGCGGCGGCTTATTATCCGCCCAACCAGGTCCTCTACCGGCTGCTATCGGTCCCTTTGGCCTATCGCCTGTCGATGTTCCTGCATTACCTCTTGATGGCCGGGGCGACCTACGCCTACGGCCGTCGGCTCGATCTCTCGCCATATGGCGCCGCGCTGGCGGCCTTGAGCTTCTCCTTCTGCGGCTTCCAGTCGATCCACTCCAGCCACGAGTGGTCCTATCACGCCCTGGCGTATCTGCCGATCTGCCTGCTGGCGGCCGAACGGATCATGGCCGAGGGACGGCTGGTCTGGGTCGCCGGGCTGGCCGTCGCGTATGGGCTCCAGTTGACGGTCGGACATTTCCAGGTGCAGTCGTGGACGGCGGGACTGGTGGTCGCGACGGGCGCCTGGCGGGCGCTCGAGGCGCCGAGGCGGGCCTGTCGGGCGTTGGGCCTGCTCGCGGGCCTGGCCTGGGGGGCGGCGATCGCGGCGGTACAGCTCGGCCCCAGCTGGGAGCTGGCGCGGTTCGTCGGCTTCGATGACCGGCCGTTCCTGTCGCTGGCGTTCTTCGGATTTCCCCCGGCGCACTGGGCCGAGCTGGTGGCGCCCGGATGGCTGCGGGGCATCCCCGGCGGTCCCGAGGCCGGCTACTGGTACGCCCTCGGGACGACGGGCTATGAGGCGTGCCTCTACATCGGCACGATCCCGCTGATCTTCGCCTTCGTGGGCCTGGTCTCGCAGCGCGACTCCGCGACCCGGTTCTGGACCGGCGTCTCCCTGGCGACGTTCCTGCTGGCGATCCTGCCGAGCGTCTGGCTCCAGGGGTTCGAGTGGGTCACTTCGGTGCCGGGGATGGGTCTGTTCCGGGCGCCGGGACGCTTCCTGGCCGTGACGAGCCTGGGCCTGGCCCTGATCGCGGGCCGGGGTCTCGACCGGGGCGGGAGCCGCGCGCCGGCGTGGTTCGGCCTGGTCCTCGCGATCGCCTTCGCGGCGGGGGGGCCTGGTGGATCGTCTCCTGGTCGTGGCGGCCGGACCACGTCCGCGAGCTGGGGGGGGATCGGCTCCTGATCCGGCTGGCGATGGCGGCCGGGGTCTGGCTGGTCGCGGTGATCCTGGCCGTGGGATGGCTGCGGGGGCGGGCTCCCGCGCAACTCTTGCTCGTGGCCACGGCGGCCGAGCTGGGGGCTCTCTACTACACGTCGACGACGGACTGGGGATGGGCGGTCGCCATCCCCGAGTCGAGCCCCATCCTGACGCGGCTGGCCCAGGAGAAGGACGTGGGGAAGGTCGCCGGGCTCCTCAGCGACATCCCGCTTCGATTGGGCATGGCCCCGATCTTCCCTTACACGGGCTTCGAGGCGCCGCCGCCCCACCCGTCGCTGGCGGCGATGGCCCAGCGTGGCGCGCTGAGCCACATCAACGGCTTTGACTTCTCTTACTACGGTGCGACTCACGGGGTCTGGGATGAGAACGACCGAATCGTCCCGGATTTTGCGGAGACCCTCCTGGTCGGTCGCGACGAGGCGCTGGATCGCCTGATCCACAAGCCCGCCGGGGCCCCGGCCCATGCGACCTGGCGGCTGGTCCGGTTCAAGAAACCCGCCCCCAGGATCCGGGCATACGTCCATCCCCCCTACCTTCGGAACGAACGCCAGAGATCCCTCGCCAGCGAACTCCCCCCGCGTGATCAGACGCCGAGGGCGACCCTCGCCGAGGTCACCTCCTGGGATGGCCGGACCGCGACCGTCGACCACGATGGATCTTGCGACGTGGTCCTCGTGCGAACCTACTATCCCGGCTGGACGTATCGGATCGACGACGGCCCCGAACGGCCGGTCGCCGACGTCGAGCGAGGCGTCCAGGCCGCGCACGTCCCCGGGGCGGGCGTGCATCGGGTCACGTTCGCTTACCGGCCGACCTACCGCACATCGACGATCGTCGCCAGCGCAGGGGCCTTGCTCCTGGCGCTGGCGACCCTCGTCAGGGAGAAGACCCGTCGATCACCGCCTCGAAAGACCGACGCCGACCGCCAGGACGACCGCGCCGAGCAGCATGGCCTGGGTGGGGGCCGCGAATCGGGGGGCGAGCCACGCGAAGCCTAGTCCGAGGATCGGGCCGAGGAGGACGACGCCGGCGGCGAGGAACGCGAACAGGCCCACCGTCCGCGATCGGAAGAGGGTCGACGCCACGAGGAGCAAGCCCGCCACGCCGAGGTTCGCCGCGAGGATCGACCGGAAGGGGGCCGGAATCCAGGCGTCGCCGAGCGGCTGGAACCATCGCGACGGCTCCACGGGGATGTCGACCTGCACGTCCCGCAGCGCGTCCGGGTCGGCGTTCTCCGCCGCCGCCTTCGCCGCGCGGCCGATCTCGGTCGCGGCGCGACCGACCTGGTCGGCGGTCACGACCTGATGCGAGTGCATCCAGTAAGCGAACACGGCCAGAAGCCCCGCGCCCAGGACCAGGCGGGGGAATCGGCCGAAGATCCGCTGAGACCAGGCGTCGAGCCGACGAGCGAGCGGCCCCGGACCGGACTCGCGACCTTCGAGGATCCGCTCGGGGTCCTCGATCGCGTTGCGGAGGTGCTGGGTGATCGTCGGGCCGGTCGATCCGGGCGCCCGCGACCCGGCCTGGAGGGCGGCCTGTTCCTCGCGCCACTCGGCCGCGGCGCGGAGCAAGGCGGCCGAGGCTCGCCAGGAGAGACGGCGGGCGGTCAGCAGGTTGAGCCCCTCGGCCTCGAACCGCGCCTCCTCGACCTCCTGAAACAGTCGACGCAACCGGGCCTCCCGGCGCATCGCCACGAGCGCGGCGAGAAGGGTTTCGAGCCGTCCTCGCCACCAGGATCGAACCTCGCCGCTGGGCGAGGATGGGTCGTGAAGGCTGCGAAGTCGCTCGGCCGCGAGCGCCCGTTCGCCGAAGAGGGCGGCGAACAGCGTCTCCCATGCCCGGCCCGCCGCGACGATCAGCGCGTCTCGCAGTCGACGCTCGTCGACCCCGGCGCGACGAAGCCTTCGGAGAGGGTCCCTGACCCGCGCGACGGCCTCGTCCCGGCTCGCGAGGAACGGACGGTCGACGTAGTAGTGAAACCCCCCGATCAGCCCTCCCACGCAGGCCGACAGGAAGAGCAGGGGGCAGAGGAAGCCGCCGTAGAGCGTCATCGCCAGCAGGATCAGCACCCCGATCCCCATGGCGAACCACGAACGGAGCCCGTCTCCCAGAAACACTTCCCGAAGCAGGTCGGCCAGTCCCGAGGGCCGGATGGACCTGGAGGCGAACGCCAGCGCGGCGGCCGTGAGCAGGCCGAAGCCCGCGACCACGACCATCGGCCGATACGCCCCCAACGCCAAAAGCAGCAGGAGGAACGCCAGCCACACGCCCCCCACGGCCGTCAACACGCCGCGACGCAGCCTTGCGGCGGGCGCGTCGTGCATCAGCGTCGCCGCGTCCATCGCCTCGGCCTGGTAAGCGGCCTCGTCGGCCGACGTCGCGCCTTGTCGCAGCCCCAGAGCGTCTTCCAGGACGTCGACCACGACGTCCATGCTCGGGTAGCGTTCCTCGGGCGTCTTCCGGGTCATCGCCAGGATCACGTCGGAGAGCGAGTCCGGCAGGCTGGGGACGAACTCCTTCGGGGGGATGAGCGCCTCATTCTGATGGCTGGCGATCAGCTCGGACGCCGTGGTCTTTGTGAAGGGGATCCGGCCCGTCACAAGCTGGTAGAACGTGCAGCCCAGGGCATAAACGTCGGCCCTTCCGTCGATGACGAGCGCGTCGCGCGCCTGTTCGGGGGCCATGTAGATGGGCGTCCCCGCCGCCGCCCGCAGCGCTGGAAGGGCCTTCTTCGAGGCGTCCTCGGCGGCGATCCGCCCCCGGCCGCGAGGCCCTTGCCGGGCGGACGTGTCGCGGGCGCTCTCAGCCACAGCCATCGAGGGGGTTGTCTCCAGGCCGAGGTCGTCGACGACGACGAGGCCGTCGGCCGTGAGCCGGAGGTTCTCCGGCTTCACGTCGCGATGCCAGATCCCCTGGGCGTGCGCGACGGCCAGCCCACGCGCGGCCTGGAGGATCCACGAGGCGGCCGTCCGGGGTTCGATCTTCCCCCGTCGAGCCAGCTCCTCGGCCAGCGACGAGCCCGCCACATACTCCATCGCCGTGAACGTCGACGAGCCGTCTCGGCCGATGTCCACAATCGGGATGATGTGCGGGCTGGCGACCTGGGAGGTCGCCAGCGCCTCGCGCAGGAACCGCTCGACGAAGATCGCGTCGCGCTCCCGGTCGGCCGAGACCACCTTCAGTACCACGCGGCCGGCGAGCGACATCGGCCGGGCCAGCAGCGACTTCCCACGCGGGCCGTGGCCGAGGAGCTTGAGCACCACGCAACGGGCCAGGTATCGCGGCGTCCCGCGCGGCAACCGGCTGTAACCGGGAATCGCAGCGGGGGCGTCGAGGGTCGTCGGGATCGCTTCCAGGGACGGGGCCGATGCGTCTGGGCTCGCGGAGCCCGCCGGCTCGACGCCCGGCGCGGTCGCTCCTCCCTCCGGGATCGTCAGGACGAAGGGCTCCCGACAGCTCGGGCACCTCGGCGTGAACCGGCCGGGATGGACGTCGACGATCCGGATCGGGTGTCGACACGACGGGCAATGAATCACCAACTCAACAACCCTCCGACGTTCGCCCTCCGGGGCGTCGCGTCAGCTCAGGAACCCCAGGGACCTTCCACCGACTTATGCTCGCGCGAGGATTCGAGGGCCGCTTCGAGGACCTTCACGACCTCGCGACCCTGTTCGGCCGTCACGGCCAGGGGCCCGCTCCGCGTCAGATGGGCGGCGATGTTCGCATAGTAGCCGTCCCAGTGCGAGCGCACCGAGGGGAGCCGACGGCGGGCCGTCTCCGGGTCGCGCGTGTGCGGATCGGGATCGGCGGCCGTGCTGAGGAGACCCTGCTGGCTCTCGGACTCGTCGGCCCGGTCGATGTCCCCGGCGCGGAGCGCATCCTCCTGCGGGTCGACGCCGTACTTGACGTAGCCCCCCGCCGACCCCACCACCCACCATCGAGGACGATCGATGCGGCAGATCCGGCTCGTCTCGGCCTGGAAGACGGCGTGGTCGAACTCCAGGATGATCCGGCCGTGCCCGCCGATGTCGACCCCTTCCCAGGGGCTCTCGAACAGCCAGGAAGTCAGGCGTCGGCAAGGTCCCAGGCCGAGTTGGATGGCGTGGTCGACCATGTGGGCGCCCCAGTCGTGGAGGATCGTGCCCGACGCCCCGAGTTCTCCGCGCCAGCCTTGCGGCGCCTTGAATCGACAGACGGCGCTCTCGATCAGGAGCGGGCGGCCGATCAGGCCCTCCTGGAAGATCCGGCGGAGCGTCGAGAAATCCCAATCCCAGCGCCGGTTGTGGAAGACCGAGAGCATCCGGCCCGAGCGGTCGCGGGCGGCGATCATCCGATCGGCGTCGGCCGTCGTCAGCGCCATCACCTTGTCGACGACGCAGTGCCGGCCGGCTTCGAGGGCGCGCACCGTCATCTCGGCGTGGACGTCGTGCGGGGTCGCCAGGACCACGAGGTCGACGGCCGGATCGTCCAGCGCCTCGTCGAGGTCGGCGAAGGTCTTCACGCCCCGCTCGGCCCGGACTCGCTCGCGAACCTCGGGTTTGCGCGCGACGACGCCGTGGAGTTCCAAATCGGGCTGGCGGAGGATCAAGGGGACGTGCAGCTCACGTCCCGCCATGCCGTATCCGACGACGACGGTTCGAATCATGGCGACGGTATCGCAGGAGGAGGGGACGGTCGGCCTCGAACCGCTCAGCTCGACGGCCTCGGCGTCCAGGTTCCCCAGTATCGCGGGCGACGCCTCGACGTGCGAGGCCGGTCCGGTGCTTCCGGTCGCGAGATCAGCGAGGCCGGCCCGCCCGCGATCGCCGATCGGCCCTTTCCCGAGGTACTCGCGCGGCGTCGGCGACCGTATCCCAATAGCCCGAGACGGGTCGACGGCAACCCGTCCAGTCAACTAAGGAATTCAACCTACAATTGCCTGACCCTTGACGCGGCAAGAAGTTCCGGCGGTTCTATCGAAACGATGAGATTTGACGAAGGTGGATGTTTCGGCGATAATCCCTGTGTACGACGCGAGCCCCCTCTCGGTCGGACGAGCACGTCCGGCCCGCTCCGTCGGCGCGGTGGGAACCGTCGGAAAGCCTCTCGCCAGCGGCCGTCGTGGGCCGGGGCGTCCCGTCGCGCACGGGCCGAATCCACGTCGAGTCGTGCGTTCGGGCCGTCGGGCTCGCAACTCGGAAAGGGGAGGAGGCGATGGTCGCACTGCATCGAGACGAGCCCCGGATTCTCGGGCCGATTCCGGGACCGAAGAGCGAGGCCTGGCTTGAGCGCGACGACCGCGTGATGTCGCCTTCGTACACGCGAACGTATCCCCTGGTCGTGCGTCGGGCCAGGGGGGCTATGATCGAGGATATGGACGGCAACCGCTTCCTGGACTTCACCGCCGGGATCGCGGTGACGAACGTCGGGCACTCCCACCCCAGGGTGGTCGAGGCCATCGTCCGGCAGAGCAAGCGGCTGATCCACATGTCCGGGACGGATTTCTACTACGCCCCGCAGATCAAACTGGCCGAGCGGCTGGCGGAGATCTCGCCCGGATCGACGCCCAAGCGGGTCTTCTACACCAACAGCGGGGCCGAGTCGATCGAGGCGGCGCTGAAGCTGTCGCGCAGGCACACGGGGCGTCCCCGGGTGATCGCGTTCCTGCGGGCCTTCCACGGTCGGACCTACGGCGCGATGTCGTTGTCGGCTTCGAAGCCGATCCATCGCCAGGGCTTCGCGCCGCTGGTCGCCGACATCCACCACGCGATCTACAACGACCTGGAGAGCGTGACGAGGCTGTTCAAGACGGTCTGCTCGCCCGAGGAGACGGCGGCGATCTTCGTCGAGCCGATCCAGGGCGAGGGGGGCTACATCGTCCCTGACGATGGCTTCCTCCCCGGCCTCCGCAAACTCTGCGATCAGCATGGAATCCTCCTGGTCGTGGACGAGATCCAGTCCGGATTCGGCCGGACGGGGAAGATGTTCGCCTGCGAGCATTGGGGCGTCGAGCCCGACATCCTCTGCCTGGCGAAGGGGATCGCCAACGGCCTGCCGCTGGGCGCGATCGTCGCCCGGGCCGACGTGATGGACTGGCCGCCGGGGAGCCACGCCTCGACCTTCGGCGGCAACCCGGTCGCCTGCGCCGCAGCCCTGGCGACCATCGACCTGATCGAGTCGAAGTACGCCCGCAACGCCGTCGAGCGTGGCGCCCAGCTCGTCGCGGGGTTGAAGGAGGCGGCCGTGGGCAATCCTTCGGTCCGCGAGGTTCGGGGCAAGGGACTGATGATCGGCATGGAGATTCAGGACGGGTCGGGCTCGCCCGCCCCGGCCCTTCGCGACCAGATCATCGACGCCGCCTTCTATCGCGGGCTCCTCCTGCTCCCGTGCGGGCCGAGTACGGTGCGATTCTGCCCCCCCTTGTGCCTGACCGAGCGTCAGGTTGAAATCGGGCTCAGGCTGCTGGGCGCCGCCATGGTCGACGTGCAGACGGCCGACAAGGCGGGCGTTTGACCGTCCTTTCAAGGAGCCCTAATATGACGCTCGCGACCGAGCCGGACCTCGCCGCGCCGTTCCAGTGGCGGCGGTGGCCGGAGACCGAATCCCTGATCAACGAGCTGACCCGGCAGTCCCTGGCGGGGCACGCCTTCGCCGCGAGCCTGGCCGAGCGCTTGCCGCCGGAGACCGGCACGATCTTTCAGAATTGGCTCGACCACTTCGTGGTGGCCGCGCCCCCGTCGTTCGCCAACCGCCTCGTGACGCTCGGCTACGAACGGACGCCCGACACCCATTCGGTCGGCGTCCCGGTCTACGCGCATCCGGGGGGCGTCTTCCCTCGGATCGCCGTCGGGCCGAAGCCGAAGTCGTCGGCGGGCGCCGAGCCGGTCGTCCGGGACGTCGGCCTCAAGGTGGAGTCCGTCGCCGCCTTCTCCGGCGCGCACGACCTCGGGCTGAGACTCCAGGGCTATCCGATGGGGCCGCTCCGCTCCGCCCGCGTGCCGGGCGAGGGGGTCGACCTCGTCGTGGTGGAACGTCGCGCCTACCTGGGCTTCGAGAACTATCCGACCGAAGCCGCCCGACGCGGGCTGATGAAACCCCACGCCGCGCGCGAGGCGCTGGCCGCGCGCGACCTGTGGCTGGCCCGTCGCCGTCGGTTCGACGACGACGCCGAGGGGTTCGCCGCGACCGAGGCCCTGGTCGACGAGGTGATCGAAACGGCCGGCTCGGCCGACCTGGCCTGCCACCTGATCTTTGAGGTGGAGCGCGACTACTGGCAGGCTCGCAACCGCGCCGCGCAGGTGCAGAAGGCCCGGCAGGATCGATTCGGCCTGGGCTGGGCGAACCACGACCACCACACGTTCCGCAGCTCTCGCCGGTTCTTCCCGAACCTCATCCGCATCTTCACCAGGCTGGGGTTCTTCCTGCGGGAGCGATTCCACGCCGGCGAGCACGCCGGGTGGGGGGCGCAGGTGCTGGAGCATCCGACGACCGGGATCGTCATCTTCGCCGACCTCGACCTGGCTCCCGACGAGGCGACCCAGGATTTCGCCCGCCATCCGCTCCCCGACCTCGCCAGGCCGGGCACCGTCGGGTTGTGGGTGGCGCTCCACGGCGAGTCGATCCTGGAAGCAGGGATGCACCACCTGGAGGCCCAGTTCGAGTTCGACGCCCTCCGCGACGGGCTCAGGGCCGAGGCCGGGATCGAGACGATGAAGCCGTTCTCGGACTTCCCGTTTCTTCGCCAGGCGTTCACCGCCGGTGAGCGCTGGGCGGTCTCGTCGAAGCGGGCCGATCGGGCGCTCGCCGCTGGCTGGATCACCCAGGAGCAGCGCGACAAGTTCGTGAACGAAGGGACGATCGGCAGCCATCTGGAGAACCTCCAGCGCCGCGAAGGCTTCAAGGGGTTCAACCAGCAGGCCGTCAGCGCGATCATCGCCGCGACCGACCCTCGCCTGCACTGAGTCGCCCATCATTCGGCCGCGTTCGAAACGAAAGGAGGGCGTCCCGTCTGGGACGCCCTCACTTTGTCGACTAGTAACACGACGACGCCGATCAGGGCGTGGCGGCGGCCAGTCCGTCCTTGGCGTGGCCCGCCCGCTCCTTCTCCTGGCCGAGCAACTCCAGTTCGGTCTTGAGGGCCTGAGCGCGGGCCTGGGCGGCGGCGGCAGGATTGGCCTTGTCGGCGAGAGCCTTATCGGCGGCGGCCTTGCCGGCGATCGCCTGGTCGAGCTTCCCCTTGAGATCGGCGACGAGGGCCGTGGCCGCTTGTGACGCGGCGTGGGCCTCGGCGAGGGCCTTGTCGCTCTCGGCCTTTTCGGCTTCGAGGCGCTTGACGGCCTCGGCGGCGGCGGTCAGGCCTATCCCGGCGGCCTTGGCGCGAAGCTGGGCCGGAGGGACCGCCTCGGGCGCTGCGGCCTTCGCAGCGGCGGCCTGCTTGACCGAGGCGGCGGCGGCGGAACGACCCGCCCCGGCGGCGGTCAGGGCCTGGATCAACTCATTCGCACGCTGCGTCTGGCGGCCGAGCTCCTCGGCGGCCTTCGTCGCGGCGTCGGGGTCGGCGGCGTTCGCAAGGGCCTCGGCGGCGGCGGCGAGGGGGAGGTCGTGGGCGGCCTTGTCGGCGAGCGCCTGGGCGACGGCCGATTTCGTGGCCTCGAGCGCGGCGAGGGCGGCCTTCTCGGCGGCGTCGGAGTCCACGACCGCCTTCTCGGCGGCGGCCTGCGCCTCGCGGGCCTGGGCGGCGAGCTGCTCGGCGGCGTTCGCGGTGGCGGCGGCGTCCTGGACGGCGGCGGCCCTGGCGTTGACGACCACTTCACGCTCGGCGACCAGGGCCGTCTGGGTTGCCGACGCCTGCTCGGCGGCGGTGAACGCCTCCTGGGCCTTCGCCTGGGCCTCGGCGGCGGTGCCGGCGGCCGCCTGGAGCGGCGGAAGCTCCTTCGCGAGCGCCTCGGCCTCGGCCGTCGCGACGGCCAGTTCCTTCTCCGACTGGTCGATGCGCACGGCGATCGGCGCGGGGGCGGGGGTCAAGGAGGCCAGGCGATGGCCGTCCTTGGCGTCCCAGACGCGGATCGCGCCGGACCAGTCGGTTCCGGCGACGGCGGCCTCGTCGTGGGTCAGGGCCACGGCCAACGCCAGGTCGCCGAAGGGCTCCAGCTCGAGTTTCTTGCCGCCGTTCGCGTCCCAGGTCCTGACCATGCGGTCGCGTCCGGCCGTCGCGAGGCCGCCGTCCTTGGCGAACTGGAGGGCGGCGACGCCCGGCGGGTGCGCGGGGATGTTCTTGATCGCCTTCCCCTCGTTCATCTCCCACAGCTTGACCGTCCCGTCTTCGCTGGACGAGGCGAGCACGTTGGAGTCGAGGCGCCAGGAGAGATCGGTGATGGAGCCCGTATGGCCGCGGAGTTCCAGGTATTCGCGGCCCGTCTCCGCCTCCCAGACGAGGAGGCCGTTGTTGCGGTCGCCGGTGGCGAGGAGGACGCCGTCGGGGCTGAACTCGATCGCGGTGATCCACTCGGTGTGCTTCTTGATCTCGAAGAGGGGGCTGCCGTCGGCCGTGTTGTAGACCCGGACGATCCGTCCCGGCCCGCCGAGGGCGACCTGACTCTGGTCCGGGCTGACGTCGGCGGCCAGCACCGCGTCGTATTCGCGGCCGACCTCGAAGACCCGCTCGCCGGTCTTGACGTTGAACCCGACCGCGAGGCCCGAGTCCCCGCCGCGACCGCCTCCGACCAGCAGGAGGTCGCCGCCGCGGCTGAACTTCAGGACGTGGATCGTCCCCTCCGGGAACGGCAGGACGCCCATCAGGTGATGGTCGGTGGTCCGATACAGGAGCACCTGCTTATGGCCGCCGACGGCCAGGAGCGGGGCCCATGGGCTCGCCGCCAGCGCCACGACCGCGCCCGGTCGGGCTTCGGGGGTGAACGGCTGGGTGGCCAGGTTCTCGGGCATCGCCGGCTCGCCGGCCGGCTTGCCCAGCGCCGAGGGGTCGAGCTTCAGCTCCATCTTGGGCTTGGCCTTGGCCGCGACCTTGCTGCCCGAGGATTCGAGCGCCCCGCCCTCGATCCACTTCTTGATCAGCTCGATCTCGGCGTCGGGGATCCGGGCCGAGTTCGGGGGCATCTTGGGCTCCTCGGTGTGTAGGATCACCGCCAGGAGCGTGCTGGAGTCCGGGTCGCCGGGCTCGATCACCGCGCCCGAGCCGCCCCCCTGCATGGTCCCCCCGAAGGTCTCCAGGTTCAGGCCCCCCTTGGCCTTGTCCGGGTTGTGGCAGGAGCCGCAACGGTTCCGGAAGATCGGAGAGACCTGGTCCATGAAGGTGATCTTGGCCGCCCCGTCCTCGGCGCGGGCCGCCGGGACGGCGGCGCCGAGGGCGAACAGCGCGAGGAGCGGGAGCGACGGGATTCGGGATCGCATGGCGTCGGGCCTCTCGAGGGTCGAACGATGGCGGGGGCGGTCGGCCGTCGGGATCGGATCAATGGTTGAACAGGAATTCACGACTGTTGAGCAGGGCCCAGAAGACGTCGCCCAGCGCCTGCGCCTGGTCGGGGGCCTGGGAGACCATCGGGGTGAGCTTGGCCAGTTCGTCCGGCGTGGGCCGGCGCGAGAGGCAGCGGAGGTACAGGTCGGCGATCCGGTCCTCGGCGGCGGGGTTGTCCTTCATGACCTCGTCGAGCACGCCCCCCTGCTTGATCTTGGCGTTGACGGTGTCGCCGTTGAGCAGGTGGAGCGCCTGCGACAGCGTGGGCTCCATCTTGACCTCGCACGAGCAGGGGGTTTCCCGCGTCGCCCGGCCGAAGGTCGTCAGGAAGTAGGTCGAGCTGTTGCCGTCGGCGATCTGGACGGCGCGGGCGCCGAGGGGGAGGCCCCCGAACTTGTCCTTCGTGTTGGTCACGTGGCTAATGGCGTCCAGCAGGTTCTCGGCCTTGATCCGCCGGACCAGGGCGTGCGAGAAGTTCCGGTCGTCGCCGGCGTTGCTCTCGTTGCGGTGGGTCGAACGCTGGTAGGCCCGCGAGGTGCAGATGTCCCGGACGAGGCTCTTGAGGTTGTAATTGCTCTCCGTGAACCGCTTGCCCAGCGCTTCCAGCAACTCAGGATTCGTGGCGGGATTGCTGATGCGGAAGTCGTCGACCGGCTCGACCACGCCGACGCCCATGAAGTGCGCCCAGACGCGGTTGGCGAACGACGTCGCGAACCAGGGGTTCTGCGAGGAGGCGAGCCACTTGGCCAGGATCACGCGGCGGTCCTTGCCGGCGACGTCCGGCGACTCGCCGCCGAGGAACTTGGGCGCCATGACCCGGCCGTCGACGGGATGCTTCATCTCGCCGCCGCCGGCGTTGAAGACGATCAGCTCGCGGAAGTCCTCGCCCTGCTTGCGGCCGATCTGCGAGAAGAACGCGGCGAAGCTGTAGTATTCGTCCTGAGTCCAGCGGTCGAACGGGTGGTTGTGGCACTGGGCGCACTGGATCCGCATGCCCATGAAGACCTGGGCGACGTTCTCGGTCAGGGGGAGCGTCTCGGTCGTCGTCTGGTAGAAGTTGGTGGCCGGATTCTTGAACGTGCCGCCGTTGGCCCCCAGGAGCTCCTGGACCATCTGGTCCATCGGCAAGTCCTTGGAGAGCTGCTCGACGAGCCAGTTGTAGTACAGAAACATCGACTTGTAGCTGACGGTCAGGCTGGTCCGGATCTGGAGCAGCTCGGCCCACTTGCTCACCCAGATCTCCGAGAACTCCTTGCGCTGGAGCAACTCGTCGACGAGCTTCGCCCGCTTGTCGGGGTCGGCGGAGGTCATGAACTGATCGAACTCCGCGACCGTGGGCGTAAGGCCGACGATGTCGAGGAACACGCGGCGGACGAACGTGGCATCGTCGCAGATCTCGGATGGGGCGATCCGGAGCTTGCGGAGCTTGTCGGCCACCAGCTCGTCGATGTAATTGCCCGTGGATTCGTCGGGGTAGGCGAACTGGAGCGCCTTGGGCAGGACGATGAACTGCGAGCCGACGGTGAAGGTCTCGAACCGGGCCATGACGAACGCCTCGCCGCGCTCGCCGGCCTTGACGAGCCCGTCGGGGGAGACGGCGGCGGAGGAGTCGTTGTTCGTGAGGAAGAGGGCCAGCCCGGTGACGTCGCGGTCGGTGCCGTCGGAATACTTCGCCAGGACGGTCATCTGCTGCTCCGAGCCCTTGCCGTCGAGGACTCCGGCCTTGGGATAGAGCTCGACGCCGACGACCTTCGGCAGCTTGGAGACGTCGTCATTCAGCGCGCCGGCGGTGATCCACTCGTGGATCGAGCGATAATAGACGTCGCCCGGCTCGAAGCGCTTGCCGCCGGTGTGCTGGACGGCGCCGATGGACTTCTCCAGGAGGGTGCTGTCGGCCGGGAGGGCGAGGTTGACCCGGCGTCCGACCATCTCGCGGGTGAGGCGGAAGTAGTCGCCTTCCGGGTCGTAGCCGAACAGGGAGAGCCGGAACCCGTCCTTGCCCCTCGCCGCGCCGTGGCAGCTTCCGGTGTTGCATCCGGCCCGCAGGAAGACGGGCATGACGTCGAGTCGGAAGCTGAGGGGCTCGGCCGTGGCGGCCCTGGCCACCTTCAATGGGATGGTCGCCGACTGGCCGCCGAAGGCGACGGTCATCGTGGTCTCGCCGTCGACCCTGGGGAGGAAGGTCGCCCCCTCGCGGACGACCAGCGAGGGGTCCGCCGGCGTGAACGTCGCGACCGGGGTCAGGTCGCGGGTCAGGCCGTCGGAGTAGAAGCCCTGCACGACGACCGACTGCCGGTCGCGGGCGGTCGTCAGGTCGACGGCCGCGGGGAACACCTGGATCTCGACGAGCCCGGCGGTCAGGACCGGATCGGGGGCGAAGACCTCGTCCGGCAGGGGGGCCGCCGGATCGGCGGCGGTCGCGAGGGGCGGGGCCAGGCCCGCGAGGACGAGGCCCGCCAGGGACGTTCGGAGCGCTCGGGCGAAGGCCGCGGTCGATTGGATCATCACGTGGGCGTCCTCATCAAGGTCCGGAATGGTTCGGCGGGTCTTCCCTGCGGGTGTTCGGGGGGCCGCTCAGGGCGTGCCGCCGGCCTGCTTCTGCTTGGCCTCCAGCCGCAGCTTCTCCAGGCGGCTGAGGGGCTTCGCGGGGGCCTCGGCGGGGGCGGGGCGGCGGCGGGCGTCGGGGCGGGCGCGGCGGCGTCAGCCGGCTTGGGGGGCAGGGGGGCGTCGATCTGGAGCGTCCCCGAGCCGATGTTGTGGACGATCGGCTCGCCGTCCTGGGTGATGATCACCTGGCAGAACAGGTTCGCGTGCTTGCCGACCGGCGAGGCGGCGTCGGTCTTGATGTGGAAGACCAGGTCGGTCGATTCCTTGGTGATCGACTTGGCGTCGGTCGTGGCCTTGTTCGGCAGGCCGATGAGCGTGACGCTGGCCTCGCCGTCGAAGTCCACGTTCTTCGCCACGGCGACCGCCATGTCCGTCTCCTTGCCCTGCTCCACGCCGGCCGCCTGGAAGGTCAGCCCGACGTAGGGGGCGGCGATGGTCAGGTCGGCCAGTTGCGAGGAGACCATGATCGGCCCGGTCGGCCCGGAGGAGGACCCGTTGACGACGATCTTCCAGGTCCGAAGCTCGGCGTTGCCGTCGGCGTTCATGGGGATGACCGCCTCGTCCTGGCCCTCGGGAATCGCGACCCCGCCCCCCGAGCCCACGCCCGGCGGATTCCAGGGGAGCGACACCGCAATCGCCGCCTTGAAGTCGGGCTTGCGGATCGCCTTGACCTTCAGGCCCATCTGGCCGCTGCGGACCAGGGGCACCTTGGGCTGGACGATCTCGATGGAGTAGGGGGCTTCCTCGGTCACGGCCACCGCGAGGCGGTCGACCGAGCGCGACCACATGATGATGCCGTTGTTGTTGGGGGCCAGCACGAAGGCCGACAGGGTGTTGAATTCGGAACGGACGGCGACGTTGGGGTCGGCCGACTTGCCCGAGACCGCCACGAGCGCGCCGGCGGGCGCCGCGTCGGCCTTGGCCGTGAACAGGACGGGTACGAGAGCCTGGCTGGCGGCCAGGGGCGGGGCCTCCATCTCGACGCCCGCCGGGAGTCCCTCGGCGCTGAAGAGGACTTCGCCGCCGAAGTCGGCCCGGCTCCCTTGCAGGAGGATCGCCTGCCGCCCCCCCTTGGGAACGCTGGCCGCCATCACTCCCGTCCCCAGCATGATCTGTTCGGCCGGGGTGGAGACGGTCAGCCGGGGCTCGGGGACGCTGATCTCGATCCGGTAGACGTAATCGGGCCCCCCCTTCCCGAGGTGGTCGGCGATCCAGACGACGTACTCGCCGTCTTCCGGGAGGGCCTGGCGGAAGTAGCTGTCCGGGCCGACCGCGTCATCGCTCCCGGCCAGCGCACCGCTCCCTTTCTTGGCGAGATACAGGACCGCATCGATCGGCGAGCGGACCTGGCGGCCGTAGACCTTGAAGTCGAAGACCTGGCCCTTCTTGCCGGTGAAGACGAAATGGTCGGTGTCGCCCGGCTTCTCCAGCACGCCGTTCAGAGCGGCCGGGGCGGTGAACGGCGTCGCCGTCCCCTGGTCGTTGTTGGGCTCGACCTCCATCGCATTCTCAAGGTTTACCAGGCGGAAGGCGTTCGGATAGGGCGAAGCCCCCTTGTCGTCCTGCCGCTGGAGTCCCCAGCCCGCGCGAGCTTCCGCGGGGAGCGCCGCCTCGGACGTCGATTCGCCGGTCGCATCGCCGATCCAGCGCACGGCGAGCGTCTGTCCCGGCTTGCCGCCGGCCGGCAGGACGCCCGTGGAGCGGGGGAAGCCGCCCACGTGCAGCCGGTACAGGCACGAGCCGTTGCCCGCGTAGGCGCTCTCGCGGACCTGGATGATGTACTTGCCGTCCTCGGGGGCGAGGATCGAGGTGAAGCCGTCCTGCCAGAGCAGGGCCGCGTCGTCGCTGGACGCCAGCTCGAATCGCTTCGCGTTCAGGATCGCGACGTAGGGGTCGAACAGGGTGATCCCCAGCCGCATCCCCTCGACCTCGGCCGAGATGCGCTCCCCTTTCTTGGCCTCGACCACGAAGTAGTCGACGTCCTCGTTCTCCGCCACGCCGTTGACGACGACGTTCATCGGGATCGCCTGCGGGGCCTCGAAGTCGTTGTTGGGTTCGACCTCGACCGCCTCCTTCATGGCGCCGACGCTGAACCCGCGGAGTTCGCTCACGCCGGTGGCCGTTCGGACTCGCAGGTCGTGGAAGCCGAGCGGGGAGTCGGCCGCGATCTGGACCGTGGCCTTGAAGCTGTTGTCGTCGACCTTGGCGATCCCGGTCGCGACGACGCCCGGCTGGTAGAAGAGGACCTCCTGGGCGTCGCCGAGCCGTGCACCTGAGAAGACGACCTCGACCTCGGTCCCGCGCTGGCCCCCCATCGGCCGGACCGCGGTCAGGCTGGGGGTCGACGCCCGGGCGTACGTCGCGAAGGCGGCGGCGAGCGAGAAGGCGACGACGAGGCGGCGAAGGCGTTCGAGGCGGGGTCGGCGCATGATCGAGGCTCTCATGGGTGCGGATCGAGCGGGGGAACGTGGCGCGACGGATCCCGGAAGGCGGGGAGGGAAAGCGGCTGGGGCGGCGGGGACGCCGCCCCGTGGGCGAGGGTCAGGCGAGCAGTTCGTTGACCACCTTGCCGCCGTCGACGATCTCGATCGGGCGGTCGCCGGGGGCCATCAGCTCCTTGTCGGCGACGATGCCCATCATGTGGTAGACGGTCGTCGCCAGGTCCTCGGGGCCGATCGGGTCGCGCTCGGGCTCGGTGGCCGTGGCGTTGGAGGCGCCGTAGATCAGGCCCCGCTTGGCGCCGCCGCCGGCGAGGGCCACGCTGAAGACCTTCGGCCAGTGGTCGCGGCCGCCGTCCTTGTTGATCTTGGGGGTCCGGCCGAATTCGCTGGACACCATGACCAGCGTGCGGTCGAGCAGGCCCTGGCGATCGAGGTCGCGGATCAACGTGGCGTACGCCTGGTCGAAGGCCGGCATCTGGTTCTTCATGCCGGGCACGATCTGGTTGTGGAGGTCCCAGGAGCCGTATTCGAGAGTGACCATCCGCACGCCCGCGGCCACCAGCCGACGCGCCAGCAACATGCGCTGGCCGGCCGGGTTGCGGCCGTACTCGTCGCGGATCGCGTCGGGCTCGGCGGCGATGTTGAACGCCTCGCGCGCCTGCTGCGAGCTGATCAAGCTGTAGGCCCGGTCGTAGAAGGTGTCCATCGCCTCGATGTTGTCGCTCTTCTCGCGTTCGCGGAAGTACGAATTCACGGCGTCGAGCACGTTGCGACGCGAGGAGAAGCGGGCGTCGTCGATGCCGGTCGGGAGGTTCAGGTCCTGGACGCGGAACCGCTTGGAGGCCGGGTCGCTACCCAGGCTGAACGGCGAGAAGGCCGAGCTGAGGTAGCCGGTCCCCGCGTAGACGTTCGGCATCCGGGGGATGCAGACGTAGGGGGGGAGGTTGTTCTTGGGGCCGTACTCGTGCGAGACCACGCTGCCGAAGCTGGGATACTGGAGAGCAGGGCTGGGACGATAGCCGGTGAACATGTTGTGCGTGCCGCGCTCGTGGGCGGCCTCGCCGTGCGTCATCGACCGGATCACGGTCATCTTGTCGGCGAGCTGGGCGGTCTGCGGCAGCGTCTCGCTGAACCGCTCGCCGTCGAGCTTGGTGGGGATCGAGCCCATGTCGCCGCGGTACTCGACCGGGGCGAACGGCTTGGGATCGAACGTCTCCTGGTGGGCGATGCCGCCCGGCAGGAAGATGTGGATCACCGAATCGGCCGTCGCCTTGATCGCGTCGTACGTCTTGAGCTCGGCCCGGGCCTGGCTCCGCAGCAGATCGGCGAGCGTCAAGCTCCCCAACCCGAGCGCGCCCACGGTCAGGAAGCCTCGACGACTCATCGGCCCTTGACATCCGGTCGCCATCTGCGGGTCTCCTTCTGGGGATCTGGGGGGGGATTCGGGGGCCGGCGGAGGGCTCGTCGCGTCGCGCGACTCGCGGAGTGGGTTCTGGCGGGCCTCGGCGTGGGAAATCGGGCGGAGGTCCATCGACGCCCATCCCGGCCGAGGACGTCGTGCTGGATGAGAGCGATCATGCGGCGAAGCGGGTATAATTATTATCAAACAAGTCGATCGTTCCGCAAGATGCTACGTCTCGGAATGGCGTGTCGTTGGCGCGTTTTCCAAAACAAACATCCGGGCCGTCGCGGTTGAACTTTCCAGATTGGAAAAAGCCCGCGAAAAAGCCATCACGGCTTCCTGCGGGCTGGAGGCGATCGCATTCGTGGACGCGAGATCAGCGCTCCAGTCGCGGCTCGGTCCCGGAGAGGCGGGTGATCTGGGCCTCGGTCTGATGGCCCGTGGGGTAGGGACCCGGGGCCCCGGCGGTGAACTCCTCGACCGCGATCAGGGGGCGGACCAGTCGTTCCACCGACCCCGACGAGAACGCCTTCCGCAGGTGGTCGTCGGCCAGGGCGTTCGTGAGGGCCGCCATGATCATCCCCTGGTCGAGCGACAGGACGCATCCCGAGACCAGGCCTGAGCGGACGTCGACGGAATCCTGGAATCCGAGCGATCCGTAGATGGGGAAACGCTCTTCGAGGGCCCGGAGGTTGTCCATCACCTCGCGAGGGGCGTAGGGGAGGGCGAGGAATGAGGCGTGGGGGGTCACGACGCCGTGGACGACCTCGCTGGTGAGGGTCGCCAGGTGGGGGGGAAGGCCCCAGGCGACGTCGTACGAGAGGTAGCCGTTGGGGTTGGTGCCCAGCTCCTTGACGCCGTAGACCTCGTACCCCCCCGAAGGACGGAAGGACGGAGAGAAGCCCCAGTAGCCGTATTTCATCTCGCGAAGGCCGTGCTCGATCTGGCCGCGGACGTAGAGGGGATGGTTCACGCCCCAACTTTTCGGGGCCCATTCCTCCTCCGGGAGGAAAAGGGTCACCATGAGCGCCTCGAACATGCTGCCGCCCCAGCTGGGGACGACTCGCATGCCGAGGTAGTCGTAGGCTCCCTCGAAGACGGCGACGCCGTGATAATCGCGGGCCCTTCCGGTCGGCGTCTGGGTCTGCGGCGCGACCTCCGTGGGGAGGGTGCGGTACATCCGATAGTAGTGCTCGGGGGGGAGCTGGCCCCGGGCGATCGCCAGGTAGCTGGCGATGCGGGCCTCGGTGTTGAGCATCCCGTAATGCCCGTAGAAAGCCTTCTCATCCACCCAGTAGCCGACGCGGAGGAGGCCGGGCTGGCGGATCGGGTCGTCGGCGTCGTAGAAATCGTAGAAGAATCCGAAATCCATCGCCCGGAGCAGCCGGTCGGCGGCGGGGGCGAGCTCGGGCTGGGTGTTGACGACCAGTGTGAGAGCCAGGGCCAGCCAGGCGTTGTCGACGGTACTGATGAGCGGGCGTCGAGGTGATGAGTCGACCGGCGAGGCGGTGAGCCGCTTCCCGTCGCGGGGGTCGATATCGTTCACGAAGAAGCCGTGGGGTCGGTCCATCGCCTCAAGGGTTTGGATGGTCCGGGTCAGCCTCGATCGCGCCTCCTCATGGGTGATGATCTCCAGGCGCTCCGCCCCGAGCACGCTCCAGATGTACGACGCGATGTTCGTGGGGGTCGTCTCCAGGACGGGTTCCCCCCATCCCGCGCCCTCGCGATGGACTCGGTCGGCGGGAAGCCCGCTGGGGAAAGCCAGCTTGTCCATCGACCGCCAGGTGTCGGCGGCATAACGGCGAAGCCGGATTCGATCTTCCTCCGTGAGGCTCGACGACTGCTCCTGGCCCCAGGTCGACCCGGGGACGATCGTACCGAAGAGGATGCAAGCCAGGAGAATCCAGAGAGCCCGCGAAACCGGCGATCGAGTCATCGCACCACCTCGGATAGAGGGTCTCGGTCGGTGCAGGGGATCCGCGGCGATCCCCACGAATCCCTTCGGCATGGAGCGTCGAGGTGCCTTCTCTAAGTAAAACTCTATACGAATATACCGATCGCTACAAACATCGTGACAGGATTCAAGCACGCAGTCTTGTGTGGAGGATTCGACTCTCTCCGGGGCAGGGCCTGGCATCGCCTGGACGCCACGGTTAGATTGACGAACGACGGCATCGGAGGGCCCGGCGGGCTGGCTGAGCCGGCTTTCGGGCTCCCCATCGCTTTTCTCAAGCGTCATCGTCGTGGGATTTCGGTTCGCGGGCTCGCACCCCCGCTTCATCCACTGATCGTCCGGAGTCGGGCGCAGCTTGAAGAACTTGAAGAAAGGATGAAGGATGGCGGACGCGTTGTTACCCGCCACGGTCATCGGCAGCTGGTCATTCCCCGGCTGGTACGAGAAGTTCGTCCAGGACGTGAAGGAGCATCCCGAGCAGTTCGGTCCGGTGGATCGCGAGGAAGCCGTGCGCGACGCCGTCCGCCTGGTCGTCGACGACCAGTTGAGGGCCGGCCTGGACCGGATCACCGACGGGGAGATGCAGCGCGTCGACTTCAATCTAGGGTTTTACGAATACCTCGGCGGGCTCGAGCCTCTGCGTAAGGCGAGGCATTGGGGGGCCCCCGCCCACGATCAGCGGGATCGCTATCGGTGCATCGCCCCGCTCACCGCGCCGGATGGTTTGGGCGTGGTGACGGAGTATCATCGGCTTCGGGAGTACGTCACCGCGCCGGTGAAGACGCCCGTCCCGGGCCCGTTCACGCTGGCCGGGTGCATCGACGGCGGGGACGTCTATGCCGATCGTCGCTCGGTCGCCGAGGCCCTGATCCCGATCGTCGCGGCCGAGCTGAAGGCCCTGGCCGCCGCCGGGGTCGACTTCATCCAGATCGACGAGCCGAGCTTCGCCTGCCATCCCGACGCGCCCGACTACTTCCTCGACGTCGTCGCGCGGACGGTCGAGGGGGTGGACGCCTATATCAGCATGCACATGTGCTTCGGCAACTATCGCGCGCGGGCGGTGGGACGACGCTCGTACCGGCCCCTCTTCCCGCACATCGGTCGGGCGAAGGTCGACCAGTTGGCGCTCGAGTTCGCCAGCCGGGAGATGTCGGAGGTCGAGATCCTGGCCGAGCTTCCCGAGGGAATGGACGTGGCGGTGGGCCTCGTCGACGTGAAGAACACCTGGGTGGAGCCGGCCGAACTGGTCGCCGATCGAATCCGCCAGGTTCTCCGATACGTCGCGCCCGAGCGGGTCTCGGTGACGCCCGACTGCGGGTTTTCCCAGACGTCCCGGCATATTGCGGTGGGCAAGGCGCGCGCTTTGGCCGAAGGGGCGGCGCTCGTCCGCCGCGAACTCGGTCGTTCCTGATCTATCGAGGCCTGGTGAGCATCATGATCGAGCCCGTCCGGATGGGGGACGACCTGGTCCGCGAAATCGAGGAGGCCGTCCCGCCGAGCGACGGCCTGCTGGTGTGGTGGACCGGCCAGAGCGGCTACCTGATCAAGTCCGCGCAGGGCCTGCTGGCGGTGGACCTCTACCTTTCCGAGCACCTGACGCGGAAATACGAGGCGACCCCCCGCCCCCACGTACGGATGACCCGTTCTCCGCTGAGCGGGGGGGACCTGAAGTCGGTCGACTTGCTCCTGGCCAGCCACAAGCACTCCGACCACCTGGACCCGGGGACCGTCCCGGACCTGCTGGACGCCTCGCCTTCGGCGATGCTGGTGCTGCCCGAAGCGATCCGTTCCTACGCGACCGGGCTGGGCCTCCCCGACGACCGTCTGATCGGCGTCGATTCCGGGGCGGAAGTCCGGGGGGCGGGGTTCCACATCCGGGCGATCCCCTCGGCCCACGAGGAGTTCGACCGCGATTCGAACGGGCGTCATCCCTACCTGGGGTTCATCATCGAGGCTGCGGGGCTGCGGCTCTATCACAGCGGCGACACGCTGGCCTACGAGGGGCTGGCCGAGGCCCTGGCGAGCGAGACGCTCGACGTCCTGTTCCTGCCGATCAACGGCCGGGCCCCCGACCGCGGCGTCCCCGGCAACATGGACGCGGCCGAGGCCGTCGACCTGGCCTCGCGGGTCCGCCCCCGTTTCGTCGTCCCTCATCATTATGATATGTTCACGTTTAACACGGCTCCGGTCGAGGAGTTCGAGCGACAGGCGCGGCGCCTGCCGTCCGAGGTCGAGCCGAAGGTCCTGAACTGCGGCGAGCGCTGGGAGATCCGTCCGTGAGCGTCACCATCGGAATCGACATCGGGACGTCCGGGACCAAGGCGCTGGCGATCGACGAATCGGGTCGCATCCTGGCGTCGGCCTCGTCGGAGTATCCCTGCTCGCACCCCAGGCCGGGGTGGTCCGAGCAGGACCCGGAACTCTGGTGGTCGGCGACCCGGGAGACGCTCCGTTCGATCCTCGCCGACGGCGCGTTCGCGCCGGCGGACGTGGCGGGGATCGGGCTCAGCGGCCAGATGCACGGCTCGGTCTTCCTCGACGCCGACGGCCGGGTCATCCGCCCGGCCCTGCTCTGGAACGACCAACGGACGGCCGCCCAGTGCGCCGAGATCGAGGAGCGAGCCGGCGGCCGTGAGGCGCTCATCCGCATGGTCGGCAATCGGGCGCTGACGGGCTTCACCGCGCCGAAGATCCTCTGGGTCCGCAAGGAGGAGCCCGCGAACTGGGACCGGGTCCGTCAGGTCCTGCTGCCGAAGGATTACATCAGGTATCGCCTGACCGGCGCCTACGCCACCGAGGTCAGCGACGCCTCCGGGACGCTCCTCCTCGACGTCGCCAACCGCCGCTGGAGCCGGGAACTGCTGGGCAAGCTCGACCTCGACCCGGCCATCCTGCCGCCGTGCCACGAGAGCCCGGAGGTCTCGGCGACGGTGAGCGCGATCGGGTCCGAGGCCACGGGGCTCCCCGTGGGCGTCCCCGTCGTTGGCGGCGGCGGCGACCAGCCGGCCGGCGCGGTCGGAAACGGGATCGTGAGGCAGGGGGTCGTCTCGGCCACGATGGGGACCTCGGGGGTCGTCTTCGCCCATTCGGACCACCTCGGCTTCGACCCGGAAGGGAGGCTCCAACGCGGCTGTCACGCGGTCCCGGGCGCGTACCACGTCATGGGTGTGGTCCTCTCCGCCGGCGGCAGCCTGCAATGGTTCCGCAACGAGCTGGGCAAGGCCGAGGTCGCCCTGGCAAGGTCGCAGGGGATCGACCCCTACCAGCTCCTCACCGCCGAGGCCGCGATCGCGGGGCCGGGGGGCGAAGGGTTGTTCTTCCTCCCCTATCTGACCGGCGAACGCTCGCCCCACTTCGACCCCGACGCCAAGGGGGCGTGGGTGGGCCTGACGGTCCGCCACGGCCGTCCTCACATGATCCGCGCGGTGATGGAAGGCGCGACGTTCGCGATGCGCGACAGCCTGGAACTGATCCGCGACATGAACGTCGCGATCGAGCAGATCCGCGTCTCCGGCGGGGGCGCACGGAACGCCCTCTGGCGGCAGATCCAGGCTGACGTCTACGGTTCCGACGTCCATACAATCAACGCCAGCGAAGGTCCGGCCTTCGGCGCCGCACTCCTCGCCCAGGTGGGGACCGGCGGCTACAGCTCGGTGCCCGAGGCGTGCGACGCCGCCATCATGACCGTCGAGAGCACCAGCGTTGATCCTCGGGTCCAGGCGTACTACGATCGGGCGTACAAGGTCTACTGCGGCCTCTACGAGCACCTGAAGGGGAGCTTCCGCGAGATCAGCGAGCTGGTGGCCCAGGGCCTCTGACCCAGCTTCCCCGACCACCCGCAGGAGTCTTCGCTTGGCTCGCAAGTCCCGAGGCGCGGGCGACCGCCGCCGAGAGTCGGACCGTCCCCAGACCCATCCCGCGCCCTCGCCCTCGATCCCGCCTTCCGAGCCGCCCGGCGGACCGTCGGCGCCCGAGGCCGCGCCTCGGGACCGCCGCCGGAGGTTCTGGATCGGACTCGCCGTCGTCGCCCTGTCGGGCGTGCATCTGGCCCTGGCCGAGCGCAGCCTCTTCTCCGAGAATCCCACCGTCGACGAGGTCGTGCACATGCCGGCCGGATTGACGTACTGGGACAGGCAGACGTTCCGGCTCTATCGCCACAACCCGCCCCTGGTGAAGATGGTCGCCGCGCTGCCGGTCTGGCTAGCCGGGCCGGTCCTGGAACCGCTCTACCAGAGACGGGCCTGGACCGACCGCGAGCCGGCCCAGCTGAACTTCTCGCAGGACTTCGCGTACGCCAACGCCGACCGCTACTTCGAGCTGTTCGACCTCGCCCGGATGGTCATGCCGCTCTTTTCAGTGCTGGGGGGTCTGGTCGTCTTCGCCTGGTCGGCCCGGCTCTACGGCGCGACGGCGGGGCTGCTGAGCCTGACCCTCTGGGCCTTCTGTCCGAACATCCTGGCCCACGGGAGGCTCATCACCTCGGACGTCGGCTCGAGCGCGGTCGGCGTCGCGGCGACGTTCCTGTTCTGGCTTTACCTCCGGCGTCCCGGCTGGGGGGGCGCGGCGGCCGCCGGCGTGGCCCTCGGCGTGGCGCAGCTCACCAAGTTCAGCATGCTCCTGCTCTACTTCGTCTGGCCCTTCCTGTGGCTGGTCCGGCTGGCGCTCGTCCCGTCGTCGGAGAGCTGGGGGCGGAAGCTCGGCCGGGGGCTCGCGCACGGCCTTCTCGTGGTCGCCCTGAGCATCCTGACGATCGACGTCGGCTATCTCTTCGAAGGGGTCGGCAAGCCGCTGGGGAGTTTCGAGTTCGCCAGCGGCAGCCTGACCAAGCCTCCCCCCGGCGGGATCAGGACGCCGCCGCCGTCGGACAACCCGCTCTATTTCATCCAGTGGCCGTTCGTGCAGAATCGGTTCCGCGGGACGATCCTGGAGAAGCTCCCGGCCCCGCTCCCCGAGCACTATCTGCTGGGCTTTGACGAGCAGAAGTTGGAGGCGGACGGCATCCCCCTGCGCCTGGACCGGGCCTTCGCGGCGCTGAAGGCCGGGGACGTGGAAGCCGCGCGCGTCGAGGCCGCCTCGTCCGACCGTTCCTCGGCCGGATACAGCGTCTATCTGAACGGCGAGCTACGCGGGACGGGTTGGTGGTATTATTACCTGGCCACGCTGGCCTACAAGGTGCCGGAAGGGACCTGGCTCCTGGTCCTGGGGTCGATCGTACTCCTTGTCGTGCGGCGAAGATCGCGAGAGGAATGGGCCGACGAGATCGCGCTCTGGACGGTGCCGTCAGTGATCCTCTTCGCCATGAGTTTCCTGACGGATATCAACATCGGCTTGCGCTACATCCTCGCGGTCTTCCCCTATCTGTACGTCCAGGCAGGGAAGCTCGCGCCCTGGATCGAGGCGCTGTCGGGACGCGCCCGAACGGCCGGTCGCGCGGCGGTGCTGGGGGCCCTGGGATTGACGATCGCGGCGACGGCCGCGATCCACCCGCATTACCTGTCGTATTTCAACGTCGTCTCGGGCGGACCCGACCGGACGCCGGCGCGACTGATCGACAGCAACCTGGACTGGGGTCAGGACCTCGTCAATCTCCGGGAGTGGTGCCGCGAGAACATCCCCGACGAGCCCATCGGCTTGGCCTACTTCGGGCAGATCAATCCCAGCCTCTTCACCATGAGGGGCGATCGCTTCGACTGGTTCCTGCCGCCGGTCCGGCCGGGCTCGCTGATCCGCATGGCCGCGCCGGCCGCGCGTCTGGTGGGCCCGGCCGGCGAGTTGACGCCCGGCTGGTACGCCGTCAGCGCGACGCTCGTCTACGGCCTCAAGTGGAGGTTCTACGACCCGACCACGTTCTACCAGGAGGCCTGGGCCCCGTCGTGGCGATCGGACAACGACGTGTACGGCTACTTCCGCCTCTTCCAGCCCGACCGCCGCATCGGCCACTCGATCTACCTTTACCACCTCACGGCGGAGGATGTGGCGCGGGCCGCGTCCGTCCTCAAACCGTAGGCTTGCGACAGACGTAGACCTGGCCGAGATCGTCGTCGGAAACCGGCCCGAAACGGACTTCGGTCTCGAAGCCGGCCTCGCGAAGAAGTTCCGGGAAATCCATCCCCAACTCGGTGAAGACGGGATACCCGGCGTCGCCTCCGGGATGGCGGATGCAGGTGGCGAGTTGCTCGATCGAGCCGTCGCGGTGCAACCGCGCACGCGGGAAGGTCTTCGCGAAGTGCGGCGAGACCGGAGCCGTGAAGACGTGGAGGCCGCCGGGGACGAGCACGCGGCGGATCTCGGCCAGCGACCTCGCCAGATCCGGCACATGCTCCAGCGTCTCGGACGTCAGAACGAGGTCGAAACGGTTGTCCTCGTAGGTCAGGTCGTCCAGATCCTCGTGCCGCAATCCCCGGACGTAGGAACCGCGATGTGCGTTCGGGATGTAGTCGGAGGGATGGAACCGCGCGAGGTCTTCCAGGACTTCATGGATCCCGTCGATCCGATTGATCTCGGCGATCCGAAGGCGGCCCGCCTCGTGGCTGCCGGACCATTCCCGAAGGTCCGTGACGCGGCGGCCGTCGACCGGATAGAGGTCGAGCAGGACCTCGGCCATGCGACGCGCGCGGAGCTTCGCGCCGCAGCCGGCGCAATCGCAGGATTCCTTGCGGGCGAGGGCCTCGGCCTGCCGCTCCGACAGCCCCCAGAGCTCGACCAGGCGCGGCGGGATCACCCGACGCCGATAGAGCATCCGGCTCGTCTTGCCGCAAACCGTACAATGCTCGCGACGACCGAACGCCATCGCTGATGCGTGGTCGCGGGCCAGCCACCCGAGGCGGTGGGCCTCGTTCCAGGCGACCACCAGGGGACGTTTGACGACGCGGGGCAGGGGGAGCTTGCTCATTTAGGGATGAGTCCGTCGGGCTCGCGCAGGCTTGACCGTGGGGCGGCGGTCGATTACGATCGATTCATACGTCCACGAGGATGAAGTGCGCGTTAAAGTCTGATTTGACGACAAATTAGGGCGAGGATCAATGGCCTACGCGACGACCGTCCAGCGTCACAAGACGAAGGAGATCGGGATCGGCGACCATGTCGTCGGTGGAGACAGCCCGATCCTGGTCCAGTCGATGACGACGACCAACACCTTCGACGCCGAGGCCACCCTGGCGCAGATCCGCCGCCTCGAGGAGGCCGGCTGCGAGGTCGTCCGCGTCACCGTCCCCAAGAAGGAAGACGTCGAAGGCGTCTCGGCCCTTCGCGATCAGATCAAGATCCCGCTCATCGCCGACATCCACTTCGATTACCGCATGGCCCTCGCCTGCCTGGAAGCCAGGACCCCCTCGGGACGCCGGGCCGTCGACAAGATCCGGATCAACCCCGGCAACATCGGCGGCGTGGAGCGGTTCAAGGAAGTCGTCCGCAAGGCGCGTGACGCCGGCGTACCGATGCGGATCGGCGTGAATTCGGGGAGCCTGGAGAAGGACCTGATCGAGAAGTACGGCTTCCCCTGCCCGGAGGCCATGGTCGAGAGCGCGCTGCGGAGCATCGAGATCGCCGAGAGTCTCGGCTACAAGCAGATCATCGTCAGCCTGAAGGCCAGCCACGTCCCGACGGCCGTCGCCTGCTACACCGAGTACGCCGCGAAGTCCGACTATCCCACCCACGTCGGCATCACCGAGGCCGGCTCGAGGGAGTACGGCACGCTCAAGAGCGCAGCGGGGATCGGCTCGATCCTGCTTCGGGGCATCGGCGACACCATCCGGGTCTCGCTCCTGGGCGACCCCGTCCCCGAGATCGAGGCCGGTTTCGACATCCTCCGCGCCTGCGACCGTCGCGTGACCAAGCCCGAGATCGTCGCCTGCCCGACCTGCGGCCGGCTCGACATCGACCTGGAGCGGATCGTCGCCGAGGTCGAGGAAAAGATGAAGCACCTGACCAACCCGCTGCGGATCAGCATCCTCGGCTGCCTGGTCAACGGCTTCGGCGAGGCCAAAGAGGCCGACCTGGGCATCGCCGCCGGCTCCGGCAAGGGGATCATATTCAAGCGAGGCGTCCCCATCCGTCACGTCAAAGAAGCCGACATGGTCCAGGCGCTGCTGGAAGAGGTCGAACGTTTCGACGAGGAGACCCAGCCCCTGGCCTCCTTCGTCGAGAAGGAAAAGAAGAAGCAGGCCAAGTCGGGACTGACCGTCCTCGGCTGATCGATCCATCCACCGTTCCGATCTTCGCGAGACGCCCCGAGCTGAAGCCTCGGGGCGTCTCGCTTTCGAAGGCTTACGACTGCCGCAGGCCCACGGCGACGTACTTGGTCTCGAAGTAGGCGTCCAGCCCTTCGCTCCCCAACTCGCGGCCCACGCCCGACTCCTTCATGCCCCCGAACGGGCACTGGGGGGTCGCCGGGATCGGGTCGTTGATGCCGATGATCCCGGCTTCGAGCCCCTCGGCCATCCGAGTGGCGACGGTCAGGTCGTTGGTGAAGACGTAGGCGGCGAGGCCGTACGGCGTCGCGTTGGCGGCGGCGATCACGTCGTCGAGCTTGTCGAAATCGAGGATCGGCATGACCGGCGCGAACGGCTCGTCGGTCATCAGCTTCATCGCGCCGTCGACGTTCGTCAGCACGGTCGGTTCGAACCAGTAGCCCTTCTCGAACCGCGAGGATCGGCCGCCGCCGGTGAGGACCTGGGCGCCCTTCCCCCTGGCGTCGTCGATGAGGCCCTGGGTCTTGTCGAGGGCGCGGGCCTCGAACATCGGGCCGACCTGCACGCCGTCCTCCAGGCCGTTGCCGACCTTGAGCTTCTTCGTCAATTCGACGGCCGCCTCGGTGAAGTCCTTGGCTACCTTCTCGTGCACGTAGAATCGCGAAGGGGCGATGCAGACCTGGCCGTTGTTCCGGAACTTGCCGATCACCGCCGCCTGCGCGACCTGCTGGACGTCGGCGTCGGGGAAGACGATCAACGGGGCGTGGCCGCCGAGTTCCAGGCTCAGGCGCTTCACCTGATCGGCCGACCGCCGGATGAGTTCCTTGCCGACCTCCGTGGACCCCGTGAAGCTGATTTTGCGCACGGCGGGATGAGCGAACAGGGCGTCGGCGAACGGCCGGGCGGGGCCGATGACGAGATTCACGACGCCGGGGGGGACGCCCGCGTCGGCCAGGCACTCGACCATCAGGATCAGGGTGATGGGGGTCTGGTCGGCGGGACGGCTCACCACCGTGCAGCCGGCGGCCAGCGCCGGGCCGATCTTCCGACTGGGGAGCGCCGCGGGGAAATTCCAGGGGGTGATCGTGCCGACCACTCCCACCGGATGCTTGATGGTGTAATAGCGCTTGGAAACGTTCGTGGGAGGGATGATGCGACCGTAGGCGCGCTTGGCCTCCTCGCCGAACCACTCGAAGGTGTCGGCGGAGTGCAGGACCTCGGCCTTCGCCTCGGCCAGCGGCTTGCCCTGCTCCATCGTCATCGCGCGGGCGATCCGGTCGGCCCGCTCGCGCATCAGCTCGGCGGTCTTCTTGAGGATCTTGGCGCGGTCGTAGGCCGAGAGGGCCTTCCAGGCGGGAAAGGCCCGCGCGGCGGCCTCGATCGCCCGACCGGCCTCGGCTCCCTCGGCGTAGGCCACCTCGGCGACCACCGATTCGTCGGCCGGATTGATGACGGCCAGCGTCTTGCCGGCGTCTCCGTCCCGCCAGCTCCCGTCGATGTACATCCGGGTCGGGAAGGGCTGGGTGGTCGGATCGCTCGCTGCGGTTGGGGGCATGGTCGTCTCTCCGGGGATGTCGACGGCGGCGCGTCTCGACGAGGCGGTCGGCCGCGCAAGGCTCCTGGGAATCCGCCCTCTCGCGCCACGATACTCCGTCGACGCGAGGGTGACAACGAGCCGGGTCCGGGAGGGACCGCGACCTCCGATCGAAGGACCGCTACAACCCGCAGGCTCGTCGTTGCAATCCTTCGGTTCGCGTCAATAGTTCGAGCCGGAAGGGCCGATTTTTCTGGTGGCACGAGATCTCCTCGCAGCGTCATGTGAGGGATGTCGCGGAAGGATTCCATCGACGGCGAGGTGGGTGACGCATGGATGCGAACAGCAGGACGTTGAGAATTCAAGCTCACCGAAGAGGACGGCTTGCGCTCGCGCTCGGGATGGTCCTCCTCGCCTTCCCCCTCGCGACGGCCCAGGCCGGGCCGATGCGTGCGAAGTTCTCGGGACGGCTTGCCGCCCAGGAGTTCGCGCCGATCTCGGCCTCCTCTCCGGCTTACTCGAACTCCTGGGCGTCGTTCCTGTCTGGGGGCGAGCCGACCTGGGCTTCGCGGCCATCGCCCCCCGTCACGATCTCCGTGCGACAGGCCGTCCTCCGGCTGATCAACGGCGATCCCTCGATCGCGGCGTCGAGCCCCCTGATCGGCTACATGGTCTGGCGGAGGAACCTGGACGTGGCCCGGTTCGACTTCTACCATCCCCACATCGGGCCGAGGTTGCCCCAGGGATTCATCCCACCCGCCCCGCAGGTCGTCCCGCCCCTGGCGCCGCCGTCGGACATCCCCAGCACGCCGGACGACCCGCCGCTCCTGCCGCCGGTGCCAAGCGTCATCCCTCCCGTCGTCCCGGAGCCGTCCGCCTTTCTGGTGATCGCGATGGGGACGGCCGGGGCGCTCTGGATGCGGCGACGACGGGCGGCTTCCGCTTCTCGGTGAGATGAGCCTGGAAAGATTTTTGGTACACTCGGCGCTCGCGGCGAGCCGGTTCGTGAACCGTCGGCCCGGGCGAAGCCTCCGATAAGGGCGAGGTCTCGCGAGCTTCAAGGCAAGGAACGGGCAATGGACGAGCAGCAGCGGTACTACATCACGACGGCCATCGACTACCCCAACAGCCGCCCCCACATCGGCACCGCGTTCGAGAAGATCGGCGCCGACGTCCAGGCGCGGTTCCGGCGCATGGAAGGCGCGTCCGTCCACTTCTTGATGGGCAACGACGAGAACACGAACAAGGTCACCATCCGCGCCCGCGAGCTCGGGCTGGAGCCGAAGGCGTACGTCGACGAGATGGCCAGCCAGTTCCAGGACGTCTGGAACGCCCTCGAAATCTCGAACAGCGACTTCATCCAGACCAGCGAGGAACGCCACCACGTCGGCTGTCGGAAGTTCATCCAGGCGGTCTACGACGCGGGCGACATCTATAAAGGGGTCTACGCCGGCCACTACTGCAACGGCTGCGAGTCCTTCAAGACCGAGAAGGAAGTGGCCGAGGCCGGCGGTCGTTGTCCCAACCACCCCAACGCGCCGCTGTCGTGGGTGGAGGAGGAGAATTACTACTTCCGGCTCTCCGCCTACCGCGACAAGCTGCTGGCGTTCTATGCGGCGAACCCGGACTTCATCCAGCCCGAGAGCCGTCGCAACGAGATCCTCAGCCTGGTGGAAGCCGAGTTGAAGGACGTCGCCATCACCCGCAAGGGGTTCACCTGGGGCATCCCGGCGCCGTTCGACGCCGACCAGACGATTTACGTCTGGTTCGACGCCCTGCTGAACTACGTCACGGCCGTCGGCTATGGGACCGACGACGAGCGATTCGCCCGGCTCTGGCCCGCGGACGTCCACGTCATCGGCAAGGACATCACCCGCTTCCACTGCGCCCTGTGGCCCGCGATGCTCATGTCCGCCGGCGTGGCGCTGCCGCGGAAGGTCTTCGGCCACGGGTTCGTCTATCGCAAGAACGAGGAGACCGGCGAGGTCGAGAAGCTCAGCAAAAGCCTGGGCAACGTCGTCGAGCCGATGGACCTGATCAAGGAGTTCTCGGCCGAGGCGTTCCGCTACTACTTCATGAGCAAGTGCCCGTTCGGCGGCGACGGCGAATTCTCCTTCGAGCGGTTCGCAGACGCCTATAACAGCGGACTGGCCAACAACCTGGGCAACCTTTACAGCCGCATCTTGACGATGTGCCTGAAGTACTTCGACGGCGACCTCGGCCCAGTCGGGGAGATCGACCTGACGGCCTGGCGGGGCGAGCTGGACCTCCCCGCGCTCACCGAGACGCTCCGCGACCGTGTCGGCGGCTTCGACTACACCACGGCTCTCCAGCGGATCTGGCTCGAGGTGGTCGACGCCGCAAACAAGTACATCCAGGTGACGCAGCCGTTCAAGCTCGCCAAGGTTGACAAGGAAGCGACTCGGGTCGTCCTGGCGAACCTGGCCGACTGGATGCGAGCGACCGCCGTTCTCATCAAGCCGTTCCTCCCGCAGACCGCCGAGACCTTCTACCGGGCGTTCGACTTCGAGTCGCACCAACCCTGGGAGGCCGTCTCCTACGCCTCGGCCGCCTCGCCGGTCTCTTCCGAGACGCATCTCCGGGTGACGGCCCCGGTGGTCGACGGCAAGCCCGCGCCGCTGTTCCCCAAGGTGGACGCGCGTTGAGAATGGGGTCGCGGCATCCGGCATAATCGGTAAAGTTCGTGATGCCTCGGCGGCCGATCGGCCGAAGAGAGGGAAGAAGCCCGCCGCTCGGCGAAGCGGCGGGACCGTCATCAATCACGGATGGTTCGAGGTGGACGTCATGGATGGACCGAATCGCAAGCTCGTCGTCCTCATGTGCATGCATCGGAGCGGCTCGAGCCTGACGGCGAACATCCTGCAACAGCTCGGCATGTCGCTCGGCCCGTTCGAACTCATCGCGGCGGCGCCGAGCAACCCTTACGGCCACTTCGAAGCCATCCCGTTCCACTCCTTGAACCGTCGGATCCAGGAATGGGCCTTCGGCTTCGCCGACGACCTCCCCGAAGATCCGGCGGTCCTCGCCCGTTTCCTGCAGACCCAGGCCGCCTGGCCCGACGAGCGGACTCTGCCCGAGGAGTGGCTCGAGGAGGGGGAGCGGATCACCCGCGTCCTGATCGAGAGCGGGCCGGTCTCGGGTTTCAAGGACCCGCGCACGGTCCTGGTCTGGCCCTTCTGGAAGAAGGTCTTCGACCGCATCGAGGGCGTCGACGTGGTGTCGGCCTCGCTGCTCCGCTCCCCGCACGAGATCGCCATGAGTCTCTGCACGCGGAGCAAGGGGAACATGCCGTACTGGAGCGCCATCGACGTCGTCGGCGTCCATCTGGCGAGGATGAAGGCGGCGGCCGAAGAGTGGGAAGGTGACGCCCACGTCGTCCGATTCGGGACTTCGAGGTTCTGGGACGACACCAAGAACCTCGCCGAAGCCTGCGGCCTCCCCTGGAGCGACGAGACGGTCCGGCGGGTGTACGACCCGTCGTGCGTGCACCACCTGCCGGCCGCCGTGGCACACCCGTCGCAGCGCATCCTGAACGAGCTGGGGGCGAACGCCTGGGCCGACTTCGATCCCGAGACGAACGCCGAACGGCTCGCCGAGGACGCCCGCCGATACGAGGCGATGACTCAGGGGCAGCTGGCGACGACCCGGAACGAACTCGGCAAGACGCTCGTAGGTCTTCGCCAGGTCGAATTCCAGTGCAACGAGACCGGGGCCCAATCCCGAGACTTCGAGCTGAAGAACTCGCTCGTCCAGCGCGAGCTCGCCGCGACGCAGCAGGCCCTCGCCGAGACCGAGAAGGGCTTCCAGCTCGCCAGGTCCTGCCTCGAGCAGACCGAGAAGCAACTCGCCCGGGTCATGGAGACACTGGTCTCCAATCAGGAGCGCAGGGTCCAGGCCGAGCAGTTGCTCGCCCACACCCAGGGCATCCTGGCCCATTCCGAGCAGACCCTGCTGGAGACGCAGCGTCGGCTCGCCGAATCGCTCGATCAGCAGGAGCGGAGCCTCAAGCTGTTCCAGCAGGCCCTCGCCACCTCCCAGGGGGGCTGGGACTCCGATCGGCGCCGGCTCGATGAGACGATGACGCAGGTCTCGCAGCTTCAGGACACCGCGATGCGCAAGGAGCAGCAGCTCGTCCGCTCGCTCGAGCGCGAAGAGAAGCGTTGGCTGGAGAACGTCGCGCTCCGTCGTCGGCTGGACCGCTTCGAGTCCAACGCGCTGATCGGGGCGGCCGTGAAGGGGAAGAAGCAAATCAAGCAGATCTGGCTCAAGCTCCGCCACCTGGGCCCTTCCGGGGAGCTGAGGTCCACCCGGGTCGACCGTCCGTCGTGACCGACCGTCGGCGTCAGACCCCGACGGTCGCCTCCGACTCGACATGAAGCTTGCGGTGCAGGATGGAGGCGATCCGGGCCGCCGCCCGACCGTCCCCGAACGGCGTTGCAGAGCCGAGGAGAGCCGGGCGGACCGGATCCGGGCCGTCGGCCAGGCATCGCGAGCCTTCCCGCTCGATCGCGTCCGGGTCGTGGCCCACCAGACGCGCGACGCCGGAACGCACCGCTTCCTCGCGCTCGCTGATCTCCCGCAGCACCAGGACCGGCGTGCGAAGCTCGGTGGCCTCTTCCTGGACGCCGCCGCTGTCGCTGAGGATCACGGCCGCGCGCTTCATCGCCGTCACGAACGGCCCGTATTCGAGCGGACGGACGAGGTGGACGCGCCCGAGGCCCTCGAATTCGCCCCGAACCACGGGCTCGACGCCCGGATTGGGGTGGACCGGCCAGAGGAACTCCAGATCGGGATGGCGATCGTGGAGTCGCCGGACCCCCTCGCAGATCCGCCGCAGGGGCTCGCCGAGGTTCTCGCGGCGGTGAACGGTGACGAGGACGAACCGCGCGCCGGGACGAGGCCCAACGCCGAGGGGGGACTCGCGTTCGGCCGCGAAGTGCAGGGCGTCGATTCCCGTGTTCCCCGTCAGGTGGATCGCCTCGGGAGCGATCCCTTCGCGGAGGAGGTTGTCGCGGGCGTCGGGCGTCGGTGCGAAATGGATCGAGGCGAGATGGCTGGCGGCGACCCGGTTGGCTTCCTCGGGGAAGGGGGCGTCGAGCCGATGCGTCCGCAGTCCGGCCTCGACGTGCGCGAACGGTGCGCCGATCATGTAGCTCGCCAGGGCCGCGGCCAGGACCGTCGTCGTGTCGCCCTGGGCGATCACGCAGTCGGGCCGTTCACGCTGCAGGGTCTCGTGAACGGCGACCAGCAGGCGGTTGCTCAGATCCGGGAGCGATTGGCCGGGACGCATCACGTTCAGGTCGACGTCAGGGTGGATCCCGAAGAGGTCGAAGATCGGCCCCGCCAGGTCGCGATGCTGGGCCGTGAAGACGAGCCGGCAGCGCGCCCATGGCTGCTCGCGCAGCGCGCGGACGATCGGGGCCGTCTTGATCGCCTCCGGACGCGTCCCGACGACGCAGACGATGTTCTTGCGACGTGGACCTTCGCTTGAAAACATGGGCGTCCCTCCTTGGAGTCGATCATCGGGGGTGCAGGGGCGGCGAGGCGCTTCGAGACCGCTCAACCGGTCCGGGCCATCCGTCTCCATGCCGACTTGACCGAGCGATAAGCCCTGAGCGCCGGTTCTGGTGCGTGCGCCCGGATGGTCCCGCGCAAGCTGGCGGTGGCCTCGGCGGGGCGGGGCTCGGCCGTGGGCTCGGCGATCGGCTCCGCCTCCGGGGCGGGCGTCGGCTGCGGCGCCGGCGCGTCGACGTAGGTGCGATGCCAGTGGAGATACGAATTCGTCGGGTCGGAGTCGTCGAACGGATCGGCGAAGTACCGGAGCAGGTCGTCGCGGCGGCGATACGTCAGGCGATGCTCGTCCTTGATCTTCTCGCCGCTCTTGTAGGTCGTGTACCGGCACGGGGTCTTGCCGATCGTCGACTGGCCGTGGCGCTCGCATTCGGCCAGGTACCATTCGCGGAAATCGTACAGGACCGGGCTGTGCGAGCCGTAGCGGTCGAGCATCTTGAGCTGGGCGCCGCTGTCGAAGCCCGAGAAGTGGTAGAAGACGAGGGGGCGGCCGTTGATCTGGATGTCGTAGGGGGCGACGCCGGTGCCGCGACGATGGCTCAAATTCCAGGTCGAGACGTTGTACTGGGGATCGCGGAGGATCTTCACGCCGTCGAAGATCGCCGGGGCGAGGTCCATCCAGCGCTGGTCGGTGAAGAGGCCGTTGGGGACCTCGTCGTAGCACCATCGGGTGAGCCGGTCGGCCCACCAGTCGATGAGGCGGCGTCCGTTACGATCCATGCGGACGGCCAGGAATCCCAGGTTGTAGACGCCGTGCCGGAGGCAGGTGATCTCGTTGTCGACCATCGCCTCCGGGTTCGACTCGGGCTCGATCGAGTGCGGCGTGAGCAGGACGCTGGACGAGTCGAGCGCCCGCTCCAGGTCGTCGAGCCGGTTCGTGACGATGATGTCGGGGTCGAAGTAGTAGATCCGCTCCGCGCCGTGGAGGTCGGCGATGTGCTGGAACGCGGCCCCCTTGACGGCGGTGCAAAGCTCGACGATCCGATGGCGGAAGATGAAGCGCGGCAGGTTCTCGATCGGGAGGTCGCGGATGTTGATGATCGAGTCGAAAGCCCCCGTGACGGACGAGGGGCAATCCGGCATGTCGTCCGAGAGCACGACGTGGAAAACCGCCTCGGGATGCACGCGCTTGACGGAGTGGGCCAGCGATGCGGCCTTCGGCAGGTAGTTGGCCGTGATGCTCGTGAAGACGTGCATGGGCATTCCTTTGCGCCAAACGGGATTTCGGCTTCGATCGGGCCGGAGCGGAGGGCCGATCGTCGACGATTCGCGACGGGAGCGAGAGCGACGAGACCCTTCCTGGGCCTCGACGTTTCCGCGAGGAACTCGAACGCGAGGAGGGTCGGGGAAAGGTCGATCCGAATGGAGGCGGATTCGCCCCTGACTCGCAACCTAACTTACCCTTCCCTTCGCCGTCTTTCTGGACTCGCGCGGCGTGAATCTAAACCGTTTCGTGATCGCTGTCAACCGTCGCTGCGACGCCTCGGGCGTGGGAGGCCGTCGCGGTCGGGCGGTTTTCGGGCGTGAGCTCAAGAAATCTGGAGTGGAAGGCCGTCCACGCCGAAGAAAACGAGGACTGTCATGACCAGGACGGCGGCGAGGAACAAGCGTCCGGATGGGCCTGTCGAGATCGAAATGGAGTTCGATCCGTCGGGCCGCCGCCTCCAACTTCGAAAACCTGTCCGGTGGGACTTCTCCTGACGGGTCCCATCGTGGCGAGGACTGAATCCGAGGCGCGTCGCGACCGCACACGCCCCGGGCTTCGGATTGACAAGCTTTGGCCATGCTGTCATTTAAGTCGGAATGACACAGGAGCGGTCGTTCCCGATCTCGCGGGGCTCGACGCCGGGAGAAGCTACGAATCGCGCCGAGGCGTTGGGACGCCGGGACGCGATCGGGCTTTTCCGGGGCGCGTGATGGCGAGGGGGGACCCGAGGAGCGTGAAGGATATGGATGTCGCACATTACCTGTCGGCCGCCTCGTTTTGGGCGCCCGATCACGCCTTCGAGCCCAGCGACCACGCCCAGATCAGCCCCGTGATCTTCTGGACCATCGATGCGATCCGACCTCGCAAGATCGTCCAGATCGGAGTCCGCGAGCCCGGAATCTACTTCTCGATGTGCGAGGCCGTCCGGCGACTTGAGATCGACGCCCGCTGCCTCGCGGTCGAGCCCCGTCTCGGTTCGGGGACGAATTCGGCCTTCCTGGAAGCCTCGCTCCAGCGCGTCCGGGAGGCCCATGATCGCGCGTACTCGACCATTTCCAAGCTGCTTCGCCCCTCTTCCGAGGAGGTCGTCGACACCTTCCAGGACGGCTCGATCGACCTGTTCCACCCCTCGGACGCCGCCGGCGTCGAGGCCCTCATGGCCGACTTCGAGCGTTGGAAGGCGAAGTTCTCCGATCGCGCCGTGCTCGTGCTCTCGCGGACGTGCCTGCAAGGCCGGAAGCTCGGGGCGTACGACGCGTTCCACGACCTGGTCCGTCGCTATCCCAGCTTCGAGTTCACGCACGGCGACGGCCTCGGGCTGCTCGCGATCGGGCCAAACCCCCCGCATGGCATCAGGCCGCTGTTCGAGGCGGACGCCGAGCCGGGCCGTCGCAACGAGATCCGCGCCGTCTATGCGAGGCTGGGGCGGAGCCTGTCCGACCGCATGGCGATCGAGTCCGATCGGCGATCCTCCGACGCCTCGATCCTCGTCCTGGGCGAGCGTGAAGGTCGAATCGCCGACGCCACCCCATCGATCGAGGAGGCTCTGGCACTTCGCGAGGAGCTTCAATTGCTCCGCGAGGAATTCGCAAGCCTGGATGAGAAGCATCAGACGCTTGCGACCCAGCACGCGGCCCTCGAGCGCGAAAACCCCTGGCTTCGACACAACCTGGCGCACTTCCAGCACCACCACGCCACGGCGGCGATGCAACTGGACGACCTGCGGAGAAGCACGGCGCTCCGGGTGATCGAGCGTTGTCGAGGTGTACGCAGGCGTTTCTTCCCGGAGACCCGCCTGCACGGCCGATGCCTCACGCTCTCGATCCGCTTCCTTCGCGTGGCCGCGAACGACGGACCTCGGCCCGCGCTCGCCAGGGCTTCGCGCCGGTTGCTTCACAAGTTCGGCAAGGCGGTGGGGACGCAGACCCCGCACGTCTCCCCTCCGATCGTCGCCGGGCCTCCCCCGGCCGCGCTCGCGACGACCGCGTTCGAAGCCCTCCCGTGGAAGATCCACGACGGTGAGCGTTCCGCCGCCTCGCGGGGGCGAGCGACCTACAAGGTCCTGCTCGTCTCGCACTCCGCCTGCCGGACCGGGGCGCCGCTGTGCCTGCTTCGGCTCTGCGAGGAGCTATCGAAGCTCCCCGGCGTCGAATGCTGGGTGGTTCTGAAGACGACCGGTGAACTGGAATCGGAGTTCGTCCGCCGGGCTCCAACGCTCTTGCTGGCGAACGTGGTCGAGGCCGGGCTCGCCACCTGGGAATCGGCCCCGGCCGTCATCGCCGAGCGGTTCCGCGAGTACGCCCGCGCCGGCGCGGCCGTCTGCAACACGATGGCGGTCAGCGAATTCCACGCGGCCCTGGAGGCCGCCGACGTCCCGGTCCTCTCGTGGATCCACGAGCTGCCGACGTTCATCAAGATCCTCGGCGGCGGAGAGGCGATCGATCGGATCAAGTCCGCCAGCCGACGGACGATCGTCCCCGCGAACGTCGTCCGCGACGCGTTGATCGATCGATTCGGGATCGAACCCGCGCGGATCCAGACCGTGCGCTACGGCCTCGACGCCAGGACGCGCGGCCTGTCGCGCGACGAGATGCGGGAACGCGTGCTCGACGAACTGGAACTCCCCGAGGACGCGCGGATCGTGCTCGGCTGCGGGACGATCGACCTTCGCAAGGGGGCCGACCTTTTCGTCCAGACCGCGCGTCGGCTGTTCGCCGACCCGGAGTCGGCATCCCTGGCCGACCGGACCTGGTTCATCTGGTTCGGCCACGTCGTCGACGACGAGTTGTACCAGTGGCTTCGGCATGACGTCGAGGTCGCCGGCCTCGCCGACCGCATCCGGTTCGCCGGCGTCCGCGGCGACCTCTCGCCGTACTTCCTCGCCGCCGACGTCTTCGCGCTGACCTCGCGCGAGGACCCTTGTCCGTTCGCGAACCTGGAGGCGATGGAGAGCGGCCTCCCGGTCGTCGCGTTCCAGGGCTCCGGGGGCGCGCCCGAGGTCCTCGACGGCGGCGGCGTCGCCGTCGCCTATCTCGACGTCGCGGCGATGGCTCGAACGATCCACGAATTGCTCTCCGACGATTCGACCCGCGCGGCGATGGGCGGGCGCGGACGAGCCGCCATCCGGGGCTCGTTCACCTGGTCGCGGTTCATGGGCGAGTTCCTCGCGATCCTGGGCTCCGAGTACGGTTACAGACCGTCGAAGGTGCTGAAGGTCTCGGTGATCGTCCCCAACTATCGGCACGCACCCTTCCTGGAGACCCGGCTGCGGAGCGTCTTCGAGCAGACGGTCCGGCCCCATGAGATCATCTTCCTGGACGACGCCTCGCCGGACGACAGCGTGGAGGTGGCGCGACGCCTCGCGCCGGAGTCGCCCGTCCCGATGCGGATCGTGGTCAACGAGCGCAACAGCGGCAGTACGTTCCGCCAGTGGCTGAAGGGGATGGATCTCGCGACCGGCGACCTGATCTGGTTCGCCGAGTCCGACGATTCCTGCCGTCCGGAATTCCTCGAGAGGCTCCTCCCCGAATTCCACGATCCGGAAGTCGCCCTGGCGTACTGCCAGTCCGGGCTGATCGGGCCCCAGGGCGAGCGCTGGGCGGCCGATTTCCTGGGCCATACCGACGACCTCGATCCCGAGCGCTGGCGCCGGGCGTACACGGCCGAGGCCGCCGAGGAGGCCGAACTCGCGTTGAGCCAGAAGAACACGGTCCCCAACGCCAGCGCCGTCCTATTCCGCAAGCCGGAACGCCTGGACTTCGCCGAGGAACTGGCGGGCATGCGGTTCGCCGGGGACTGGCTCTTCTACGCCATGATGATTCGGGGGGGCAAGATCGCGTTCGCGCCCGAGTCGCTGAACGACTACCGGCGGCACGAACAGACGGTCTCGTTCCAGTCGATCAAGGCGGACACGCACGCACAGGAGACGCTTCACGTCAAGTCCCGCGTGTTCGAGACCTTCGACGTCTCCCTCAATGCGATGGCGAGGAGCCTCGGCCAAACGCTCTTCGAATACGACATGATGACCGAGCGGTTCGCGCTCAAGCGGCCTCCGCTCATGTCCAACGCCCGCGCCGCCGGCCCGCTGGAGGAGATCCGCGAGCGGTTCCGGCGCAAACTCGACGCGCCGGGCGAGTTGCGGATCCTCCTGGTGATCGACGGCTCGGAGTCCGGTCTCGTCGCGGCGTCGACGATTCATCTCGCGAACGCTTTGGCTCGCGAGCATCGGGTCTTCGTCCTCGCCGTCTCGACATCGGAGCAGACTCGATCGTTCCAGCAGGCGTTGAGCGATCGCGTCGTCCTCCTCGAAGGAACCCTAAGCGCGACCCCCTGGTCCGCCGGCCAACCGGCCGAGGACGGCGCAGCGAACCGCCTTCGGGTCAGGATCCTTCAGGAGTTGATCCGCTTCCACGAGATCGACGTCATCCACTCCCGCCACGAGTCGGCCGATCGACTCGTCGCGCAGTTCAATGCCGACCTGAACATCCCCTGGTTCATTCATCACGATGAACGTTGCAACAGCGGCTTCGATGTGGATCGCGCCGGCTCGGGCCCCCGCTCGTCTCGCCCGCTCGACTTGATCTCGGGCGTCTTTCACGAGACCGACCCGTCGCCCGAATTCCTGAAAAAGTGGCCGGAACTGGCCGCCCGCCGCTGGATTCCCCTATGTCCCGGCCTTCAGCCCGACTCATCGGCCGCCTCCGATGCGGCGCGGATCGCCAAACGAGACGGGGAATTCCTGGTCTTCCTGATCACGGGCGGTTCCGAGGCTCCTCAGGCGAGCCAGGATGCGATGACGGCCGTCCGCGTCCTGAATCGTCTCCCCTCCGCCGAACGCGCGGGTCGCCGCGTGAGGCTCGTGCTGATGGAGTCGGAGATGGTCTCTCAGGGCGGGCGCGATGCCTCGCCGCTCATCGCCCAGTGCGACGTGGCGCTCGTCCCTCGCGAGATCCCGACCGCGGAAACCTCGACGTGGGTCGCCGCGGCCCTCGCGGGCCGTCTCCCGGTCATCGCGCCGGACCGGGGACCGATCCACGACATGCTGACGCTCGACCGCCGCACGGCCGGGATCGTCGCCAAGTCGAACGATCAAGGCGGGCTGGACGTCGACCGCATGGTCACGGCGATGCTCCGCTACCTCCGCCACCCGGACCTCTACGCGGCCCATCGCAGCCGCGCCAGGTCGCTTTTCGAGGTTCGCTTCCACATCGACCAGACGGCCGCCGTCTGCGTGGAAGCTTACTTTCACGCCCGCGATTTTTTGGTCTTCCCTCGGGAGACGCGGCCGACGATCGCGATCCCCGAGCGGCCCAGGAAGGCTTCTCGCGAGAGCGCCTGACTTCCCGACGAAATCGGTCGATCATGCTGACGCCGATTCATCTTCATCGAGGACGCCGCTAGACTGGATACGGCCGATAAGGCGCATTCGGGGAGGCGTCATGCGACCGTTCCAATTCAGGCTCACGCATCTGGCGCTGATGGTCGTCGTCGCGGCGGGCGTCTCGGCCTTTCTCACCGCCGCAGGGCGTGCGAGGACGGCCGCCCGCGCCTCGCAATGCGGCAACAACCCGTTCCGGCTCCACCTGGGCCTGCGAAACTATCGCGACGCGACCGGGCGGAATCCGCCGGCTGTCCAGCTCGATGCGGGCGGCCGATCGATGCACAGTTGGCGGGCCATCCTTTGCGCGTCGCAATTCCCCGACGCGTTCGCCGTCCCGTACGACTTCGGGCTCCCCTGGGACCACCCGGCGAATCTCAAGGCGGCCGTCGTCGCTCCCAACGACATGGTGTGCCTGAACACCCAGGCCGCCCCGGCGCGCCACGCGAACGTCGCCGCGGTCGTCGACGGCGACCTTTGCTCGCTCGATCTCACAGGCCGAGTCGGCCCGGGGGGACCGTGGATCGTCCTCGTCGAGGTGGCGGATCCGAAGATCTTCTGGACCGAACCTCGCGACGTGACGCCGGCCGAAATCGCGGCGTTCGCCGCCCCCCACGATCCGGGCGGATTCGCCGTCGCGTTCTCGGACGGGAGTTCCGGCCGGCTGTCTCGCGAGGAGATCCTCGCGAACTGGGCCGGGGCGAGGGCGGTGCTAGGTTCTGTCTGACGGCTCGTAAAGGGTTACGATGGCGGCTTCACCAGGGAGGCCGGGATGTCGCGACGCTACGAGCTGAAGGACGACGAATTCGCCCTGATCGCCGACCTGCTCCCTCCGGCGGGCAGACCGGGCGGTCGGTGGAACGACCACCGCTCCACGCTCGACGGGGTCCTGTGGATCCTGCACACAGGGGCCCAGTGGCGGGAGCTGCCCGAACGTTACGGCAAGTGGAAGAGCGTCTACGACCGCTTCAACCGCTGGGCTCGCGATGGGACGATCGACCGCATCCTGGAGCGGCTCCACCTGCGGCTTGACGCCTCGGGAAGGATCGACTTCGACCTCTGGTGCATCGACGGGACGTCCATCCGGGCCAGCCGCGCGGCCGCCGGGGCCGGGGGGGAAAAGGGGGACGGCCGAGCCCGTCGACCACGCCCTCGGCCGCTCGCGGGGCGGCTTCGGGACGAAGCTGCACCTGGTCGTCGACTCCGGCGGCGTGCCGCTCTCCGCCGTCGTCACGGCGGGCCAGGCCCACGAGTCGAAGTCCCTGGAGCCGGCCCTGGAGGCGGTGCGGATCAAGCGTCCCGGTCGAGGCCGGCCGCGTCGCAGGCCTCGACGCCTGGCCGGCGACAAGGGCTACAGCTAGCGGCGTATCCGCCGCTATCTGCGACGTCGGGGCATCAGGGCCGTGATCCCCACTCGCAAGGATCAGCGGAGAAACCCGAGGTTCGACGCCGAGGCCTACCGCCGCCGCAACATCGTCGAGCGGTGCATCCTCTGGCTGAAGGAGAACCGCCGCCTGGCGACCCGGTTCGAGAAGCTGGCGGTCAATTTCCTGGCGATGGTGAAGCTCGCCATGATCCGCCGTTGCTTCCGACTCCTCGAGCCGTCAGACAGAACCTAGGCGCAAAGCGAAACCCCGGCCGATGATCGACCGGGGTTCTCGTGGATTCATCAGGATGTGAGTCGGATCAACGATTCTTCTTGACGATCCAGAGATCCTGGTGGAACCACCACTCGGCCTGCTTGTAGTCGGCGATCGGGGCGCCGACCGCCTTGTGGACGGTCGGGACGACGTATTGTGGGAGGCTGAGGGTCAGGCCGTACTCGGCGGCGTCGAGGTCGTGCTGCTCGCTGCGGGCCTGGAACCAGAAGCCTTCCTCGTCGGCGTCGTCGACCGTGATCTGGAGGCCCTGGCAGCTCTTGACGCCGTGGGTCGTGAAGAGGAGGTAGCCGCCGACTTCCAGCGAGTCGTAGAGCGCCTTGATCCAGCGCCCGAACGTCGCCTTGGGCATGTGCGAGAAGAACGACAGGCAGAAGATCGCGTCGTACTTCTTCGGCGTCGCGAAGCCTTCAGGCGTGTGCGCCGACTGGAGCGCGTCGACGCCGATCTGGTTCGTCAGGAAGTCGATGGCTTCCGGGTGGATGTCGCAACTGGTCAGGTCGAACCGGGGGTTCTTCTTGAGGTGCCGCGAGACGCATCCGTAGCCCGAGGCGAATTCCAGGAGCTTGATCGGCTTCTTGTCCTCGCCGAACAGCCGGGTCAGGTGGCCGTCGAGCTTGGCCGCCGAGCGGGCGCCGTCCTCGAAGTAGTACTTCGTCGCGTCTTCGAGCGACATCTCCGGGTGGGTGGCCACGAACCAGAAGATGAAGTCGCCGGGGTGGACGGACGGAGTGACGTGCTCCTTCTCGGCCCATTGCTCGTTGAGCCGGAGCATCTCCTCGGTGAGCGCGCCGTTGTTGGGAGGGACGGGGACGCCGCCGGTCTTCGGCTTGGAGGCCTCGGCGACCTCGGTCTCGGTCTTGGCCCCGCCCACGTTCACGATCGTCGGCGTGGAGCTGCCGGGCTTGACCTTGAACAGCATGGCGTACTGGCCGAGGACCTCGCCGAGCTTGACGGCGAGCGTCAGGCCGGCCTCGTCGCACATCTCGACGAAGTAGTCGACGTCGACGTCGATCTTGACCTCGTCGCCGGAATACCGCGTCCCCGGCGCCGGGTTGGTGTGGATCGTCGGCAGGAACATGCCGGCCGGGGCCAGGACCCGCCGCACTTCGCGGAGGTAGTGCCGCGCGTCGGGTTCGAGCAGGTGGGTGAACAGCGAGCAGCCCCAGGCGAGGTCGACGGAGCCGTCCTTCGCCGGGAAGGCGACCTCGGTGGGCTTGATCGCGCCCTGCGGGTTGTAGCAGGAGACGACGTCGAGGTGGTGGAACTCGAACTTCGGCCCGATGCGGGGGACGAGGACCTGGTTGCAGAAATCGACGCTGTCCTTGAGGACGTCGAACCCGATGTACTTCCGCACGTGCGGGTGGTACGCCAGGTTGCGAGCCATTTTGCCGCTGCCGCAGCCGATGTCCAGGAGCTGCGAATTCGGCTTCAGGAACTTGCTGATGAGGATCTGCCAGGCGTCCGCGCTGAGGATGTAGCCGGCCATCGAAGGGGAGCCGGCGGTGGCCCGGACGCCTGCGCCCGGGATCGGCGGGATGATGCCGGAGAGGTGTTCGGTGCCCAGGAAGTAGGGGTCGGGCCCCTCGAACTGGGACTGTTCCTTCTGGAACTGGGCGAGCTGCATCTTCAGCCAGGAGATCTCCATCTCCATCGCTTGAACGTTCGCCGCCTTGCCCGCCCCCTCGCCTGCCAGGGCGACGGGGGACGTCCGCGGGAAGAGGACGCCGAGCAGGCCCTTGCGGGGCGGGGACGCATTCAGGTTCGCCATGCGGGCTCACTACCTTTCTCGAGATCGGTGGATGACCGAGGAAGTGATGGACGCCCTGGCCCGACGCGTGACGGATTAAGGGCGGTTTTGGCGCGGGATTATAGCCGGGGACCGAGATCGAGCAAGGCGAGTCTCGACCGGGCCGAGCGCCCGCCGACCTGCCTTGACCTCCCCGTCGGATCGGGGTACACCTCCCCCGTCCGCGCCTCGCGGCAGGCGCCCGCGGTCCGACGAGCGAGCGTCGTCGCCGAGCTGAATCCAGCGATCCTATTCGGAGGAAGACATGGCCCAGGTTCGATTCGCCGATGTCATCGTGCCCGTCACGCTCGGCGGCCCCGCGATCCTGGCCCGGCTGCGAACGATCCTGGAGTGCAGCGGGCCCGCGCTCCGCCGCCTGATGGTCGTCGAGGACGGTTGCGCCGACCGCGTCCTCGCTCAGGGGTTGGCCGAGCTGGCGGCGGCCGACCCGAGGCTCCAGACCGTGCGGTGCCCGCGCGGCCTGGCCTGGGTGGACTACGCCAATCGCGGCCTGGCCGAGCGCGACGGCGACGCCATCCTTCTCGCCCCCGACGCGCTGCCGACTCCCGGATGGATCGAGCCCCTCGCCGCGGCGGCCCACTCCGAGGAACGTGTCGCCCTGGCGACCCCGATCAGCCACGGCGACGGCTTCGACGCGAATGCGGGGCTTGACGAAGAAGGCGTGAGACGGGCGATCGCAAACCTGCCGGAGACCCTCTTCGCGGCGCGTGCGGGCCGGCTCTGCAACTACCTTCGAGGGGACGTCCTCGACGCCGTGGGGCTCCTCGACGACTCGCTCGGCTCCCCTCGCGCGGCGGTGGACGACTGGCTGATGCGGGCGGGATCTCTGGGCTTCTTCGCCAAACGCGCGGGAGGCTCCCTGGTCCTCGCCGATCCTCCCGAGACGGTCGAGTCGGGAGATGGCTCGGAGCCCGCCGGCCCGGAGACGCTGGAAGACCGCCATATCTACATGAAGGGGCAGGTGGATCGCCACGCCGGGACGCTCGACGGCTCGATCGCGGCCCACGCGGTCGACTACCAGTTTTCGAAGCGGATCAAGGTCGCGCTCGACCTCCGTCATCTCCCCCTGGAGATGAACGGCACGAAGATGTACGCGGTGAACCTGGGCAAGGCGCTCGCGGCGAGGCCCGAGGTCGAGCTGACCCTCCTCGCCGCGCACCCCCTCCAGGCCGACGGCGTCGAGGGAAGGCTGGTCTCGCCCGAGGATTGGGCCGACGACGCGGCGATCCTCCACAAGCCCGCGCAGATCTTCGATCGGTCCCACGCCCGGCTGCTCTTCGAATCCCGGGCCCACGTCGTCCTCACGTATCAAGATCTGATCGCCTATCGCATGGCCCACGTCTTCCCGAACGAGGCCGAGTACAATGCCTATCAGCAGACGAGCCGGCTGACGCTGCCGGCCGCGCAGGCGGTCCTGACCTACTCGGAGAACACCGCTCGCGAGGTCGAGGCGGAGTTCGGGCTGGACCCGAGCGTCATCCATCCCGTCTTCCTCGGCGTGGACCTGGACGCCTTCGCCTCCCCGGTCGACGAGGACGAGACCGCGACGATCCTCGAGAACTTCGACCTTCCTCCCCGTTACCTGTTGAGCCTCGCGTCGGATTACCCACACAAGAACCTGCCGGGCCTGCTGGAGGCCTACGCCATGTTCCGGGAGTGGTGGACCGACGGCGAACCCCCCGCGCTCGCGCTCGCCGGACGAGCCCCGCGATCCGAGTCGGATTACCCGAGCCGTGCGGGCGTCCGGTTCCTGGGTGCGGTGAGCCACCAGGAATTGCGGGCGCTCTACCAGAACACGCAAGCGCTCGTCTTCCCGTCGTTGTATGAGGGCTTCGGCCTCCCCCCCCTGGAAGCGATGGCGGCCGGGGTGCCGGTCGTCGCGATGCCGTTCTCGTCCGTCCCCGAGGTCTGCGGCGACTGCGTCCTCTACGCCGAGGGGCTCTCTCCGGTCCACCTGGCGCGGGCGATGCAGCGAATGGCGGCCGACCCGGATCTCGGGCGTGAACTCCGCGAGAAGGGGCTGAAACGGGCGCGATTCCTCTCCTGGGAGAAGACCGCGAGCGAGACGCTGGAGGTCTACCGAAAGGTCCTCCTGGACCCCTCCGCGAAAACACTCCAGGCCCGCCGCGCGCTCAGCGAGGCGATCGGGCATTGGTCCCGACCGCTCGCAACGGCGGCGGTCCCCATCGAGCCCACCGTGGAGGTCGAGGTCGAGGATCACGTCGAGATCCTCGAAGCGGCCGAGGTCACGGATGGTGCGGTCGAATCGCCGGCGCCGATCGCCGAGATCCAGCCCGCTCCCGAGCCGCCCGCGACGCCCGTCGCGATCGAGCCTCCCGCCCCCGCCCCGCCCCCGCCCCCGCGCCCGAGCCTCCGATCGCGATCCCCGCAATCGCGGCTCACCCTGTGATCGTGGAGCCCGAACCGCTGGGCGTCATCAACGCATGCCAGGCGCTCCAATCCGCCCTGCGAAGGAGGCTCCGTCGGGACATCGTCCGGCAAGCGGCCGTCCAGCGGGCGAGGCTGGCCAGGCTCAAGCGGCTCTCCCTGCGGTTCGTCCATGTAGCGAGGTCCGACGGCCTGGGCGCCGCCTATAATAAGGCGGTGCGGAAGGCTAAGAACAAGGTGCGGCATCACCTCCGGCGATGGGTCCCGCTGCGGGTCTTCCGCGGGCCGGGCTGCGCCTACCATCAGCCTTCGGAACCGATCGACGCCTACGACGCCTGGCGGCGAGTCAACGAACCCTCGCCTTTCCGGGCTGAGGCCCTCCGCGAGCAGGTCGAGACGCTGCCGCGCCCCGCGAGCTTCTCGATCCTCGTGCCCGTCTATAACACGCCTCCCGCGCTGCTCGATGCGGCGGTGGCCAGCGTGCTGGCGCAATCGTACGAGCACTGGGAATTGATCCTGGCCGACGACGCCAGCACGGATCCCGCGCTGGCGGCTTACCTGGCCGACGGACTCTCGCTCGATCCTCGAGTGCGACTGGTCCGTCGCGCGACGAACGGCAACATCTCGGCCGCGACCAACACGGCCGCAGAGCACGCGACCGGCGAGTTCTTCGTCCTGCTCGACCATGACGACGTCCTCCATCCCGAGGCGCTGACGCACCTGGCCATCCGTCTGGATCGGGAGCGGGACGTGGACCTGATCTACACCGACGACGACAAGCTTGGCATGGACGGCGGCCGGTTCGCGCCCCAGTTCAAGCCCGACTGGTCTCCCGAGCTTTTGCTCTCGTTCTGCTACACGGGGCACCTGACGGCGGTTCGCGCCAGCCTCTACCGCCAGGTCGGCGGGATGCGTCTGGGCTTTGAGGGCTCGCAGGACCACGACTTCTGGCTGCGGGCTTCGGAACGGGCTCGACGGATCGCGCACATTCCCCAGATGCTCTATCACTGGCGGGTGCTGCCGGGCTCCACGGCGGCGAGCGGCCACGAGAAACCGCACAGCTTCGAGGCCGGTCGGCGCGCCGTCGAGGAGGCGTTCGGCCGCCGCGGCGTCCCCTGTCGCGTCGAGCAGCCGGACTGGGCCGTCGCGGCCGGCTGCGGCGTCTTCCGACCCGTGATGCCCGACGACGGGCCCTCGGTCGCCATCCTGATCCCGACCAGGAACCAGAAAAAGCTTCTCCAGACCTTGCTCACGTCGTTGGAGAAGACGAGCTATCGCAATTATCGCGTCTACATCATTGATAATGAGAGCGACGACCCCGAGACGCTCGCCTACCTGGCCCGGATCCCCCACACCGTCCTGCACATCCCGAACGTCGACGGCGTCTTCAATTACGCGGCGATCCACAACGCGGCGGTGGCGCGCGTCCAGGAGGAACTGCTCCTGTTCCTCAACAACGACGTCGAGGTCATCGAGCCGCGCTGGCTGAGCCAGATGGTCGGCTGGGCGATGCTCCCGGGAGTGGGGGCGGTCGGGGCGAGGCTGCTCTATCAGGACCGTCGGATCCAGCACGCGGGGATCGTCCATGGGATGCACGAGGGGCTTGCCGGGCACGCGTTCAAGCTCTTGCCGTGGTGGGACGGCGGGGCGATGGGGCTCGCCCGCGTCACGCGGGACTGCCTGGCGGTCACCGCCGCCTGCATGCTGACGCCTCGCAAGCTGTTCCGCGAGATGAACGGCTTCAACGAGACCGATTTCGGCGTGGCCTACAACGACGCCGACTACGGCTACCGGCTCCACGACGCCGGCCGACGGAGCGTCCTCTGCGCCGAGGCGGAACTGTTCCACTACGAAGGGGCCACGCGGGGGTTCGGCGACAATCCCCGCGAGGAGGCCAATTATCGACGCATCCACGGACATCGCGTCGACCCCTACTTCAGCCTCCATCACGACGCCCAGAGCGAGACGTTCGAGGTCAAACCCACCGTCGCGCCGGTCGCGCCGGTCGACCGCCCCGTCCGGGTGCTCGCCGTCTCGCACAACCTGAACTGGGAAGGGGCGTCGCGGTTCGAGCTGGAGCTGACCACCGGCTTGAAAGCTTCCGGCCACGCCGATCCGATCGTCGTAAGCCCGGTGGACGGTCCGCTCCGCGAGGAGTACGAGAAGGCGGGCGTCGCCGTCCGCATCGACCCCTCGCTGGTCTGCCTGTTCGGGGGCGAGGCCGGCTACGCCGAGGCGCGGCGCAGGGCCGTCGACCTGATCGTGGAGCAGGGCTGTCAGGTCCTGCACGCCAATACCCTCCAGGGCTTCTGGGCCGTCGACGCCGCGCGTGAGGCGGGAGTTCCGTCCATCTGGAGCATTCACGAGAGCGAGCCCTGGCAGACGTATTTCGACCAGTTCCCGACCGAGATCGCGCGGATCGCCCTGGACTGCATGCCGTCCCCCTATCGCGTGGTGTTCACCGCGCGAAGCTCGGCCGAGGTCTGGAAAGACATGGACACCCGCCGCAACTTCGGGCTCGTCCGCTACGCGCTGAACGTGGAGCGCTTCCAGGCCGAGTTGGCGGGCTGGCCGCGCGAGCAGGCCCGCGCCGCGCTCGGCCTCGCGGCCGACGAGGTCTGCGTGCTCCTCCTGGGGACGGTCTGCGACCGCAAGGGGCAGCACGATCTGCTTCACGCCTTCCGAACGATGGCGGCCGACGACGCCTCGCGGGTCCGCTGCGTCGTCGTCGGGGCGCGCGACTCGCTCGATTACAGTCGGGAATTGCGGAGGCTCGCGGACGGCCTCGACGCCGATCGTCGCGGGCGGTTCCACATCGTCGACGAGACCGGGGCCACCGCGCCGTACTGGCAGGCGGCCGACGTCTTCTGCTGCACTTCGCGGGTGGAGAGTTATCCGCACGTCGTCCTGGAGGCGTTGGGGCGCGGCCTGCCGATCGTCACGACGTCCGTTTATGGGATTCCCGAGCAGGTCCGACGCGGCGTCAACGCGCTGTTCTACGAGCCGGGCGACGCGCGGAGCCTGGCCAGGCATCTGGAGACGTTGGCCCGCGACGAACCGAAGCGCCGGGCGATGGCCGAGGCTTCCTCGTGGATCCTCCGCGCGCTGCCGAGCCACACGGACATGATCGTCCAGTACGCCCGGCTCTTCCGCGCCGCGGCCGAGAGCGCCGCGGGAGACGGAACGCACGCCCGCAGGATCGACGCGGCGTCGCGATCCGTCGACTTGCATCTGGTCCACGGCGTTCACGCGAACGTCTTCCGGTCGCGCACCCCGGTCTCGACGAGCGTGGCGGAATAGGTCGCCAGCCAGCCACTCACAGCCGGCGGCGCCGCGCCGCCCACGTCCACTGGATACGAGGGAGGTTCCGATGAGCGAGATTCCGGAGGCGATGCTCGAACGGCGTCGCGGGCTCTGCCACAAGCACCTGGCCGGCGACGGCGTCGAGGTCGGCGCCTTGCACCATCCGATGGAGATGGGCGAGCGCGCCCGGGTCCGCTACGTCGACCGCATGGACGTGGACGGCCTGCGCGCCCACTACCCGGAACTCCGCAACTACGACCTCGTCCACGTCGACGTCGTCGACGACGGCGAGCGGCTGGGGACCCTCCCGGACGCCTCGCTCGATTTCATCGTCGCCAATCACTTCCTGGAACACACCGAGAACCCCCTGGGGACGGTGCGCAACCACCTCAAGAAGCTCCGCCCCGGCGGGACGCTCTATCTCGCCGTGCCGAACAAGGACCACAGCTTCGATCGCGATCGCGCCCTCACCCCGTTCGACCATCTGGTGCGCGACGACGTGGAGGGGGTGGAGGTCTCGCGTTCCGAGCACTTCCGCGAGTGGGCTCGGTTCGTCGAGGGGATCGAAGAACCGGCCGCGATTGAAGCCCAGGCGAAGCGCCTCGAGGAGGTGGGCTACAGCATCCATTTCCACGTCTGGGACGCGACGTCGTTCGCCGATTTTCTGGATCGCGCCCGGGGCCACCTCGGGGGGATGTTCCAGATCAAGGAGTACGTACTCAACGACGCGGAGATCATCGCCATTCTGGAGCGGGTTCCGACTCCCGCCCGACGAAGCTGGATGCCGAGCGGGGCGTCCCGTTCCCTCCGAGGCCTCGCCGCGCGGCTCGGCCGCTGGAAGTCCCGGACGTCGGGCCGGGTTTCCGTCGGGCACTGAGCGTCCTTCCGGCGCTCCTTGCCTCCGGATCAAACAGCAACGCCGGCCGACCTCTCACCAATGCGAGGTCGGCCGGCGGTTTCATTTCGTCCTGGGATCGAGCCTCGTCGATGGTTCAGCGCCGGGTCTCATGGTCGACGGCCCCGACCGTCGGAGATTCGTGATCGGCGACCTTCCGACAGGCCGGAGCGGGAACTCCCTCCGCGCTGGCGTCGACCCGCTCGCGCTTGCGGCCGATCGTGAGCCACGACGGCCTCGCCGGTTCGGTCGCGACGCCGTCCGAGGCGAGGGAGATGGATCGCACGGCGGTCAGGAAAAGCCCCAGGCCGACGATGGTCGCCAGGATGCAGGTGGTGGTCGACAGGAACCCGACCTGGAGGCTGGTGATCCGGCTCAGGGCCGCCCACCCTTCCGCTCCGCCCGAATACACCGGGAGCATCTGGACGAACCACGAGGTCTGTTCCGCGGCGATGCTGAGCAAGACGATCGCGGCCACAAATCCCGGGGCCACGAAGCGGTGCCAGCAACTCGCCCCCACGCCGATCAGAACCAGGAACCACGGAAGCGCCGGCGAGGCGTACCAGGGGCCCGTGGTCGAGACGCCCCAGGCCAGCGCCGACTGGAGGGCGTGGTAGACCAGTCCGGCATGAAAGCCGACGCAGACGGCGAGGCAGAGCAGGGGGACGGCGAGCGAGTCGAAGCCCATCGTCAAACCGCCGACACCGTCCAGGGGCCGCTTGCGAGCCCTCGCGATGAGCCTGCGGATGACAAGGCCCGCCGCAGGGAAGCACAGGCCGAGGGCCGCCAATTCCAGGACCTGCCAGTGCATCACGGTGAGCTCGCTGATCGGCAGGACGAACGACCAGTTGCCCTGGACGAACAGGCCCTGGCCGAACAGCCATCGCCCGTAGGCGACCGGATGGAACTCGCGGAAAGCCTGGTACATATCGGAGAATCCTCGGCCTTTCGCGCGATTCTCCAGCGCCTCCTGGATCGGGGTCGCGATTCCGTAGGTGCTCAGGTTGTGCGCCAGGTCCGGTCCGATCAGGGCGCCGAGGATCAGGCCGATCGCCGCCACCGAGCCGAACGCCACCCTCGGCGCGGGACGGGTCCGCGCCACGGCGAGGATCCAGGCCACGCCCATCGCGGGAAGGATCGCGAAGTTGGAGGCCTTCATGAGGATGGCCAGGCCCACCAGGACGCCGATCCGGCAAGACCGACGGACGAGTCGGCGCTCGTCGATCGCCAGCGTCATCATCTCGGCGACCGCGGCCACCGAGAAGAAGACCCCGGCGGCGTCGCTGGAGACGCGGATCCCGTTCATCACCAGGAGCGGCTGGACGCCGATCAGGAGGGCGATCCAGCCGGCCGTCCGGCGGCTGCGGACCCGCTTCGAGACGACTCCCAGGGCGATCCAGACGGCTCCGGCGGTGAGCGCGAGGTTCAAGAGCCGCAGGCCGGTCACGGACGATCGCAGGTCGTTCACCCCGCCCATGGCCTGGAACAACGGCGAGACCAGGACGTAGTACCACCACGAATGCTGGGCCTGATACAGCTTCAGATCATGCGGCGGCACCTCGGACGCGGCGAGGCGGGGCGTCGTCGACTCGGTCCCGTTCGATGCGAGCCGCCAGTAGGATTCATACGACGGCGGCTTGAGGACGTTCGGCATCTGCACCCGCGCGGCTTCCGGCTGGGGGAAGTCGTGATGGATCGCCGCGAGCATGCTCGACGGTACGAGCGTCTCGTCGAGGATCGCTCGTCGTCCCGTCTCCTGAATGTGGACGATGTAGGCGACGTGCTGGTATTCGTCCCACCCCTCGAACAGGGGCGTCACGCAGAGGCCGACCACTCCCCGAGCGAGGACCAGGCCCACGATGACGAGTCGGAGGTTGCGCGACAGCGAGCGCCGCGGGGAGTCCTCGGTCGATTGCGGCGTCGTGTCCATGACTGGATTCGCCTCCTTGCGAATTCGGCCCGCCTCGGCGTCCCGCCGATCGGCGCTGGTCCTGTTCCGATCCTCCGCCTCGTTATCGGCTCCGACTCCCTCGAAGATCAGCCGATACGCCGATCCGGGCCGATTTTCCTGTCGGCCGATTCCTCATCCTTCGATCGGTGAGCTAGGTTACACCAGGCCCAGCTTTGGATCGAGACGTCTCGACACGGCGCGCCCCCGCCGGTGAAACTGGAGGCGACGAATCGCGTTCGCGACCTCGGGCGAGCGACCCGGTACGGGTCCACTGTCGCGACCACCGTCTCCCGGGCACGGGAGATGCCTATCATGGCGATAGAATCGACTGAGCCCATCCGTTCCGTTCCGTGCCGGAAGCGGGCGGGGGGGCTTCCACGCGGCATCGTGAATCGGCCTCAGGCGGGGAGACATCATGACGAGAGCGGCTAAGCTGACGGGGGCCCTGGGGCGGTTTTGCGGGGCGGCGTCCTGGGGACGACGGGCGACGGGCCGACGGGCGAGGCCCACAGTCCCGGTGATGGAGCGTGTGGAGGACCGGGTGTGCCTCTCGGGTGCGGGCTTGATCCCCGGCATGGGCGTCGCCTATCCCTCGGGCGGCTCGATGGTCTACTACGTCGACAACGACATGAACGTCTCGACCGACATCACCCGGAGCTTCGGATCGGCTTCCGACGTCCCGGTGGTCGGCGACTTCACCGGGACCACCCTCACCACCATCGGCTCCTATCGCCCGAGCACCGGCGTCTGGTCGCTCGATCTCCGGAACGACGGCTCCGCCGTGAACATCCGGTTCGGCGGGCCTCAGTGGAAGCCCGTGACGGGGGACGTGGACGGGAACGGGACGACGGACCTGGGACTTTTCGACCCCAACAACGGCGTCTGGCTGTTCTGCACCGACCTGAGCGGCCGGACGACGAAGAGCTTCGTCTACGGCGGTTCGCCGGGCGACATCGCGCTGATGGAGGACTTCAACCACGACGGGATCGACGACCCGGTCATTTTCAACAACGGCCAGTGGCTCGTCGACACCAACTCCGACCGGCTCCCGGATCAGATCTTCCACTTCGGCGGGTTCGCCAAGGGGGCGATCCCGTTGGCCTTCGACCTGTACGGGAATCACGACCCGGGCCTCGCCGTGGTCGCCCCCCAGTCGAACGGGCAGTTGATGTGGTACATCAACCCGAACCGCGACGGTCGCTCGATCGGCCAGTATCAGTACGGTGCGAACGGCAGCCGGCCGTTCACCGGCAACTTCGCGACGGCGGGCTCGCTGTTCGTCAACCCGGCGACCGGCAAGGACGTCGCGGGCGCGGGGACGTTCGGGGCGCCCTTCAGGACGATCAACGCGGCGGTCGCCGCCTCCTCGCCCGGCTCGACGATCCGCCTCATGTCGGGCGCCTACGTCGAGAACGTCCAGGTGGTCGGCAAGAGCGACCTCAAGTTCGTGGGGACCGGGCTGGTCTCCTCGGTGAGCTATCCCACGCGGGGCGACGGGTTCTTCGTCTACAACTCCAATAACATCTCGTTCGACGACATGTGGTTCGCCTCCGCCGGTCCCGAGGGGAGGGGGGTGGTCGTCCTTGCCTCGTCGGTGAACACGGGGCTGATCCGCACCAACCTGACGAAATGGATCGGGCTGCTGGCGGGGAGCGAGAACGGCCGTCCCGCGACGGTGAACGCGCGCTACAGCCAGTTCAACGGCGTCCAGACCGGCAGCGGCGTCTACCTGGACAATGGGGCCAACGGCACCTTCTACGGCGTCTCCGCCTCCGAAAACGGCCTGGCCAGCGACTACCGGGCCGACGGCGGCGGCCTGATCGTCGGAGGAACCTCGACGGCGAAGATCGACAGGTCGAGCTTCGTCCACAACCGCCATTCCGGCGTGATCCTCAACACGACCGCCCGGGTCGAGATGTCCAACTCCTACTCCGCGCGGAGCATCCTCGGCTTCGGCGCGATCCTGTTCAACAGCTCCACGGGCATCTTCATCGGCAACACCTTCGCCGAGAACGGCGTCACCTTCGGGGCGGCGACGGGGATGAACGGGATCGAGTTCGCCTACAACTTCACCGGCCACGGCTACGTCCAGGGGAACCAGTTCCTCAACAATACGGCCAGCGGCATCTACATCGGCAGCGCGCCGAATCAGATCCAGATCATCGGCAACTACTTCAGCGGCAACTGGTCGGGCGTGACGATGTTCGGCGATCAGCCCCGGCAGTCGTACGCCAAGATCGTCCGAAACTACTTCGCGACGCCGGCCGACTCCCCCGAGGTCACCTTCGGCGTCGCCGGGATCGGCAGTCGGATCCACGCGGTCATCGGCGGACCGAACGGCGACGGAAACCTGTTCGACGGTTTCCGCGACTACCTCTCCATCAACCGCAACCACGGCGGGGGCGATCCCTACCTGGAGTTGGGCTATCCGGACTTCTCGATCTCCGGCAACACCTACCGGCGCAAGGGGGTGATCATCCCGCCCTCCAGGGCCATCACCCCCATCAACTGATTGATTCGAGCACACCCGTCGGGGCTGGGGGGCGTCCACCTCCTCAGTCCCGACGACCTCGGACGATGGCGTACACGCACTCGATCCTGATCGTCGCCCCCTGGCCCGGCGCGACGCGGAAACCTCGCGCGTCGAGGCCGGTCTCCAGGGCTTCACGCAGGCTCTGCTTGGATTCGCTCGGTGAACCCCGGTCGAACCACTCGTCGAAGTCGAGCGCGAACGCCTCCTCCTGGTAGTGGACGTCGTTCAGGCCGGCGTCGGCGAAGAGATCGACGAGTTCGCCGCCGGTCAGGTTCCTGGTGTGGGTCCGATCGCGGCCGACCTCGAATTCCTGGTGGCGTCGCGCGAGCGCGGGGTCCGGGGAGGTGATGTGATCACCCAGGACGATCAGGCCGCCGGGGCGGACCAGCTCGATCTGGCGGGCGAGGAACGCGCGGGGATCGAGGACGTGGTGGAGCACGTACCGCGAATAGGCCCCGTCGAACGGCCCCTCCGCCGCCACGCCGTCCTCGTAAATCGAGCCCTGGAGGAACCGCGCCGAGTCTCCCGCGAAGCCGCATCGCGCGCGGGCGCGGTCGATCATGACCGGGGAGAGGTCGACGCCGAACACGCGATCCCCGGCTTTCAGGAAGGCCTCGCTCACCAGACCGGGGCCGCAGCCGGCGTCGAGCAGGAGCGCCCCGGCCGGAAAGCCGGCGGCGCGGACGAGTCGTTCGAGCGCCGCCGGATCGCTCTGCACCGGGGCCCGCTCGAACTTCGGGGCCTGGTCGTCGAACGCCCCGGCCAGGTCTTCATCGTGGGGCCGAATCATCGATCCTCTCCTCCACCGGCGGCCTTCTCGTCGGCCGCCGGCCGATCGTCCTCGCACTCCGACAGGATCTTGCGGTAGGCGTCGCGTGCGACGTCGTAAGCCTGGCGCGCGGCCTCCTTCTCGGACTCGCGGATCGCCGGCTCCTTCTGAGACCAGCACTGGTCGACCGACTTCAGGCACCATTCGGCCGACTTCCTCGACGCCCGGATCGGCTTGTCTCCGACCGTGACGAAGACCGGGTTGGTGTGCGACGTGGGGAAGATGCGCACCGCCACCCAGCTCGACTTCGTCACCGGAACGTCGAATTCCAGATCCTGGATGGAGCCGTCGGCCTCGATCTCCCGGCGCTCGACCGGCAGGCCGTTGACGACCACCTCGACGGGGACCTTGCGCGACGCCCCCACCCGGGCCCGCTCGACGTGCCAGTAGGGCTGGACGTAGATCGGTCGGGTCCGGATCGCTTCGGTCTCGGGCGAAGGGGTCTCGGCGAGGAGTGCGGCGGCCTTCACGCGGACCTTGATCGTCCCCGGTGCGAGGAGCTTGACCTCGCTCCCGTCCTCGCCGACCTCGCGGTCGTCGACCTGGAAGTCGATCAGGTGGCTCTTGCCGTCCGAGACGTAGGAGCGGCCGTCCTTCAACCCCTGGCACCAACGGTCGAAGTCGAGCTTGCCGTCGTCGAGCTTGACGTACACGCGACCCAGGCCGACCCGCTCGCCGTAGATGCAGGGGAAGTCGGTCTCGCCGCTGATCCGCGTGCGATATCCACAGTTGAGCGTGTGATACCAGATGTTGAGCTCCCAGGGGATCGGGGTGTCGACGGCCGAGATGAAGTCGACGGCGTCATGGACCACGTCGACGATGTACTCGTTGGCGCCGATCCCGTCGAACGGCGGGATCTCGTCGTTGGGGATCTCGATCGATTTAGTCGCCAGCCCCCAGCCCGAGTGCGAAAAGCCGACGACGCCCCCCTGTTCCTTCCCCCACTTCAGGACGGGAAGGTCCCAGCTCGGCCATTCCTCGATGCGCGTGGTGCCGGGATAGTCGTCCTCCTTGAGCCGGAGCAGGCAGAGGTGGCCCGTGTGCGACGAGGGGAAGCCGGAGACCTCCACGTCGTACCGCATCAGGTTCTCCGGGGTGGACAGCCTGTGCACCTTGCCGTCGAAGAACGCCTTCTGGGCGTACCAGCAAGGCCCCCAGCTCAGGACGCAGCCGACGTCGAGATCCTCGCCCAGGATGTGCCGCCACATGTCGTCGGGCGTCACGCCTTCGGTCGGGCTCTCATAGTGGGCGCACCCGGCGGCGTGGACGTGGTGGTCGCCCGAGAACCAGTTCCGCTTCGAAAGGTGGATCCAGCGTTCAAGCTTGAACGCCTCGCGATGGGCGCTCCCCTTGGGCACGGTGATGGATTTCGTGAGCAGGCGGTACTCCGGGCCTCGGGTGTACTCGACCTGGAACTCGCCGGCGGGGAGCGACACGGTCTCGCCGTCGGCCCGGTAGATCTGGGGATGGAAGAAGAAGTCCGGGGCGAGCCGGCGGCTGGGCGATGGATAAACCCTCCCCAGGCGGTCGCGGAAGATGAACGAGGCCGTGGTCGGCCTATCGGACTCGTCGCGGACGTCGAGCGTCACCGTCACGGCGGGCTCGCAGGTGAAGAGGATGTCGACGTCGCTGCGGAAGCCCAGATCCTGGCTCCCCTGGCCGACGTTGAACGTCAGCTTCGCCTCGCGACGTCCGGCGTCGCGGCTGGCGATTTGCAACACCCGATACTCCACCGGCAGTCCCGAAAGGGTACGCGACAGCGGACGGTCGCGGTACATCACGACGTCGCACCAGCGATCGATCAGGTCGGCCTTGTGGATCGTGTCCTTCGGCTCCGCGCTGTTGGTCGACTGCTTGTGCATCGGGCCCGCGTTGGGGCTCTCGACGACCAGCTCGGCGGTGACGCCGGCCTCGTTGTGGACCTTGACCAGGAAGACGCTCCAGCCCCCCTGGACCAACCGGGGCGAGGCGGGACCCTGGATCGACTTGACCCGGCTCTCCGGATTGACGTCGACGCCGATCAGGCAGTGCGCGTCCAGCACTTCCTGGATGGCCTTGATCCCCGGCCCTTCCTCGGCCGCCTGGACGGCCGCGTCGATCCGGGCCTTCTCCTCGGCACTCAGCGGCTGGCCCAGCAGGTCGAGCGTCTGCACCACACGACGCGCCTGCGCGCTCAGGGGTTGGAACTCGACGTCGGCGACGATTGGGAGAATCTCCGCGAGGACGGCTCGCGGGCCGCCCACGAGTGAGAGCGAGAAGACCAGCCCGGCGATGAGTGGAGGGACGAGTCGCGCGCGTGGCGTCATGATCGGCGGCCTCGACGGGGAGGGGAGACTTCCTCGATGCGTCCTCAGGGGTCGATTCTGTCGCATCCCGAGGACCGCCGCAATCCTGAGGCGGCACGCTCGGGCGAGCATCGGGACGGGCCGTCGCGTCGAGCCGATCCTCGAACATGGGGGGGGCGGCCGCGGCCAAAGTGTTCTTGCAGGGCAGGGGCGATTCGCTTATGGTTCGCAGCCGATCGGGGACGACGTCCGTCGGCTTCCGACCAGTTCGTCACGCCGGCCAGGATGGTTGGGGAAGGGCCGGGCCCTTCGGGTGCTCGGGAGGGATTCCGATGAGATGCCGCTGGTTCCGCCGGCTCCTGCTGATCCCCATCGGGATCGTCGTCGCGCCGGCCCTGCTCTGGTGCTTGGTCGTCCTGGTCGCACCGACGAACTGGGCCAGGACGCACGTCATCGCCGCGCTGGAACGCTCCAGCGGCCGTACGGTCCACGTGGACAAGCTCCGGGTCTGCTTCGGCGGCGGCCTCGACCTGGAGAACCTCAAGATCGGCGCTCCCGGCTCGGCCAGCGGACCCTGGCTCGACGCCGAGAAGGTCCACGTCGACGTCAGCTTGTTCCAACTGGTCCGCGGACGGCTCGACGCGACGGCCCTCGACGTCGACGGCGTCAAGCTCCGGGTCCAGCGACGGGCCGACGGCACCTTCGAACTGGCCGACCTCGTCCGCGCCCAGCGACCCGCCCCCGACGCCCCCCGAGCGAGGCCTCGACCGGCCCCACGAACCTCCAGATCCACGTCCAGCGCGGTCAGGTCCACCTGATCGACGAGCCGACGCAGACCGACGTCGTGTTGGAGAACGTGCAGGGCGAGGGGACCTGGGAAGAGGGCAAGACGATCACCGGCACGATGAGCGGCGACGTGAATCAGGGGGCCTTCCAGTTCTCCGGATCGCTCGACCGCATCCCCGGCCGTCCCAGCTTCGAGGGCCAACTCTGGGCGGATCGCGTCGTCCTCGACGACGGCATGGCGTTCCTCCGCTACCTCGTCCCCGTCCTGGCAGGCGCCACGCCTCGAATCCAGGGCGACCTGACGATGGAGCTTTACCTCCGGGGCGACGGCGAGACCCGCGAACTCCTCAGCCAGACGCTCGTCGGCAACGGCCGGATCCTCATCGACCCGATCCAGCTCGACGGGACTGAGCTCCTCTCCGAGGTCGAGAAGTCCTCCATCAGCCTCCCGACCAAGAGCCGGGTGGGCTCGCTGCGGACCGACTTCACGGTGAAGGACGCCCGGATCACCACGAGCAAGCTCGCGCTCAATCTCGCCAAGACCCCGATCATCATCTCCGGCTGGACTGACTTCGACGGCCGACTCGACTATCGAATGGGCCTCGAAGGGCTCGCCGAACGGGTCCCCGCTCGTGCGAAGAAACTCCTCGCCGAACTCGAGCTGGACGTCGACGCCCTCAGCAGCCTCCGCCTCAACGGCACCGTCGACGACCTCAAGGTGAGCGTCCTCGGTCGAGGCGCCGGGATCGGCTCCCCCGTCGATGATTTCCTCACCCCGCCCGACAAACAGAAGCTCAAGCTCCTGGGACGCAAGCTGAGCGACAAGTTCTCGCGGTGATCCCGTCCTGGCGATTATGCGTGCTGCAACGCCGGTGACGGGGCGCCTCGCCCGTCACCGTCGATTCCCCTGCTACTCCGAGTCCGATCCGTCCGATCTGAACGACGCGGAGGAACCGCAACTCCCGCGTTCGCGACGTCTGCGAAGCCGCGGCGGCCGAGCCTGGGGATTCAATTGCGTGCATGCATTAAAATCTTGATTTCGGGCCCGACCGAATCTACAATCAGGACGTAAGGGCCTCGATTTCGGGGCGCGATAATCCGAGGAGGAGCCCACGGTGCCGAGGCGAGCTTGGATCGGGCTGTTGTGTTTCTGGCCGGGCCTCCCGCAGATCTGGACGGGCCAGGAGGTCTTCGGGCTGCTGCTGGCCGGCTTGTTCGCCGCGGCCGTCAACCTGGCGATCGCGGCGCGCTGGATCTGGGTCGAGGCGTTCGCGCCGGGCTGGGCGGATTTCTTCGCGGTCTCCGCGATCCTGACCTGGTCGGCGTCGTTCTGCTACACCGTGTGGTGGGTCTGGCTCTGCCACCCGGAGAGGCATCGCCAGGAGATCGAACGCCTGTTCGGAGAGGCGCTGGAGGCGTACCTTCAGGGCCGCTGGAACGACTCGCGGCGGCGTGTGGAGCGGATCCTGGCCCTGGACGACACCGACGCGGACGCCCTGTTGCACCTGGGGGCGATCCACGTCCGGACCCACCAGCCCGAGCTGGCGCGTCGGGCCTTCCGGCAGTGTCTGGAACAGGACGGCGGCTCGAAATGGCGATGGGAGGTCGAGCGCGCGCTGACCTCCCTGAACGGCCCCGACGCCTGATCGGGGCCTCTCGTCGACGTTCGAGGGGGCCCTGGGCGAGATCCGAGCCGCCCGCGCATCGGGGCGGGAGGGTGGGAAAACCCGCCCGGTCCCGCAGGCCGTATTGAACGGACGGCCGCTCCCGGGTGTACAATGCAAAAATAAGGGAACGGCTCGTCGCCTCGACGGGGACGTCGGCCCGTCGCCGCCCAGAACGTCGGATCGGAGTAGACCGCATGTTTGAACGCTTCACCGATCGTGCCCGCAAGGTGATGCAGCTGGCCAACCAAGAGGCCCAGCGCTTCAACCACGAGTACGTCGGCACGGAACACGTCTTGCTGGGCCTGATCAAGGAAGGGAGTGGGGTCGCCGCCAACGTCCTGCGTAACCTGGACGTGGACCTCCGTAAGATCCGCAACGAAGTCGAGAAGATCGTCCAGGCCGGCCCCGAGATGGTCACGATGGGGAAGCTCCCCCAGACGCCCCGGGCCAAGAAGGTCATCGAATACGCGATCGAGGAAGCCCGCAACCTGAATCACAATTACGTCGGCACCGAACACCTCCTGCTCGGCCTGTTGCGTGAGCAGGAAGGGGTGGCGGCTCAGGTCTTGATGAACCTGAACCTGAAGTTGGAAGAAGTGCGCGAGGAGGTGCTGAACTTGCTCGGTCACGGGATGGACGCTGGCGGCGAGGGTGAACGCGGCGCCGCGTCAAAAGGCAATAAGTCCAAGACTCCGGCCTTGGACTCGTTCGGACGCGACCTGACCGAACTGGCTCGGCAAATCAAGCTCGACCCGGTCATCGGCCGCCAGAATGAAATCGAGCGCGTGATCCAGGTGCTCTCGCGCCGCACCAAGAACAACCCCGTCCTCCTCGGCGAGGCGGGGGTCGGCAAGACGGCCATCGTCGAGGGCCTCGCCCAGCTCATCGTCGACGGCAACGTCCCCGAGCTGCTCCGCGACCGCCGCATCGTCGTGCTCGACCTCGCCATGATGGTCGCCGGCACGAAGTATCGCGGCCAGTTCGAGGAGCGGATCAAGGCGGTCATGAACGAGGTCCGCCGCGCCAAGAACACGATCCTGTTCATCGACGAGCTGCACACGCTGGTCGGCGCCGGCGGGGCCGAAGGGGCGATCGACGCCTCCAACGTCCTCAAGCCGGCCCTCGCCCGCGGCGAGGTGCAGTGCATCGGCGCCACCACCCTCGACGAGTACCGCAAGTACATCGAGAAGGACGGGGCGCTGGAGCGTCGGTTCCAGACGATCGTCGTCGAGCCCCCCAGCAAGAGCGAGGCCCTGGAGATCCTCCGCGGCCTCCGCGACCGCTACGAGGCCCACCACCGCGTCCAGATCACCGACGACGCGCTGGAGGCGGCCGTCGAGCTGTCCGACCGCTACATCACCGGCCGCTGCCTGCCGGACAAGGCCATCGACGTCGTCGACGAGTCGGGCGCCCGCGTCCGACTCAAGGCCATGACCCGGCCCCCCGACCTGAAGGAGCTCGACGAACAGATCGAGCGCCTCAATCAGGACAAGGAAGAGGCCGTCGCCAACCAGGACTTCGAGCGCGCCGCCGCCCTCCGCGACCAGGCCGACAAGCTCAAGAAGAAGAAGGAGACGATCACCCGCGAGTGGCGCGAGCGCTCCCGGGAGATCGACGGCACGGTCGACGAGGAGGTCATCGCCGAGGTCGTCAGCAAGATGACCGGCATCCCCCTCACCCGCCTGGAGACCGAGGAGACCGCCCGGCTGCTTCGGATGGAAGAGGAGATCCAGAAGAAGGTCATCTCCCAGTCCGAGGCCGTCAAGCGGATCAGCGAGGCCGTCCGCCGCAGCCGCGCCGGGCTCAAGGATCCCAAGCGGCCGATCGGCAGCTTCATCTTCGCCGGCCCCACCGGCGTCGGTAAGACCCACCTGGCCAAGGCCCTCGCCGAGTTCATGTTCGGCGACGCCGACGCGTTGATCCAGATCGACATGTCGGAGTACATGGAAAAGCACAACGTCTCGCGGCTGATCGGCGCCCCTCCGGGCTACGTCGGCTACGAGGAAGGGGGCCAGCTCACCGAGAAGATCCGCCGGCGCCCCTACGCCGTCGTCCTCCTCGACGAGATCGAGAAGGCCCACCCCGACGTCTACAACATGCTCCTCCAGATCATGGAGGAAGGCCGGCTGACCGACAGCTTCGGCCGCAACGTCGACTTCAAGAACACCATCATCATCATGACCACCAACGCCGGCGCGGAGGTGACGTCGAGCACGAACATCTTCGGGTTCGACCGCGGCCGCGACGAGGCGGGCAGTTATGAAGAGATGAAGGAACGCCTCAAGGTCGCCATCGAGAAGTACTTCCGCCCCGAGTTCCTCAACCGGCTCGACGACGTCATCGTGTTCCACACGCTGACCCACGCCGATCTCAAGCAGATCGTCGACATTGAGCTGGCCAAGATCCGGGGCCGCATGGCCGACCGCGGCCTGGAGCTGTCGCTCACCGACGCCGCCAAGGACCTCATCATCGCCAAGGGCTACAACCCCGACTACGGCGCCCGGCCCCTGCGCCGCGCCATCGAGAACATGATCGAGAACCCGATGTCCGAGGAGATCCTCCGCGGGACCTTCGCCGGCAAGGATCTCATCACGGTCGACGTCCAGGGCGACGGCGAGAACGAGCCCAAGAAGCTCAAGTTCGACGCCGTCAAGAAGGGCGACGAGGCCCAGGGCCAGCCGCTCGCGGCCGTCGGCGGCGACGCCTGATCCGGCACGGCCGCCGAGGCCGTGCCGTCCGTGAGACGTACCAGACAGAGGGGGGCTTCGGCCCCCCTCTTTTCGTTGGCTTCACGAGAGCGACCAGGATGAACGGCTACGCTCCCGGCTGGCAGGCCCGCTGCACGAAATGCGGCCTGATTCGCGACGCCGCCGAGATCGGCCTCGTCCGCATCGGAGCGTGGTCGTGGAAGAACTACACCCTGGGGGGGTGCCCGCGCTGCGGTCGTCTTCGCTTCCTGGCCGTCGAGCGCAAGCCGCCCGAGGCCGCTCCGCGGGCTCAGTCCTCGTAGAACTCGCCCAGGCACGAATCGACCGCGTCCGGCACGAGGGACTTGTCCGGCTCGGCACCGGCGGGCTGGCCGTTCGCCGAGGGATCGAGGGGCTTGGGCTCCCGGGCGCGTTCCGCTCTGGTCGGGCCCACATCGTTCCAGAGCCGATCCGCCACGACCACGAAGGCCGGGACGAGGATCGGCCGCACCAGGAACGTGTCCAGCAAGATCCCCAGCCCGAGGGAGAAACCCAGCTCCTTGAGCGAGGTGAGGCTGCCGGTCAGCATCGAGCCGAACGTGCCGGCCATGATGAGCCCGCACGAGCTGATGATGCCCCCCGTATGCGCCACGGCGCGGCGGGTCCCCTCGACGACCCCGTGCTTGGCCTCCTCCTCGATGACCCGGGCCATGAGCAGGATGTTGTAATCCTCCCCCACGGCCACCAGGATCACGAACAGGAAGAAGCCGACGGTCCAGTCGAGCCCGCCCCACGGCTCGGTCCCCTGGTGGATGCTGCTGAAGACCAGCTCCGTGACCCCCAGCGACGCCAGGTAGCCCAGCACGACCGTCAGGATGAGGTACAGGCAGGTCCCCGGCCGACGGAGCAGGGCGACGAGGATGATGAAGACCCCGAACGTGACCAGGAAATACATCCGGCGCTCGTCGCCCGTCGTGACCCGCATCAGGTCGTTCACCGCCGACGTCGAGCCGGCGAGGCCGATGCCGGTGCAGCCCTGGAGCGGCCCGCCGGGTCGGCTGGCGGCGTTCAGGGTCTCGTTGACCAGGGCCAGGGAGTCCAGGCTCGCCTTCGAGAACGGGTCGGTCGCGAAGACGACGTCGAACCGCGTGATGTGGTTGCGCGAGCGGGCCGCGGGCACCTCGGCCTGGCCGGGCTCCCTCGTCTCGACCGGATTGATGCTGACGTAACGGCCGTCGGCCGCCGCGCGGAGGGCCCGATCGGCCATCTTCTGGAGGAAGTTCATCTCGGCTTCGGGGATCGGCGGCTTCCCCAGCGGCTGCGAGAGCGAGCGGACCTCGGCCACGCCGGGGACCGCCAGGAGCCTCGCCGTGACCTCGGCGACCTTCTCGCGACCCTCGGGCGATCGGAAATCGAGCTTGGGGTTCTCGACCACCGCGATCGTCGGGCTCAGCTCGCCGACCGCGAAGTAGTGGCGGATCCGAGACGCCCCGACGACGCTCGGCCGGTCCGGCGCGAGGTCCGCGAGCTGGCTATAGTTCGACGTCGTCCTCGCGCCGATCACGGCCAGGGGGAGCAGCGCCGAGAGGCTCACGACCAGGATCCAGATCGGATGGCGGACCACCAGGTTCGCCACCCACACCCAGAAGCCCGACATGGGCACCTCATCCAGGCTTTCTTCCTCGCGGCTCATCCCGGGCGAGTGGTGCGGCGGGCGGAACGGCCAGAAGATCGCCCCCCCCAGCCACGACAGGAGCATCGGCGCCAGCGTCAACGCGGCCAGCAGCGCGATCGTCAGGCTCAGCGCGATCGCCGGGCCGGTGTAGCGGATCTTGGCGAAGCTCGAGAAGTAGAGCATCCCCAGCCCGATGATGACCGTCCCCGCGCTGGCGACCAGCGCCCCGCCCACCTGCTCGATCGCCTCGCGCAGCGCGTCCCGCCGCGAGCGTCCCCGCGCCAGCTCCTCGCGATACCGGGCGATCAGGAAGAGGCAGTAGTCGGTCCCGGCCCCGAACAGGACCACCACCACGAAGACGCGGGTGATGTTGATGACCTGGAACGTGATCCAGGGGATCGCCGTCAGGGCCGCGATCGCCTTCATCGAGACGACCACCGAGAACGCGATCGTCACCAGGGGGACCATCGCCAGCAAGGGGGACCGATAGACGATCAGGAGGATCGCGATCACCAGGACGATCGTCGCCGTGGTCGTGTTCTCGATGCTCTCGTTCGCGGCCGTGTTCATGTCGTGGCCGACGACCGCCGACCCCGTCACCGTCCGCTCCAGCCCCTCCGGCAGCGGCGGCTGCTGGGCCAGGTACTCCAGGATGTTGTCGACGGCGATCCGCGTCTTGCGCGAAAGGTAAGTGCCGTTGAGCGAGGCGATCGTGAGCACGGCCTGGCCGGGGCCGTCCTGCGCCTTGCCGATCAGCCTGGGGCCGATGACCGGCGAGCGATGGGTGTCGAGCTTTTTGACCCCCAGCGTGGGGTCGGCCTCGCTCCACTTGTAGAAATCGGCCGCGTGCTTCTCGACGAACGCCAGGTCTTGGGGGGTCAGAGGCCCCGACCTGCGGTCGAAGACGAAGACGAGCTGCGAGCTGGACGCATCCCGAGGGAAGCCTCGCTCCAGGAGGTCCTGGCCGACGACGCTCGGGTAGTCCCGGGGAAAGAACCGGACGTCGTCGTCCTTGGTCACTTCATCCCAGCGCGGTGCGTAAAGAAAGAGCAGGGCTGTCGCCGCGGTCCACAGCACGAGGACGATCCAGGACCGGCGCTGCACCAGGCGGGCAAGAAAAGGAAACATGTTCGGGCTGGTTCCGCGTGGTGAAGCGATCGAACGACTTCCACCCTGAAGCCGTCAGGCGGACAGCCCGCCGGCTGGTCCCAAGTCGTCCAGCGGCAAGCTTTTTGGTTGATCGGGTTGAGCATAGTCGATACCCGGCCGGCTGTCAAAGCGAAACGGACCTGCCGTGGTTCCGGCTCCAGTGGGCCTCTTACGGGGGAGCCGGCGGGGGATTTCGGGGTCGAAGCTTGGCCTGAAACTTGCCGTGACGAGTATTATGCTCTAGAAGATACGGATCGGGTCGACCATCCGGCCCGGGAACGAGTCCCTGAGGAAACCTGCGTTGTCGCTTTCATCGCTCCGAGAACTCTCAAGCCGCTGGACGGGCCGCCTGGCCCACTACAACTCGCATCGCAACGATGAGCATCTGAACGCGCTGTACGAAGAGACCCTTCGATTCGTCGGCCTTCACCTGGAAAACGATCTCTGTCGTTCGGAGTACTGGTCGCGGGTGCCGCTGCACAGCCGCCTCGTCGTGCTCCTCTATCTGGTCGATCAGGGCGCGGTCGAGTGGACGGTGCGACACGGCCGCCACGTCTTCGCCGCAGCCCCCCACTCCGAGGAATGGATCGGCCGCCAGGCCGAACTCCGGCCCTTCGCGAAGGCGACGCTGGAGCTGGTCGCCTCGCTGCGGTACGACGCCGCCCGTCGCGCCCGCTCGCGCAAGTCCTGACGCCGGACCTCGGGCCGTCGACCCGGGTCGACGCGCGTAAGGCGAACAGTTGTTGAACCTAGCCGCCCTTGCGGGGGCGGCTCCGGGCTCCCTCGCGGCTGCGGTCCACCATCCGCAGATACCCCTGGCATCCTCGCCATCTCGCGCGGGCGACGGGGTCGCCGGTGAGCCACGACCGCCATCGCAACAGGACCGTACGCACCCGGAATCGCCAGGGGACGCGGACTCGCCCGTCCCCGGCGATCACCAGCCCTGTCACCCGAGGGCGATCGCGGGCCCGGCTCACCCGCCAGACTTTCCGAGGCTGGATCTCATATCCCTCCCGCTCCAGGACGTTCTCGACGGCCCGCTGGAAGCCGCCGGGCATGCCGCCGTCGACCCATGAGAAGGTCAGATCGTCGGCGTAGCGCGTGTAGATCCCCCGCGACCGGGCGGCGAGGCGCCGGAGCTTCTCGTCGAGCCGCACGTTCACGAGATTGCTGAGGCACGGACTCGTGGGCGCTCCTTGCGGCAGGCCGTCGCGAAAGGTGCAGAGGCGCATCAGGACGCGCAAGGGCTCGCCGCTCCAGCCCTGCTCGCGGAAGAATCGATGGACCCGCCACGCTCGGGTCGCTTCGAAGAAGTCCCGGAGGTCCAGCGTGACGATCGTCGCCCCGCGCGCGTGCGGGAGCGCATTGAAGACGGGCGACGCGCCGGGGTGGAAGGCGGTCGCGCACGGATGGATCGGCAGTCGCCCGAGATGCTCGTCGAGGAGTCGGCGTTGCAGTCGCTTGAGCGGCGGCGAAGGGGCCAGGATGCGCCGTTCCCTCCCGTCCGGCTTGGCGCCCCGGATCGGTCGGTAATGGTACCGGCGGCCGAGCCGGATCGCGTCGAGTTCGTCCTCGGCCACCCCAAGAAGCTGCGCGAGCGCCTGGGCGTGGGCGGACGACGGCCCGGCGGGCGTCAGCAGGCGACGCAGGGTGGGCGGGACGAGGTAGCTCAGGGGATGGCCGGGGTTCATGCCGGGGCGCCGGGGTCGGCGCGAGGGGTCGAGGTGCGGGACAGAAGGGCGTCGAGCCCGGGGATGATGAGCACGTTCCCCGACTTCGAGGCGAGCCCCGCCAGGGTTTCCAGCTCCTGGAGGCGCAGCAGCAAGGGATTCTCGTGGATCAGCCGCGCCGTGTTGGCGCGCGCCCGCGCCGCGGCGACCTCGTGGCGAGCGGCCGTGAGGCCGGCCCGACCCTTCAGATCGGCCTCCACTTCCTGCAGGAAGACGGCGCGGACCGAACCCGGGAGGACCATGTCCTTGAGGCCGACCCGGGTAAGCTCCAGCCCGTACGCCTTCGCCCGTGGCGCGACGCTCGCGTGCAGGTCCTGGGAGAGCGCCTCTCGATTGTTCAACAGTTCGTCCAGCGTCCGCCCGGTGATGGCCTCGCGCAGGGTGAGCTGGAGGTCTTGATAGAGTTGGGAGTGATAGTCGCCGACTCGATGTCGGGCGGCGATCGGGTCGGAGACGCGGTACTGGGCGATCAGCGTGACCCGGACGCCGATCTTCTCGCTGGTGAGGATCTCCTGGGCCTCGACCGTCGCGCTCACCTCGCGGACGTCGACGCGGAAGATCTCCCGGCCTTGCCAGCTCCAGAGCCGGTAACGACCGGGCGGCAGCATCTCGAGGAACCGGCCGTGCTCGTAGAGCAGCCCCCGCTCGTATTCGCGAACGACAACCGTGCGACGCAACACGACCGGCTCCTCTCGATGCTCGAAAAACGCTCGATCCGGATGAACGGGATGAGGACGAGTCGGAGGGCGTGTGCCGGACGAGTCGGCGATCGCGGGCCGATCATTGACGCCGGGTCGCCGCGAGCGTGAAGCGCGCGGCGGGGCCAGGCAGGTATCCTGACCGACGCAGGACGATCGCCGATCACGGTTTCCCGTGGCCGGCGGGGAGGTCGTTCGCCCGAAGGCTTGACCTCCCGGTTCACCCTCCGACGATATCCCCGCGACGCCGCGCGTCGTGGGGATAAAAGCAATGCCCCCGACCGCGGTACGCTCGATCCTACCGGGGAGCGCCGCCAGGGCTTGAGGCGGCCCGATTGTAAGCCCCGAATCTCGGGGCCGCCAGACCCGGTCGGGCGAGTTCCGGTCGTCCGATCGGCCCCTTCTTCAACGACTCCGCTCGGCCCGGCTCGCGATCAGCCGACGCCCGCCAGGGTGCCGCACGCGGCCTGGATGTCCTTGCCCCCGGAATAGCGCCGGACGATCGGCTGGCCGACGTGCCGGGTGAGGGCGTCTCGGAAGCCTTGCAGCTCCTCGGCGGTCGGGGGCGCGTAGCGGCCGGTCGGGTCGGTCACCTCGATGAGGTCGACCCGGACCGGCGTGTCGCCGATCAATTCGCCGAGCGCCCGCGCGTCGTCCTCGCCGACGTTCACGCCGCCGATGCAGACGTAGGCCAGGGTGACGCGGCATCGCCGGGCCAGGGCGTGCCGACGCGCCGCCGCGACGACTTCCGCGACCGGCCATCGCGAGGCCACGGGGACCAGCTCCTTCCGCTTGGCGTCGGTCGCCGCCCCCAGGCTGATCGCCAGTCGATAGCGATGGCCCTCGCGCGTGTAACGGTCGATCTCCGGGACGAGGCCGACCGTGCTGACGGTGATCGCCTTCGCCGCCACCGAACCGGCGGAGGAACACCGCATGAGATCGGCCGCCGCCAGGACGTTGTCGTAATTCAGGAACGGCTCGCCCATCCCCATGAACACGGCGCCGGTCACGCGCCTTCCCTGGCTCTGCACCAGGTCGCGGGCCTGGAGGAACTGGTCGATGATCTCCCAGGTCTGGAGATTCCGGCGCGTCGTCATCCGCGCGGTCGCGCAGAACGTGCAGCCCATCGCGCAGCCGATCTGCGACGACAGGCAGAGGCTGACCGCCCCCGGCTTGTGCAGCGGGATCAGCACGGTCTCCAGCGCCAGCCCCTCGCCAGTACGGAACCGGAGCTTCTGGAACCCGTCCTGCGGCGAGACCACCGAGCCGTCGAGGGTCAGCCGGGGCAGGGGGAGCGGGGCGATCGACTCGGCCAGCCTTCTGGGGATCTGCGATTCGGCCATCCAGCGCCCGGGTTCGAGCACGCCGCGCCGGAAGATCGCCGAGAGCAGCTTGCGTACGACCGTGGCGTCGCAGTCGCGCGCGGCGGCCCAATCCTCCAGCTCGCTCGGCCTGATGTTCCTGGGATCCATCGTCCGTCAACCCTCCGATGCCCGATCGCCCCTCTCTCGCCTCAACCTGCCAGTCTATCCGACTTCGGCTCCGAGAAATATTCCAGCCGACCCGAAGGGAGGCCCGCGTGTTGCAGATCTGGATCCCATGGTGAAGCTGGGACGATCCCCTTTCCGGATCGAGACCGCGACGAGCATCCGGGGATGAGTCCTGGCTTCCAACCGAGAAGAGAAAAGCGCCGAACGAAGCCAATTTGCGGCCTCGTTGATTCGATGCAAAATCCAACTAGATAGAGCTTTGGGGAGGACTGGCTCCGTTCGGCGTCGGGTCGAACGAAGCCGATCCCGGGCTGCTTCGCTGCGGGAGGTTGGGAAACAGCGACGCGATCCCCGGTCGGCGATCCGAAGGGTCAAATGCGCCGAACGAAGCCAATTGCGAGTGGTGTCGAACGTCGTCAAATTGTGTTGGTGTAAACCTTTACGTCTAGCCAGTGGAAGCCCGGGCAGGCCGAACGAAGCCAATACCGCGGCTCGCTCGGGGATGGAGGACCGGAGGCCGATCGTCACGGATTTCGAAGCCTCCGAGATGTTTGAAATTTCACGGGGTTCATGAACAAACCTTTGGGCGGCGCGTGTCGTAGGAATGAGGAATCGCGTACGATCAGACCGGAGAGTCCTGGGCGTCACGCCCCAAGATCTTCCGGATTGTGGCTTTGGGGAAGTCGACGGGCGAGCGTCGGTCGATTTCCTTGGGGTTCGTCCATCGGGGGCCGTGCGGCTTCCGCAACCTCGAAACGCCCGCGATGCCCCCTGGAATTGTGGAGGAGAGAGTTGAATATGAAGCGAAACCCTGTCGCCTGGGCGGCCCTCGTGGTCTCCACGGCCGCGTTGATCAGCTCGACGGGTGTCCTGCGTCCGATGCCCGCGGCCCCCAAGGTGTCGCCCGAGGGCCAGAAGGTCGCCGCGGCCCTGTCGCAGGCCTATGAAGCGGTCGCCGAGGCTGTGAAGCCCTCGGCCGTGTTGATCAGCGTCAAGAAGAAGTCGTCGGGGCCGAACATGCGGAACTTCCAGTTCCCGTTCCCGGGCAATCCGGGCAACCCCGGCGGTCCCCGCGGCCCCCAGTCCCCCCGCGACATGAAGGACCTTGAGGAGATGCTCAAGAAGTTCTTCGGGCCCGAGGGCGTCCCCCAGAACAACCAGTTCGGCGGCCCCGGCAGCGGCGTCGGCTCCGGCTTCGTCTACGACGACCAGGGCCACATCCTGACCAACAACCACGTCATCGAAGGGGCCGAGAAGATCACCGTCGGCTTCCATGACGGGATCGAGCTCCCCGCGACGGTCGTCGGCGCCGACGACAAGTCCGACGTGGCCGTGATCAAGGTCGACTCCACGAACTACCCTGCGCTTCTCCGGGGCGACAGCCGGAAGCTCAAGGTCGGCGACCTCGTCATGGCGGTCGGCTCGCCGTTCGAGCTGAGCCAGAGCGTCACCACCGGGATCATCTCGGCCACCGAGCGGAACAATGTCCGCATCAACGACTACGAGTCTTTCCTGCAGACCGACGCGGCCATCAATCCCGGCAACTCCGGCGGCCCCCTGGTCAACATGGCGGGCGAGGTCGTGGGCGTGAACTCGGCGATCGTCACCGGCGGTCGCGGCAACGACGGCATCGGCTTCGCCATCCCCATCGACATGGCGCAGAACGTGGCCGACCAGCTCATCAAGGACGGCAAGGTCAGCCGCTCCCGGATCGGCATCAAGCTCGACCCCCTCACCCCGGTGCTGGCGAAGCAGCTCGGCCTCGAGCCCGGCGTCAAGGGCATCCTGGTGGGCGAGGTCGTCGATGACAGCCCGGCCGCGAAGTCCGGGCTCAAGCAGGGCGACGTGATCATCGGCTGGGGCGGCGAGACGATCCCGAGTCTCCCCGCGTTCCGCCTGCGGGTCGCTTCCAGCCCGGCGGGCCGGGAGGTCGCCGTGGAGTACTACCGCGACGGCGAACGCAAGACGGCGACCATCGTCCCGGCCCCGGCCGAGAACGTGGTCTTCGACATCGAGCGCCAGATCGAGAAGAAGGACGACTCCAGCCCGGCCAAGGAGCCGGAGAAGTCCCCCGTGGGCGACTTCGGCCTCGAGGTCCAGCCGCTCACCCCGGAACTCGCCAAGTCGCTCGGCCTGCCTGACGGAGCCAGCGGCCTGCTCGTCTCCGACGTCAAGGAGAACAGCCCCGCAGAGGCCGAGGGCCTCAAGCAGGGCGACGTCATCACCAAGGTCCTGCGCGACAAGAGCGTCCAGCCCGTCGGCGACGTCAAGTCGTTCCAGGAACTGGCCGCCCAGAGCGAGATCCTCTCGTTCTACGTGCAGTCCAGCAGCTCGGTCAACCGCTTCGTCTCCCTGTCCAAGACGAAGTAAACCCGTCGCCTCTCGACGAGGCCCCGGAATGCGAGAAAGGGCGGATCGGCGCGAACCGATCCGCCCTTTCGTCGATTTATGAAGATCCAGACGTGACCTGGGGCCGCGGGGTCAATCAGGGTGTCGGCTACGATGTCGGTGGGTCTTCCTGGTGGTACGACGAGTTATCGACCCGTCGCGGCGTCTGGATCACTCTAATCCGCGCCTGGCTCCATGGATTTTCGCCCGCGGCGGGGGATCGTCGGGGGTGGGTCGACCTGGCCGGCCGAATCGACGATTCCGCGCGGTCGGCGAAGCCCGGAAGAAAGGAACTGCACGCTTCGGCCGATCTGAGGTATTGTAGAAGATAAGTCGGGACGAGGCGTCCGCGAGGCGAAGCTCCGACCATCGTCGAGAAACCATGAAGAGCCTGCCGGGGGGTCCGATGGACGGCAGGCTCTCGCCATTAACCTTGCCGCGGGCCGAGGACGAGGGTCGCGATGATCGATCCGACAACGAATCCCGGATCAGAAGAACACGAGTCGACCGAACGGTACGACATCGAGGTCGCTCCCCGGGTACGCAATCTGCCGCCATACCTGTTCGGCAAGATCAACGAGCTGAAGTACCGCAAGCGTACGGCCGGGATCGACGTCATCGACCTCGGCATGGGGAACCCGACCGATCCCCCCGAGGAGTGGGTGATCGACAAGCTGTGCGAGGCCGCGCGAGACGCGCGGAACCACCGCTACAGCGTCGCCAACGGCGTGTACAACCTGCGCCGCGAGGTCGCCGCCAAGTATGAGAATCGGTTCGGCGTGAAGCTGGACCCGGACCATGAGGTCGTCGCGACGATCGGGTCGAAGGAGGGGTTCAGCCACATGTGCCTGGCCCTCCTCGGGCCGGGCGACACGGCCCTGGTGCCGGCGCCGAGCTTCCCGATCCACGTCCACGCGATCGCCCTGGCGTCCGCCAACGTGATCTCGCTCGACGTCCGCGACTCGCAGTCGTTCCTGACGAATATCGCCCGGGTCTGCGAGAGCCTCCTGCCGAGGCCCAAGATCCTCGTCCTGAACTACCCGCACAACCCGACCTCGACGGTCGTCGAGCCGGCCTTCTTCGAGGAGATCGTGGGCCTGGCGAAGAAGTACCGCTTCTTCGTGATCCACGACTTCGCCTACGGCGACATCGGGTTCGACGGCTATCAGCCGCCGAGTTTCCTGTCGGTCAAGGACGCCATCAAGGTCGGCTGCGAATTCACGACCATGTCCAAGGGCTACAACATGGCGGGCTGGCGGGTGGGCTTCGCCGCCGGCAACCGCGACATGCTCGGCGCCCTCAAGGCGATCAAGGGCTATTACGACTACGGCCTCTTCCAGGCCGTGCAGATCGCCTCGATCGTCGCCTTGCGGCACGGCGAGGAAGGTCGGCTCGCCCAGGTCGCCGAGTACCAGGATCGCCGCGACATCATGGTCCGGGGCCTGCGACGCCAGGGCTGGGAAGTCGAGGCGCCCAGGGCCGGCATGTTCGTCTGGGCCAATATGCCCGAGCCCTGGCGGAGTCAGATGGGCTCGATCGACTTCGCGATGAAGCTGCTGCAGGAGGCCAACGTGGCCGTCAGCCCCGGACGGGGCTTCGGCGAGGCCGGCGAAGGCTCGCTGCGGCTCGCCCTCGTCGAGAACCCTCACCGCCTCCGCCAGGCCATCCGCCAGATCGGCCGTTGCCTGCGGCTGGAGCAGGCCGTCAACTGACTCCGCTTCGAAACGACCTCGCCGCGGGTCCGGGGCCTCGAAGGTCCCGGACCCGCGGCGACGGCTCGACGCCCGGCGACTCGTCCAGGCCGAGCGGTCAGACTTCCCGATGACGCCCGGGCGCGGCGGGCGGCGGGTTGTCGTGATGGGCCTGCTGGTTCGGCAGGGAGCCCCCCTTCGGCGGCGGCAGGAGTTCCATGCGACCGAAGATCATGCGTCCCGCGCTGGTCTGGAGGACGCTCGTGACCGTCAGCCGGACGATCTCGCCGATGTGGTGCACGCCCTGCTCGGCGACCACCATCGTGCCGTCGTCGAGATAGCCGACCCCCTGGCCGGCCTCCTCGCCGCGCTTGATCAGTTTGACGTTGAGGTTCTCGCCCGGCAGGACGATCGGCTTCATGGCGTTCGCCAGGTCGTTCAGGTTGATCACGTCGACCCCCTGGAGCCGGGCGATCTTGTTCAGGTTGTAGTCGTTGGTGACGACCTTCCCCCCCAGGTGCTTCGCCAGGATCACCAACCGCTGGTCGACCTCGCGGACCCCCGCCAATTCGGGGATCTCGGCGTCGTCGATGCGGACCTCGACGCCGGGCGACTTCTGCAGCCGGTTCAGGATGTCCAGGCCCCGACGTCCCCGATTGCGACGCAGCTTGTCCGAGCTGTCGGCGATCCCCTGCAACTCCTGGAGGACGAATCGCGGGACCACCATGGGCTGATCGATGACCTTCGTCTCCGCCACGTCGGCGATCCGACCGTCGATCACGACCGAGGTGTCGAGGACGAGCGGACGCGCCCCCTTGACCTCCTTGGAGAACTCGACGTAAGGGATCACGAACCGGAAGTCGTCCTTCGTCTGCAACAGGGTCGAGATGCAGATATAGCTGATGAACAGCATCAAAACGCTGGCGATGGCCGAGTGGATCATCGGATGGACGTAGAGCTGGAGCGCCGGCTGGACCGCGTCGTTGATGAGGTTGCTCAGGAAGATCCCCACGATCACGCCGAAATAAACGGCTGAGATCGTCTGGATCTTCTTCCTCGGGGTCAGCAGGTCCCCCATCACGCAAGCGATGGCCGCCAGCATCAGGCCGATGAAGAAGACGTAGGGCTTTCCGAGTTCGTTCTCGCCGACGACCCTGGCGAGGCGGACGCCGAGGCCGGCGACCACGAGGATGAACGTCAAGCGAATCAGGACGAGCAACATGGGATGATGGACCTCGCTACGATCGAGCTGCCGGGACGATCCGGTCATGGATCCAGGATGGGCCGCGACGAATTAAAAAGCTAGATGAATTCATTCGGACAAGCCTACGCCGGACTTGCGGTCGGACTCGATCTCCCGACTCAGACGCTCGTGGAACGCGTCCAGGCTCTCGGTGACGACCTTGGTCTCGCCGAGGACCGGCATGAAATTCACGTCGCCGTCCCAGCGGGGCACCACATGCCAGTGGAGGTGTCCCGGAAGCCCCGCGCCGGCCGCTTTCCCCTGATTCAGCCCCACATTGTAGCCCTGGGGTCGCATCATGCGGTCGAGGATCCGGATCATCCAGCGGATCGTCTCGATCGGCTCGACCAGCGACCGGCCTTCGAGTTCCTGGAGCGTCCCCAGGTGGGCTCGGGGGGCGATCAGTAGGTGGCCGTTGTTGTAGGGATAGCGGTTGAGGACCACCACCGATTCCCGGCCGCGCCAGGCGATCAGGTTCTCGGCGTCGCGATCCTCGGCCAGACCGTCGCAGAGGAAGCATGCGGAGGCGGGCCTCGCCTCAGGGGCCGTGCCGGACACGTACTGCGCACGCCAGGGCGCCCAGATTCGATCGATCACGGTCGAAGACTCCGGCCGATCGCAGACCCCTCGGCATGAACAAGGCCCGGCGATCGGCGTCGGGACGATGCCGGCAACGGACGCGAACGGACGATTCGAGACGATCTCGGTCCAGCGGCCGAGCTTCGCACACGCCCGATGCAATCATAACAGGCGGGAGTTGGAGATGTCTCGCCAGACCCGTCGAAAAACGAAGGATGCGATGAGGCGGGGGGGCGGGGAGCGGGAAGAACCGTCGCGATCAGAGCAAGCCGCGCTCCCAGAAGGAGGAGCATCGGGCCCAGACGCGGCCGGTGATGTGCTCGCTCTCGACCACGATCAGGGGGGCCCGGAATTCCCCGGGGCGGACCCGGGTCTCAGGGTCGAGCAGGACGTGATTTCCCGGGACCCGGAACTTCCATCGCTTCGGGTAGCCCGCGAAGGTCCCGGCCGAGCCCTCGTCGATCGCCTCGCCGTCGACCGTCCAGCGTCGACCGGTCCACTCGACCTCCTGGCCCTCCACGGCGACGACCCTGGCGGCGCTCTGCAGGCCCGTGGCCGAGCCGTCCACCCAGACCCACTGGCCCGGGGAGGGGAGCCGATCCTTGTAGGCGAGCCGGTTGACCAGGTACGACCCCTCCTGGGGATCGGGCCCGTAGCTCGGCCAGGCCAGCAGCGTCAGCAACCCGAAGGCCGGCGCGTGCAAGGCCAGGCTCAGCCCCGCCCCCGTAACGGCGAGGACCGGCGTGGGGGTCAGGCCCGAGAACGGATTCTGACGGACCGCGTCCACCCAGCTCAGGCCCTGGAAGAAGATCGAGGCGACCAGCAGGAACCAACTCAACGGGCTGCCCCAGAGCAGAAGCGCCGAGATGGCCGACGACGCATACAGCGCCGCCAGGGCCGCTCCGCGCGTCCTCCTCCCCGCCGACCACTGGGGATGTCCCGGGATCAAGTACGTGAGCTGGGGGACGTTCGTGGAGAACGGCAGGGCCGCGACGGCTCGTCGAGTGGTTGAGGGCGGATGGTCGTCGATGGACTTCATAAAACGTGTCGCCTGCGGGTGCGCACGAGTAAGGCGGGGCGGCGGTGGGATCGACTCGGGCTCGTCGACCGCCGAGAACGTACGGGACCTTCGAACGGGGATGCCGATCCTCGTCGAAGGACGTCCCCGTCAAGAGTACACGATCCGGTCGAAATCTCTCCTCCCGAATTGTAAGCCTTCTCGAGGAATCTCCAAGTTTCTTCCGGAGCGGCCCGAGACTTCCGGCCGAGGTGGCGCGGCCCCCCGACGGCGTCCCGCGGAAAAGTCCTCGCCAATCGGGAGGCGTCGCGAGTATGTTGATTGGGGCGAAAGGGTGGCGCCTTGACGCTCCGACGACGGTTGTTAAGATGATTCGTCCTTGATACTCGCGAGCCTTCCCGGATCGGTCCCGATCCCGCATCAAGGCCCCCGGCCTACCGATACTTGATGCGTTCCGCTTCCCCCGGATGGCCGAAGGTCCGTTCTTGGAACGACGGATCGCGCGGCTCCCGTCTCGACGAGTTCGGCGTGTGGTTTCTGGTCGCGGGAGGTGCGTTCCACCCCTCCGGCGCCTGTTGAGATCTGATTGGACCATGGAAAACCTGCAAAACCTTCGGAACATCGGCATCTCGGCCCACATCGACTCGGGCAAGACCACACTCACCGAACGGATGCTGTACTACACCGGCCGCACCCACGTGATCAAAGAGGTCAAGGGTGAAGGCGCGGTCATGGACCACATGGATCTGGAGCGGGAGCGGGGGATCACGATCACGTCGGCGGCCACCACGGTCCGCTGGCACGACACCGAGATCAACATCATCGACACGCCGGGCCACGTCGACTTCACGGTCGAGGTCGAGCGCTCGCTCCGCGTGCTCGACGGCGCGGTCCTGGTCCTGTGCGCCGTCGCCGGCGTGCAGTCGCAGTCGATCACCGTCGACCGCCAGATGAAGCGGTACAACGTCCCCCGGATCGCCTTCATCAACAAGATGGACCGCACCGGCGCGAACCCGGCCAACGTCATCAGCCAGCTCGAATCCAAGCTCGGCCTGACGACGCTGCCGCTGCAGATCCCGATCGGCTCGGAATCCAACTTCCAGGGCATGGTCGACCTGATCGAGCGGCGGGCCATCTACTTCGACGGCGACAAGGGCGAGGACGTCCGCTACGGCGAGATCCCGGCCGAGCTGGCCGAGACGGCCGCCAGGGCCCGCCAGGGGATGCTCGAGGCCCTCTCGATGGTCTCCGACGAGGTGATGGAGCTGCTGCTCGAGGAGCAGGAGGTCCCGCTCGACCTGATCCACAAGACGATACGCGAGGGGACGATCGCGCAGCAGCTCTGCCCGGTCATGGTCGGCACGGCGTATCGCAACAAGGGCATCCAGGAGCTCCTCGACGCCGTCTGCCGCTACCTCCCGAGCCCGCTCGACCGCGAGGTCACCGCCAAGGACAACGACAACGGCATGGCCGAAGTGCCGCTGACGACCGACCCCGACGCCCCCCTGGTCGCCATGGCGTTCAAGCTGGTCGAGGAGGCCTTCGGCCAGGTCACCTACATGCGGATCTACCAGGGGACGCTCCAGAAGGGGACGTTCTACTACAACACCCGGCAGAAGAAGCGGGCGAGGGTCAGCCGCATCCTCCGGGTCCACGCCGACCAGAAGGAAGACATCGATTCCGCCACGGCCGGCGACATCGTCGCCGTCATGGGGATCGAGTGCGCCACCGGCGACACCTACTGCTCCGAGGGGACCAACTTCTCGCTCGAGAGCATCTACGCCGCCGAGCCGGTCATCGACCTGTCGATCCAGCCCAACAAGCGGGCCGACTACGACAAGCTCTCGAAGGCCCTCAACCGCTTCATGCGGGAGGACCCCACGTTCCGCGTCCACGTCGACGCCGAGACCAGCGAGACGATCATCTCGGGCATGGGCGAGCTCCACCTGGAGATCTACGTCGAGCGGATCCGCCGCGAATACAAGGTCGACTGCACCGTCGGCGCCCCCAAGGTGAGCTACCGCGAGGCCCCGACCCGCGAGACCCCCTTCAACTACAAGCACAAGAAGCAGACCGGCGGCTCGGGCCAGTACGCCCACGTCGTCGGCAAGCTGGTCCCCATGGACCCGACCTCCCCCGAGCCCTTCGTCTTCGACAACAAGGTGACCGGCGGCCGCATCCCGAACGAGTACATCCCCTCGGTCGAGAAGGGCTTCCGCGAGTCGATGCACAAGGGCCCCGTGGCCGGCTACGAGGTCATGGGCGTCAACATGGTCCTGGAAGACGGCTCGTACCACGACGTCGACTCGTCCACCATGGCCTTCGAAATCTGCGCCCGCGACTGCTTCCGCGAGACCTTCCGCAAGGCCGACCCGGTCCTGCTGGAGCCGATCATGCTGGTCGAGGTCGAGGTCCCGACCGAATTCCAGGGGCCGGTCACCGGCGCCGTCTCCTCGAAGCGGGGCGTCATCCTGGGCACCGAGAGCCGATCGGGCTACACGGTGATCTCGGCCGAGGTGCCGCTCAGCGAGATGTTCGGCTACTCGAACGACCTCCGCAGCATGACCCAGGGCAAGGGGGGCTTCAGCATGGAGTTCCTCAAGTACCAGAAGCTCCCCTCGCGGTTCCAGGAAGAGATCGTCAAGCGCGTCCAGGCCGAGGCCAAAACCGGCGCCAAGTAATTTCGGAGGGCGGCGCCGCCGCTCCCGATCCGCGACATCTCCCGAAGGCCGCCGGCATCCCCGGCGGCCTTCGCGCGTTCCGGGGTCGGGCGCAAATCGCCGTCCGGTTTTTCCACGACACCTCGCCCTGACGATTGACGTGGCCATCCGAGTCTGTCATAACGACGCGGCACCCCTCTTCACGTGTCCCCACGTTCGTTCTGGACGTTTTGGAGGGATTCACGGCCATGCAACCGCGCGACCTCTCACTGCGAACCGACCTCTCCGCCCCGACCCCCGCCATTCCTCGCCAGAGCGTCCGCTCGCGGACGCTGGCGACCGCCGCCCTTCTCTCCCTCTGCCTCGTCGCCGTATCGATGCTGGGCCGGTACCTCTGGTCGGAATGGCAGAACCTGCTGGGAGAGGAAGAGGCCGCCGCTGCGTCGGCGGTCGTCGGGTATCCCAACATCTATCCCCGCGTCTCCCGCGCCGCGAAGCCCGTCCCCTCGCTTCGCGTCGAGGGGGACCGGGTCCTCGTCTGGTCGGGGTGGGAGTCCGGCCGCGGGCACGCCTGGTTCACCCTGGGCCGGGACGAGTGCGACCCCACGACGCTGGGGGACCCGGTCGGCCGCGACGTGGCCCAGGCCATCGACTACCCCGCCGTGGAGACGAACGGGGGCCCCATCTGGGGACGCATCCCCGCCGCCGCCGACGTCGTCGGGCTCTCGGTCGGGAAGACCCGATGTGCCTATCCCATGACGGTCCTGGCCAAGGTCCTCGTGGTCAACGACGTGGTCGACGGGACCCCCTTCCTCCTCCATCTCGACCCGTTCATGGGACCCGAGGACGACGTGGCGATCTATGACCCCCGAATCGAAGGCCATCGGATCACCCTGGGCTCCACCGGCTTCAGCGCCCGGGGGCACCACGTCCTCTACGACCGGGGCACGGAGAGCCTGTGGACGGAAAACGACGACGCCCTGGTCTCGTTCAGCGGCCCCCACAAGGGGAAGAAACTGGCCCTCGTCCGCCACCTTCGGCCACAAGCCTGGAGCGAGTGGAAGGATGAGAATCCGGAGTCTCGCCTGCTCGTCGGCTCGCTCGCCCGGACCGCGGGGCTTCCGTCGGACTGAAATCCCGCCCACTCCGAGGGGGGGAGCCGTCCCCCCTCCATCTCGCCGCGATCCTCGCGACCCCGGCCCGGATCGCCTCGCGCGCGACGATCGCTCCACTCCCTCCTTGACGGGGGGGCCGGCAACCGCTAACTTGTATTTTGACAAGATAATACGATACCGCACGTTCTCGACGTTCGGCCGCGGCGCAATACCCGGCTATGTTCGTCGTCGTCCCGTTCAGCGGCCCACCAGAATCGGCGATTCAGCCGGATGGAACCGGCTCCCTCCCTCTCCACCAGAGGCGTGCATGCAGGCCCCGAGGCCCCCGGCTTCGTCATCGTCTGGAGCTGTTGGACTTTCTTGACTGGCCCTGTCCAGGAGTTTTCGAGTCTGATGTCCACGTCCAAATACGTCTATTCCTTCGGCGGCGGCAAGGCCGAAGGTCGCTCCGACATGAAGGAACTGCTCGGCGGCAAGGGGGCGAACCTCGCCGAGATGAGCTCGATCGGGATCCCCGTCCCCCCTGGCTTCACGATCACGACCGAAGTCTGCCACGACTACTACGAGTCCGGTCGCAAGCTCCCCGAGGCCGTCAAGCCTCAGGTGGAAGAAGCCCTCCGGCAGGTCGAGCAGCTCACCGGCAAGAAGTTCGGCGACTCGAAGGATCCGCTCCTGGTCAGCGTCCGCTCCGGCGCCGCTCTGTCGATGCCGGGCATGATGAATACGATCCTCAATCTGGGCCTCAACGACGTCGCCGTCGAGGGCCTGGCCGCGAAGACCGGCAACCCCCGGTTCGCCTACGACGGCTACCGCCGCCTGATCGACATGTTCGGATCGACCGCGATGGGGGTCGATCACGAGCACTTCGAGCACGAGCTGGTCAAGCTGAAGGAAGAGAAGAACGTCAAGCTCGACACCGACCTGTCGGCCGACGACCTCAAGGAGCTGGTGAAGCGGTACAAGGCCGTCTACTCCAAGCACGTCGGCGAAGGCTTCCCGCAGGACCCGAAGGACCAGCTCTGGAAGTCCATCATGGCTGTCTTCAACAGCTGGATGGGCAACAAGGCCGTCCAGTACCGCCGGATCGAGCGGATCACCGGCCTCAAGGGGACGGCGGTCAACGTCCAGGCGATGGTGTTCGGCAACACCGGGACCGACTCGGGGACCGGCGTCGCCTTCACCCGCGACCCCAACACGGGCGAGGACGTCTTCTACGGCGACTACCTCATCAACGCCCAGGGCGAGGACGTGGTGGCCGGCATCCGGACCCCCGAGCCGATCGCCCAGCTCGACTCCGAGATGCCCAAGGTCTACGCCGAGCTGATGGCGATCCGCAAGAAGCTCGAGCAGCATTACAAGGAAATGCAGGACATCGAGTTCACGGTCGAGCGGGGCACCCTCTACATGCTCCAGACCCGCACCGGAAAGCGGACCGGGTCGTCGGCCGTGCGGATCGCGGTCGAGATGGTGAAGGAAGGCTTCATCGACGAGAAGACCGCCATCAAGCGGGTCAACCCGGACAGCCTGAATCACCTGCTGCTCCCGCAGCTCGACCCCAAGGCGAAGGTCACGGCGATTGCCCGCGGCATCGCCGCCAGCCCGGGCGCCGCCTGCGGCAAGGTGATCCTCTCGGCCGACGCGGCCGTCGCCTTCCACGAGCAGCACCCGGACGAGCCGATCCTGCTGGTCCGTAAGGAGACCAGCCCCGAGGACGTCGCCGGCATGCACCTGGCGAAGGGGATCCTGACGGCTACCGGCGGCAAGGCCAGCCACGCGGCTGTCGTCGCCCGCGGCTGGGGCAAGCCCTGCGTCGTCGGCTGCGAAGCGATCGTCATCGACGAGAAGAACGGCCGGATCACGATCGGCGACACCGTCGTCAAGGTGGGCGACCATCTCACGATCAACGGCACCAACGGCGACGTCATCGTCGGCCAGGTGCCCACCGTCGACCCGAGTATCTCCGGCCACTTCGCCGAGCTGATGAGCTGGGCCGACAAGGTCCGCACCCTCAAGGTCCGGACCAACGCCGACGCCCCGGCCGACGCGAAGAAGGCCCGCGAGTTCGGCGCCGAAGGCATCGGCCTCTGTCGCACCGAGCACATGTTCTTCGAAGGCCAGCGCATCGTCGACATGCGCAAGATGATCCTCGCCGACGACACCGCCGGCCGCGAGAAGGCGCTCGCCTCGCTCGAGCCCTACCAGCGCGAGGACTTCGTCGGCATCTTCGAGGCGATGGAAGGCCTGCCGGTCACCATCCGCCTCCTCGACCCGCCGCTGCACGAGTTCCTGCCGCACGACGAGGTCGGCCAGCAGGAAGTCGCCAAGCAGCTCGGCATCCCGGTCGAGAAGGTCAAGCGCCGCGTCGAGCAGCTTCACGAGGCCAACCCGATGCTGGGCCTCCGCGGCTGCCGCCTGCCGATCAAGTTCCCCGAGATCGGCGACATGCAGGTCCGGGCCATCCTTGAAGCCGCGATCGAGGTCAAGAAGAAGGGCAAGAGCGTCCTTCCCGAGATCATGATCCCGCTCATCGGCACGGTCGAGGAGCTGTCGATCCTGAAGAAGCGGGCCCTCGCGGTCGCCGAGCAGGTCTTCGCGAAGGCCGGAACCTCGGTCGAGTTCCTCATCGGGACCATGATCGAGATCCCCCGCGCCGCCCTGACGGCCGACCAGATCGCCGAGGAGGCCCAGTTCTTCTCGTTCGGCACCAACGACCTGACGCAGCTGACCTTCGGGTTCAGCCGTGACGACATCGGTTCGTTCATGCCGACTTACGTCGAGCAGAAGATCCTCCCCGTCGACCCGTTCCAGACGCTCGACCAGTCGGGTGTCGGCCAACTCGTCGAGATGGGGACCCAGAAGGGTCGCAAGGCCCGCCGCGAGAAGCACGGCGAGCACCTGAAGGTCGGCATCTGCGGCGAGCACGGCGGCGACCCGGAGAGCGTGGTCTTCTGTCACGAGATCGGCATGGACTACGTCTCCTGCTCCCCGTTCCGTGTCCCGATCGCCCGCCTGGCCGCCGCCCAGGCCGCGCTCGGCGCCGTCAGCCGTGACAAGTAAGGCGAGCCTCCGCTCGTCCTGAAAAAAACCGAAGGCCGCCGGACTCCCGTCCGGCGGCCTTCGTTCGTTTCGGCCCCGAATTCGCGGTCGAGCGAGGCACGGAGTCGAAGTTCCGGTAAACTAGGGATCCACGACCCCCACCTCCTGAACCCCGAAGGGCCCCCCATGACGTTGCGCCTCAGAGACGCCGTGACCATCGCCTTTGGCATCTGGACGTTCGGCCCGGTCGGGTTCGAGTCCGTCGCGCGGGCCGCCGACGGGCCGGCGACGAACCGCCCGGTCCTCAAGGGCAAGGATGCGCTGGGAGACTGGACGACCGACGCGCCCGGCGTTCGTCGGCTCATCACGCTCGACGACCTTTCCACGCCTTACGACACCCCGTCCGCCCGGAACAACCCGAAGGTCGTCAGTCAGCCGGACGGGGCCTGGCCGAAGGCACCCGAAGGCTTCGAGGTCTCGAAATTCGCCACCGGCCTGAAGCAGCCCCGCGTCATCGCCCGCGCACCCAACGGCGACCTCTTCGTCGCCGAGAGCGGGGCGGGCCGCGTTCGGGTGCTTCGCGACGCCGACGGCGACGGCAAGCCCGAGGTCGACGAAGTTTTCGCCGAAGGACTGACGCGGCCCTTCGGGATCGCCTTCCACCCGCCCGGTCCCGAGCCGAAGCACGTCTACGTCGCCAACACCGGCTCGGTAGTCCGGTTCCCGTATGCGAGCGGGGATGCGAAGGCGGCCGGAGCGGCCGAGGTGATCATCGGGAACATCCCGACCGGAGACGAGGCGGTCGGCGGCGGCGGCCACTGGACCCGCGACCTGGAGTTCTCGCCCGACGGCAAGACCCTGTTCGTCTCGGTCGGCTCGCGCTCGAACGTCGACGACGACGCCCGCGAGGACCGTCGCGCCGACATCCTGGCGTTCGACCCCGACGGCAAGAACGAGCGGACCTACGCCTGGGGCATCCGCAACCCGGTGGGCCTCGCCATCGATCCGAACACGGGGAGGCTCTGGACGTCCGTGAACGAGCGCGACGGCCTGGGTGACGACCTGGTCCCCGACTATATCACGCACGTGGAGGAGGGGGGCTTCTACGGGTGGCCTTGGTATTACCTCACCGGGGCCAAGCAGGACCCTCGCCACGAAGGGAAGCACCCGGAGTTGAAGTCCAAGGTCATCACCCCGGACGTGCTTCTCCAGTCGCATTCGGCGTCGCTGGACCTGACGTTCTACGACGGCGAAGCGTTCCCCGCCGAGTATCACGGACACATCTTCGCCGCCGAGCACGGCTCCTGGAATCGGGCCCGACGAACCGGGTACAAGGTGGTCCGGGTGCCCGTGGAGCAGGGCGTCGCGACGGGCGAATACGAGGATTTCCTCGTGGGCTTCGTCACCCCCGAAGGCGACGTCTGGGGGCGTCCGGTCGGCGTCGCGACGGCGAAGGACGGCTCGCTCATGGTCACCGACGACGCCTCGGGGACCGTCTGGAGAGTCGCCCATGTCGGGCAGAAGTAATCCTGACGCCGCGAAGGCCCCGGCGCCTGCGCGTCGGGGCTTCACGCTGATCGAACTTCTCGTCGTCATCGCCGTGATCGCGGTGCTGATCGGGCTCCTCCTCCCCGCGGTCCAGTCCGCGCGGGAGGCGGCTCGGCGGGCCCAGTGCGTGAGCCGGCTGAAACAGATCGGGATCGCGCTGCACAACTACCATGACGCCCTGGGGGGCTTCCCCGTCGGCTTCCTGGTCCCGTCGAGGCCGGTGCCGGCGACGACCTCGATCTCCCAGTATCGGTGGTCGGCGTTGGCGCAGCTCACGCCGTTCCTGGAGCAGCAGGCGCTGTTCCAGGCGCTGAACTTCGACTTCGCCCTGGGGTACCGGCCGACCGGGGGGGCCTCGGCCTTCTGGCCGTTCCACCCGGCCAACTCGACGGCGATGGGGACGCGGATCGCGCTGTTCCTCTGCCCGAGCGACGGCGCCCCGCCGCCTGCCGACGACTCCGGGCCCACCAACTACGCCTTCTGCAGCGGCGACGGCTCCGGCGGCGGAGATGCAAGCGGCGCCAACGGCCTGTTCGTCATGGGCCCTTCGCGAGCGATCCGCGACGTAGTCGACGGCACGAGTTTCACCGCCTCCACGTCGGAACACCTCCTGGGGGTCGCGGGGCCCTACTCGCAGACCTCCCCGACGCCGATCCCTTTCGAGCCGGGTCGGGCCTCCGCTCGGGCCGCCGCCCCACTGGACGACGCCTCTTGCGGGCAGGCGCCGCTGGGGTGGTTGTTCAACAAGGGAGCCGGCTGGTGGGACGGGAACTACTTGAACACCCTCTATAATCATCACGAGACGCCAAACGGCCGCCGGTACGATTGCATCACGTACCACAATCCCGGGTGGACGGCCGCGCGGAGCAAGCACCCCGGTGGCGTGAACGTCCTCTATTGCGACGGCCATGTGGCTTTCGTGGGGGACGGCGTCGATCCCTCCGTCTGGCGAGCCGTCGCGACCCGCGCCGGGGGGGAAGTCGTCTCCGCGGCACCCTGAGTTCCACGGGCGATTCGCGAGCCGAGGGAGAACCTTGGTCGTGATCCGGGGTCTATGGCAGGGTGGCGGTGCAACGGGACTCGTGATCGAAAGGGAAGAGGGTGCGGATGGATGGACAGGCCGTCGAGCAGGAGGCGGGCCCGATCTTCGAATCGAGCGGCCCGGAGGCCGGTCGGGAGGTGGAAGGGGATCGAACGCTTCGCATGGAGATGCGTCGAGAGTTCGTCCTGGTCATGATGCTGGCCTCGGTGCAATTCACCAGCATCGTCGATTTCATGCTGGTGATGCCCCTGGGACCGCAGCTCATGCGAGTGCTGGGGCTGACGCCGGACCAGTTCGGACGAATCGTGTCGTCCTACACGATCGCGGCGGGGGTCGCGGGGTTCCTGGCGTCGTTCGTGATGGATCGCTTCGGCCGCAAGGCGGCGTTCCTCACGCTCTACGCCGGGTTCCTCATGGGGACGTTCCTCTGCGGCATGGCCTGGAACTATCCGACGCTCCTCGCGGCGCGGGTGGCGACGGGCGTCTTCGGCGGGATCCTCGGAGGGCTGGCGCTCGCGATCGTGGGGGACGCGGTCCCGGAGAGCCGCCGGGGCCGGGCGACGGGGGCTCTGATGTCGTCGTTCGCGATCGCCTCGGTCGTGGGCATCCCGGTGGGGTTGACGCTCGGGACGAGATACGGCTGGCAGGCCCCGTTCCTGCTCCTGGCGGGGCTCGGGCTTCCGGTCCTGTTCCTGGCGCTCCGCGTGATGCCGCCGTTGCGGGGCCACATTCGAGAGGTTCAGCCGACCTCGATCTGGCGGAAGACGCTGGAGACGTTCGGGCAAGCCAACCACCTGCGTGCGTTCGCACTCACCGTGGCGATGATGTTCGGCGGATTCTCGGTGATTCCTTACATTAGCCTGTATCTGGTGGGGAACTCGGGGATCCGGGAGGACCAGTTGTTCTGGGTGTTCGTCACCGGAGGGCTGCTGACGCTCTTCGGCGCCCCGGCGATCGGCCGGGCGGCGGACCATTTCGGGAAGCTCCGGGTCTTTCGCATCGTGGCCGCGACGACCGTCTTCCTGCTCATCGCGATCACGAACCTGGGGGTGGTGCCGATCTGGACGGCCGCCGCGGTCTTCGGGCTCCTGATGCTCAGCAACGCGGGACGCATGGTCCCGGCGATGGCGATGATCACGGGGAGCGTCGAACCGTCGCGGCGAGGGGGCTTCATGAGCGCCAACTCGGCGGTCCAGCACCTGGCGGCGGGCGTCGCGGCCGACGTCGGAGGCTGGATGTTGGCCAAGGCCCCCGACGGCACCATCTTGCACTTCCCACGCGTGGGCTGGTTCGCGGCGGCGTTCACGCTGGTGAGCCTGTGGCTCGCCGGGCGGCTTCGCTCGGCGAGGCCCTCCTACGCCCCGACGGCGGAGGATCAGTCGGCTTCGAGCCGGTAGTGGCCGGAGGTCGTCTCGACCGCGCGGCGCCAGCGTTCCAGGGCCTTGGACCGCCAGACCGCTCCTCGAACCGGCGAGAACGACTTGCCGCCGCAGGCCAGCAGATCGAGGGCCGTCGCGCGGTCGGGCCAGACGCCGGCGCCGAGGCCCGCGAGCAGCGCCGCGCCGAGGGCGGTGGATTCGGTCTCCGGGCTCCGAACGACGGAGCGGCCGAGGACGTCGGCCTGGAATTCGAGGAACTCATCCGAGCGGGACATGCCGCCGTCGACGTTCAGGGTCGTCAGCGGCTCGCTCAGATCCTCCTCGATGGCCTCGATGAGATCGCCGATCTGGAACGCGACCCCTTCCAGCGCGGCGCGGGCGATGTCGGCCAGGGTGGTCGCGCGGCTGAGCCCGAAGATGGTGCCGCGAGCCTCGGGCCGCCAGTGCGGTGCGCCGAGCCCGGTGAACGCCGGGACGAAGACCACGTCGCCTTCGGGATCGCCCTTCCGGGCCATCTCGCCGATCTCGGGGGCCGCGCCGATGGCCTTAAGGCCGTCACGGAACCACTGGACGGCCGCCCCGGCGACGAACACGCTCCCTTCCAGGGCGTAGCTCGCGGGCTCGCCCCGCATCGTCGCCGCCCGGGTGGCGAGCAGGCCGTGCGTGGAAGGGACGATCTGCGTCCCGGTGTGGGCCAGCAGGAACGCCCCGGTTCCGTAGGTGCATTTCGCCTGGCCCTCGCGGACGCAGCCCTGGCCCATCAACGACGCCTGCTGATCGCCGGCCACGCCCGTGATCGGGATCCCATCCGGCAGATAGTCCAGGCCCCTTGTTTCGCCGAAATCCCCGGCGCTGGGGCGGATCTCCGGCAATATTCCCTTGGGGACGCCGAAGACTTCACAGAGTTCGTCCGACCACTGGTCGGTTTCCAGATCCATCAGCAGGGTGCGCGAGGCGTTCGTCGCGTCGGTCAGGTGTTCGGCGCCGCCGGTGAGATGCCGAATCAAGAGGGTGTCGACCGTCCCCGCGGCCAACTCGCCCGCCTCGGCGCGGCGACGGGCCCCCTCCACGTAATCCAGGAGCCAGGCGATCTTGGTGGCCGAGAAGTACGGATCGATCACGAGCCCCGTCCGTCGGGAGATCCAGGCCTGCTCGTGGCGCAGTCGATTGCAGTGTTCGGCCGTCCGACGATCCTGCCAGACCAGGGCGGGCGCGATAGGTTCGCCCGACTTGCGATCCCACACGATGGTGGTCTCGCGCTGGTTCGTGATGCCGATCGCGGCGATCTGCTCCGCCCGCACCCGGGCGTTGAGCAAGGCCGTGGTGACCTCGGCGCCGACCGAGGCGACGATCGCGCGCGGGTCGTGTTCGACCCATCCCGACCGGGGATACGTCGGGAGGACCTCTTCCTGCCCCTGGCCGACGGGGCGAAGCTTCAGGTCGTACACGATCACGCGGGTACTGGTCGTGCCCTGGTCGATGACGAGGAGATGGTCGCGGGCCATGGGAGAGGGCCTCTCGCTGGGGAAACTGGTCGTGGATCGGGTTTCAAATTACCATGAGTCTCAGTTCGAGTCGCCGGGCCAGGCTGCGACTCGATGGACCGATAACCGAGGACGACGAGATGAACGTGATGATCATTCCACTGGCCGGCATCTCCCTTCCCTTGATCCTGGTCCCCCTCATCCTCGTGTTCAAGCATGTCGGCCGGAATCGTGACCATCGACACCTGGAACGGATGCAGGCGATCAAGGCGGGCCGTCCGCTCCAGTCGGCCTCGAATCCGCCGGGGGCCGGTTCGGTCGTGGCGATCGGGGCGGGCGTCCCGTGCGCGTCCATGTTCGGGGCCCTGCTCGCCACCGCGAGCATCTCCTCGCGCAGCCCGGACTTCATGCCGATGATGGGACTGATCTGGGGCTCCGCGGCCGTCGTCGGCCTGGGGGGCCTCCTCACGGCCTTCATCCTCGGCGTCCTCTCGCATCAGGGGTATCGCCGCGACCGTGACCGTGAGGCCTCCGAGGCCCTCGGATCGTCAGCCAAGCCGGCCTACGACCCCGACCTGTTCGACGCGGCGGGCCGGGGCTACTGACCGGACCCGTCCGAGTCCGACGAGCAATTCGACCACCCCGGCGACCCCCACGCCCGCGCAGACCGCCATCAGCGGCTCGATCGGGATGTGGAACCGGGCCGATACGATCGTCAGCGCATGGAAGACGCTGAGCGCGGCGGCGGTCGCCAGCATCGGGATCGACCGCCGTCGAAAGCCTGACCCCCCGAAGAGCAGCCCGAGCGCCGCCAGCGCCGTCAGGCCCAGGTGCGAGACCCGGTACACCAGCACCCGCGATCGCGGGTTCGTCTCGTCGAACAGCCAGAACGACCGGAACCGGTGGAGGCAGAGCCCGACGTACCGCGCCGGATCGTTGCGGATGTCGTCGATCGCCATCCGCAGGAGCACCCGCGACCGCTCCGGCTCCGGGAGCGATCCGAGGTATCGCTTGAAGTCCGGCGTGAAGGCCACGTCGTCGATGTATCCCGCCGTGTGCCGAGCCTTCCAGATGGTCTGATTGTAGGCGGCGAGGCTCCCCGCCGCCTTCGACTCCTCCATCACCTCCTCGACGGACGGGCGGACGACCTTGTCGGTCCCCTGGCTGATCGTGCAGTTGCCCTGCCAGAACGCATAACCGAACGTGCTCTTAATCGGCACGAACTCGCCGTGGACCAGCGCGTTGCGGATCACCCAGGGCGCGACTCCCAGGGCGGCGACCGCGAACATGATCGCGCCCGTGAGCCAGATCGGCCGCTTCGACGGCGCGGTCGTCCGGGTGAGCCAGAGCGCGGCGCAGACCCCCAGCCCGACGAGGCCGAGGATCGGATCGGCGAGGACCCCGAGGGCCGTCAGCAGGCCGGCGGCGACGGCGTCTCGCCGGGAGCCCGAGGACCCGGCGCGGTAAGCCCAGACGAGCGTCCAGACGATGAGCGTGGCGGCCAGGAGGGCCACCTGGACGTGGGTGGCGGCGTAGACGAGGGTCGGGTGAAGGGCCGCGATCCAGGCGGACCACCAGGCGACGGCCGGCCGCTCCGGCGCGACGAGTCGCGCCAGCCGAAAGACGCCCAGGACCATCAGCCCGCCCAGCAGGGCCTGTCCCAACTCCAGGATCAAGAGGGCCAGCGGTTGCTCGACGCCCCCCACGGCGTAGGCGGCGGCGACGAGGATCGGGTAGGCCGGCGCTTGCTGCGAGGTCGGCCCCTCGCCGCCGAGGAACCGCATCGAGAAGCCCCGACCCTCCACGAGCGACGCGGCGATCTCGCCGTGCTCGTAGGTGGAGTGGGGGACGTGGTGGCTCTGGAGCACCAGGACCGCGGCGGCCCTCGCCGCGACGGCCACGACCAGCACGACCGCGAGCCGTCGATTGCTTCCCTGCACGATCATCCTCCCGATGGACCTGAAGTTCCGGGAGCCCGAGCTTGACCCCGGGCGCGCGGCGATCATGATCGAGGAAGGCTGGATGGTCAATGTCGAGCTTCGGGAGTGAATCGAAACCATGATCCGCCTGGCCGAAGACCTGGAATTGCTGCGAGGCTTCCCGCCCTACGCCGTCAACGTCTACTTGATGGGGGGCGTCCTCGTCGACGCCGGCACCCGCTTCGCGACCGGTCGTATCCTGCGGCAGCTCCGGGGTCGCAAGATCGAGGCCCACGTCCTGACCCACGCCCATCCTGATCACCAGGGCGCCAGCCGGGCCGTCTGCGAGACGTTCGGCGTCCCGCTCTGGTGCGGCGAGGCCGACGCCGACGCCGCCGAGACCGAGGGCCTCATCATGGCGAGGATGCCCCCCCACTGGCTCAGCCGAACCGTCGGCCCGCGCTGGACCGGTCCCGCCCATCCGGTCTCCCGGAGGCTCCGCGAGGGGGACGACGTCGGAGGCTTCACGGTTCTGGAAACCCCGGGGCACACGGCGGGGCACATCTCGTTCTGGCGTGAACGAGACCGCGTCCTGGTCCTGGGCGACGTCGTGGCGAATCTCCATATTTATCTGGGCGTGGCGATGCTCCGGGAGCCCGAGCGGGTCTTCTCCCTCGATCCGGCCGAGAACCGCCGGTCGGCGCGGCGGATCGCGGCGCTTGAGCCCCGCCTGATCGCGTTCGGCCACGGCCCTCCGCTCCGCGACCCCCGGCGATTCGCGCGATTCGTCGAACGATTCGCCGATTGAGGGCGACGGGAACGATCTTGCCGGATTCCTCGAATTGGGGTGAAGTGCGCCCCGCCGAACGCCGATTCCTGGACTGAGATGCATTTCTTGACGCACCCCGTCGGTACGCCTTCCGCGTGCCGCCGGGATGGAACGGCCGATCGGCCCCACGACCCACCGCACGGCACGGACGCCGCGAGCTGGTCGAGGATGGCCCCGGGAACACGAACGAGGAGAGGCGGCGAAGGGCGCATGCGCAGGGGATGGCGCGAGGTCCTGGCGATTCTGGCCGTGTCCGTGATGGGGACCCTGGCCCCCTCCGCGCTCGGCGTCGGACTTCGCGACGGCGAGGAGGCCCCACAAAGAGTCGCGCTGACGGTCGAGCTGAGCTGGGCCGTGCCCGCCGCTCCCGAGAAGAAGCCGGCCCTGGAGCCCCCCGCGCAAGACGTTCTGCTGGAGTTCTCCGACGGTCGCGTGCTCGAGGCCGTGGCCTGGCCCTGGGACGCCGAGCCCTCGCGGCGCGGAGACGGCGGACCTTCGCCGACCGACGCCGGCGCGTGGCGGCTGGGCTCCGAGCCGACCGGCCGCGTCCGGCTGAGGATCGAGGCCGGACTCGACTCGACCCTGGTGGTCCGTCGCGGCGAGCAGGAGGTCCGCTCGCCGATCTCCGCCGTCCTCGACCGCACCCAGACGGTCGCCCAGGATTCGGGACTGAGCCTGACCCTGGAGCGGGTCGCCTGGGACGTGCTGGCGATCGATTTCGGCGCGGGGGCCGAGGGGGCCTCGCCGAGCCCGGCGCGGCGGTCCCGGTGACCATCGGCTACAATATCCTCCAGCCCGACGCGATCGACGTGACCGTTCGGACGACGGCCGTGCTCCGGCCGATCGGCAAGCAAGAGCCCGTCTGGCAGTTTGAGCAGCGCGAGCTGCTCCCCGCCAATCGCCCCGATCCGCCGACTCGCATCTGGTCGGTCCCGGCCCCGACCCAGGAAGGGACCTACGTCCTGGAAGTCGAGGCGGCGTGGGAGGCGACCGGCGCCGGACCTCGTGAGGGGTCACGGATCGGTCGCCTGATCCGTCGTCGGAAGCCGGTCGGCGGGGCCAGCTCGGCCTTGCGTCGAGTCGTCATGGTGGTCCTCGCCCCGCAGAGCGCGAAGCCCTCGGTCGCGCTCCTGGGAGGGGAAACGCCCCTTCGCGAGGCGGAGATCGACTCCTTCGACCTCTCCCGGCTGCGCGGCGCCCGCTTCTCGGCCTGGGGCCGGTCGCCTTCCGTCTCCGGCGGTTCGGCGTGGGAGCCCCCCGCGGAGATCCTGGCCCAGGCGTCTCGTCACGAGAAAGAGCGGGAGTGGCTCCGTGGCTTCATCGCCAAGGCGGGCGCCGAGCCCGGGCGGCTCGCCGCGGCCGACGAACGGGGGCTGGCCTGGTCGGCGGTCTCGCTGCATCCCGCCCTCCACCCGGAACGTCCGCACCGCCTGACGGTCTCGGTCGCCGGCGGCGATCCGTCCGCGCTGGGGGCCCTGCTCATCGATCCCGGCTCGTCGGATCGCCGCCCGAAAGTGCTGCTCGACTCCTGCGGCGTCGGCTCCCCGGCCGGGAAGCCCGGCGCGACGACGATCGAGTGGCTCCTGTGGCCGGGCGCGGCCGAGCCCGTCCTGTTCCTGCTGAATCGCCATCCCACCTCCGACGTGACCATCGGCTCGGTCCGGCTCGTCGAGCTCGATCCCCAGCCGACCGACGCGAAGCCGCCGAGGGCGGACGCCGATGGTCGCGGGGTCGGGCTCCACCTGGCGGGGAGGGACGCGTTGGACCGCTTCTCGGTCTCTCCCGAGCCGGGCCTGGACGACCCCCTGACCACGGCGGAAAACCTCGCGAGCTACCTTGCGACCTGCGGGGCGACGTTCGTCGTCCTTCCCGAACGACTTGAGGATCGGCCCCGACGGCGACGGCTCGCCGGTCGGCTGTACGAGGATGCGACGGGGCCGGACCGGCTGGACCTGATCCTTCGCGTGCTGGCCCGAAACGGCGTCGCGGTCTGGATCGAGCCCGACCTCGGCCGCCCCGATGCGTTCCCCGAACTCCCCCCGCCCGACTCCGCCGAGTCGATCCAACAAGGCCTTGCGCGGATCGGGGCCACCGGCGAACCCGACGGCGGGATGTACCAGCCACTGCACCCCAGAGTCCGCGAGGCGATCAAGCGCCGGATCGTGGAAGCCCTCTCCGAGAGCGGGGGGCGAGCCGGCTTCGCGGGGGTGCTCGTCCGCCTGGGACGCGGCCCGACCTTGCTGGGGACGCCGGACACCGGCATGGACGACGAGACCTTCTCCCGGTTCGTTCGCGAGACGTTCGGGCCGGAGGTGGCCAAGGAGATCCCGGGCCTGGAGTCGACCGACCCCGGGCGTTTCGAGGTGCGGGCGAAGTACCTCGCGGGCGTGGGCCGAATGCCCTGGCTGACCTGGCGATCCAAGGCCGTAGCCGGGTTGTACGCCGAGTTGAACGAGGCGGCACGCAAGACCGCGCCCCGATCGATCCTCGCCCTCGCCACGCCTACGCTCGAGGACGGTCCGGTGGGCGCGGAGGCTCGTCGCGTGGACCTCGCGGGGCTCGCGCCGAGCCAGGCGTGGCGGAGCGTCGGGCTCGATCTGGAGGAGTGGCCGAAGGGACCGGAGGCTCCGGTGCTGTTCCGGGGGGCGGGACTGTCGGCCGACGACCTGGCCCGCGACCTGGCCGTCCACCCAGACCTTGACGAGAAGCTGCTCCCCTTCTCTCGGCGGGGTGTCTTCCTCCACGCCGAGCACGAACTTGTCCCGAGCGAAGGACGAGCCCCCCTCGGCGGCGCGTCGGGCCGAATCACGCGACCGACTGCGACGGCCCCCCGGCCGGGGACGCACTTGCGGTCGACGTCCCGACGGCCCACGCGGTCGCGGCGCTCGACGCCCGATGGATCGTCCTGACCGCGACGGCCGTGGCCGGTCGCGAGGAGCGGGTCCGCCGCTTCTCCGAGGTTTTCCGCCGTCTTCCCGTCAACGACCGCCCCGCCGCCGAGCCCGCCGCGGGAGCGAAGGATTCGGGCGTCGTGGTCCGGGCCCTCCCCGACTCGGGCCGAACGATCCTGGAGATCGTCAACGACACCCCGTACGCGATCCGCCTGGCCGGGGTCGTCAAAGGGGACCCCTCGGCGATCGTGGAGGACCTCGGACGTCGATTGAAGCTGGCCCCGCAGGCGGCCGATGGGGGGCGGCAACTGGTCATCGACCTGGCCCCCTACGGCCTGTCGGTCGTCCGGGTGGGCGCTGCGGGAGCCTCGCTGGAGAAGCCGACGCTTTATCCCCCCGAGGCCGTCCTGGCGACGATGGAAGCCCGCTTTCAGGACCTCTCGATCCAGCTCGCCACGTTGAACCGAGGGCTGGACAACCCCCTGGTGGAGCCGCCGAACGCCGGCTTCGAGCAGGAGCCGGTGACGCCCGCCTCGGCGACGGTGGGCGAGACGGCGACGCCGATCCCCGGCGGCTGGAGGCTCGACACGGGGGCGCGAGGCGGGGCCGCCGCCTCGCTCGACGAGGCGCAGCCGCACGCCGGCTCTCGCTCCCTCAAGCTGGAGTCTCCCCAGGGGGCGGCGTCCGTCCTCAGCGGCGAGTTCCGCCCCGGCGCGGGGACCAGCATGCTCGTCCAGGCCTATCTACGGGGCGACAAGGGGCAGAACGTCCGCATCTGGATCGAGGGCGAACACCAGGGCCGACCTTACGTCCGGCGATCCGAGGCCGCAGTCTCCACGGAGTGGCGGGCGCTCGTCGTGCGGGCGTCGGACATCCCGCCCGGGGGGCTCGCATCAGCCCGACTGCGGTTCGAATCGACCGGGCCCGGCACGCTCTGGATCGACGACGTCCGCGTCCTGGGAGAGATCGCCCCCAAGGCCGTGCGGCTCAACGCCCAGCGGACGCTCCTGGCCGCCTTGCAGGCGTATCGCGAGCAACGCTACGCGGAGTTCGCCCGCCTCGCCGATTCCCACTGGGCCAGGCACCCGGGCCTTCAGGCGCTCCTTCGGGGCACCAGGCCCGGCGACCTGTCGGCGGCCCGGGCCGAGCCCCGCGAGGACGCGCCGGCCGCTTCTGCCCTACCGGCCGATCGAACCCTGCGGTAAGATCGGCTCGCCCGGTGGAAGACCGGGCCCGCCTGGGAATCCCCCGGTCTTCGACGCGCCGAGAGGCTCGCCGCGACGCCGGGGGCGAAGTCCGGCGCGGGGCGCGGTGGGACGTAGGAGGAGAAGACGGTGTTCGTAGCCTGTAGCACGCTTTGCTTCGCGAATGAGCCCCTGGAGGCCGCCCTTCGGCACATCGCCGAGTTGGAGTTCGACAAGTTCGAGCTCGCCATCGTGGAGGACGGCCAGCACCTGCGCCCTTCCGAGGTCGGCGACGATCCGGAAGCGGCCATTCTGAGGCTCAAGCGAGGCCCGGCGCTCATCCCCTCGACCCTCTATCTGGATTTCGGACCGGTCGACTGGGCCGACCCCGTCCAGAAGAAGCGGTTCGACAACCACTGCCGGTTCGCCAAATTGCTGAACGTCGCCGTCCTCACGATGACGGCCGCCCCCGCGGGCTCGTCGCTGGACGCCGAGATCCAGCGTCTGACGAGCCTCTCGTCGACCGCCATGCGCCAGGGCCTCGTCCTGGCCCTCATCACGCATCGTGATTCGGTCACCGGCGACGCCGCCACGGCGCTGAAGCTCTGCAAGTCGGTTCCCGGGCTCGGCCTGACCCTCGATCCCAGCCATTACGTCGGCGGACCCTCCAAGGAATCCGACGTCGATCAGCTCTATCCCTACGTGCAGAACATCCACCTGCGCGACACGGGGAAGCACGCGAACGAGTTTCAGGTGCGCATCGGCCAGGGGCAGATCGAGTACGCCCGGATCGTCAACCTGCTCCAACGGGCCGGCTACAATCGCGCCCTGACCGTCGCGATCCTCGATCGCCCCGACAACGCGTTCGATCGCGAGGTCGAGGTCCGCAAGCTCAAGCTCCTCCTTGAAACGCTCCTTTGAGCCGGTCCCGACCATGCACGAATTGACGGCCGAGAATACGGCGGATTACCTCCGCGAGTCCGGGAGGATCGGCGCGGGGGTCCCCGTTTCGGTGCGCGAGCTGAGCGGCGGCGTCTCGAACGTCGTGCTGCGTGTGGACGCGGCCGATCGCGAACCATTCGTCGTCAAACAGTGCCGCGAACGGCTGCGGGTGGCCGTCGAGTGGCTCGCCCGGCTGGACCGGATCTGGGTCGAGTACGCGACGCTCCGCGTGCTCGCCGAACTCCTCCCCGCCGGCGCCACGCCCCGCATCCTGTTCGAGGATCGCGAGGAATACCTCTTCGGGATGACCTGCGCACCGGAGGACTCCGAGACGTGGAAGGCCCGGCTGATGCGCGGCGAAGCCGACCCCGAGGTCGCCGCCAGGCTGGGAACGCTCCTGGCGATCATCCACGCCCAGGCCCCTCGCCATCCCGCGTTCTCGCCGCGCCTCGCCGACACGTCGCTCTTCGACGAGCTACGTGTGGATCCCTACTATCGGACCACGGCGCGGGCCCATCCCGACCTCGCCCCGAAGTTCGACGCCCTGATCGCCGAGATGAATCTCCCTGAAGACCGCCGCGGCCTGGTGCTCGGCGATTTCAGCCCGAAGAACATCCTCATCCACGCGCGGGGGCTCGTGCTGCTCGACTTCGAGTGCGCCCACCTCGGCGATCCCGGCTTCGACCTCGGCTTTTTCCTCAGCCACCTGGCGCTCAAGCGAATCCACGGGGTGGTGGGCGACGCCGACTATCAACGTCTCGCAGCGGGTTTCCTGGCCGCCTATTTCGATGAACTGGGCGATCGTCTCGGTCCCCCGGCCGAGCTTTCCTCACGGGCGATCCGGCACACCGCCGCGTGCCTGCTCGCGAGGGTCGACGGCAAGAGCCCGGTCGAATATCTCGACGGGCCGAGGCGCGAGACGGCCAGGCGCTCGGCGCTGGCGCTCTTCGAGGAAGCTCCCGCCGATTGGGACGGGATGCACGAGATCCTCGACCGCGTCGGTCGATCCCGCTCCTGAACATATTTCGATCTCCGAGGTGATCCGCGATGCCGACTCTCCGGTCGTTGAAGGCTCGTCAGGTCCTGGATTCGCGCGGTCGTCCGACGGTCGAGGTCGACGCCTTCGCCTCCAACGGCGCGCGGGGGACGGCGATCGTTCCGTCCGGGGCCAGCACCGGCCGCCATGAGGCGCTCGAGCTTCGCGACGCCGACCCCGCCCATTACGGCGGCCTGGGCGTGTCGAAGGCCGTGGCCAATATCCATTCGACGATCGCCCCGGCGCTCCTGGACATGGACCTGGACGACCAGCGGGCGGTCGACGCCGCGCTGATCGCCCTCGACGGCACCCCGAACAAGGGTCGCCTGGGCGCGAACGCGCTGCTGGGCGTATCGCTGGCCGTGGCGCACGCGTCGGCGGCCTCCCGGGGCGAGGAGCTTTTCCTCCACCTGAATCGGCTCTGGAAGGCCCGTGCGAAGGGCCTCGGCGACGCCGTCCCGCAGGAGCCGACGCTCCCGCTGCCGATGGTCAACATGATCTCGGGGGGGCTGCACGCGGGCCGAAACCTGGACATCCAGGACGTGCTGTTCATCCCCATCGGCGCCGAGAGCTACAGCCAGGCTCTGGAGACGATCGTCGCCATGTACCGGGCGGTCGGCCAGGTGCTCGCGAAGCTCGGCATGGAATCGACGCTGGTCGGAGACGAGGGGGGATACGGGCCCCGCCTGAGCGGCGACGAGCAGGCGCTCGAGATCGTCGTGGAGGCGATGAACCTCTGCGGCCTGACCCCCGGCGAGCAAGGCGCGATCGCCCTCGACGTCGCCTCGACCCATTTCTTCGACGAGTCCTCCCGGACTTATCGCTTCTCGGCGACCGGCTCGCGGCCCCTGGACGCCGGGGCCATGATCGAGTTGCTCGCCCGCTGGACGGAGCGCTATCCGATCGTTTCCATCGAGGACGGCCTGGCCGAGGACGACTGGGAGGGCTGGAAGGCGCTCACGGATCGCCTCGGGAGCAAGGTCCAGCTCATCGGCGACGACCTGTTCGTCACCCAGACGGCGCGGCTCGGTCGCGGAATCGAGAACGGGGCGGGGAACGCCGTCCTGATCAAGGTGAATCAGGTGGGGACGCTCAGCGAGACGCTCGACGCCCTGGAGACGGCGCGGCGATCGGGCTTCCGTCCGATCGTCTCGGCCCGTTCAGGCGAGACCGAGGACGCCACCATCGCCGACCTGGCGGTTGGGACCGCGGCGGGCCAGATCAAGATCGGCTCCGTGGCGCGGTCGGAGCGTCTGGCCAAGTACAACCGCCTCTTGCGGATCGAGGAGGCTCTCGGCCGGGACGCCCGCTTCGCCGGACGTGCCACGCTCCCCTGAGCCTCGCCGACTCCATGCGGGCGCGCCCGAGGGGCGTCGCCCGCACGAAGGGGTTCCGGTCAGGCGACGACGGGGAGCTGCGAGAAGAACTCGTTCCCCTTGTCGTCGACGAGGATGAAAGCGGGGAAGTCCACCACCTCGATCTGGTAGACGGCTTCCATGCCCAGCTCGGGATATTCGAGCAGCTCGACCTTCTTGATGCTGTCGTGGGCGAGCAGGGCGGCGGGGCCGCCGATGGAGCCGAGGTAGAATCCGCCGTGCTTCTTGCAGGCGTCGGTGACGGCCTGCGAGCGGTTCCCCTTGGCGATCATGATCATCGAGCCGCCGTTAGACTGGAAGAGGTCGACGTAGCTGTCCATGCGGCCGGCGGTCGTCGGGCCGAACGAGCCGGAGGGCATCCCCTCGGGCGTCTTGGCCGGTCCGGCGTAGTAGACCGGATGGGCCTTGAGGTAGTCGGGCATCCCCTCGCCGCGATCGAGCCGCTCCTTGATCTTGGCGTGTGCGATGTCGCGCGCCACGATCATCCGGCCGTTGAGCTTGAGAGGGGTCGAGACCTGGTACTGGGTGAGTTCCGCCAGGATCTCCGCCATCGGCCGGTTCAGGTCGACTTTCACGCCGTGCTCCGCGCCCAGGCCGGTGCGGTATCGCGCGGGGATGTACTGGGCGGGGTCGCGCTCCAGGACTTCGAGCCAGACGCCGTCGCGGTCGATGCGGCCCTTGACGTTGCGGTCGGCCGAGCACGAGACGCCCAGGCCGACGGGGCAAGAGGCGCCGTGGCGAGGAAGCCGGATCACGCGTGCGTCGAGGGCGAAATACTTCCCGCCGAACTGGGCGCCGATGCCGCTCTTGCGGGCGATCTCCATGACCTTCGCTTCCATCTCCAGGTCGCGGAAGGCCTGGCCGAGCCTGTTCCCCTCGGTCGGCAGGTGGTCGAGATACTTGGCGCTGGCGAGCTTGACGGTCTTCATCGTCGCCTCCGCCGAGGTGCCGCCGACGACGACCGCGAGGTGGTACGGCGGGCAGGCCGCCGTGCCGAGCGAGCGGAGCTTCTCCTTGAGGAACTTCTCCAGGCTCGCCGGGTTCAGCAGGGCCTTCGTCTCCTGATACAGGTACGACTTGTTGGCCGAGCCGCCCCCCTTGGCGACGAACAGGAAATCATAGCTCGAACCGTTCGTGGCGAGGATGTCGATCTGGGCGGGGAGGTTGGTCCCCGAGTTGATCTCCTCGAACATCGAGACCGGGATCGTCTGCGAGTAGCGGAGGTTTTCCTGCTGATAGGTCTCGTAGATCCCCTTCGAGATCCACTCCTCGTCCTTGTGGCCCCCGGTCCAGACGCGCTGGCCTTTCTTGGCGACGACCGTCGCCGTGCCGGTGTCCTGGCACATGGGGAGCTGGAAGCCGGCGGCGACGGCGGCGTTCCGCAGCAGGGCGATCGCGACCCCCTTGTCGTTCGGGGAGGCTTCGGGATCGTCGAGGATCGCGGCGACTTGCCGCAGGTGGGCGGGACGGTAGAGGAATGAGACGTCGCGGAGGGCCTCGCGCGCCAGGAGCGTCAGCGCCTCGGGCTGGATCTTGAGGATCTCGTCGCCGTCGAAGGTCGCAGTCGAGACCAGGTCCTTGCCAAGATTGCGGTATTCGGTCGTGTCGGGACCAAGCGGGAAGGGGTTTTGGTAGGCGAATTCAGGCATTGCGGTTCCTCCAGCAACCCTCTGGCGAGGAGGCGCGGAGCGGGACTGCCCGCGACGTCCGCGCGAGGGGCTGATGAACCTCGATTTTAGGGGATTTCCGCCCGCTGGGACAGGTCGGTTCAACCGCTTGACGGGCTCACCCCTTGAGTTCCAGAGTCGACCAGAGGCTGGGATTCTCCCCGAGCGGGAAGTCCCGACCGATGCCCAGGAATTGATCCTCGCGCTCGGCGTCGGAGATCTGGTAGGCGAAGCCGAGCTTGCGGTTCGTTTCGGGATCGAAGCCGTGAAGGGCCGCCGCGGGGAGGAACAGCTCGAACCGCCAGCCCTTCTTGATCAGCTCGGAGCGATGCGCGAGGAGGGAAGGGGAGGTGAGTGGGGCGTCGGCCGTGGCGCGGGCGATCGGCCGTTGCTCGACCTCGGCGGTGAGCGTCTTCTTGTCGCGGCCGAGCGTCATACGGCCCTGGAAACGGTGACAGTACCTGGTCGCCCGGCTGACGTTCCGGGTGTCGCGCGTGTCGATCCAGAAGACGACGTTCGCGAAGCCCTCGGCCCGGTCCGGCGTCCTGGCATTCGCGCCGAGGCCGTCGGCGTCGACCGTGATCCCGATCCCTCGCGAGTTCCAGCCGACGCGCACCGAGGCCCACGAACTCCGGCCGTCGAGCGCCGCGAGGTCGGGGATCGCGCAGTCGTTGGGAAGGTCGAGCAGGCGGCCGGCTTTCCCTTCTCGCGGGAGATCTTCGACCCGAGGACAGGAGGCGGAGACCCGGAACCAGAAGGCTTGCGGCAGCAGGACCGAGGACATGGCGAGGCTCCGAAGTCGTCGTCTCAGGGATGGGCTCAGTCGAGCGTTTGATCGATGTACGGCTTGCGGCTCGGGGCCGTGGTCATGGCCGACGTCAGGATCATCCAGACCCCGATCGCGACGAGGAAGAACGGGAGGCTGAACCGCATGATCGCCCAGAAGCCGACCAGGATGAGGATGATCCCGGCGCGGGCGGCGCTCCGCCTCCTCGGCTGGGCGTAGGCCTGGACCAGCGAGACCGCGCCGGCCAGGAAAAGGATCCCGGGCCAGAACTGTCGCGAGGCGAGCAGCAGCCCGATGCCGATCAGCCAGATGCCGGCCGAAACCGCCCTCGTGTCGTCCCGATGCATCATCCTCAACGATCCGGCCTCCCATGATCCTCGCGTTCGTCGGTTCGCTCCGACGAGCCTCCGGCGACCTGGACGACGGCTATTCGAGCGAGAGGTCCACCCTCGGCTTGCGGGTCGACGAGGACGCCCACAGGGATGAGGCGACCATCCAGGCCCCCGCCAGGATGAGGATCTCGACGAGCCCCAGCCGACAACCGATGAGTAAGCCGAACAGGATAAGCACCATCCCCGCCCGGCGCGAGTTCCTACGCTTCGGGTCGTAGATCGATTCCACCAGCCGGACGGAACCCACCAGGAACAAGACCTCGGGCCAGAACCGCCCGCTGAAGAGCATGAATCCGATCCCGACCAGCCAGAGCCCGGTGGTGAGCTGCTTCGAGCGAGCCGACTCGTGATCCCCCACATCGTCCTCCCGTCCAACGGAGCATTCCGGCGCACCCGATCCGACCACAAGAGGGTTCGCGGCTCGGGCCCGGTTATTGACCGCCGATCTTTCCGAGGAGATTGACCATCTCGATCGCCGCCATCGCCGCCTCGCCCCCCTTGTTGCCGGACTTGAGGCCGGAGCGGTTGAGGGCCTGCTCGACGGTCTCGGTGGTCAGGACGCCGAAGATCACCGGGACGCCGGTGGCGAGCCCGGCCTGGAGGATGCCGCCGGCGGCCTGGCCGGCGACGTGGTCGTAATGGCCGGTCTCGCCCCGGATCACGCAGCCCAGGCAGATGACGGAGGCGTGCGCCCCGGACTCTGCGAGCTTGCGGGCGACCAGCGGGACCTCGAACGAGCCGGGGACCCAGTAGACGTCCAGGCGGTCGTCGGCGACCCCGTGGCGCACGAAGGCGTCGCGGCAGCCTGCCAGCAGCGCCTCGGTCACCAGAGAGTTGAAGCGGGAGGCGACGATCGCGAACCGGCCCGAGGGGGGCGAGAAATCACCTTCGTAGATCGGCATGGGCGTCGGGGGGTTGGGGGATCGGCTGGGAAACGGAAAAGGTCCGGCCGGGCCTCCTAAGAAGCCCGGCGCGGACCCGGTGTCGGTCGTGGGGACGAATCCGGCCGGAAGACCAGTTTACGACAGGTTCATGCTCGACAGGAACTCGCCGTTGGTCTTGGACTTCTTCATCCGGCCGGTGAGCAGCTCCATGGCCTCGACGGGGTTCATGTCGTTGAGGACGCGACGGAGGATCCAGACTCGGCGGAGTTCGTCGGCGTCCATGAGGAGCTCCTCGCGCCGCGTGCCCGACTTGTTGACGTCGATGGCCGGCCAGATCCGCTTCTCGACCAGGCGACGGTCGAGGTGCAGTTCCATGTTGCCGGTCCCCTTGAACTCCTCGAAGATCACGTCGTCCATGCGGCTGCCGGTGTCGACCAGGGCGGTGGCCAGGATCGTCAGGCTGCCGGCCTCCTCGATCTTGCGGGCGGCGCCGAAGAACCGCTTGGGCTTCTGCAGCGCCGAGGCGTCGATGCCGCCGGTGAGGATCTTGCCGGAGTGGGGCGCCTCGGTGTTGTAGGCGCGGGCGAGCCGGGTGATCGAGTCGAGCAGGATGACGACGTCCTTGCCGAACTCGACCATCCGCTTGGCCTTCTCGATCACCATCTCGGCGACCTGGATGTGTCGCGAGGCGGGCTCGTCGAAGGTCGAGCTGATGACCTCGGCCGTCGGCCCTTTCACCGACCGCTCCATGTCGGTCACTTCCTCCGGCCGTTCGTCGATCAGGAGGACCATGACGTAGGCTTCGGGGTGGTTCGTCAGGACGCTGTTGGCGATCTTCTGGAGGAGGATCGTCTTGCCGGTCCGAGGGGGCGCCACGATCACGCCGCGCTGGCCGAAGCCAATCGGCGTGACGAGGTCGACGACCCGCATGTTGATTTCTTCGTTGGTCGTCTCGAGCCGGATGCGGCCCTGGGGGTGCAGCGGCGTGAGGTCGTCGAAGCCGACCTTCTCGCTGAGCTTGTCCGGGTCCTCGAAGTTGATCGCCTCGACCCGCAGGAGCGCGAAGTACCGCTCGTTCTCCTTGGGGGGGCGGATCTGGCCCGACACGATAGCGCCGGTCTTGAGACCGAAGCGGCGGATCTGGCTGGGGGAGACGTAGATGTCGTCGGGGCAGGGCAGGTAGTTGTAGTCCGGGCTGCGGAGGAAGCCGAAGCCGTCGGGCAGGACTTCCAGGGTCCCCTCGCCGTACATCAGGCCGTTCTGCTTGACCCTCTCCTTGAGGATCTTGAAGATGAGGTCCTGCTTCTTCAGCCCCATGTACTCGGCGATCCCTTCGGATTTCGCCGTCTTGATGAGCTGAGGCATCGTCATCTTCTGGAGCTCGGTGAGATGGATCTCACCGCGCTTGATGTCCTCGTAGCGATCGTGGATCGCCACATCCCCGAAGACGTCGTCGTCCTCGACGTCGGGGAACGCTTCGCCCGCGCCTTCGCCCAGGGACGGCGAGGCCGACGGAGAAGGAGATCGTTCGGGCTTGGTGGACGTCGAGTAGTCGCGATCGCGGGAGTTGAACGAGGCCTCGCGCTCCGGGCGCTCGCGGGAGCCGGACGCCTCGGGCTCGCGAGCCTCGCGGACCCGCTCGCGGACGGGCGGGGCGGCCTCGCGGTCCCTGTCGCGATCTCGATCCCGATCGCGCGAGAGCGGGATGCCGTCGTGCGCGGGGGGCGGCGAGGCGGCCTCGCGTTCGGCGCGGTCGCGGGCGAGGCGCTCGCGAAGGGTCATCCCCGGCTCGCGCTCGGGCCGCTCGGCGGCCGGTTCGGCGCGGTCGCGGGATCGGATGAACCGGATCGGCTCGCGGTCGGCCGGGCCTTCCTCGCGATACGGTTCGCGCGAGGGGCGCTCGCGGTAGGTTTCGGAAGCGGCGGGCGACTCGGAGACCGGCGAATGATTGGGAGTCGAGGCGGAGGCGGATCCGGCGTTCTCGTCTGAAGCGGGCGGAGGGGAGGCCGCGGCGGTCTTGCGGATGCGGGAGCTTCCAGAGGACTCGCGGCGGGGGCGTGTCTCGTTAGGCATGATGAACCGTTCTCCTGAACAGACTAGACGAGTGGATCAGCCGAGCCGCGGATGCGGGATATGGCACGGGGCGGGGCGATATCGGAGATCGTTCGAGCCGTGAGCCCGTCCGGCTTTGCGACGGTTGACGGACCGACTCGAAGCGGGGGATCGCCGGATCCAAGGCGGGTTGACGAAGAGCATGACCGAGGTGAAGCCTTTGAATAGCGAGGGACGGCGAATTGAAGGATCAGGAGAGTCGAGCGCGGGGAGGCATGTCGGCGTCGAGGGGCTGGAGCGACGATCCTCATGGATCAAGTCGCAGTTCGTGACGAGCTGGCGACGGACCAGCCCCGGGCGAATCGCTCGAGGTCGGGGCCGGAAGAGGTCGCCCGGCGCATCGGGACTCATCCTCGAGCCAGGCGACGAATCGATCGACCTTCGATTCCAAACATGAAGCGTCCTCGTCATTGACTAGAACGTAGTCGGCGCGGGATTTCTTACGTTCGACCGGCCACTGGGCCGCTTCGCGCGCATCGAGTTCGTCGGCCGTCCAGCCCCGAGTCGCCTGGACTCTCGCGAGCCTGGTTTCTCGGGGAGCTTCGACGAAGACCACGAGGTCGCAGGCGCGATCCCAGTTCGACTCCAACAAGATCGCCGCGTCCAGCACCACCAACCGGGCGTCCGCTCGCCGTTGCGCGTCGCCGATCGTCCGGGCGAATTCCTCGAACATCGTCGGATGGAGGAGGGCCTCAAGATCCCGTCGGGCCGTGGGATCGTCGAAGACGATGCGGCCGAGCGCCCGCCGGTCGATCGCCTGGTCGGCCCCCAGAATTCGGGGGCCGAAGCGGTCCACGACCTGGGCCGCGATCTCGGCGTGCCGCAACACCTCATGACCCACCGAGTCGGCGTCGATCACGACCGCGCCACGCGACTCGAGCAGGGCCGCCGCGGCGCTCTTGCCGCCGCCGACGCCGCCGGTCAGGCCGACGACGGGGAGCGCACCCGACTTCCACCGCGACGCTTGCGCGGGGGACTCTCCGATAGTCGTGGACGACTCGGACATGACGGACCTGTGGCTCGCGACGAGGGAAAAATGGGGAAGCGGAGACGCGACTCGCACCGGGCGCGACGGCCCGCCGTCGGTCGAGGCGGAGCGTGGAGGAGGCTGTCATGCCCGCACGCCGGGGCGGTCGGGCCAGACCGGCGTCGGGTCGGACGATCAGGCTCGTCCGTGGCGGCACGGTCGAGGCGTGCGACACCGGAAGAGCGGGTGGGCGACGGAGATTCTCATGGCCGTCATCTCGATCCTGGGCGAATCTCGTGGGTGCGGATCGCGGGAGGGAGATGATGGAGGTGATGGGAAAGCACCGGAACTCGGCTGCTGGCCATACACGATTAGTCCACTCACTTATACGCCCTGCGCCTCGGGCCTGCAATGGAAAACCTCGGAAAACCGGGGGCGAGCCCGCCCGCCGGCGCGTCGCGCCCCGGCCTCGCCCCTCCGCGCCTGCGCCGCCTCAATAGTCGGGAGTCTCGACGTCGAGCCAGTTCCTCCCGACGGCCAGGTCGACCTTCAGCGGCACCGCCAGCGACAGCGCCCGCGTCATCTCTTCGCGGACCAGCGCGGCCAGCCGCGGCAGCTCCGAGACCGGGCTCTCGAAGACCAATTCGTCGTGGATCTGGAGGATCATCCGAGCCTCCAGGCGCTCCTCGCGGAGCCGACGATCGACGAGGATCATCGCCCGCTTGATGAGGTCGGCCGCGGACCCCTGGATCACCGTGTTGACGGCCGTCCGCTCGGCGAGGTTCCGATTCCTCCCGGTGGTCGCCTTGATCCCCGCGATCGGCCGACGGCGGCCCAAAATCGTCTCGACACGCCCCGAAGCCTGGGCGGATTCGAGCGTCCGGGTGATGAACTGGTCGACTCCCTGATACTCCTGGAAGTAGGCGTCGATGAAGGCCGCCGCCTCGGACTGTTTGATGCCCAGTCGTCCGGCCAGGCCGAACGGGCTGAGGCCGTAGATCACGCCGAAGTTCACCGTCTTCGCGACCCGTCTCATCGTGTCGTCGACCTGATCCTCGGCCACGCCGTAGATCCTCGCCGCGACGGCGCGGTGGATGTCGTGGTCGGCCTCGAAGGCCTTGCACAGCGCCGGATCTTGGGAGAAGTGGGCGAGGACCCGGAGTTCGATCTGCGAGTAGTCGGCCGTCAGGAGCCTTTGGTCGTCCCCCTCGGCCACGAACGCCTGACGGATCTGGCGGCCTTCCTCGGTCCGCACGGGGATGTTCTGGAGATTGGGGTCGCTGGAGCTGAGCCGGCCGGTGGCCGCCACTCCCTGATTGAAGGACGCGTGGATCCGGCCGTCGTCGGGATGGGCGAGGAGCGGCAGGGCGTCGAGGTAGGTCCCCTTCAGCTTGGTGAGCTGGCGATGCCGGACCAGGAGGGCGGGCAGGGGGTGCTTGCTCGCCAGCTCCTCCAGGACCTCGGTCGCGGTGCTCAACTCTCCGCCGGGGGTTTTCTGAAGCTTGGGGAGCTTCAGCTCTTCGAAGAGGATCTGGCGGAGTTGGGGCACGGAGTTGATGTTGAACGGGCGGCCGGCGAGCTTGTGGATCTCTTCCTCGGTTGCCGCGAGCCGGACGGCGAAGTCGTCGGAAAGCTCCTTCAGCCGGTGGACGTCCACCATGACGCCGATCTCTTCCATCCGCATCAGGATCGAGACGAGGGGGCGCTCCAGGTCGGCGTAGAGGTCCCACAGGCCCTCCTCGCGGACCCGGGGGGCGAGGATTTCGTAGACCCGCCAGGTCGCGTCGGCGTCCTCCCCGGCGTACTCGGCGATGCGCGGAACGTCGATCTGGTCCATCCTGAGCTGCTTCTTCCCCTTCCCGATCAGATCGGAGATCGGGATCATCTTGTGGCCCAGGAGGCGGTCCGACAGCTGGTCCAGGCTGTGGTTGCGCTCGCCGCTTTCGAGCAGGTAGCTGAGGATCATGGTGTCGGTGATCGGCCCCTCGATCGAGACGCCCGCCCGACGGAAGGCCAGCATGTCATACTTGAGGTTCTGGCCGACCTTCTCGACCTCCGGGTCCGCGAGGATCGGCCGCAGGGCGTCCAGGACCATCTCGGGGTCGAGGATCTTGAAGCCGATCGGGGCCCGCAAGGGGATGTAGAAACCCTCTCCCGCGTTCCAGGAGACGGCGATCCCGACGAGGCTGGACAGGAGCGGATTGATCGAGGTCGTCTCGGCGTCGATGCAGAATCGGGGCTGTTTCCGTAATTCCTGGACGAAAGTCTGGAACGATTCCGGGGTGTCGATCGTCGAATATCTCGCGACCCACTCGGCTTTCGGTGCGTCGGGGACCGTCTCCTTTGAGTCGCTCAGGTCGGCGGCGAAGCGGTGGAAACCCGATTCGACGCAGATCTCCCGGAGGACCGGGGCGTTGGGAGGCGAGGCCTGGAGCGCGTTCCAGTCCAGGGCCAGTTCCAGATCGTCGCGAAGGGCCACGAGGCTCCGCGCCCGGCGGGCCACCTCGGCGTTGTCCCGGAGGGCTTGCTGCTTCTTGGGGCCTTTCACCTTGTCGGGGTTGGCCAGGAGTGTCTCCAGGTCGCCGAACTGTTTCAGGTATCCCGAGGCGAGGATCGGGCCGATCCCCGGGACGCCGGGTACGTTGTCGACGGCGTCGCCGGTGAGGGCCAGGAAGTCGACGACCTGACCCGGCCGTATCCCCCACTCCTTCTCCAGCGCCGCCTCGTCCATCAGGGTGTTCTTGCGGATGTTGAGGATCTTGACGTGATCGCTGATCAACTGCCGGGCGTCCTTGTCGGACGTGCAGATGAAGACGTCGAGCCCACGCTCCTCGCCGCGTCGGGCGAGCGTGGCGATGACGTCGTCGGCCTCCATGCCGGGCTCGACCAGGACCGGCACGTTGAATCCCTCGAAGATGCGCCGGATCACGTCGATCTGGGGGACGAGGTTGATCGGCATGTCGGGCCGATTGGACTTGTAGTCGGCGAAGATCTCCGACCGGAAGACGGGCCCCCCGCCGTCGAAGGCGGCCGCGATGTAGTCCGGCTTGCGGTCGCGGAACAGGTTGAGGACGTCCCGGAAGATCCCGAAGGCGGCGTTCGTGGGCCCTCCGGTCGGGCTCGTCATCTCTGGGATGGCGTGGAAGACCTGGAAAATCAAGGAGTAAGCGTCGAGAATATAGAACGTTGGGCGATCGGCCATCGTAGTCATCCAGTGAGGGGTCGGGACGCGTCCCGGGCGTGCGGCCCGACCCTCCTGTATTCGGCCCTCCGGTCGCCGTTCTGGAGCGGCCCGATCCGGACCGGGGAGTCCGGCCACGTCGATTCTGTCGAAAATACCGTTCCGGATGGGTCGCCCGCGTAGGATTTCCCGGCGCAGGTTTCGTATTTCCCCTTCTCATGTGACATAGTATCTGCAAACCGGCCGACCGCATGCGCTGTCGCCTCCGCTCCGCTCCGAGGAGTCTTGATTCATGGCCGCCTCCAACGAATCCCAGGGTCTCAAGATCGCAGTCGCGGTCTTCGTGACGCTCACGGTGATCCTGGCCGTGACGTCCTATTTCCTCTACTCGTCCTACGCGCGCTCGGAAGGCCTGCTCGCGTCGGAGACCGACAAGGCCTCCAAGTCGCGCCGAGAGGCCGATGAAGCGCTGACCCAATATGACGAATTCCGCAAGACGATCGGCGCCCGCGCCACGGAATTCGACCCCGCCAAGACCGAGATCGCGACCCACCTCAAGAAGGTGGAGGACCGGCTGCTCGGCATCGCCAACATGGTGAACGCCTCGGTCTCCCGCGCCCAGGCCGCGGGGGCCCAGGGCCCCG